>JAIMKJ010000003.1:0-85792 GCA_020692565.1 Thermomonas sp.
AAGCGGTTGGCAATCGGGAGGAGTCCATATACACCCTACGACGCGACGGGATTCGTCGCTGCTTGGGGCGCGGCTGGGATTGATCATGTCGCAGCGCATTGCCGGCGCTTCTCACTGGGGAACTTCGAGGCGTGAACGGGAGGAGCGGCGAATGACCACTTCAGCGACCACGATGTTCAGCACCCACGTGACGACGAAGAGGATGTCGGAGGTCAGACCGATCTGGGGTTGGTCCGTGACGATGTAGAGCGGGATGAACACCAGCGCGACAGTCCCCAACCCCATGCCGACCGCGTAGGCGCGGATTACCCAGGCGCGGTGGCGGATGAAATCGCGGTTCCGGATGGCCACCATCGCCATGGTGAGCGCGATCAGCAGCGCCAGGCCGAAGAGACCGCGGGCGATGTCGACCGGCGGCGTTGTTTGCGACGTGACCTGCGCGGGAATCGAGAAGCCCGGGAAGCCGATGACCGCGCCCGACAGAAGGACCGCCCACAACCTGCATGAGCGGTCCCCGCATCTCTGTCAGCACGTTACGGTGCGAGCTGCACCGACGAGATCGTGTTGTTCTTGCCGTTCCAGTCTTCGAACGACGCGTACGTGCCGTCGCCGTTGGGGCCGCCGGTGTTGCTGACCACCCAGTTGCCGCCTTCATAGTTTGGATGCACGAACAGATTCCATGCGCCGCCGATCACGATGATCGACGATACGTCGTTGTTGACGCCGGTGCCGCGGAGGCCGGGGCTGGAATCGGTGAGGACGACGGTGCTGTCGCCTTCGAAATTCTGCTTTGCGAAAAGAATGATCTTTGCCACGGTGATGCTCCTTATGTGGTGCGATGAAAGTCGGCGACGCTGGTGCCCGGACGTGCCAAACGGACATCGGGCCATCCATAGGGATGCGCCCGGTTGCCCACCGGTTCACGGACAGACAATAACCCAGTACGCGTTTCCGCATGCGCGCAGGACAGGGCCGAAACCGGATCGGCGCCAACCTGCCGTGGACGGAGCGGCGTATCGCGAGCGATAGCGCGGTCGCCACGCAAAGCGTGTTGCGGCAGAGATCCGGCACGACCGTATGCGGTGCAATGGCGGGTTTGCACCCGCCCTATGCGATTCGTTGTGCCGCTGTCGCATCTTCGTCGGTGTCGGGCACGTATCATCCCCGCCATGCCTGCATCGCTCCGCGTCCTCACCGCTCCCGCCACTGCGCGCATCCGCGCGTGGGTGCTGGATGTGTTTCCGCGCGGGCGCAGCGGGATCGTGTACGACGCGCCTGCGGGCGATCCGGGGCTGTTCGGGCCGGACAGTGTGACGTGGCGCATCCATGCGGATTTCCCGGGGATGCTGTCGGGCGGGCTGTGCGCGCTGATGCTGCAAACCCTGCATCCGCGCGCGCTGGCGGGGGTGTGGGATCACTCCAATTTCCGCGAGGATCTGGTGGGCCGGCTGCGGCGCACCACCGATTTCGTTGCCGGCAGCACCTATGCGGGCCGCGACGAGGCCGAACGCCTGATCGCGCGCGTGCGGGCGATCCATGCGCGCGTGCAGGGTACGACCGCGGACGGCACGCCGTATCGCGCCGACGACCCCGCGCTGTTGACGTGGGTGCACGCGACCGAGAGCTACGGTTTCCTGCAGGGCTATCGCCGCTACTGTCGCCCGGTGCCGACGGCGCTGGCCGACGCGTACTACGCCGAAGTGGCCTGCGTGGCCGAAGCGTTGGGTGCGACCGATGTGCCCGCGAGCGAAGCCGATGTGGCCGCGTATTTCGACTCGGTGCGCGACACGCTGCGCTACGACGAACGTTCGCGCGAAGTGCTGGCAGTGCTGTCGCGCATGCGCCTGCCGGTGCCGATGGCGGGGCTGTCGCGCGATCTGTTTCTCGGCGCGGGCGCCGCGCTGCTGCCCGACTGGGCGGAGACGCTGTTGCGTCGCACGCGGCTACAGCGGATACAGACGCGCGCCGCGGCAAATTCGCTGGCGATGCTGGCGCCGCTGTTCCGCGCGGCGCTGCCGGACGGCATCGCGCCGCGCGCCTGCGCCCGGTTGGACGTCGATGTTTCTCTGCTCGCGGAGTGGCCTGCGCGGGTGGATGCGTCGGGCCGCGATTGATGCCGTACAGCGAAATTCGAACCGACCACGTTCCGTAGGAGGGCCTTCAGGCCCGAGCTCTTTGCCGCAAGCCGTTCCGATGATCGCGATCGGGGCTGAAGCCCCTCCTACGACGCGGGATTGCAAGGTGTCATAGGCTGCGCCTGTGGCACAACGATGCGATCACTGCAGCTCAAAAGCGGATTTCGCGCGAAGTTTGCGTTCCAGGAAGCGGCCGCTGTTGACCAGTGCTTCGGCGTCGCCGGCGAAGGCTCCCTGCGCGATCTGCTTCAGCGAAGCGTCGAGCATCTGCAACTGGTCGACCAGGATCTGCGTGGCGGTGCGCTTGTCCTTCAGGGGCTGCGATCTGGCGAACGCCGGCGGGAGTTTGAGATAGCTGGTCAGCATCTCCGGCAGATAGCGACGCAGGGTTTCCTCCACGGTGAACGCGGATTCGACCGACAGCGCGCCGGAGACCTCCAACTCGCGCAACCGCGGCAGCAGATCGGTCAGCGTGGTCTGGATACTCTGCAGCGACGCCTGCGCCGCATCCGGCAGCCTGGTGGACACCTCGTTGACCAGACGCTGCAACTGTTCCGCGAGCGTCTCGACCGCGACCTCCACGCTGGGCGCTTCCGTTTCGACGATCGGTTTGCGTGGCCAGCCGAGGACGCCGGCGGCATACAGGCCAGCCACGATCAGCGGCCAGCCCGTGCCGATCACGCCGGTGAACAGCAGCACCAGTCCGACGAAGGCAAGACAGCAGCCGGCGATATTGCGCGGACTGTAGAGAAACCCGTAAAAGCGATCCATCCGCGTCACCGCGACCGGACCAGTAGCGGCCGCGCGCAATGTCGGGGCGCATGCCGCAACTTCGCTACCCGGCGAGATGTCGAGATCGGCGCGCGCCGGTCGGAGGCTATGTCGATCATTGGTAACCGCGGATGTCCTTGAACACCATCGCCAACGATCCGACCTTGGCATCGAAAGCTTTACCGCCGGTCGCTTCGGCAAGCGCTTTCATCTGCTCGGCATCGGCGTTGCCGAACACGATCGGGAACACGCGGATCGACTTCACCGCATCGCCCTGCGAGTCGCGCCAGCGCAGCAGTTCGCGCAGACCCATGCCCTGGGTGTTCTCGCCGTCGGTCATCAGCACGATGGTGTAGTACCTCGGCGCATCCCCGATCCTTTTTTCCTGCGCCAGTTCGCTCATGGCGCGCTGCACGCTGTCGTAGATCGCGGTGCCGCCGTCGGGCTGCATGCCGGCGACGGCGGCCTTGATCGCCGTCAGCGTCGCGTCGTTCTCGGCGGCGGTCGTGCCCATGTCGAAACCCAGGGTTGGCATCGGCTCGTTGCTGAAGGGAATCAGACCGATGCGCTCGCGGTTCTGGAATCGCGCGTAACGATTGCCCAGCGTGCCCGGATCGCCGCCGGCCAGCGTGTCCATCGCCGTCTTGAGCTGCTCGATACGGCCTTCCTCATTCATCGAACCGGACAGATCCAGCACATAGCGCGATGTCGACGGCACGCGGACATCGGCCAGGAACGCATCCAGCAGCGCATCGATGATCTGCGGCTGGCCGGGAAACGGCAGCTCGATCAGCGTGCGCTTCGGGATCGCGGGCGCCGACGACGATTCCGCGTTCACCGGGCGACGCAATGTCGCCGCCGACAATCGCGTCTGGAATGCGGTGGAACGCAGATAGGTCACAAGTCGCTCGTATTCGGCGCGCTTGGCCCCGTTCAACAGCATCAGCGGATAGTCGGCGGTGATGATGCCTTCCCTGGGATAGACCGGCACCAGCGGTTCGCCGAGCTTGCCGTTCGCATTCAACGACAGGATCACAGACTCGTAATTGATGATGCCATCGACTTTCGACGCGTCGGCCGCGTAGGCATCGGCCAGCCAGCCCGACGAGCCCGCCGTCATCCGCTGCCCCTGGAAAAAGGTCTTGAGCGCAGGATTCGCGACATCCGCTTCGGTCAATGCGTCGGGGTTGGACGCGAGCGCGGCCGCGATGCCGATCAGCGCGGTGAATCCGGTGTTGCTGGCCGTGGGATTGGTCATGCCGAACGTGAACACACCCGCGCCCGCAGCGTCGGCGATGTCCTTCCACGTCGGATCCTGGCGGTCCCATCCGAGCGCTTCGGCCTTCGACCGCTTCACGCCGAGGATCACCGGCGACAGCATGATCTTCTCCTGCGCTGCGATCCTGGATTTGAGCTCCGGGTTCATCGCGAGATATTTGCCGTGACTCACCCACACCGCATCGAAAGATTCCCCGGCATTGAGGCGATCGATCGCATCGAGCGTTCCCGCATACCTGAACCGCACGTCGAGGCCGGTCGCCTTGCGGATCTCTTCGCCGAGCTGTACGTCGACATCCTTGAGTTCGGAGCCGGCCAGAATCGTGAAGGCATTGGCAGGCAGCGCGTCGTCGTCGCCGGTCGAAGCATTATCGGACCCCGGCGAACACGCGGCGGCGAGCGCGAATACGGCAGCGATGGATGCGTATCGAAGCGCTTTGAAGAAATCGGTCATGACAGCGTGATCCGGAGGTGTTGAGGGCCATGCGGGGCGCATGGATTCGACGATCGCCTGCATGTCGGCATCGGGTCATTTTCCGAGCCTGGATTCGATGCGCACGATCATGCGCTCCAGCAGATCGTAGGTCGGCGGATCGACCACATCGACCAGCGTCTGCGGCATCTCGATCTTCCGGGCCTTGGCTTCGGCGAACAGCGCGGTGTTGTCGCTGCCCCGGAATCCGTAGCGGCTGGCGATCTTCCGGACCTCCGGGTTGCGCTCGAACACGTCGGCGAAGCGCGCGCCCTTGTCGGTCAAGGCGACGATGGTGTGTTTGGTCAACACCGTGGGCTGCGGATACAGCAGCACCATGTCCGGATCGATGCTTGCTTGCCGGAACGCGTACTGCAGGAACTGCTGTTCGTAGACCATGACCAGCGGGCTCTTGCCCTGCTTCATCGTCACGTAATCCTCGAAGGGTCCGGACGAGCTGGATTCCTGATAGCCCTGCTTCGAGAACAGGCCCAGCAGACGATCCACGACCTGATCGGCGGCGGCATCGCTGTCGACGACGTTGTCGCCGTTGGCGACATAACTGACCAGCGCGAGATACATTGCAGCCGAATTGCTGGTGCGCACATCGGTACTGCCGATCAGCACCGATTTGCTGACCGCATACGCCGGGTTGGGCTGCAGATCCTTCCAGCGCGCGCCCTGCTCCATCATCCCGACGAGTTTGTGCATGTCGGCGATGTAGTAGGCGCCGCCCTGCCTGCGGACGATGCCGTTGGCTTCCAGCGGCGGAAGCAATTGCTTCCAGCTCGCGACCGCCATGGGCGTATAGAAACTGTTGCTCATCCGGCGCGAACCCGTGGCGGCCGCGATCTTCTGCGCCGCGGCCACGCCCGCCGGATAAGCGACATCGAACTTCTTGAGATCGGGGTGGGTCGCGATCTCGCGCGACCCGGCTTTCTGCACGTCGAGCACGATGCCTTCTGCATCGAGCGCCTTCGCCAGTTCCGGATCGCGGAGAAAATCGAGTTTCTCCGAGCCAGTGAGGATGCGTACGGTGGTTTTGCCCGGCGCGGCGGGCGCGCTGCCGGGCGCGGCGGCCGCTGCGTTCTGCGCATCGCTGGCGCTGGCCTGCTTGTCGCGGGCGGAGAACACGATGCCGACCACCACGCCGACCAGCAACAGCAGCGCCAGCGCCGGTCCCAGGAATTTCTTCATCGACGGTTCCCCTGCAGTTGAAGCATCAAGCGGTTTCCGACGGCCCGCGGCGGGCCGCCGGGTCGTCGTCCAGGCCACGGATCGGAATGCCTTTGCCGCGGCAGTATTCGATCGCCAGGCGCTCGATCAGATTGGACATGCTGCGGTTCTCCATCCCCGCCGCGAGCTCCAGCGCATCGCGCACCCCGGGCTGGGTGCGGAACGTGGTGATCACGGTGCGGTTGGGGAGCTTGGACATCGGCGCTGCGAATACATTCGATGGCGTTCTGCAGGACATTCAATACCGGATGTATGCCAGTTTGATGACAGTGCTCATGGCGCGCGCTCATCGGATGCACGGCGAGCACCCGGAGGAGCTCACGAACCAACGCATCGCCATCGCTTTTTTCGATCGCATCGGAAATTTACGGTGTGCAGCAGATGGGTCAAAGGCAACGGCAAATCCCCCCTGCCCCCCTTTTTCAAAGGGGGGATCGGCGTGGGCGACATGTATTGCCACCTAGCGGACACTTCGTCGCGCGTACTGCTTTGGGCGCACGCCATCGCGCGGCGCCCCTCGGCCAACGCCGTCCACGATCAGGCACAGGCCCCCTTTGGAAAAGGGGCCTACGGGGGATTTGCTCTTGGCCCTATCGGCGCGGGGATACTCAGCCCAGAACCGGGCTGGTATCCGCTTTATGTCGCCGATGGCGTCAGAACCACTCGGCCTGCATGTCGAAGGCGCTGCGCTCGGCTTCGCGCACCAGGCGCGCGGCGTGTTCGACCAGCGGCAACTCTGTGGCGAAGAAGAAGCGGCAGGCCTGGAGTTTGCCGGCGTAGAAGTCGCGGTCTTCGCCGGTGGCGCCCGGCATCTGTTTCTGCGCGATGGTCGCCTGCTGCAGCCACACCCAACCGATGGCGAGGTGTCCGAGGACGGTCATGTAGTGCGTAGCGTTGGCGAGTGCGCGACGCACGTCGCCGGCCTGCATGCGCTTGCCGGCGGCGACGGTGGCCTCGCCCGCCAGCCTCGCGGCGGCGGCGAGTTGTTCGGCCAGCGGTTTCAATGCGTCCTCGCTGCCGGCATCGGCGCAGGTCTTCGCGACCCGGCCCAGCAGCAGTTTCAGCGCGGCGCCGTCGTGCATCATCGCCTTGCGACCCAGCAGATCCAGCGCCTGGATGCCGTTGGTGCCTTCGTGGATCGGGTTGATGCGGTTGTCGCGATAGTTCTGTTCGACCGGATATTCGCGGGTGAAGCCGTAGCCGCCCAGCACCTGTACCGCAAGCTCATTGGCCTTGAGCGAATAATCCGAGCCCCAGGCCTTGACGATCGGCGTCAGCAGCTCCAGCAGCAGATGGCTGTCGCGCCGCACGGCTTCGTCGGGATCGCGCGCGTGATCGACCAGCATCGATGCGTAGTAACCCAGCGCTTCGGCGCCTTCCACGTACACCTTCTGCTGCAGCAGCATGCGACGCACATCGGCGTGTTCGATGATCGCGACCGGCGGCGCACTGGGATCCTTCTGATCGGGATGCCGTCCCTGTTTGCGCTCTTTCGCGTACTGCAGCGAATACAGATAACCGGCAAGGCCCTGCAGCACCGCGCCCATGCCGACGCCGATGCGCTCCTCGTTCATCATGTGGAACATGGTGACGAGGCCCTGGTGCGGTTCGCCGACAAGGAACGCGTCGCAGTCGCCGGCTTCGCCGAATTTCAGGAAGGTGTTGACGCTGCCGCGCTGGCCCATCTTGTGGTTGAGGCCGGCGAGGCGTACGTCATTGCGCGCGCCGCGGCTGCCGTCGGCATTGACCTTCCAGCGCGGCACGATGAACAGACTGATGCCGCGCACGCCGGCTGGTGCGCCGACGATTTTCGCCAGCACCAGATGAATGATGTTTTCGCCGAGTTCGTGGTCGCCGGCGGAGATCCACATCTTCGCGCCGGTGAGCCGGTAGCTGCCGTCGGCCTGCGGTTCGGCGGTGGTCCTGATGTCGGCCAGCGACGAACCCGCGTGCGGCTCGGACAGGCACATGGTGCCGAAATAGCGGCCTTCGATGATCGGCTGCTTGTAGAGCCGCTTCTGTTCCGCAGTGCCATACGTTTCCAGCAGATTGGACACGCCGCGCGCCAGCGCGGGATAGGCGATCGTGCCGGGATTGGCGGCCGAGAACATCGAATCGCAGGCCTGCGCGATCACGAACGGCAACTGCATGCCGCCGGCCTCGTAGTCGGCCAGCGCTGCGGCGAAGCCGGCATCGTTGTAGGCCTGCACCGCTTCGCCGATCTCCGGAATCAACTCGACCTTGCCGTCGACCATCTGCGGTTCGTGCAGGTCGGATTTGCGGTTGTGCGGCAGGAATTTCTCCAGCGCGATCTGGTGGGCCAGATCCAGCGCGGCGCCGAAGGTATCGCGGTTGTGCTCGGCGAAACGCGGGTAATCGCAGAGGCGATCCACGCCCAGCAGTTCGTACAGCATGAAGTCGAGGTTGCGGCGGTTGGTCAACGGACTCGCATTCATGATCTTCACTGCTCCCTGGACGAATGAGTCATTTGATCATTACGACTCATATGGCGTCAAATTGCCAAAATGTCTACACTCCGGCCATGCCGACCCGCAGCCCCCGCCACCCCGCCACCCCACAGACGCCCACCCGCCTCGCGCAGGAGCTGCGCGAGGCGCCGCCCGCCAAGGCCACGCCGCTGGACCTGTACCAGCTGGCGCGGCGCGACTGGCTGGCCGGCGAGCGCATCGACATCGGCGCCCTCGCCGCGCGGCTGGGCATCGGCCGCGCCACCGCGTTCCGCTGGGTCGGCAGCCGCGAGCTGCTGCTGAGCGAGATCCTGTGGTCGCTGTGCGACGAACTGATGACCACCACCGCCGCCCGCCATCGCGGACGCGGCGCGCGCCGGGTGGCGTCGATCTGCGAAGACGCGGTGCGCGCGCTGGTGGTCTTCGAACCGCTGCGGCGCTTCGTGCGCAGCGATCCCGAATACGCGGTGCGCCTGCTCACCTCGAAGCTCGGCCCGGTGCAGGGCCGCGCGATCGAGCGGGTGCGCGCGCTGCTGCAGTACGAGGCCGACCGCGGCGCACTGGTGCCGCCGCTGGCGGTGGACACCCTCGCCTATCTGATCGTGCGGCTTTGCGAATCCTTCATCTACGCCGAGGCGACCAGCGACCAGCAGGTGGATGTCGCCGACGCCGGGCTGGCGATCGAACTGCTGCTGTCGGGGCGCGTCGCGCCGCGGCGCGCTTCCAAACCCACATCCAACCAGACTTCAAGGAGCAAGCGATGACGACCCGATACGCGGTGGACGATGGCGTCGCGGTACTGACGCTCGACAACCCGCCGGTCAACGGCCTCGGCTACGAGACGCGCCGCGCGCTGGTCGCGGGGCTGGACCAGGCATTGGCCGATCCCGCCGTGCTTGCAGTGGTGATCAACGGCGCCGGCAAATCCTTCACCGGCGGCGCCGACATCCGCGAGTTCGGCAAGCCCGCGGCGATGCAGGAACCGAACCTGCTGTCGGTGATCTCGGCCTTCGAGGCCAGCCCGAAGCCGGTGGTGGTCGCGATCCACGGCGTGTGCATGGGCGGCGGTCTGGAACTGGCGCTGGGCTGCCACTACCGGCTCGCCTCGTCCGGCACCCAGGTCGCGCTGCCGGAAGTGAAACTCGGGCTGGTGCCCGGGGCCGGCGGCACCCAGCGGCTGCCGCGCGCCATCGGCCTGGAGACGGCGATGAACATGATCGTCTCCGGCCACCCGGTCGCCAGCGAAGCATTGGCGGCGATTCCTGGGCAGAAGCTGTTCGACCGAATCGTCGACGGCGATCTGCTGGCCGCCGCGAAATCATTCGCCCGCGAACGCGCCGCCGACGCCGGCCCGCATCCACGCATGCGCGACCGCCGCGTCGCGCATGCGAATGTCGAAGGGTTCGTACTGTTCACCCGCACCACCGTCGGCGCGATGGCGAAGGACTATCCCGCCGCGCAGCGCTGCGTGGACTGCGTGGAAGCCGCCGCGCGCAAACGTTTCGACGACGGCATGAAGTTCGAGCGCGACACCTTCGCAGCGCTGATGATGTCGCCGGAATCGCGCGCGCTGCGGCACGCGTTCTTCGCTGAACGAGCGGCCTCGAAGATCGCCGACGTGCCCGACGACACTCCGCAGCGCGAGGTGCGCAAGGTCGGGGTGATCGGCGCGGGCATGATGGGCGGCGGCATTGCGATGAATTTCCTCAACGCCGGTCTGCCGGTGGTGATCCTGGAAACGAAGCAGGAGGCGCTGGATCGCGGCGTTGCCACCATCCGCAAGAACTACGAAGGCAACGTGCGCAAGGGCAGCCTGAGCGAAGCCAAATTCGAGGCGCGGATGGCGCTGCTGCAGCCGACGCTGGACTACGCCGACCTCGCCGACTGCGACCTGATCATCGAGGCGGTGTTCGAGGAAATGGGCGTCAAGCAGGCGGTGTTCGAGCAACTCGATGCGGTGGCCAAGCAGGGTGCCATCCTGGCGTCGAACACGTCCACGCTCGATCTCGACAAGATCGCATCGTTCACCAAGCGCCCGCAGGACGTCATCGGCCTGCATTTCTTCAGCCCGGCGCACGTGATGAAGCTACTGGAAGTGGTGCGCGGCAAGGCCACCGCGAAGGACGTGCTGGCCACCGCGATGTCGGTGGCGAAGAAGATCCGCAAGACCGCGGTGGTGTCCGGCGTGTGCGACGGCTTCATCGGCAACCGGATGATCGAGCAGTACAGCCGCCAGGCGATGTTCCTGCTGGAAGAAGGCGCGCTGCCGGCGCAGGTCGATGCCGCGGCCGAACGTTTCGGTTTCATGATGGGCCCGTTCCGGATGAGCGACCTTGCAGGCAACGACATCGGCTGGGCGATCCGCAAACGCCGCTACGTCGAACAACCTGAGCTGACCTATTCGGCGGTGGCCGACCGGCTGTGCGAACAGGGCCGCTTCGGACAGAAGACCGGCGCAGGCTGGTACGACTACAAACCCGGCGACCGCAAGGCGCATCCCAGTGCGCTCGTCGATGCGCTGATCGTCGAGCACTCGAAGAATGCGGGCATCGCGCGGCGCAAGATCGTCGATGCGGAAATCGTCGAACGCCTGGTCTACGCGCTGGTCAACGAGGGCGCGAAGATCCTCGAAGAAGGCATCGCCGCCAAGGCCGGCGATATCGACATGGTGTATTTGTTCGGCTACGGCTTCCCGCCGTTCCGCGGCGGGCCGATGCGCTACGCCGACGAGGTGGGCGCGTTCAACGTGGTGCGCGCGATGCGCCGCTACGCCGACGCCGATCCGGACAACCGCCAGGCTGGCGCGTGGGAACCCGCACCGCTGCTGGCCGCACTGGCCGCCGACGGCAAGACCTTCACCTGATCGCTTCGGCACATCGCCGACAAGCAACGTATTCGACCAAGGAATCCACCATGACCGACGCCGTCATCGTTTCCACCGCGCGCACCGCTCTGGCGAAAAGCTGGAAGGGCGCTTTCAACATGACCCACGGCGCCACGCTCGGCGCGCACAGCGTGCAGCACGCCATCGCGCGCGCCGGCATCGACCCGGCGGAAGTCGAGGACGTGCTGATGGGCTGCGCCAATCCCGAAGGCGCGACCGGCGTGAACATCGCGCGGCAGATCGCGCTGCGCGCCGGCTGCCCGGTGACCGTGCCGGGCATGACCATCAACCGCTTCTGCTCCAGCGGCCTGCAGACCATCGCGACCGCGGCGCAGCGGATCATCGCTGGCGAGGGCGATGTCTTCGTTGCCGGCGGCGTGGAAAGCATCTCCTGCGTGCAGGGCGTGATGAACCAGACCATGCTCAGCGACCCGTGGCTGATGGCGCACAAGCCGGAGCTGTACTGGAACATGCTGCAGACCGCCGAACAGGTGGCGGGCCGCTACAGGATCCCGAAAGAACGCCAGGACGAATACGGCGTGCGCAGCCAGCTCGCCGCCGCCGCTGCCCAGGCGGCCGGGAAATTCGACGACGAGATCGTGCCGATGACAGTGACGATGGGTGTCGCCGACAAGGCCAGCGGGCAATTGTCGAGCCGCGAAATCACCATCGCCGCCGACGAGGGCATCCGCGCCGACACCACGCTGGAAGCGGTGCGCGGCATCCGCCCGGCGACGCCCGGCGGCGTGATCACCGCCGGCAACGCGAGTCAGTTTTCCGACGGCAGTTCGGCCGCCGTGGTGATGAGCGCGACCCTCGCCGAACAGCGCGGCCTGCAGCCGCTCGGCCTCTTCCGCGGCTTCGCGGTGGCCGGCTGCGAGCCCGACGAAATGGGCATCGGCCCGGTGTTCGCGGTGCCGAAACTGCTGAAGCGCGTGGGCCTGAGCGTCGACGACATCGGCCTGTGGGAACTCAACGAAGCCTTCGCCGTGCAGGTGCTGTACTGCGCGGACACGCTGGGCATTCCGATGGATCGCCTGAACGTCAACGGCGGCGCGATCGCCGTCGGCCACCCCTACGGCGTATCGGGCGCACGTCTCGTCGGCCATGCGCTGATCGAAGGTCGACGTCGCGGCGTGAAATACGTCGTCGTGACGATGTGCATCGGCGGCGGCCAGGGCGCGGCGGGGTTGTTCGAGGTGGTGTGAATTTTTCCGTAGAGCGGGCTTCAGCCCGCTGCGGGACTTTCCATAGAAGAGCAGCGGACTGAAGTCCGCTCTACGAAAGCCATACCCTACAGCCGCAGACGCCGCTTCAACTCCGCGATCAACTGCGACACCTCGGCCGGCGCGAGCTTCGCGAAACGCTCCGGCAGCAGGCTGCGTCGCGACGACTCCTGCACCGCGAGCAGTTCCATCAGCTGGATGGTGTCGGTGTGCTGCGGCGGGATGAAATCGGCGATGGCGCGGCGCAGATGGTCTGCGGTCAGACCGTTACCGATAATGTCGCCGCCGCCCGCCGCCGCAGCTGCAGCGTCTTCACGCGCCATGTCCAGCGCCAGCAGCGCGATGGCTTCCAGATCGGCATTGGAATACCCGTCCAGCGGATCCAATGCTTCGATCAGCGCGACATCGGCATCGGCCGGCAGCGGCGCGCCGCCGCGCTTGAGGATCGCGCGCACCACGTGCATGCGGTCGGCGCCGTTGTCGGCGTAGAAGAACGGAATCTTGCGGTCGAGGCGACCCGGACGCTTGATGTCGACATCGAGCTTATCGGGGCGGTTGGTCATCAGGATCGTCAGCACGTGGCCGCGGTTATCGGTGTCGGACATGAAGTCCTTGATCCGCGCGATGACCCGCGACGACGTGCCGCCGTCGGTGTCGCCGCCTTCGCCGCTACCGAAGCTGCGGTCGCCTTCGTCGATGACCAGCGCGATCGGACTCATCGCGCGGATGATCTTGAGCACGCGTTCGAGATTGGATTCGGTCGAGCCCACCCACTTCGAGCGGAAATTCTTCAGCACGACGCCCGGCAATCCGGCTTCCTTCAGGAACGCCTTGATGACGAAGGTCTTGCCCACGCCCATCGGGCCGACCGCGAGCAAGCCCATCGGCGCCAGCCGGCGGTCGCCGGTCTTGATGGTCGCCGCGATCTTCATCAGCTCCTGCTTGATCTGATCGTAACCGCCGACCGCATCCAGACCGTAGCTGGGATCGAGGAATTCGATCAGATCGCCACAGGAACGCTGGATGATCTCTCGCTTGCGGGTGTTGATGATGCGCAGCATCGCATCGACCGGGTCGTCCTTCTGTTCGGCGGGCGTGGTCGCGCGGCCGAGAATCAGGAACGCGATCTCTTCGCGGGTTTTGCCCGCAGTCACGCCCGCGTACATCTCGGCGCGCTGCTGCGCGTCGGGCGCATCGCCCAGCAGTTGCAGCGCGAGTTTCTTGCGCTCTTCGTCCGACAGTCCCGCCGCGGGACGCTCGGCGACGATGCTGTCGATCTCCAGCAGGCGCAGACCCGCGGTGTGCTTGGCGACCAGCGCCTGCTGCGCCGGCGACATGTGCGGCGCGGACTGCGCGACGAGACGCGCGCGCGCGGCCTCATCGGGAAACGGCACTTCGATCGCGGCGATGCGCGGATTGGTGTTGAGCGAGGGATGCAGTTCCGACAACGACGCGCAGATCAGCACGACGATGTGGTTGCGCTGCAGCAGCAGGCCGCTGAGCGACCAGTCGTGGAGGATTTCCAGCAGGCCGCGCTCGTCGGTGCTGAGGAACGTGGTTTCCGCGTTCGGCACCAGATCGCCGGCATGCGGCAGCACCAGCGCCACGCCGTCGCCCGCGCGCATCCGCGTTTCCAGGTGACCGATATTTTCGAGCAGCGTTTCACCGAGCTCCAGCACCTTGCCGTTGACGCCATGCTGCTTGATGCCGGCGTGGCGCAGCGCGAGCTCGTAACGCTGCGGTTTGGCGGCCAGCACGACGGTGTGCAGGAATTCGACGAACGGCAGCAGCCTGTCGTCGTGGGCAATGGCGTCGTGGACGTTGCCGTGGACCACGAACAGCCCGGCTTCGCCGGCAAGATAGCGGCGCTTGAGTTCGTCGGCCCAGGGCGGAAGCGCAACGCTGTTGAGGGTGGTCATGGTCTGTCCGTGGGTGCGATCAACGACGATTTGAGCCGAAAAAAACTTCTGTCATCCTGAGCACAGCGAGGGATCTGTTGTTGCGTTGTCGGCGATCAGCAGATCCCTCCACGGGCGATGCCCGTGTTCGGGATGACAATTGAACGTTCGGGATGTCAACGAAGGAATCAGATCGTGCGATCCGCGCCGGCCTGACCCGCGCGCTCCTTCTTCAGCGCCTCGAGCTTGTTGCGCGCGCTCGCCTTGCTGCTGTTGGTGCGCAGCGACTTCAGGCGCACGTCCAGATCGGATTCGCGCAGTTCGTCGCCCAGCTTGGCCTTGGCGATGGTGTCCTTGATGCCGGTGCGGACGTTCTCCAGCGCGCGCAGTTCGGCGTCCACCGACAGACCTTCGAGCTGGTCCTGGATGCGCACGCGCGCCTGCGCGCTCTGCATCTTGGCGAGCATGCGGTCCTTCTCGGCCTTGAGCTTGGCGATCTCGCCCTTCACCTCGGTCAGCGCGGTCTTGGCGGTACCGACGTCCTTCTCGGCGGCTTCCATTTCGGCCTGCAGCGAGGCGATTTCCGCGTCGATCGCGTCCTTGCGCTCGATCAGTTCCACCGCGATGTCGTCCTGGCCTTCGGCCATCGCCTGTTCCAGCATGGCGGTCAGCTCGTGCTGCTGCGCCTGCGCTTTCTGCAGGCGGTCGGCGGCGTCCTCGCGCAGGCGGATCAGCCCGGCGGTGGCGTTCTTGAGCTTGTTGTACTTCGCGATCATGGTGTTGATCGCGTTTTCGTAGGCGATCTCCGGATGCTGCTGTTCGATGCCGCTGACGAACAGCGACATGAATCCGCGGACGAGATTGCCGAGGCGTGTGAAGAGATTGAGGCTCATGAGGGGCTCCTGGAAGATTGAATCATCGCGCGATGATCATTGCGTCGTACGGGCGGATTGTCTCGCGGCCTTGGCGTGTCTGTTGGCGGCGGCCGCGCCGGTTTGGAAATAGTGGCTGTCGAGATCGTTCTGTGACAGCTCCAGTTCGATGTCCTCTTCCAGCTGCAACCGCGACAGCGACTCGCCGAGTTTGGAACCGAGCACGCTGGAATACGGGCTGGCGACGACCATCTGGTAGATCTCTTCGACCTGATCGGGCAGCGACACCAGCGCCGCCTCGATCGACATCTGCCGCGCGACCAGACCGTCGTGGCGCAGCTTGATCGCGAGATAGTCGTCGCGCGCCATCCGCAGATGGCGGTAGCGGGCATCGGAGATTTCGACGCCCGCCAGCGCTTTTTCCGCATCGCGCAGACGCCGCTCGACCGTGGCTTCCTCGCCGCTGCGGAGCCGGTCGGTGATCGTCGCGTCGGCCAGCCACAGCGCCAGATAATCGACCGACGCCTTGTCGACGCGCTCGGCGTCGTCGTAAGAAAGCTGGCTCTGCGCTTCGCCTGCGATGCGGTACAGCACCGTCGCGCGTTCGACGACGGCCTGATACTTCTGCCACATCGCCATGCCGGACACGCGCTCCAGGCCGCCGTGCAGCTGGAACAGTTCCTGCTGCAACTGCGCGCGGCGCTGATCGATGGCGGCGCGACGTGCGTTGCGATCGACCTTGCTGCGGAACGTGGACAGATCGGGAATGACCAGCGCCGCCAGCACCTGCACCGCACCCAGCACCACCAGCGCGCCCAGCGCGCCGACGCCGCCGGCCGGGATCGACGCAATGGTCGCCGCCAGGCCGCCGCCGAGCACAGTCATCATGTTGGTCTGGCTGGTGAGCCAGGCGCGCAGATAACTCACGGGCTTCGGGGCTTGTTTCATGCCGGTCGCTTCCGTCGCATCAGACCGTCACGCGCACGTTGCCCTTGCCGGCGGCCTGATGCAGCCGGCTGAGGATGCGCTGCTCCAGCGCCGCGGCTTCAGGCATGCGCAGCCAGCCGCTGTCACGCGGTTTGGGCGTGGCGATCTCGAAGTCGTCGGCGATCCGCGCCGGCTGCGTCGACAGCACCACCACGCGATCGCCCAGCAGCAAAGCCTCGGTCACGTCGTGGGTGACGAACACGATCAGGCACGGATATTCCTGATACAGCTTCACCAGCAGCTTCTGCATTTCCTCGCGGGTCTGCGCGTCGAGCGCGCCGAAGGGTTCGTCCATCAGCAGGATGCGCGGACGCAGCATCAGCGAACGCGCCAGCGCGATGCGCTGGTTCTGGCCGCCGGACAGCTGACTCGGGTGCAGCTTGGCCTTGTCGGCCAGGCCCACCGCTTCGAGCATGTGCATGACCTTGTCGTGGCGCTCCGCGGACGGAATACGTTCGCGCCACAGCTTCAGCCGGAACGGAAACGCCACGTTGTCGTAGACGGTGAGGTCGGGGCGGTTGGCGTAACGCTGGAACACCATCACCGCGTCGTCGTGGGCGTCGGTGCAGGGCGCGCCGTCGATGCTGATCGTGCCGCTGGTGGGCACATTGGCGTTCTGCGGGCGCACGCCGCCCATCATGTAGAGCAGCGTGCTTTTGCCGCAGCCCGACGGGCCCAGCAGCATGTTGATGCTGGGGCCGGTGAAACGCAGGGTCAGGTCGTCGACGACCCGGTTCACGCCGCCTTCGGGACGCGAATATTCCTGGACGATGCGATCGAGGGCGATGACCGCGGGCGTCGCGGGCGTGGGAGCATTGTTCACTGCAGTGGTGGCGCTCATGCCTGTGTCTCCCACGGGTACAGGCGGGCTTTGACCGCACGCATCAATTGATAGGCGATCAGCGCCAGCGCGATGATCACCGCGATGCCGGCGAACACCTGATCCATCGCACTGAAGCGGCGCGCGTTCTGGATCAACTGGCCCAGACCGACCTTGGCGTTCACGTATTCGGCGACGGTGATATAGGTCCACATCACCGAGACGCTGACGATGATGGCGTCGGCGATGCGCGGCATCGCGATCGGCACGACCGCGTGGCGGATGCATTCCCACGGCGTGGCGCCGAGATCGCGCGCGCCGGTCCAGTAGCTCTGCGGCACCGCCTGGATGGCGTCGCGCACCATCGGTACCAGATAGACCACGGCGCCGAGGAACAGGAACGTCACTTTCATGGTCTCGCCGATGCCCAGCCACATCACCAGGATCGGCAGCAGCGCGACCACCGGCGCCGAGCGGAACGGGTCGATCAGCGGCGACAGCAGGGCGTTCAACTTCGGCGACGCGCCCATGAAGATGCCCAGCGGCACGCCGACCACCACCACCAGCACGCCCGCCGCGGCGACGCGACCGACCGACCACAGCGTGGCGTCGAACAAGAGGCTCCTGCCGTCGCTCCAGGTCAGATAGGCCAGGGCCTTCGCCACCGATACCGGCGAGGGCAGCTTGTTGGCGCTGATCCATCCGCTGGCGCTCAGCCCGAACCAGACCAGCAGCACCGCGGCGACGCCGGCGATGCCCAGTTGCCGCCGCAGCCCACCGGGCAGGGCGGCGTACGGGTTCCAGCCCTTGGCCATTACGGACGCGCTCCGAACACCGCGATGCGGGTCGAACGGTTCATTTCGCGGCAGGCATCGAGATCCACGCCTTCGGCGCCGGGATTGCTCTCGTCGCACAGCGGTTTGTTGGGGCCGTTGCCGACGATCTTGAAGCGCTCGCGCGGGAACTCCCACTGCTTGCTGAGATAGTCGACCACGGCTTCTGCGCGCGCCAGCGACAGGCGATTGTTGATCGCGAGATTGCCGGTGCTGTCGGTATTGCCGCTGATCTCGAAATAGGCGCTGCCGTTGTTCTCGATGAACGGCACCATGTCGGTGTCGATGGTCTTCTCGGAGCGCTTGGTCAGCGCCGACTGGCCGCTGGCGAAATTCACGGTCACCGGCTTGGTCACCGTGGCCGGCGCCTGCACCGCTTCCTCACGCTCGGCGGTGGTATAGGTTTCGACTTTCCTGGCTTCGGCCTGCGCCGCGGTGCTGGCGTCGTAGAGATTGCGGATGAAACGGGTGTCGAAGCTGTCCTGCGGCGCGATCACCGGCGACTTCGGGTTCGCCAGTGCGCCCGCGGCGCGATAGATCTGGTCGAAGCGCTGATAGACGCGCTCGTAGTGATTGGTGCCGCCGGACATGCCGAGGATGCGCGCGTTGTCGGCGACGCCGGTCCACAGCAGATTGTCGAAGAGCTTCTTCACGAACGGCTTGCCTTCGTCCTTCGCCAGCAGGGTGAAGAATTCCTCGGTCTTCACCAGCGCATCGACTGCCTGGTTCGGGTTGGCCTTGGCCGCATCCACGCCCTTCATCCAGCCGTTGACCAGTTTCTGCACCGCCTCGCGGCCCTGCGGATCGTTGAGCACGCGCTGGTCGCAGACGATCACATCGAAGATCAGGTTGGATGCGGTTTTCGTCGAATACACCACATGGCCCCGGGTCGCGCGCAGCGCGAGCGAGAGGTCCGGGTCCCACAGCGCCGCGGCGTCGACGTTGCCCGATTCCAACGCGGCACGCACGCCGGCGAGACCGTCTTCGGCGGCGATGTAGACGTATTCGATGCTCTGCTTCCTGCGCGCGGACAGCGACGAGTTATCGATCGCGTCGATCGACATGCCGTGCGACGGCGTGAACTGCAGCAGCGCGAGCTTCTTGCCGGCCAGGTCTTCGACGCTTCGGATCGACGGATCCTTGGCGATGATGGCGTCGGCGCCGCGGGTGTTGTCGACGATCATCACCGCCTTGGCGTCGTGACCGCTGTTGCGCAGGTTCGGCTGCTCCTGCGCCCAGAAATCCGACGTGCGCCACGCGCACTGCGCGGTGCCGGACTCGAAGATGGTGGCGAGGGTGGGAATGTCGTCCTGGATCACGAATTCGACGTTCAGGCCTTCCTGGTCGAACAGCGAGCCCGACTGCGTCTTCAGGCTCTGGCCGTTGGCGACCAGCGCCGGCGCGTAACCGTGGAAGCTGACGATACTGACCTTCAGCGGGTTGCCGGCGGCGCCGAGCGGGCCGTCGCCCTTGCCGGCGTAGCTGCCGGCCGAAGCGGTGGATTTGCCGCCATCGGTCTGCGCGGTGGCGGCGCCTTCATCGCCGCCGTCGGCCGTGCGGTTCTTGTAGAGATTCCACAGCACCGAGCCGCTGCCGACCAGGACGATCGCGCCGACCAGCAACTTGGCGAACGGGGTGAGTTTGATGGCCATGAGGCGCTCCTAGACGGACGAGTAACGAAAGAAATGACGGACGTCGGCGATCACTTCGCCGGCGGGCGGAACTGGGCGACCAGTTCCTCCAGATTGAGGATGTGGGCGTCGATGCGCTGGGTTTCGCGCAGCAGCGCCGCCTTGTTCGATTCCGATTCCGACTGCAGTTTGGCGACGTCGGCGGCGGTGCTGCCGACGACGTCCTGGATCTGCGCTTCCAGCGCGGCGATCTGCTGCCGCAGCTCGGCCAGGCGCCCGTCGCGGCTGCTTTCCAGCGCAGCGACGCGCGCGCGGTTCGCCTGCACCACCCCGTCTGCGGCACCCTGCATCTGACGTTGATGTCCGCGCAGGGCGGCCATCTTGGCATCGGCATCGGCCAGCACATCGTCCATGGACCAGGTCTCGTCGGCGACGTCCATGGCGGTGATCGCGGCGCGGCGGGTAGCAGGATCCAGCGCGCGCAGCCCGTCCACCAGCTTCAACAGGCGCTCCACGGGGAACGGGGCCTCGACCACCCCCTGCCGGCCGTAGATATCGACGAACGTCAGTCCTTCCTCGACGCCGACGACCTCGCTGGCTCCCGCTTCTGCACGACCGGCATCGGCATCGGCGGCATCTTCGCCATCGGGCAGGGGCGGCGGCGCTTCGGCCCGCGCCGCGCGGCGGATGATGGCGTCGATATCGGCATCTCCGGTCGGAGCGGCATCGCGCGCGGGCACGTCGGCCCGCTCGATCAGGCGAGCCGCTTCAAGAATCTTCTTCAATGACGACATTGGATATCCCCGGGGATGGAAGCGGACCCCATGAAGCGGATCCAACGCAAGAATAAGGGAAGGGCCGCACAAATCCAGTGCGACGGGCGCCCCGAAGCATCACACCGCGCGGTTCCGTCCCCGCCACGGCGCGTACCACGCGCGGATGCGGGCCATGTCGACCTCCATGTCGTCGCTGAGCACGAACGGCTCGCCGATGCCGATGATCTTGTCCGGATAGTGGAAATACGCCGGCACCACCGGCACGCCGGCGCCCTTGGCGATCTTCCAGAAACCGGTCTTCCAGCGCTCCACGCGCTTGCGGGTGCCTTCCGGGGCGATACCGATCCACAGCCGCTCCTCGCGCCCGAAGCGGTCGATGATCTGATCGACGAAGCCGCCGGTCGCGCTGCGGTTGACCTCGATCACGCCCAGCCGGCGCAGCAGCGGACCGAGCGGCCACCAGAACAGTTGATGTTTGGCGAAGATGCGGACGTCGACGCCCAGCGCGACCTTGACCAGAAGCCCCCAGAATCCGTCCCAGTTCGAGGAGTGCGGGGCACCCACCAGGACCGCCTTGGGCGCATCCGGGAACGTGCCCACCACCTGCCAACCGCACGCGCGCAGCACCGACCGCGCCAATCGGCGGGTGAAACGGCTGGAGCGCGTCCGCGGCAGGCTGGGCGGCAGCGGCGATGCCAGCAGATCCTGCGCAGGCCTGTCCTTCACGGCCGCGCCCCGCACCGCCTCGTCTTCGGTCATGTCAGTCCCAGTCCCTGGTCGCGCGGTCGCGCTTGCGGTCGGCGCGCTGGCGCTTGTCTTCGAGACGGCGCTTCTTGGCGGCCCTGGACGGCTTGGTCGCGACCCGCGGCGTCGGCGCCTTGGTGCCGGTCGCCACGAAGGCGGCCAGGCGCGCGCGCGCGTCCTCGCGGTTGCGTTCCTGGGTGCGGAAGCGCTGGGCATTGATCACCAGCACGCCGTCCAGGGTCACGCGCCGGTCCCGACGCGCAAGCAGACGCTCGCGGACCGCTTCCGGCAAGACCGCCGACTGCGCCACGTCGAACCGCAGCTCCACCGCGGTCGATACCTTGTTGACGTTCTGCCCGCCCGGACCCGACGCGCGCACGAAGCGCTCGACGAGCTCGGACTCGGGAATCGTGATCTCTTCGTCCACACTGCCCTCCGCGGGCGATTGTACCGACAGCCTGTCCCGATACGCCGTACCGGCACCCGGTCGCGCCGGGCCAGCGGGCCGTCTGCGTTGATTTGACCCGCTTTCGCGGCTACCGGATGATGCAAGCCCCACAAGGAGGAACGACCATGATCCGTCACCTGCTCCTGCCAGCCGCGCTCGCCGCGGGCTTCGCGGCCATGTCGCCCTTCTCCGCTTCCGCGCAGGACCCCGCATCGGTCGGGGGCGGCGGCGACCCCGCGCTCGTCGGCGGCGGCGGCGGCGGCGGATACCGTAGCAGCGCCCCCGCAAACTATGGCGGCGGAAGCCCGGCCGGCGGCTATGGCGGCTTCGAAAGCGCTTTCGGCAGCCAGAGCCCCGCGGCCTATGCCGACGAAACCCAGACCCGCGATCGATCGGTCCGCGAAGTGGAAGCCCTGCTGCAGATGGTCCGCAACCAGCTCGACGGCACCGGCGAGACACGCAGCAACACCGGCCGCTACCGCGGCGCGGATGCCGACGCGGCGCGCTACCGCAGCGACGCCGAAGTCCTGATCCGGCGCAACTGGAAACAGCTCGGCCCGCTGACCCGCGACCTCTACACCTCGAACTACGATCGCACCGATCCCAACGACCCCAACCAGCGTTACCGCCAGAGCTTCGGCAACGGCGGCGATCCCGAATCCATGATGCTCGGCGGCGCGCAGGACGCGGCGGGCGCGATGCAGAACCTCGAAGACATGCTGCTGCCGATGCTGCAGGACCTCAAGCGTGGCTTCGACACCCAACTGCAGCAGCGCGCGCGTTGACCCCTCCTTCCTCCCGCTCCGGACCTGCCCACCGATGACACGTTTCCTGCTGACCCTCTGCCTGTCCCTCTGCGCCCTCGCGCCCGCACAGGCCGCGCCGCCGACCGACGCCCAGATCGACCGTCTGCTCGACACGATGGACATGCGTCGCACGTTGGACGAGATGTTCGTGCAGATCGAAGGCATGGGCGACAGCATGGGCCGGCAGATGCTGGGCGAGGACGCCACGGCGGAACAGCGCGCATCGTTCGAGAAGACGATGGCCCGGCAGCGCGACTCGATGCGCAGGATCATGTCCTGGGACACCATGAGCCCGATCTACCGCAAGGTCTACGCGCGGCTGTTCACCGCCGAGGAAGTGGAGGCGATGACCGCGTTCTACGGCAGCGACACCGGCCGCAGCATCATGCGCAAGATGCCGCAGGCGATGCAGCTGTCGATGGAAGAAATGCAGCCGATCATGCAGACCATGATCGCCGAGATGAAGCAGACCATCGAAGCCGACCTCGAGCAGTCCGCGAAGCCGGACTGAACAACCCAACGCTCGACCGGCACGCACCCCGCCAGCGTCGATCTCAGCCGCCCGACCCCGCCTCGAACAGCGCCAGCGCCTTCGCGAACGCCGCATCCGGCGGCGCCACCGCCTCCATCCGCGCGCCGGTCCGCGGATGATCGAAAGCCAGCCGCTCCGCGTGCAGCAGCATCCGGTGGATGCCCATCATCCGGAACGCGCGGTTATGCCGGCCGTCGCCGTGGCTGGTGTCGCCGATCAGATGATGCGACAGATGCTTGAGATGACGGCGGATCTGGCGGAAGCGTCCTGTTTCCGGCTGCGCGCGCAGCAGGGCGTAGCGCGAGGTCTCGAACCCCGCGGACGGCAACGCCAGCTCGCAGGTCGCCAACCGCTGGAAGTGGGTGATCGCCGGCTTCTTCTGCGGCTTGCCGGGGCCGCCGTCCAGCGGATGATCGACGACGAAGGCCTCCTCCGGCCAGCCGCGACACACCGTCAGATAGTCCTTGCGCACGTCGCCGGACATCAGCGCCTTGCCCAGCGTCGACGCGCTGTCGCGGTCGAACGCCAGCAGCAGGCAGCCGCTGGTCGCACGATCGAGGCGATGGACCAGGAAGACCGGCTTACCGAACTGCTCGCGCAGCCGGTCGGCGACGAAATCGGTTTCGCCGCGCGCCAGCGCGCTGTCATGGACCATCAGCCCCGCCGGCTTGTCGACCACCGCCAGCGCCTCGTCGCAGTACAGGACCGGTATCTCTGCGGGCGCAGCGGGGTGTTCCGGGAACTCCGTGGGGGAGGATGAGGTCATCGAAGGGCGTCGGGTCTGCGAGAATCGGGGCCTATTCTCTTCGATCCGCATCCTCCCGGGAGTTCCAGATGTCCTTGTTCCAACGCCGCACCGCCGCCCCGCGCGCCCTCGCCTTGGCCTGCGCACTCGCCCTGGTGTCCCCTGGCGCGTTCGCCCCCGCCGCCTTCGCCGCCGATGCCGTGCCCGCGCCGAAGGGCATGACCGCCGGCCCCTGCGTGGAAGGCATCTGCGAATACACCCTCGCCAATGGCCTGCGCGTGCTGATGTTCCCCGATGCCAGCAAACCCACGGTCACCGTCAACATCGCCTACGGCGTGGGTTCGGTGCACGAGAACTACGGCGAGACCGGCATGGCGCATCTGCTGGAGCACATGCTGTTCAAGGGCACGCCCACCCACGCCGACATCCCCGGCGCCATGAAGGCCCGCGGCATCGAGAAGAACGCCACCACCTCGCTGGACCGCACCAACTATTACGGTTCGTTCCCGGCCAACGACGAGACCCTGGACTGGCTGCTCGCGCTGGAAGCCGACCGCATGGTCAATTCGTTCGTCGCGAAGAAGGATCTCGACAGCGAAATGACCGTGGTCCGCAACGAAATGGAGCGCAACGAGAACAACCCCGGCGCGGTGATGTTCCAGCGCCTGCGCTCCACCGCCTACCTGTGGCACAACTACGGCAACAGCACCATCGGCGCACGTTCCGACGTGGAGAACGTGCCGATCGAGCGCCTGCAGGCCTTCTATCGCAGCTGGTACCGCCCCGACAACGCGACCCTGATCGTCGCCGGCCGCATCGATCCCGCGACCACACTGGCGAAAGTGCAGCGGCATTTCGGCACGCTCGCGCGGCCGAAGGCGCCGCTGCCGAAGCTCTACACCGCCGAGCCCACCCAGGACGGCGAGCGCGAGGTCAACGTGCGCCGCAGCGGCGACACCCGCTTCGTCGGCATCGGTTATCACACCCCCGGCGCGACCCATCCCGACGGCCCCGCGCTGGCGGTGCTGATGGACGTGCTGGGCGATGCCCCGACCGGCCGCCTGCACAAGGCGCTGGTGGAAACCAAGCTGGCCGCCTTCGCGGGCGGCGGCAACAACACCCTGCGCGAAGGCGGCATGGCCAACCTGATCCTGGTCGCGCCGAAGGACGCCGACATCGCCAAGGCCGAAGCGGAACTGCTGCGGCAGGCCGAGAGCGTGCTCGCAGCGACGCCGGTCACCGCCGACGAAGTGGCGAAGGCCAAGGAACGCATCGCGAACGGCTACGAAAACAGCTTCGCCAACGTCAATAACGTGGCGATGGCGCTGACCGAATCGGTCGCGGCAGGCGACTGGCGCCTGTATTTCCTGCAGCGCGACCGCATCGCCGCGGTGACGGTGGACGACGTCAACCGCGTCGCGCGCACGTATTTCAAACCCAGCAACCGCACCCTGGCCCGGTTCATCCCGACCGACAGCGCCGAACGCGTCGAGATCGCGGCGGCGCCCAGCGCCGCGGAAGCGCTGAAGGGTTACACCGGCAAGGCCGCGCTCGCCGCCGGCGAAACCTTCGACCCCACCCCCGCGAACATCGACGCGCGCACCGAGACCTTCACGATCGGCGACAAGCTGAAGGTGTCGCTGCTGCCGAAGGACACGCGCGGCGACACCGTGAACGTGAACGCGATCTTCCGCTTCGGCGATGTGGAATCGATCAAGCGCAGCCCGGACCCCGCCGGCAGCGCCGCGGGCGACATGCTGATGCGCGGCAGCAAAACGATGACCCGCGAACAGATCGCACAGCGCTTCGAGGCGCTGAAGACCACCGCGAACGTCTCGGGCGGCGTGCAGAGCGCGAGCATCGGCCTGAACTCGCGGCGCGAGCACCTGGCAGAAGCGCTGGCGCTGGCGGCCGACGTGCTGCGCAACCCGAGTTTCCCGGAAGCCGAATTCGAACAGTTCCGGCTGCAGTCGATCACCGGCCTGGAAAGCGCGCGCAAGGAACCAGGCACCGTCGTCGGCCTGGCGATGAGCGAATACTTCGATCCGTGGCCGAAGGATCATCCGTTCGCCTACAAGTCGATCGACCAGAGCCTGGTCGATCTGCGCGCGCTCAAGCGCGAGGACGCGATCGCGTTCCACCGCGATTTCTACGGCACCGCCGAAGGCGAGATCGCCATCGTCGGCGACTTCGACCCGGTGGCGATGAAAGCGCAGTTGCAGGCCCTGTTCGGCGACTGGCGCAGCGCCAGGCCCTACGCGCCGGTGCCCACGCGCTATACCGAAGTCGCCGCGCGCGAAGTGCGGCTGGAAACCCCCGACAAGGCCAACGCCGTGGTGATGGCGCGCGCGAATCTGTCTTTGAACGACGCCGATGCCGATTATCCCGCGCTGATGATCGCCAACAGCGTGCTGGGCGGCGGCTCGCTGGATTCGCGCCTGGGCAACCGCCTGCGCCAGAAGGAAGGCCTGAGCTACAACGTCAGCAGCAGCATCGTCGCCGACAGCGCGCCGGAAGGCCGCGACGATGCCGGGCGGCTGGGCATCCAGGCCATCGCCGCGCCGGAAAACGTCGCCCGGCTGGACACCGCCCTGCGCGAGGAAGTGACCCGCTTCGTCCGCGACGGCATCACCGCCGAGGAATTGAAGAGCGCGGTCAACGACCTGCTGACCCGACGCCAGCAGAGCCGCGCCAGCGACGGCAGCGTCGCCGGCTCGCTCGCGCGCAATCTGCACATGCGCCGGACGATGGCCTGGGCGGCGGATTTCGACGCGAAGCTGAAGGCGCTGACCGTGGACGACGTGAACGCCGCGATCCGCAAGCACATCAAGCCCGAAGCGATCAGCGTGTTCGCCGCGGGGGATTTCGCGAAGGCGACGAAGGCCGCGCCTGCGGCGGCGAAGTAAGCATCGTAGGGCGGGCCCTGGCCCGCCATTGCGATCTGTCAGCGCACCGCACGCTGATCGAAGCCGCTTCGACCGCTGCAATCTGGAGCGGAACGGTCGCGACGGCGGGCCAGGGCCCGCCCTACGATCCCCGGGGTTATCGTCGCGGCCAGGCCGCGATCAGACCCCACAGGCCGCCCAGACCGGCGATCCACGCCGCGGCGGGGATGCCGAACACCCGCGGGCCACCGGCTTCCAGTGCGAACAACACCGCCGCGACGATCAACAGGCCGGTGCCGAGGATCGCGGAGACGATCCGGCGCTGCATCGCGTTCATGGTCTTCGCCAGATCGGCCAGATCGTGCGAACGCATCGCCAGTTCGTGCTTGCCGCCGACCTGCTGGCTCAGCCACGCATGCAGCAGCTGCGGCATGTCCGGCGCGCGCGTGATCAGCTCCGGCAGCCGCTTGCGGAATTCGCCGGCCAACCGCTGCGGGCTGTAGCGTTCGATCAGGATCTTTTCCAGCACCGGCTTGGCCACCGCCCAGATATCGAGCTTCGGATCGAGCAGCCGGCCGACACCTTCGATGTTGAGCAGCGTCTTCTGCAACAGGATCAACTGCGGCTGCAGGGTGAGTTCGTACTTCTGCGCGGTGCGGAAGATCTTGATCAGCACCTCGGCCAGCGAGATTTCCGACAGCGGCCGGGTGAAGTACGGCTCGCAGACCGCGCGCGCGGCCGCTTCGAGTTCGTCGATGCGGATATGCGACGGAATCCAGCCGGCCTGCACGTGCAACTCGGCGATGCGCCGGTAGTCGCGGTTGAAGATCGCCATGAAATTCTCGGCGAGGTAGTACTGGTCCTCGCTGGAGAGCTGGCCGACGATGCCGAAATCGATCGCGATGAAGCGCGGGTTGTCCTTGCGCGCCGGATCGCTGTCGACCCAGATATTGCCGGCGTGGGCATCGGCGTGGAAGAAGTTGTCGCGGAACACCTGGGTATAGAACACGCGCACGCCTTTGGCGGCGAGTGCGCTGCGGTCGATGCCGGCGGCGTCCAGTGCGGCGATGTCGTCGCTGGGAATGCCGTAGACCCGTTCGAGCGTCAGCACGCGCTCGGCGGTGTGGCTCCAGATCACGTCGGGCACGTACAGGTCCGGCGAATCCTGGCCGTCCTTGCCCATCCAGAACCGGCGGATCACCGAAGCGTTGGCGCCCTCGCGCTGCAGGTCGAGCTCGGCCGCGAGCGTGGTTTCCACTTCGCGCACGATTTCGCGCGGGCGGATCTTGTCGGCATTCGGATGCGCGCGCTCCACCAGCGCGGCGACGCTGCTCAGCAGGGCGATGTCGCCGTCGATCTGCTTTTCGATGTCGGGTCGCAACACCTTCACCACCACCTCGCGCCCGCCCGGCAGCCGCGCGGCGTGCACCTGCGCGATCGACGCCGACGCCAGCGGCGTGGTGTCGAAATGCTCGAAGGCCTCGCGGATGTCCTGGCCGAGCGAGGCTTCGACGATCCGGCGCGCGGTGTCGCCGTCGAACGGCGCCACCCGGTCCTGCAACAGCGACAGTTCGACCGCGATATCCGGCGGCATCAGATCGCGGCGGGTCGAGAGGATCTGCCCGAATTTGACGAAGATCGGCCCCAGCTCCTGCAGTGCGAGGCGCAGGCGCATGCCGCGCGGCTGCACGGCGATCTCCCGCGACGCGCGCGGCACGAACGGGCGCGCGAGTTTGAGCCAGCGCTCGGCGGGCGTGTCGTCCAGCAGATCGTCCAACCGATAGCGGATCAGGACCCGGCCGATCCGCGCCGCGCGCAGCAGCGCACTCACGATGCAGCGCTCATGCCGCCACCCGCCTGGTCAGGCGCGCGACCCGCGCCGCGAGGCGCTCGGCATCGTCGCGCAGCGTATCGACATCGTCGTAGAACGCATTCAGCTCGGCGCGCGGCACCACGTCGCGTGATTCCTCGGTGAGATATTCGGCGGCGCTCTCGGCGAACGCCTGCCCGCCGACGCGCGCCTGGCGCAGCGCGGCAGCGACGCCGTTCGCGATCTGCACCCCGATGACATCGCCGAATACCGCGGTGAACGGCTGCTGCCAATCGGGATCGAAACGCTCGGCCAGCCGCTGCAGGCGACGCGCGAGTTCGGCATCGCCTTCGATCCGCATGCGCCCCACCGGTACGGCGTCGGCATCGTCGTCGCGTTTGCCGAGCAGCTTGGGCAGCAGGGTTTGCATGCCCAGCGACAGCACACCACCGAACGTGCTGCGCACGGCCAGATCGGGCGCTCGCTCAGGATCGACCGGGCCGACCCGCAACCGTTCGCCATCGACCTGCAGCCGCATCGCCAGCGGCGACTCGGCGGCGTCCAGCGCCAGCACCACGCTGCGGCCATCCAGCGGCTGCAGCGCGTCGCGGGTGTCGGGGTCCAGGGCGATGGCGCGGTTGAGCGCAGTTTCCAGCGCGCGACCGGCCAGCGGTTTCCAATCGAAGGGGGAGGCAGTCATGCGGCCATTCTAGCGGGCGGATGGCGGTCCGCCCGGGTCGTGCGTTGCGCTCGATGCCCCCATCCCGGCCTTCCCCCGCATGGCGGGGGAAGGAGGCAAGCGATCAGGCGTCGCCTGCGCCTGCATAGGACGCAGCCAGGCGCTTCAGGCCTTCCTCGATCGTCACCCGCGGCACGTAGCCGAAATCGCGCGTTGCCGGCGCCATCGAATACCAGTGGGTGGTGCTGAGCTGTTCGGCGAGGAACCGCGTCAGCGGCGGCTCGTCCTTCCGCCGCAGCAGCGGCCACAGCCATTCGCACGCGGCGCCGATGGCGTAGGCCACGCCGAACGGCAGACTCTTGTCGACCTGCGGGGCGCCCGCCGCGCGCAGCAGCGCATTGACGATCTCGCGCACCGGCCTGGGCTCGCCGTTGCTGATGAAATACGCGCGCCCGGCGCAGGCCGCGCCCGGCGCCAGATGCGCGAAGGCGTCGAAATGCGCCTGCGCGGCGTTGTCGATATAAGTGGTATCGATGACGTTGTGGCCGCCGCCCACGAACCGCAGCCGCCCGGCCTTCGCCCGCGACACCAGCCGCGGCAGCAGTTGCTGATCGCCCGGGCCCCAGATCAGCCGCGGCCGCAGCGCGACGGTGGCGAGGTCCGGCCCGTTGGCGGCCAGCACCGCTTTCTCGGCGAGGGTCTTGGTGGTGGCGTACGGCGCCTTGAAGCCTTCGCCATAGGGCACGGTGTCGGCGGTGCCGCCTTCCACCGGATGGGTGGCGCGATGGGTCACGCTGGGCGTGGAGGTATAGACCAGTCGGCCGATGCCGTGCGCACGGCAGCCGGCGAGGACGTTGTCGGTACCGACGACGTTCGCGAGACGATAACTCTCGTCGCTGCCCCAGGCGCCGGCCTTGGCGGCGTTGTGAAACACCGCCTCCATGCCGGCGCAGGCCGCGACCAGCGCGTCGCGGTTCGCCAGATCGCCCTGGATCTGACGCACGCCCAGCGGCTCCAGCGAGCGGTAGTGCCCGCGGTTGTAACTCGCGACATCGTGGCCCTGTTCGATCAGGCCTTTGCAGAGGGCGTGGCCGAGGAAACCTCCACCGCCTGTTACCAGAATCTTCATGCATCCTCCCGTTGCTGCGCGCATGGTACGTCGTGCGAGGGGTATGCTGTCCCATCGTCCGCGAGGAGCCCCGCCATGCGCCGTCCCGCCCTTGTCCTCATCGCCTGCATCACGATCGCCACGGCCACGGCCACGGCCGGCGCCAGCGCGCAATCGCTGGAGCGGCAACTGAAGGAGCAACTCCTCGGTGGCAAGAGCTCGAACGGCCTCAGCGAACGCGACGCCAGCGGCGGCATCAAGGAAGCCCTGGCGCAGGGCGTGGACCGCGCAGTGCGTCAGTTGGGCAAGCAGGACGGCTTCTTCCGCGATCAGGCGGTGAAGATCTTCGTGCCGGAGAACATCCGCAAGGTCGCCGACCTCGCGCGCCAGTTCGGGGCCGGGAAGAAAGTGGATGCCTTCGAGCTGTCGATGAATCGCGCGGCGGAAAAAGCGGTGCCGATGGCGGCAGGCATTCTCGCCGACGCGGTGCGGCAGATGACCGTGCAGGACGCCATCGGCCTGGTACGCGGCGGCGAGACCTCGGCCACCGATTTCTTCCGTCGCAGCAGCGAACAGAAACTGTACGACGCGTTCCGGCCGATCGTGGAAAAGCAGACCGCATCGGTGGGCGTGACCCAGAAGTACAAGGACTTCAGCAAGAAGGCCGGCGGCAGCAGCGTGGCGGCACTGCTCGGCGGCGGCCAGGGCTCCGCCAGCAGCGCGGATCTCGACGACTACGTCACCCGGGAAACCATCGACGGTCTGTTCCATGTCATCGCCGAGCAGGAAAAACAGATCCGGCAGAACCCGGCATCGCGGACGACGGAACTGTTGCGGCGGGTGTTCCGCTAGCCGATTCGCCCGCGGCGACACCGGAAGAGACCCCGGCGTTTCGTTACTCGCATCGCTGTTGTTGAATATCCTCGACTGCCGCATTGCAGCATCGTCCGGGACGATGCACAGCGCTTTCGAAGAGAGACTGCCGTCGCACAAAATCGGCGACGGCACGGATACGCTCACCCGGCCTGTCGGCCCAGGATCGGCGGCACGGCGCCAGACACCGCATGACCCTCGGGGAACGATCGCAGGCTCTTCCCGGCCATCGCCGGCCACGGAAGATGCGTCGCGCGTCGGCACTCCTTATCGCACCAACGTCAAAAGGATGAGTCGCTCATGGTACGCAAGACCCGGATCTGCATCGCGATCGTTTCAACGTTGTTCGCCGCACCGTTCGCCCATTCCGCTGCGCCTGTCGTCGAAATGGACGAGGCCTTCGTCAGCGAAGCGCCGATGGCCAAGGCGATGGGCGCCGCAGCGTTCGCCACCCGCGAAGCCAGGGCGCCCGTATTGATCGCGCTGGGTTCGCCTGCGCTGGCCGACACCCGCGCGCTGAAATCGCGACGCATCGATCAGGTCAAGCGCGGCCAGCCGTTCGAAGTCGGTTTCGCGCGCAACGTTCCGAACGGCAGGATCTCGCTGTCGCGGCTGGGTTGGGAACGTCAGGGCGACGGCAGCATGGCCGCCCGCTTCGAGATCTCCTCGCAGACCGCAGTCGCGATGCGCGCCGGTTTGACGCTGAAGAACAACGGCCGCGGCAATCCATCCGCCGTCACCCTGCGCTTCGGCGGCAACGATGGCCGCGTCTTCGAACAGAACGGCCGCGAATTCTCCGACGCGCAGGGCGGATGGTCTCCGGTGCTGATGGGCGACAGGGCCACGGTGGAAATCGTGCTGGCGAAGGGCCAGCGGCCGCAGGACTTCAACCTCGCCATCCCGCAGATCTCGCACCTCGATACCAGCCCGATCGCAAGCGAAAGCGCGCTGGCCAAACTGGGCACGAAGATCGGCGAAAGCGACAGCTGCGAGAAAGACATCGTCTGTCGCGTCAATCCCACCGGTGGCTTCCTCAATGCCGAGAAGGCGGTCGCACGCATGGTGTTCACCAAGAGCGGCAGGTCGTACCTCTGCACCGGCACGCTGCTCAACAACAGCCATTCGCCGAAGAAGCGCCTGTTCTGGAGCGCCGCGCACTGCATCAACACGCAGACCGTCGCGAACACGCTGCAGACCTACTGGTTTTACAAGGCCACCACCTGCGGCGGCACCACCCAGGCGGCGGGCGCGGTGACGCTGACCGGCGGCGCTTATCTTCGCCACTCCAACGCCACCCGCGACACTTTGCTGCTGGAACTGAAGAGCGCTCCGCCGGCCGGCGCGGTGTATGCGTCCTGGACCAACGCGTCGATCGGTGCCACCGGCACGTCGATCGTGGGCATCCACCATCCGGCCGGCGACGCCAAGATGTATTCGCTGGGTTCGGTCACGGGCCTGTCCACGTCGATCGACGGCAAGTCGCCGCTGTATCGCGTGGTGTGGAACACCGGCGTGACCGAAGGCGGCTCTTCGGGTTCCGCGCTGTTCACGGTGAACTCCAGCGGCACGCACCAGCTGCGCGGCGGCCTGTACGGCGGCACCTCGTACTGCACGGCGCCGACCGCCCCGGACTATTACTCGCGCTTCTCGGATGTGTATTCGTCGATCTCGACCTACTTCGCTCCGTAGACCTTGCGGTATCGCAACGCGAAGCGACCCGGTTCTGCGGGGCCGCTTCGTTCGCTTCCATTCGCGAATGTTCACTGCAAAGCAATAAAACCCTTGTTTTGCAGCACTTCATGATCAACCGACCATCGAATCGAGCATGTGCGGTCATGACAATTCATCATGACCGCACCACCGGCAGTACGAATAAGATCGATACACCCCAGCAGGCCGCCTGTCGCATCCACGCGCAAACAGGCAGGACTGCCAGGTCGACCGCAGACACTCGGTGCGTGCACCCACGCGAAACGTGTCGCGCAGTACGGCACCGCTCCCGATCACAGGGGAACAGGAGAGGATCCGCCGCGTTTCAAAGCGATCGCGATACGCATGCTTTTGATGGGCATGCTTTTGACAAGCATGCTATTGGCAAGCATGCGCTCAACGCACCTATCCGCATCGCGTCGTACGTGCGATATCCCGACAAACATCACCTATAAGGAAATGAGCTGAAATGAAAACCCGCATTCGCGTTGCTTCAAGCACCCTGCTGCTCTCGCTGCTGGCCGTCGGCACGGTGTCGTTCGCCGCCGACCGCACCGTGCAGCCGGGCGTCTGGAAACCCAGCACACCGTTCAATCAATTCAATGGACGCATCGTCGGCGGCGTCTCGGCCGTCGGCGATCGTTCGTTCGTCGTGCGCACCTCCGGCTGCGGCGGCACGATCATCGCCGACAGCTGGGTGCTGACCGCCGCGCATTGCGGCAGCCAGAGCACGGTCCGCGCAGGCTCCAACAACACCGGCAGCCAGACCGCGTACAGCGTCGCCCAGTACATCCCGCACCCGAACTACAGCGTGAACTCCTCCGCCGGCAGCTACAGCAACGACTATGCCCTGCTTCGCATCAACGGCACGTTCCCGGCCAACCTCATCCGCGCCAAGCTGCCCAATGCGACGGTAATGCAGGCCGTGGCCAAGCCGGGCGACCTGGTGACCACCCTGGGCTGGGGCGCCACCTCGCAAGGCGGCAGCGGCGTGACCGCTCTGCGCGAAGTCACCATCCCGGTGGTGTCCGACAGCGTCTGTGCGGCTTCCTACAACGGCAGTTCCGCGGCCAGCGGCCTCAAGCTCAACCCGGCCGTCCAGATCTGCGCCGGGCTCGCGGCCGGCGGCAAGGACTCCTGCCAGGGCGACAGCGGCGGCCCGCTGATCGCGCCCTACAACGGCTCGATCTACAGCATCGGCGTCGTCAGCTACGGCAAAGGCTGCGCACTGGCGAACTACTACGGCGTGTACTCGGAAACAGCCGCCGTGGTCGCCTGGATCCAGGGCCACATCGGCGGCGGCACCCCGCCCACCGGACAGACCTACACCAACAACACCGATTACCCGATCAACGATAACGCCACGGTCGAAAGCCCGATCACCGTCTCCGGCCGCACCGGCAACGGCTCGGCCACCACGCCGGTCGCCGTCAACATCGTCCACACCTACAAGGGCGACCTGAAGGTCGATCTGATCGCACCGGACGGCAGCCTGTACGTGCTGCACAACCGCACCGGCGGCGGCACCGACAACATCATCCAGACCTTCACGGTCAATCTCTCGAGCGAGCCGCTGAACGGCATCTGGAAGCTGCGCGTGAACGACAACGCCAACGCCGACACCGGCTACATCAACAGCTGGAGCGTCACGTTCTGATCGCGATCTGATCGAACGCAACAAGCGACAACGGCTGCGGGTAGCGATACCCGCAGCTTTTTTTCGTCCTGTGTCGGCAATCGATGCGGCCGGACCGGATCAACGCAGCCGCTGTTTCGCCGCCCACGCCGCCAGCTTTTCGCGGCCGATCTTGGCGTTGTGGCGGATATCCACCGGAAACGCTTTCGGATAGCGCAGGAACACATCGACCTTGGCGGTATGCACGAAGCCCTCGCCGAGATGCCGCAGCTCCTCTTCGATGCGCGGCCATTCCGTTGCCGCCACGCCCGCGCGCAGTTCCACGCACAGCACCGCGCGCTGCGCACCAACGTTGCCGAGCCCCACCAGCGCAGTGCGGCGCACGTCGCGATGGGTGTTGAACACCGGTTCGATCTGTTCGGTGCACAGTGTGGTTTCTGCGGTCACCACGCGCTGGGTCTTGCGACCGCAGAACCACAGCCGGCCTTCGCCGTCGTAATAGCCCAGATCGCCCATGCGATGCACGATCCGCGTCGAGCCATCGGCCCGCGTTTCGCGGATCTTGGCGATCCGCGTGGCGGCATCGCGATTGAAATAGGTATCGGTCGCGGTGGGGCCGGCAATAGTGATCTCGCCGACCAATCCGCCCTTCACGATCAGATCGTCCGACCAGGTCTCGATGGCGGCATCGTCGACGCGGATCAGCCGGACGTCGTTGGGCGGTACCGGACGGCCGACGCAGGTGCCCGCGCCGTGCTCGGTGCGCGCGCGCAGCGTCAGCAGTTCGCGGCCTTCGATCACTGCGACCGGCAGGCATTCGGTCGCGCCGTAGGGCGTCCAGAACTTCGCGTCCGGCGGCAGCAGCTCCAGCAGCATCGCGACCACGTCCGCAGGCACCGGCGCGCCGGCCGACATCACCGTCTTCAATCCCTGCAGCGGCTGGCCGTGATCGGTCAGCACCCGCATCAACGCCGGCGAACCGAACAGCTGATCCACGCCGAAACGCGCGATCGCCGCATGCAGTTTGCGCGGGTCGGCCTTCGCCGGCCGGGTCGGATCCATGTCGGGAATGACCGATGTCGTACCCAGCGCAGGATCGAACAGCGCGAACGGCGGGAAGGTCGGCAGATTCGCGCCGCCGGGCGCGATGCCGAAGGCCTCGCCCATCATCGCGATCTGCGCCACGAAATGCCGGTGCCGATAGACCACCCCCTTGGGCACACCGGTGGAGCCGCTGGTGAAGAGGATCGCGGCGATATCGTCGGGCTGGGTGTCCGCAAGCTGCGGGCCGGCGTGCGCACCATCGCGTTCGACATCGGCCAGCGTGGCATCCGCCAGGATCGCGCGCGCGCCGGTGGTGATGCGCATCCGCGCACTGCGCGCCCAGCCCAGCAGCGCCCGCGCGAACAGCGCCAGCGGGATGCCGATGAAGGCCTCGGCCTGCGCTTCGTCCAGACACTGCTTCAATGCGCGCTTATCGATGCCCGGATCGACCAGCACCGGCACCGCGCCGGCCTTGAACAGCGCGAACATCAGCAGGAAGAATTCGGGCGTCGGCCGCACCATCAGCACCGTGCGGGTGCCGCGGACGATGCCGCGCTGCGCGAGCCCGGCAGCGATGGCGTCGCTGCGCGCGTCCAGTTCGGCATAGCTCAGGGCGATGTCGTAGCCGCCGCCCCGGCCCGGGCAACGCATCGCGATCTGGTCGGGACGCTCGCGCGCGAGTCGCGGCAGGCTGGCGGCGATGTTGCAGGGGCGGGCGGGCGTGGCGGCTTTCGTATCGGTCGTCGTCATCCGCTCATTGTCCCCCGATGGCCCTGCGTCCTGCCAATCCGCACGGCATGGTCAGAGCGGTCGCAGTCGTCCGACAAGCTTGCGCAATGGCGGCGGGCCAGGCCGCCCGTCGTCGGTCAATGCCTCCATCACCATCCGCCGGAACGGGCCGATCCGCTGCGCGATCCGCAACGCCGCGCGACGGACCCGTTTGGCCGGCGCCGAATCGTCGGTATACAAGCCGGCGAGCAGCTGCGTCGCCAGATACAGCGGACGCGTGGCATGCCTGTGGTCGCGCTCGTAGCGTTCGAGCACACTGCACGCCCACAATGGCCGGCCGGCGACGCGCGCCTCGCGGAGCGCGCGCGCCAGTGCATCCTGCCCCAGCAGCCCGAAGTTGAAGCCATGCGCCGTGACCGGATGCATGCCGACCGCGGCATCGCCGATGGTCGCGAAGCGTTCGGCCACGAATCGCTGCGGGTACACGCCAACCAGCGGATAGGCGCAACACGGGCCGATGAACGTCATCGCACCGAGCCGTCCCCGGAAACGCCGGGTCATGTCCGCGCCGAATGCGTCCGCATCCATCGCCTGCACACGCAGCGCTTCCTGATGCCGCAAGGTCAGCACGACCGACGACGCATGCGTGTCGCGCAGGGGCAGCAGCGCCAGCGTCTGCCCGTAATCGAACCATTCCCACGCCGTTTGCGCATGTTCCAGCGCGTGCCGCACGCGGCACACCAGCATGGTCTTGCCGAAATCGCGCATCGTCGCGGGAATGCCCATCGCACGTCGCGTCTCGGAGAACCGGCTGTCGGCGGCGACGATCAGGTCTGCGCGCAGCCGCTCGCCGCTGTCGAGCCTCACTTCGGCACCGTCGGCATCGGCATGCACGCCGACCACGCGCACCCCGTCGATCAGGGTCGCCTCGCCCGCCGCGGTCATCGCTTCGAATGCCGCGCGGCGAATCGCGCGATTCGGTACCAACCAGCCCAATTGCGACTGGCCGCTGTCCTCATGGCGGAAAAACAGGCCGTCGGTGTCGCCGCCGTCGAGCACCAGCGCATCGCGGAGGGTTGCGATCTCGGCATCGGCGAGGCGATGCCACAGTCCCAGATCCTGCATCAACCGCCGCGAACGATGGGTCAGCGCGATCTCGCGGCCATCGTCCGCCGGATCGGCCAGCGCTGCACGCAGCTGGGGCTCGACCAGCGCAACGCTCAGGCCGCTGCCGGCGAGCGAGCAGGCGAAACTCAAGCCGGCCGGGCCTGCGCCGACCACCACGATATCGAAACGGGACATGGGCCACCCTCGCGGGTCTGCGAAGGCAACAGATTAGGCGGACGCAGCCCGCATCACGTTGATCCGGGTCAAGTCGCCCGCCGACCGCTGTCGTTCAGAGCGGATGCGCGTCCAGGAAGCGCCGCATCGCCGGCACCAGCACGTCATGCTTGTCTTCGAGCACGTAATGGCCGGCATCCTCGAACGCATGCGCTTCGGCCTGCGGCAGCGCGCTGCGGAAACCTTCGAGGAAATGGTGATCGAACACGAAATCGCGCAGGCCCCAACCGATGAAGGCCGGGCGATCCGCGTAGGCCGGCAGGCGCTTCGCCGCCGTACTGACCAGCGTCCACGCCGGATCGGCGTCGCTCAGCGGAATATCCTGCACGAAGCGCAGCGTGGCGATGCGGTTCGCCCATGAATCGTAGGGCGCCTCGTAGGCGCGACGCACGTCGTCCGGCATTCTGCGCACCACGCCGTCGCGCGCCGCGCCGGCCGAGAAGGCATTGAAACCGCGGATCATCAGCGCGCCCAGCTTCATGTCGCGGCCGAGCTTCAACTGCCAGGGCAGCGGCTTCGCCGCCGGCAGCGGGAACGCGGCGGTATTGGTGATCAGCAGCCGGCGCACCTGCGCCTCGTGGGTCAGCGCCCAGCCGAACCCGATCATGCCGCCCCAGTCGTGGACCGCCAGCGTCACCGGCCCGTCGATGCCGATGGTATCCAGCAGACGTGTGAGGGCCTCGACGCGCGACTGCAGCGTGTAGCGATAGTCCTTGTCCGCGGGCTTGTCCGACAGCCCCATGCCGATGTGATCCGGCACGATGCAGCGGTAGCGGTCCTTCAACCCCAGCACCAGATGCCGCCAGTAGTAACTCCACGACGGATTGCCGTGCAGCATCAGCACCACTTCGCCATCGCGCGGACCTTCGTCCAGATACGACATCACGATGCCGGGGCGCACTTCCAGGCGCTTGGGGGTGAAGGGGTAATCGGGATAGCTGTGGGCGGTCATGGGCAGGATCTGGAAAGAGCGGTGTGTCGCCGGCGGCCCCCGCCTGAGCAGGCCGGCCCCGGAAACGCGGCCGCCAAGGATAATGCCTGCCCCCGGATTTGGCACCGCAGGGCATGCCGGGGGCGGTTTTTCGCCCGGATCAGCCCGCGATCAGCCCCCGCGGGAGCCGAATCTGGCCCAAAGCAGCTCGAACCGGGCGCCGAAACTGCGCACCAGCCGCACATCGTCGGTCACCACCAGGTTCTCCTCGTTGCCGGTGCTGGCGCCGCGGGTCCAGTTGAAGCTGCCGTTGGCCAGACGCGCGCCGTCGAACAGCGCGAATTTGTGGTGCATGTGGAAATCGGTGTCGTCCAGTCGCACCTCGATGCCGCGATCGCGCAGTCGATGCACATCGCTGCCGGTATCGTGGACCTTGTGATTGTCGCTGAGGATGCGCACCGTCAGCCCGCGCCGATGGGCGTCGATCAGCGCTTCGGTCAAACGATCGTCGGCGATCGTGTAGACGCAGACATCGATACTGCGCTTCGCGCTGAGGCAGAGTTCGCGCAGCTTGCGCAGGCAGTCATCGCCCGGTGCGAAGAACGCGTCCGCCTCGACCGCCGGCGGATCGGCGCTGGCGTCCAGGGTCTTCACCACCTGCTCCAGCCAGCGCAGCATCGTCAGCGGCGCCGCATCGGCCTGCGTCCAGCGTTCGCGCACCAGATCGAACGCACGGTTGCGCAGATAGCGCACACGGTCGCGGCTCAGGCTGCCGCCGAGTTCGCGCAGTTCGAATTTCTCGTCATCGTCGAGTACAGCGTCCGTCGCGCTTTCGCGAAGCAAACGATCAAGTTCCGCGAAATCTGTCTTCGACGCATCCATCATGCTGCCCTCATCGCGGGGCCTTGCCCAGCAGACGATCCGAGAACTCATCCAATGCCTGCTTCAACTGTTCTTCGCGCAGCGAGGCCGCCAGTGCCGCGCCTTCGGTAGGTGCAGCACGCCCGCGCCTGGAGGAAGTCTGCGGCGCGCTCTGCATCGCGACGGTCTGCGCGGCGATGCGTTCGGTGAGCAGGGTCAGCACCTGCTGCAACTGCAACTGCTGTTCGGCGTGACGCTCGAACCAGTCCGGCAGAGATGCGTTCGCAGGCGTCGAGACCTCGATCCCGGCGACCCCCGCAGCGCGCGATTCGCCCAGGCGCTCCGACAGCCGCTCCAGCGACGCCAGGATCTGCGGCCACGGCGCATCGTTGTCGCCGCGCACGCTTTGCGCTGCCGCATCCACCGGCGTTTTCTCGAGCGCACGCACGCCTTCGACCAGATCGTTCAACTGCGCGACGACGCGCTGCCCGACATCGGCATCGCCAGCGCCCATCGCCTTGTTGCGCATGAAATCGCGCTTGATCTGCGTCCAGCGCGCGGTCATGGTGTCGTCCATCACGCCGCGCAGCTCGGCGAGCTTCAGCAGATTCTCCTCGGCGCCGGTGGTCAGCAACTGCGCTTCGCCCGCATAGTGATCGGCCACGAGCTGCTGCAGCTCGGCGGCGTTCATCACCGGCGAAATCTTTTCGACGAGCTTGTTCATGTTGCGGTAGCTGCCCTGCAGCTTGAACGCGGGCTCGGTGCGGTACTGGTCGGCCTGCGCGGCGCTGGCGATGTACTGCTGGTTGACGCGATAGACCACGTCGCGCACCTGCATCAATCGCTCCAGGGTCGCGGCGATTTCATTGATCTCGGCCGCGCTGTAGGCGTGGCTCAGTGCATTGGCCGAAAAAGGTTTGCCTTCGATCTTGTCGACCAGCCGGTACAGATCCGACAACTCGCGGGTCGCCAGCGGCGCCAGCACCGGATTGGAGGTCAGACAATTCTCGATGTAGCTGAGCTTGAACGCCTCTTCCATGCCGCCCAACACGTCGCCCAGGTTGTAGATATCGGCGCGGTTCGCAAGCATGTCCGGAATCTTGAACACCTCGCCGGATTCCGTGTACGGGTTGCCGGCCATCGCCACGCAGAATTTCCTGCCGCGCATGTCGTAGGTACGGGTGCGGCCCTGCCACACGCCTTCGATGCGGCGCGTGCCGTCGCACAGCGAGATGAATTTCTGCAGGAATTCCGGATGCGTGTGCTGGATGTCGTCCACATACAGCATCACGTTGTTGCCCATCTCCAGCGCGAGATTGAGCTTCTCCAGCTCGCGCTTCGCGTTGGCGTCGGGCGCCTGCGCGGGATCGAGCGAACGCACGTCGTGCCCGAGCGCCGGCCCATTGATCTTCATGAAAATCAGGCCCAGCCGGTGCGCCACGTATTCCATCAGCGTGGTCTTGCCGTAGCCGGGCGGCGAGATCAGCATCAGCATTCCCATCAGATCGCTGCGTTTGTTCTCGCCGACCGTGCCCATCTGCTTGGCGAGGTTGTCGCCGATCACCGCCAGATACACATCGTTGATGAGTTTGTTGCGCACGAACGACGTCAGCGGCCGCGGCTTGAACTCCGACAGCCGCAGCGCCTCGCGCTCGCGCGCGACCAGCGCCTGGCGCAGGCTCTGGCAGCGCCGGACCTGCGGCAGGAAATGCGTCCGATGGCGGCGCAGACGTTCGCCGAGATCGTCGACGCCGAGCGACAGCGAGCCTTGCGCAATCCGCGGGTGCTCGCCGAGCAGACCGGCGACCTCCACGCGCAGATCGGCTTCGCTCACGTGCGACAGCGCCTCGTCGCCGATCAGCAGCAGCGCCACGGCTTCAGGCAGGTAATCGGCGTAGACAAGATGCGCCGGGTCGGACGCCAACGCATCGAACCACTGCGCAGCGAGACGCCAGCGCATGCCGGGGCGATCGCGCAGCGCAGCCAGCGACGCCTGCAGGTCGTCCCACAAGCGTTCTGCGACCAGACGCTGGCGCAACGCGTCGAGCAACTGGCGCGCGTATTTGCTGTAGACGAACGGTTGCCGCGGCGTGGCGAGCACTGCGATCAGATACCCGGCGGCGGCCGCATCCCATGCGGCATCGACGGGCAACGCCTGCGCATCGGCTTCGGCGCGCATCGCACCGGCGACATCCGCGCACACGCTCGCCAGCCCGTCGCGATGCGCGAAGACGCGATCGATGCCATGCGCGTTGCGCGCGCGGTCGGCCCACAGCGCGGCGTCCTCGCGCTCGCGCACCAGCCCCCAGAACAGGCTGGCCCAGGCGCGCGCCGCGGGTGCGTGAACCAGCAGATCCGCGCTGTCGCGCAGCGGCAGCAGCGCCGCCAGCAGCAGCGCGGCGTCGTGGTCGTGGATGCCCTTCTCGTAGCCCTCTCGGTAGCGCGGCGCGGCGAAATCGCGCAGCGTGCGCGTCAACAGCTCCGGCTGTTTCGCCTGCTGCCGCAACAGATCGAGACTCAGCCCTTCGGCATTGCGCTCCGCGGCGGCCAGCGCTTCGCCGAGCAGATATTCGCCGCGATAGAGCTGGGGCGATTCCGATTCCAGCGTGATCTGCCAGAAGTCGCGCAGCGCATCGAGCTCGGGATCGCGCACCGGCGCGAAGAATTCGGTGCCGGTCAGATGCAGGCTCAAGCCGTCGCCGCGCGGCAGCACGGTCAGATCGAGTTCCTGGGTATTGACGCTGAAGCGATGGCGCGGGCCGAGCTTGATGACGTTGCCGCCTTCCTCGAACAGCTCGCTGCGGTCGCGCAGGGCGCGGACCGCCTGGTCGCGCACGCCCTTGAGCCGCGCCTCCACATCATCGGCCCTCACGCTGTCCTTCAAGCCGCGCAGACGTTCGGCCAGATCGCGCAGCTTGAGGATCAGCGGATCGCCGGCGAAGAATGCGTTGAGTTCGTCCATGCCGGTGATGCGCGCGGTGCGGCGGCTCAGGCCTTCCAGGATCCGCGCCGCGGCATCCGCCAGCGACTGGCTCTTGCGCTGACGGTCGTCCAGCAGCGTCTGCTTGTGGGCCTCGAAGGTTTCCAGAAGCTCTTCGCGCTTGGCGACGATGTCGCCGAGGAACTGTTCGTGTTCGCCGAACTGGCTCTCCAGCTCCTCCAACTGCACCATCAACCGCGACAGTTCCTGATCGCAGCGATCCGGATCGCGCGCCGCGGACAACGCGCTGGCGATGCTCTGGCCGAACAGCGTGAACTGCGCGCCGAACTGCGCGACCGCTTCGCCGCTGCCCAATGCCTTGCGCCGCTGCTCCGCGCGGGCCTTCGCCTGATTCAGTCTGGCGTAGATTTCGGAAATGGTTTCGACGATGCGGGTGCGCCGGGTGGCGTCGTCCACGCGCAGCGTCGCCATCAATTCCGAAAGCATGTCGAGATCGGACGACAATCCCATCATCTGCTGCCGGGGTTCCTGCAGCGCGGCGACGCTGCCGGCTTTCTGCGCCAGCGCATCCAGCGCCTGCACGCGCTCCGCGTAGGGATGCAGCACCTTGTCGCCGGCCAGGAATTCGCCGGTCGCGGTGCCGGTGCGCGCATACGCTTCCAGCAACTCCGCTTCCATCGCGTCGATGGCGTCGACATCGACGTAACGATACTCGCGGATGGTGAGCAGACGACCGCGCTGCGCGGTGATCGCATTCAGCGCATCGACGCAGTCCTGCACACGCTCCCAGTTCTCCGGATGCAGCCCGCCGAGCAGCGCACTCTGGCGCTCGGCCGCGTCGCGCATCGCATCGGCCGACTGCCTGCGGATGCTCTCGACCTTCTCGTACTCGTCCAGCACCGCCTCACTGCTGGCGATGATCTCGCGCAGGAGCGGCGCCAGCCCGGGGCAATGCCGATCCTCGATCCAGTGATACTGATCGAACAGCCTGCGCGTGGTCTGGGTGAGCAACTGATAACGCTGCGAACTGGCATCCGTGCCGTCGATCCCGCGCGCGAGACTCAGCAGTTCGGAAATGCCGCGGACCAGATCCGGATTGCCGATCCGGCCCATGAAGCTGTTGCCGGGCGGCTGATGCACGATGTAGTCGTCGGACGCGAACGGGGTCTGCCAGACCTGCATCGGATGGACGCGGGTCGGTTCATTGCCCTGCGCGCTGAAGATCACCATCCGCCCGTCTTCGAGGCGCGCATAGCCGTGGCCGATCACCGGCGGCTGCATGCCGCGCTGGATCATGTTGTAGACGAACATCGCGATCCGCCCATCGAGCGGCTCGTAGAACAGGTACAGCACATCCTCGCCGTTGGGCGAACGGATGGTGCGCTTGAAGCGCATGCCCTGCACCGCCTGATCGAACGTGCGGGTTTCGCCGTTCTGCAGCATGTAGCCGCCCGGGAAGACGATGCCGTGGTCTTCCGGCAACTGCACGCAGGCCTGGCCGATCGCATCGATGCGATGCACCCGGCGCGACAGCGTGTTGTAGACCAGATGCCGCCATTCGCTTTCGCGATAGGGCAATACCCGCAAAAGAATCAGGCTGCCCAGGCGCGCGAAATCGATCTGCGCGTCGTCGAGCGACTGGGTCTGATCGTCCACCGGCTCGCGGTAGATGCCCAGTCCGTCCTCGGTGTTGTTCTCGATCTTGACGGTGAGGTCGCCGCCGGTCGTTTCCACGAACACGGTGTCGAGAATATTGAGATGCGGGTGACGGCCATTCACCGCCAGCTCGCGGGTGGCGCGGGTCCACTCGAAGTCGTACGGCGCCGGGAGCGCGATATCGCGCTCGCCGCGATTGTCGATGTAGCGTACGGCGCCGTCGCTCTCGATCTGCCAGCGGAAGACGCGGATATCCTCGATCCGTTCGCCGATCTGGAACGCCGCCAACAGCCTGCTGTCGCGCACCACCAGTTGCAGCAGGCGCGAATCCTTGTAATAGGCCTGAAGCTCGTTGAATTCCTTGATGAAGTTGGCATCGCCCAGGAAGCTCGCAGCAGCATCCACCGGGGTGACGTCGTAACCCTCCGCGCCTTCGACCAGCCGATAGAGCGAAAAGATATCCTCGACCCGCGTCTCTTTTTTCAGCCCGATGAACACGTTGTAGCCGAACAGCAGACAGTCGCCGACCTGGACGATGTCGCGCGCCACGCAGTTGTGCTCGGTGCGGATGCGCAGGCGGCCGATCACCTCCATCCGGCTGCTGCCGAATTCCGCCAGGCGCTGCGCGTTCAAGCCCTCGGCGATATCGCGCAGCTGCTGGCCCTGATCGGTCAGCCGACGGCGCAGGACTTCGTAGGCGCCGCCTTCGGCGACCGCCTTGTCGACCAGCTTTTCGGCGGGTCCGCCGGCATCCGTAGTCTGCGCCGAGGTTGTGGTGTGCTCCGACATCGCTTTCCATCCTGCTCGAAACTGCGTGCTGTGCGTCGTGCCGGTCGTGTCGCGACCGGCACGCATCGTTGGCGTACTCGCCTATGCCGCCGGGCGGCGCGCGATCAGGCGTCCTCGGCCTGCACCGGCGTCTTGACCGCCGCGTCCTTGCCGCCCAGCGACAGCAGCTTCTGCAGCACTTCCTGCACGACCGGGCTCTTGCCGGCGAAGCCTTCGACCGCCTTGCCCACCGACAGCGCCTTGGCGAAGGAATCGAAGAACGCGCCTTCGCCGCCGACGATATCGATGTTCGCCTTGGACAACGCCGCCGACAGCACTTCGGCCTGCTCGCGCGCGATGTCCTTGTTGGCCGCGATCGACGCGATCGCCTGCTCGAAGCTCTTCTCCAGCTGCATGCGGAACTCTTCGTGCGCACGCGCCTGATCGCTCAGCGAACCCAGCGCCGTGAACTTCTCGGTCAGGCCTTCCGCTTCCGAACGATACTTCTCGCGCAGCACTTCGGCTTCCGACAGGCCGCGATCCTTGGTGACCTTGGCCTGTGCGGCGCCGAGTTGTTCTTCGCCGCGCGCCTGGGCGCTGAGGTTCTCTTCCAGCACCTTGGCTTCGGCCAGTCCCTTGTCCTGCGTGCCCTTGGCCTCGGCGGCCATGGTTTCCGCCACCACGCGCGCCTTGACCAGACCTTCCTTTTCCAGCGCTGCCGCGGTGACTTCGCGCACGCGCGCATCGGCGAGACCCGGCGCCGCGCGCTCGGCTTCGATGCCTTCGGCCATCCGCTTCTTGGCTTCGGCATGCTTGCCCGCGGCTTCCAGTTCGGCCTGCGCGATCACCGTCAACTCCACCGCCTTGTGCTTGGACGCGGTCTCGTCGGCTTCCGCCTGCTTGACCTGTCGCACCAGTTCTTCCTCGGCCTTGGCCTGCGCGGCGATGACCGCGACCTGCTTCGATCGGTCGGCTTCGGAGACTTCGCGCACTTCCTTGATCCGCTCCTCTTCCTGAGCGACCGACTTTTCCACAACGATGCGGTCGCGGATCACGTTCGCGATGTCCTTGCGCTGGATTTCCAGCGCCTTTTCCTTGTCGATCCTCTGCAGTTCGACTTCGCGCTCGCGCGAGACGATTTCCAGATCCTTGGCGCGGTGCACCTTCTCGACCTCGATCACCACCGCGCGCTGGCGGTTCTGCTCGGCCACCTCGACTTCGCGCATGCGATTCTGCTCGCGGATGTCCAGCGACTCCTGGGTGGCGATGCGCGCCTGCTCGGATTTCAGGCGCTCTTCTTCCTGCACCTTCGCGGTTTCGGCTTCCTCGCGCGCCTGGATGGTGGCGATCTCGCGCTTCTGCCGCGCTTCGGCATCGGCCTGCTGGCGCTCCAGCGCCAGCATCGCTTCGCGGGTCTCGACGTTCTTCTTGGTGATCGCGAGTTGTTCGTTGCGCTCGAGCTCGTTGGTGATCACGTTCTGCGCGGCGGTCAGCTCGGTGATCTTGCGGATGCCTTCGGCGTCGAGGATGTTGCTCGGGTCCAGCGACGCCTTCGAGGTCTGTTCGAGATAGTCGATGGCCACGTCCTCCAGCACATAACCGTTCAGATCGTTGCCGATCACCTCGACGATGCGGTCGCGGAACTCCTGACGATTCTCGAACAGTTTCACGAAGTCGATCTGTTTGCCCACCGTCTTCAGCGCTTCGGAGAACTTCGCATTGAACAGTTCGTTCACCGCGGCCTTGTCCGACGCGCGCTCCGCACCGATGGCCTTGGCGACCTTCAGCACGTCCTGGGCGGTTTCGTTGACGCGCAGATAGAACGCGACGGTGATATCGGCGCGCATGTTGTCCCGGCAGATCAGGCCGTCCTTGCCGCGGCGGTCCACTTCGAGGGTGATGAGCGAGATCTTCATCAACTCCTTCTTGTAGATCACCGGGTACACGATCGCGCCGGTGAAATGCACCTTCGGCGACGACGACAAGTCGTTGACGATCAGCGCGGTACCCTGCGGCACCTTGTTGTAGAAGGCCTTGAACATCCCGAGGATGCCCAGCACGCCGACGATCAACACGCCCGCACCGATCAATACGCCAATGAGATCCTCAACAGCCATAGCACGCTCTCCCTCATCAATAACGTGAATCACAACCGGCACGTGATGCGGCCGGACAATGTTTACAAGTACCCGTTACAAACGTTCGAACTCTTCGCCCGTGATCACCCGGTAAGCGTTCTGGTCTTGCAGATATTCGATCAGCACCACGCGATCGCCGCGGACGAACTGTCCCGAGTTTTCGGCGCGCACCTGCAGGATCAATCCCGCGCCGCCATCGTCGACCCATGCTTGTCCGTGGGTTTTCGTGACTTCCGGGCTGCGCACTTCAGCGTAACGGCCGAGCAATGGCCGCTGCGACACCGGCGCGAAGCGACGCAGCATCCGCCGCACCGGCGCCAGCACGATGCGCGCGACCGGAATCGACAGCAGCAACCCGCCGACGGCAGTGGCGGTATCGGCGACCACGCCGAGCGCGCCCGGCTTCATCCGGCTCAACACATGCAGGTCGAAGAAATAGCAGAACGTCCAACCGACGATGGCGATGATGGTGAAGACGATCATGATCGGCACGCCGTGCAGGCCGAACTTCATCAGCAGGCCGCTGGCGCCGCCGTGTTCGGCGCCTTGTGCGCCGTCTCCGCCGAAATCGTCCGGCAACAGGCCGTCGAGCGTGCTGATTTCGAGGATCCCCAGCGCAGACAACAGCCAGTGCACCGTCACCACGGACAGCAGCACGGTGTAGACCGCGGTCGGAAACGATGTCGCGACTCTCAGAAATTCATCCATTCGCCAGCTCCCCATCGGCGCCGCGTGGGCGCCCGTATCGATCGTTCAAACATCGTGCTGCTTTTTCAGGCGCGACAGCACCGCTTCGGTGCGGTCCTCGTCGGCGATGATGCCGGCCCGGCGCAGCTTCGCATCCAGCGCGTCGTCGCCGATGTCATCGCTCATCGTTTCGACCGCTTCGAGCTGCGCGCCGCGTTCCGCCTGGCGGCGCTTGATGCGCTCCAGCGAATCCAGCGCCGTGCGCACGCGCACGTCGGAGCCCTCTCGACGGTTCGCGACCGCGGCCTGTGCGCGCTGCACGTTTTCGGTCGCGCGCACGGTATCGACCTGCTGCTTGAGACGATTGATCGTCGCTTCGAGCTGCGCGGCCACTTTGCGCAGATGCGCGATGCCAGCCGCGTATTCCTGCGCCTGGGCGCCGTGACCGTCGCGCTCGATTTCCAGCAGCGAGATCTTCGCGGCGATCTCGCGCACCAGCGCGTCCTCGCCCGACTTCAGCGCCTTCAGTGCGTAGCCTTCGTACTCGTCGAGTTTGGCGTTCGCCGCCGCCAGGCGCTCCTGCGCCACCTTGCAGCGCGCCATGGTTTCGGCAAGGGTCGCGCGAACCCGATGCAATTCATCGTCGTTGTCGCGGATTTCCTGATCGAGAATCCGCAGCGCCTGGCTCTCGGCGATCGCTTCGCCCAATTCGTTGACACCGCCGCGCACGGCCGCCACCAGCCGACGCCATAGCGCCGAGGGTTCCGGCGCTTCGGCCTGTGCGGTCGTATCCGTCTGCGCCTTGCGGCGATCGCCGGGCTGGCTCTTCGTACTCATGCGGCCACCTGCAGATGCCATTCGTAGGCTTCGGTGGCGCGGATCACGTTGTCGGCCAGGGTTTCGATCTCGAACAGCACGTCGGTCAGCGTGGAAGACGCGCTGAGCGCGCCGAACATGATGTAGACCGCTTCGCCGTCGATGGTTTCGATGCCCAGCGTGGACAGCGGGAACAGCCTGTGGGTGCGCAGCAGTTCTTCGTTGAAACGCGCGGTGTCCCGCACCTGCGACACCGGCCACATCATGGCTTCCACCACGATCTGGCGGCCGACCACGGCCATGAACAGCGGCAGGTCGCCGTATTCGTGCATGGTCAGGTACAGACCGGGCTCGGCGCCGTCGATCAGCTCGATCGAGATCGCACCGTCGCCTACGCCATCGGACGCCGCAAGCGCCGCGTGCAGCGCGAGCGCCGTCCACAGCGGAGAAGACTGCATCGACATGCCGGACATCACCTGCTCCCGTTGCGTTTCCTGCCTCACGCGCTCCGCCTGCGGGATGGCCTCCCGGGGCTGGCGCATCCGTCGCTCGATCGCCGCCAGCTCGTCGGCGTACTCGGATAACACCCATAGCTCTTTCTTGATCAACCCCTGCTCGCGCAGGCGCTCGCGGTGGCGGCGCTGGTAGTAGGCGGAGGATCGACGTTCCATGCATGGACGATAAACGTCACATGTGATGGCTGTCAATTACTCACATGTGATATCCGACAGGCGGTTCGGTCGTGTCGCCCGCCGCCAACGGCCCGGAAACGAAAACCCCGGCCGGGGCCGGGGTTTCGGAGACACACGGGATGACCGCGAGGCCGATCAGGCGCTCAGTCCATGCTGCCGACGGGCCTGATCGATGCGGGCCTGGACCCCGGGGTCGACGCCATCGCGCTCGGCACGGGTCAGGATGTTGCCGAGGACGCGTTTTTCGTCCTCATCGACGGTTTCGTCGCGCAGGGCCAGGGCCAGCAGCTTTTCGAGCTCGGCGAGGTCGAGACGGCCGTCGTCGCTGAACACGTGGATGGAAGCGATGGCGATTTCGTGATGGCTGGGCAGTTTCGACATGGGCATTCCTCTGGCGACAAGGGCTGAAACGAAAACCCCCGGCCGGGGCCGGGGGCTGGAGGCTCGACTTTACCGAGCGGCGGAGCCGTCGGGAACCCTGCTCACCAGACGACTTCGGCCATCGAGCAGTTCAGACCCGAACCGATGCCGAGCAGCGCGACGCGGTCGCCCTTCTTCAGGCGGCCCATTTCGCGCAGCTTGCTGAGCACGATCGGCACCGACGCCGGGCCGATGTTGCCGTGCTCGCCGAAGATGGTCAGGACTTTCTTCGGGTCGATGCCGAAGGCTTCGACCATGGCCTGGGTGTGGACCTTGCTGACCTGGTGGATGACGAACTCGTCGACCTCTTCCACCACCCAGCCCAGCGCGAGCTTGGCGGCGGCGAAAGTCTTGGTCGCCAGCTTCATGCCCTCGATCAGCAGCATCTTGGTGTCGGTGACCATGCGGTCGAGGTTGCCGCGGCAGAGGCTGTTCCACTGGGTCGCGGCGCGGGTAACGCCGCCGCGATAGCGCGGCGCGCCCGGAGCCAGTTCGGCGCGGGCGAGGACCATGCCGGCGGCGCCGCAGCCCAGGGTGAGCGTGGCCATTTCGTTGCGGAACTCGTCTTCGGTAAGGTCCGGGCTGGCCATCCGCGCGAGCGTCTTCTCGTAGGCGAGATTGGCGGTTTCGCCGTCGACGATCAGCGCATAGTCGATTTCGCCGCGTTCGATCATGCGGCTGGCGATGTCCATGCCGTTGAGGAAGGCCAGACAGGCGTTGGCGACATCGAAGTTCTGGCACATGTCGGAAAGGCCGAGGTTGCCGCTGACGATGCTGGCCGTGGACGGTTCCAGGTAATCGCGGCTGACCGAGGTATTGACCAGCAGACCGATGCGCGAGGGGTCGATGCCGGCATCGGCCAGCGCCTTCACGCCGGCCAGGGTGGCGGCATCGGACGCTTCCACGCCGTCGTCCCACAGGCGGCGGGAATGGATGCCGGCGATATCTTCCAGCACGTTCGCCTTGATCCCGAGGCGGTCGAGGGTCGGCTTGAGCCGGGCGTTGATCTCGGCGGAGGTGAGTTGGCGCGGAGCATCGATGTGCGCCAGGCCGGCGATCGCGACGTGTTGAAACAGCATGAGGTGTTCAGCCGTAAAACAGACAGGAACCGTATAGGTTACCGGCTTCCATGCCCCAGCGCATGCAAAAAGCGGGCGCAACCCGCATTTCCGGTATTCCGGAGCCGTGCAGGGCCCGTGCCGGTGCCTGAACAGGACGATCCGGGCCGTCGGAAGCCCCGTTTTCCGGGGCTGGGCCGGGCGGGAGGCGTCCGCGAAGCACGCTCGGCCCATGTCCATCGGCCCATGCCAGGCGGATCGGGGCTGGCTCACACTCGCGGCTTTGCCGCACCGCCATAGGCGCGCGGCGCCCCCGACCAGGCTCAGGAGACAGACTCGATGGCACGGCTGATCGTTGATGCGGTATCGCAGGAATCCAAATCCGTCCATGACGACAGCTACGTGCTGCTGCTGTTCGTCTCGGTGTCGCAGGCCGACACCGGCGCGCCGGTCAACGGTCTGGGTCACGAACATTTCAAGGTGTGCTCGCCGCTGGGCGCGGTCTTCGAGATCAATATCCTGGGCAGCCAGGAAGTGGACTGGGAGCCCGCCGACACCGAGGCCGCCGGCTGTTACAGCCTGCGGATCGTGCGCAAGTGGGCGCACAGCGGCGAGTTGAGCGAGTGGAACAAGCTCGAATCCTCGTGCTTCGGGCTGCAGGTGCATGCGCCCGGCGAACACGGCGTCGTCCACATGGGCCAGACGGCGCTGCGGCTGGAAAGTCTGACGCGCTGAGGCTATTTCGCCGAATGTCGCCAGGCCTCTTCGGCCGCACGGCGCACGTGTGCGTCGGAATGGCTGCGGAAGCGCTCGCACCATCGTCGTTGCTCTGCATCTTCGACTGGCGATGCCGCGAGCAACCACGGCAGACGCGCCAGTCGATGAGGATCGTCGCGGCGCCATTCCGTCGCGATCACGGTGTTCCAGAAATCCACTGACTGCGCACCGAGGCGATCCCTCAGCGCTCCGGCGTGCCCGGTGTCGAGCCACAGTTCCAGCGCCCAACCCGCTTCGGAGGCCGGCAGGCACTCGCCGAGCGCCGCGAGCGAGGCGCGGCGCGCTTCGTAATCCCAGCCTCCCCAGCGCTTGGGCATCGGCATCGCAGCCCAGGCTTTGAGCCGTTCGACGGCCCGGGCGCCGCCCCAGAGACCAAGCGTTGCGATGGCGGTGGTGCGCACGCCCCACCATTTGTTGGCGAGCGCGTCGTCGATCTCGCGCCAAGCGGCCTCATCGGGCGGATGATTGCCCAGCGCGCGCACGCGGGCGCAAAGTTCGCGCAGAACATTGCCGCCAGGGCGATCGTTCGCGACGCGACGCGCGCGTCGACACGGCAGGCAGCGTACGGCACGGCTGTCGATCGGCCCGAGGGCGGTTTCGTACCACCATTTCTGCTGTTTCGCGGTCCAGACCTGTTCTTCGCCGCAGTCGCGGCACGTGAACGCCGCATCGACGTAGTGCTCTGGCAACTGGCCGCAGGTGTTGTTGTGGCGCGCCAGCAGCGTGCGATCGGCTGGCACGACGCCTGCATGCCGGGTCGTGCCATGCTCGGCCCAGCGCACATCGGGCGATCGCAGATCGGACTGCAGCCGACTCGCACGCTCCAATCGCTTCTGTTTGATTTCGGCGCGGCGCTGCTTATCGCTTTTGCGCTGGCTCATGGCGTCCGCTTATCGGACGCAACGCCAGGCGATGAATCGCTGTTCCCCCGACACCGGCGGGCCGGCCGGCTGCACGGTGTCGGCGCCCAGGCCCGGGGCTTCATTGCGCGCCAGCGTTTCCAGTTCGTCGCGCACCTTGAGCTGGTTGCGGTCGTAGAAGGCGATGCTGTCCTTGACCGACACCTCGACTTCGCCGCGCTTGTCGCAGCCGGACGGCGTCTGCTCGACCACCCGTACCCGCGATGCGCCCGGCGCCATGTGGACCCACGTACAGGCAGTGGCGGCGCAGGTCAGAACGAAAACGACGGCGGCGCGCGAAGCGGCTGTGCGCAAGGATGAAATCCGCGAAGACATGATTCGGTGCTCCTGAAAAACGATGCCCGCCATCATGGCGGGCATCGGCTGAACTACGCAATTGAACCCGGCAATCAACCGACAGCAGTGAAACAGAACATCGTCGTTCTCCGTCGTCAGCCGCGCGCGCGGCCCTGAGGGCCGGTCACGTCAGATCACTTGCGGGCGGCCTTTCCGTCGGCATCGACGATGAACACGTCGCCGACCTTCAGCGCGCGCACCGGCTTTTCGATCTGCTTCAGATCGCCGACCACGACCCAGGTCAACGCGTTCGGATCGATCGTCGCCGCGGCTGCCTTCACCTGCTCCGGGGTCAGGCCTTCGATCTCGGCCTTGCGCTGGAACACGTAGTCGTCGGGGCGGCCGTAGCGGACGATGCCGCCGAGGGTGCCGAGCACGGCGCCGGCGGTTTCGTACGAGCCCGGCAGGCCGCGGATTTCGGTGGACTGGATCTTCGCCACTTCTTCCGGCTTCGGCGGCGCCTTGCCCGTCGCGTATTCGCCGATTTCGCGGCGCATCTCGGCCAGCGATTCGGCGGTCTTGTCGATCTGCACCGCGGCGAAGGCCATCCACGGACGCTGGCCCATCGCACCGGAGGCGCTGCTGTAGGAACCGTAGGCCCAATGCTTGTCTTCGCGCAGATTCATGTTCAGACGCGAGGAAAACTCGCCGCCGAGCACTGCGTTGGCGATATCGAACTTCACCGCGCCGGCATCCTTGGTGGAGGGCACCAGTTGGCCGACGTAGATGTTCGCCTGCACCGCACCGGGCTGGTCGATCAGATACACGCGGGGCTTGCGCGGCGTCGCGACGGCGGGAATCGCGACCGTGGGAGCCGCGCCGCTGCCTTCGCCCTTCCAGTCGCCGAAGTGCTTTTCGAGGACCGGGACGATGTCCTTGAGCGTGGTGTCGCCGACCACCAGCAGGGTCGCGTTGTCCGGGCGCACCCATTTGGCGTGATAGGCCTGCAGGTCGTCGCGGTTGAGCGCGCCGATCGACGCTTCGGTGCCGGAGCCGCTGAACGGAATCGCGTACGGATGCCCTTCGCCGTAGAGCAGCGGCGGCAGCACGCGCATCGCCGCGCCGTTGGGACGGGCCTTTTCCTGGGCGATGCCGGCGATCCAGTTGGCCTTCACGCGATCGATTTCGACCGGGTCGAAGCGCGGACGGCGCAACATGTCGGCGAACAGCGCCACCGACGGCTCGAGATTCTGCTTCAGCGCGGACAGCCCGGCGCTGGCGCCGTCGAGGCTGGCGCCGGCGCTGAGGTTGGCGCCCAGCGATTCGGCGCGGTTGCCGAAGGCGATGGCGTCGTAGTCGCCGGCACCTTCGTCGAGCATGCCCATCGCGAAACTCGATGTGCCCAGCTTCGCGCCCTTGTCGGCCGCATAGCCGCCGCCGAAGAGGTAGCTCATCTGCACCACCGGCACGCCCTTGCGCTCGGCGAGGACGAGCGTGGTGCCGTTGCTGAGGGTGGCGCGCTGCAACGACGGGAACTTCAGCTCCGGGAAGACCGTCGTGACCGGCGCGCCGGTGCTGCGATCGACGGTGCTGGCGGTGGTCCGGTATTTCTTGTCCACGGCGGGCAGGGCCAGCGCCGCCGGCGTGACCGCCGCCTCTTCGGGCAGCGGCTTGCGCTCGCCCGGGGTCACCACCAGGGTGTGGCTGCCCTTGCCGGCGCCGAGCCAGTTGGCGCCGACGGTCCTGATCTGGGCGGTGGTCGCGGTGTTGATGATCTTCAGGCTGTCGCGGAAGCAGCCGGGATTGCCGGTGTAGACCGCGCATTCGGCAAGCACGTCGGCCTTGCCGCCGAAGCCGCCGATGCGCTCCACGCCGCGGATGAAGCCGGCCTTGATCACGGAGCGGGCCTGATCCAGCTCGATCCGGGTCGGGCCGTCGCGCAGCAGGGTCTTCAATTCTTCGTCGATCGCGGCTTCGACCTTGGCCGGATCCACGCCCTGCTTCACGGTGGCGCTGATCATGAAGTTCGAACTGAGCTGCGACGAATAGGCGCTGGCGCTGACGTTGTCGACCAGTTTGTCGCGGAAGAACAGGCGCTGGTCGAGGCGCGAGGCGCGGCTGCCGCCCAGCACCTGGGCGAACAATTGCAGGCGCTCGATGTCGGCGGTACCGGCCTGGGCCACGTTCCACACGCGGATGATGCGCGCCTGCGGCACTTTGTCGCTGAGCGTGGAACGGGAGTCGGTCGCCAGCGGCGAAACATCGACCTTGGGCTGGGCCATGGTCGGGGTGGCCGGAATGTGGCCGAAGTATTTCGTGGCCTTGGCCTTGGCGGTCGCCAGATCGATGTCGCCGGCCAGCACCAGCACCGCGTTGTTCGGGCCGTACCAGGTGCGGAACCAGTTCTTCACGTCGTCCAGCGACGCCGCGTTGAGGTCGGCCATCGAGCCGATCACGCTGTGATTGTAGGGATGGCCCTTCGGGTACATGGCCTTGCCCAGCAGCTCCCAGACCTGACCGTAAGGCTGGTTCTCGCCCTGGCGCTTTTCGTTCTGGACCACGCCGCGCTGTTCGTCGAGCGTCGCCTGGTCGATCGCGCCGAGCAGGTGGCCCATGCGGTCGGATTCCATCCACAGCGCCATGTCCAGCGCGGTGGTCGGCACGTTCTGGAAGTAGTTGGTGCGGTCCTGGTTGGTGGTGCCGTTCTGGTCGGTGGCGCCGACCAGCTCGAAGGGGTCGAAGAATTCGCCCGGGTGATTCTCGGAGCCGTTGAACATCAGGTGTTCGAACAGATGCGCGAAACCGCTGCGTCCGGCCGGTTCGTCCTTGCTGCCCACGTGGTACCAGATGTTCACCGCCACGATCGGCGCCTTGCGGTCGGTATGCACGATCACGCGCAGACCGTTGGGCAGGGTGAACTGCTGGTACGGGATGTCGACATCGGCGCTGCGCGCGCCCTTGGCCTGGGCCTGGGCTTCAATCGGCAGCAGGGACAGGCTGCCGCCGAGGGCGGCGGTCAGCGAAAGCGCGAGCAGACCGTGCTTGAGCACGGACGAACGCGGACGGGCGATGGACATGCGTGACTCCTTGGAACGGAAAATGGATGCGGGGCGCCGAGGGCGCCAGGCCTGCCCGGCAGGGCCCAGCGGGGGAACACTACTGCCTCGGGGCAGCGCGCTTGGACACGGATTGGCAGGCGTTGCATGCTAGCGGCCCGGCCCGGGCATGGCACTAGGCCACAAGTCCCGGCCGGCTCCGCAGGGCATGCCCAACCGCATGCCCTGCCATCACTGCATGGAGCTGCCCGCATGACCAAGCACTGTCTCGTCACCGGCGCCAACCGCGGCATCGGCCTGGCATTCGTCCGCCAACTGCTGGCCCGCGGCGACCGGGTGGTCGCCGCCTGCCGCCATCCGGGCAAGGCCGCCGCCCTCAACACCCTGACCGGCGAATACCCGGGCCACCTTCACGTGCTGCCGCTGGACGTGACCAGCGAGAAATCCCGGGCCGAACTGATCCGCGAACTGCCCCTGGTCGGCGGGCGCGTCGATCTGCTGATCAACAATGCCGGCGTGCTGCACTCGGGCGAACGCTTCGGCCAGCTCTCCAACGCGCATCTGGACGACAGTTTCCGCACCAACGCCAGCGGCCCGCTGCTGCTGACCGAGGCGCTGGCGCCCACGCTGTCCGACGGCGCCACCGTGGCGAACCTGTCGTCCACGCTGGGCTCCATCGCCAACACCGGCCAGTTCGGCACGCCCAGCTACAACATCAGCAAGGCGGCGCAGAACATGGCCACCGTGCTGCTGGCCCACGCGCTGCGCGACCGCGGCATCCGCGTCGTCGCCCTGCATCCGGGCTGGGTGCAGACCGAGATGGGCGGCGACGGCGCGCAGATCACGACCGCCGCGTCGGTCGCCGGTCTGCTGCAGGTGATCGATGCTCTGACCCTGGACGACAGCGGTCGCTTCCTCGACTGGCAGGGCCGTACGCAGCCCTGGTAACGGCGCCGCACCGGAACACCCGCTGACCGGCCGCGGCGGCCGTGACCACCGACACGGCTGCCCAACGGCGCGCGGAGCGCTACGCTGCCGCTGCACGATGCTCACCCCCAACCGTATCGGAGACCCCAATGCGCATCCTCGCCCCACTCATGCTCGCACTCGCCGCCACCGCCTGCGGCTCGGTCGAATACCGCGACACCAACGCCGCGGTCGATGCCGACCCGCTGTGCGCCAGCCAGCCGGACCGCCCGAACGAGCCGGTCTCGGAACGCTGCAAGCGCCAGACCAGCACCTCCTACACCCTCGGCAAACCGAAAGAAGCGCCGCTGGACCTGAGCGGCAAATCGCGCCGGGAAGAAGACCCGCGTTGAGTCGCGGGTCGAAGCGCGGGCCGCGCATCCGCCGGCGGGCCGCCGCCGTATCCTTGCGCATGACCTCGACACTGCCCGTTCTGCTGCTGTGCGCGCTGATCGCAGCGCCTGCCCAGGCCGCGCTGCTTTCGGTCGAGGGCCACGCCCGCGACCCGAAGAGCGATCGCCTGCTTTATCGCGAGGAACACCTGTTCCGCCATGAAGGCGAACGGCCGGTCGAACGCCTGGTGCTGTACCGCTGCCCCGACGGCGTGGCGTTCGCGCGCAAACGCATCGACTACCGCACTTCGGCGATCGCGCCGGAGTTCGAACTCGTCGATGCCCGCGGTTATCGCGAAGGCCTGCGTCGCGAGGGCGCCCGGACCCTGATCTGGGCCGGCGCCAAACCGCCGCGCCCGCTGCGCGCATCCGACGGCCCGCTGGTGGCGGACGCCGGCTTCGACGAATTCCTGCGTCAGTCCTGGTCGCAGTTGGGCGCCGGGGAATCCCGGCCACTGGCGTTCGTGGTTCCCGCGTTCGGGCGCAGCCTGGCGTTCGAGGTCCGCGGCCTCGGTCAACACGGGAGCGGCGATGCCGCCGTGCAGCGTTTCGAGCTGCGTCTCGAAGGCCTGCTCGGCAAGGTGACTTCGCCCATTTCGGTCGAGTACACCACCACCGACCGGCGCCTGCGCCGCTTCGCCGGGCTCACCAATGTCCGCGACGGCCGCGGCGACCAGATCGAAGCGCGGATCGATTTCCCGGACGCGCCGAAGCCTGCCGGGCCGCAGCGCTGGCAGACGGCGGCGGCAGTGCCGCTGGCGGCGTGCAAGGTCGGACGCTGACGCGAAAGGCCTGCCGGTCGCTGGCACAATGACGCGCATGTTCGACGTCATTCTCCATCAGCCCGAAATCCCGCCGAATACCGGCAACGTCATCCGCCTGTGCGCGAACACCGGGGCGCGGCTGCATCTGGTCCGTCCGCTCGGGTTCACGCTGGAAGACGCGCAACTGCGCCGCGCCGGGCTGGATTACCACGAGTACGCCGAACTGCGCGTGCACGACTCGCTGGACGGCGCGGTCGCGGCGATCGCCGAAGCGAATAGGGCGCCACCGCGGCTGTTCGCGCTGAGCACGCGCAACGCCACGCGCTACGACCGGGTCGCGTTCGCGCCCGGCGACGCGTTCCTGTTCGGGCCGGAAACCCGCGGCCTGCCCGCAGACGTGCTGACGGCCATTCCCGACGCGCACCGGCTGCGCCTGCCGATGCGGCCCGACAACCGCAGCCTGAATCTGTCGAATGCGGTGGCGGTGGTGGTGTTCGAGGCCTGGCGGCAGCAGGGATTCGTCGGCGCATCGGCGTAGGATGACGCCGGCCGCCCGTTCACCAGAGGTATCGCCGATGTCGAAGATTCCCGATCGAAGCGCCAAGGATTTCGATCCCGAAGTGCTGCAGTTGTTCGACCAGTACGTGCACGGCGCGATCGACCGTCGCGGATTCCTGCTCGGCGCCGCGCGATTCGCGGTCGGCGCCGCCAGCGCCGCCGGGCTGCTCGCCGCGCTCAGCCCGCAGTTCGCCGCGGCGCAGGAAGTCGCCGGCGACGATCCGCGACTGGTCGCCGAATATGTCGAATTCCCGTCGCCGCAGGGCTACGGCACCGCGCGCGGTTATCTGGTGAAACCGGCGAAGATCCGCAAGCCGTTGCCGGTGGTGCTGGTCGTGCATGAGAACCGCGGTCTGAATCCGCATATCGAAGACATCGCGCGCCGCCTGGCGCTGGAGGATTTCATCGCGTTCGCGCCGGATGCGCTGTTCCCGCTGGGCGGCTATCCGGGCAACGAAGATGACGCACGCACGCTGTTCGGCAAGCTCGATCAGGCGAAGACCCGCGAGGATTTCATCGCCGCCGCCGATATGCTGCGCGGCATCGAACACGGCGACGGGCGCCTGGGCGTGGTCGGATTCTGCTACGGCGGTGCGATCGCCAACTTCCTCGCCACGCGCCTGCCCTGGCTGGATGCGGCCGCACCGTTCTACGGCAGCGCCGCGCCGATCGAAGACGTGCCGAAGATCGAGGCCGAACTGCTGGTGGTGCTGGCCGACAACGACGAACGCGTCAACGCCAGCTGGCCGGCCTACGAAACCGCGCTGAAGGCGGCGGACGTGCGCTACACCCTGCTGCGTCCGCCGGGCACCCAGCACGGTTTCAACAACAACACCACGCCACGTTACGATGCCGATGCCGCGCGCGAGGCATGGGGCCGCACCCTGGCACTGTTCGAGCGCACGCTGCGCAACCCGCGCAAAGACTGAGATCGGACTGGAATCGAAAGCATTGCCCGCCGCACAAACGGCGGGGGCGGCCTGCAGCCGCCCCCGCCTCACGATGCCGCATGACCATCGTGTCCATCATCTATCTGTGCATGTCCGCCGCGAACGATATCGCGGCAGACGAACGCGTTACTTCTGCGGACGGGCCTTGCCGTCCCCGTTCATGGCCAGATAGTTCTTGTACTCCTCGCCGGTCAGCTGACCGTCGGCGTTGGTGTCGGCTGCATCGAACACCGCTTCCAGCGACGGGATCGGCGCGGCTTCGGTCTTGTCGAGATTACCGTCCTTGTTCACGTCCAGATCGGCCCACGTCTTCTTGCCGGGCTCGGCCGGCGTGGCCGGCTGCGACTGCGCGGTCTGCGCCTGATCGGTGGGGGGCGTGCTGTCCTGCGCGAAAGCGGCCGGAGCGGCGATCGCAGTGGCGAGGGCCAGGAGGCCGGTCAAACGAAGCTGGGAAGTCTTGGTCATTGCGTATTCTCCGGTATGTGCTTGAAGGAAGGATCGATGCGTCATTCACTTCGATCGGGGCCTACGATGCGATCGGCGCAATGAATCGAAACCGTGTCGCGAACGCACGCGCAACACGGTGTTAACCACTCGCGCAGAAGATCACGCTAGGCGGCATCGCACATCCACCGTATCGCGGGGCATACGCGGAATAAACTGAACGTTCGCGCCAGCAGAATTCGCTGAACGCAACACAACCTTCACCAAATGGCCCCGCAACGGAATCGCCTTGCAGCGCATCGGCACGCCTCCGGCCAATGCATCGGGGGCACCGAATGCGACGAACATCACGCCCATCACAACAACGACAGCGCGCGCTCGATTTCTTCCTTCGACGTCGGCCGCACCACTCGCGCCAACTCTTCGCCATCGCGCAGCACCAGCACGCTCGGCCACAGTTTGATCCGGAACGACCGCCCCAGCGGCTTTCCGGAGCCGTCCTCGATCTTCAGGTGCCGGATCTCGTCGCGCGTCGACAGCGCGGCTTCCAGCAACGGCTGCGCAGCGATGCAATGCGGGCACCACGGCGCACCGAATTCAAGCACGGTGGCGCCGGGCAGCGCATCGACGTCGCTGCGGGCGGGCTCTCGTGAGGCATGGGCGGCGGTGTATGGCATGGTGGTCCCGGTTCGTTGCGCGGCGCGTCAACTGAGGCTGTGCGCGGTGGCGCGCGTCGCCGTCTGCGTCGGATCCTGCGGCGGCGGCGGATTGTCCGCCATCAGTTTCGCGGTCACTTCCATCGGCTGGTTCTTGAAGATGTCGACCGGAAACCACACCTTGCCGGTATCCGCATCCAATGGACCCTGCACGCCGAACACCTTCGCGCCCTGCCCGTCGTTGGCGGCCACCACATGGTCGATGTCGGCAAGACGCGCCTCGCGCGCGAAGGCGACCATCGTCATGGCGACATTCTCGCGCTGCCGCTCGGACAGCGGACCCACCACCGCGGCATCGAGCTTGCCGACCTCGCCCTTGAGCTTGTCGAACAACGCCAGGTCCTGCAGCGGCATCGAGAGGATCGCAGCATCGCGGGCACTCACGAGGCCGGCGTCGTCCTCCACGGACTTCACACGCTTGGGCTGCGATTCCAGCGCGGAATCGTCCGTCTCAACTACGAAGACCGGCGCATCGTCGTCCCCTCGCCCTCGCTTCCTGAGCAGGCTCGCATCGTCGTCGTCGCGGACAGGCGCCACGAAAGGATCGTCGTCGTCCAGCGCCAGCGCTGCGTCCTGCGGCAGGGTCATCGTGACTTCGTCGTCGTGCGCGAGCGCGCCAAGCGCGGGGTCGAACACCGACGCATCGTCGTCATAGACGATCGGCGCGTCGTCCTCGACCACTATCGTCGTGGGTTCCGGCGTGCCGTATTCGGCGTCGTCCAGCTCAGGATCGTAGAGCTGCCCGTCCACGCCGATCTCCCATTCGTGGCCACTGTTCGCGCTGCGCGACATCAGGCGCAGATTCTCGGGGTTGTTGTAAAGATCGAGCACATCCGCCTTGGAGATGCCGGGCACGGGTTCGTCGCCGTTGATCGCTGCCTGCAGGCGCTCGGCCTCGTTCTGCTTGAGCATCTGATCCAGCGCGACCGTGAACGGGATCTCATGGTCGATGTCGATGCCGCCGCGGGTCAGATACTGCTTTGTCACCGGGCACTGGAACAGCTGTACGGCATGATCCTTGGACCGGTCGTCGAGATGATCCGGATCGGGCACTTTCACTTCGCCCGCATAGGCTTCCTTCAGGGCGTGATTGAGCCAGGTCGTCTTGATGCTGTCGTCGAACGCGAGACCTTCGCGCTTGACGCCCGAGGTCCATGACGCATCGGTCGTCCTGGAGGTGCGGTTGGCGGAATCCACTTCCGGGTCGTAGGCGGGGTAGTCGACGGTGACGTCGAAGCGCATCTTCTTGTCCACCCACGCCGCCCATTGCGGCGAATCGACGCCGTGCTCGTCGAGAATCTTGTCGGCGCTGTCGCGCGCGCGATTGTAGGTGGCGGGAATCGTGCGCAGATTGCCGACATCGTTGTACGCCAGCATCGCATCGGCCTTGGACCAGACTTCGAGCGTCTCGAAGTGTTCCTTCCACGGCGTCTTGTGATCGACGTCCAGCGCCTCCGCGGAATTCCAGGTGCGGGTTCGCTCGTCGAAGAACAGCAGCAGCGGCTGGCCCCGATGCGTCACCTCGGCGCTACGCGCGTTGCCGGGTTCCTCCGTCCATTCGTTGCGCATGTAGTCCACGGTCGAGTCGTAGAACTTCAGCCCCTTCCGGCTGTTCTCTCCCTTCCACTGGTTGTCGTACCCCTCGCCATGCGCAGGCGGCGATTCATCGTCGGTGTATGCGATCTCGACGTATTCACCGCTCAGCAGTTGTTCGCGCTTGCGTGGCATGCTCGTTCCCTCGTCCGGTGTCGTGCTCTGGTGTCGCGATGCCCGCCGCACCCGATCGGCGAACTGGAGCCGGCCGCCTCAGCGACGTTCGCGGGCTGGGCGTAATTTACATCCATGCCGGCCCCTTGCACATGCCGCATCGTTACCGCGAGGGCCGGCATCGATGGCGGGAGCAGCCGGCACCCCGGTCGATACCGGCGGCGTCGCTGTCGGTCGCGGGCGCACGAGCGGCGCTGCGCCCGGCAACTCGAACGGCCCGATCAGACTGTCGATATCCACCTCTTCCAACGCACCGATGTCGACGGTGAAATAGCCCTGTGGAATCCGTGCGCGCTGGTCGCCCAGCGCTAACTTGGTGCGCAGCGGCGGGTCGTAGAGTCTCGCCGGTAATGCCCACGGCATCGGGAAGGCGGCCGGCGACGGCGGTCGGTTGATGCCCGCGTTGCGCAACGGGCTGTCCGGAAGCGGGCGGAAGTCGCGCTGCGCGATGTCGCGGAAACCGGGATCGCTTGCTCGCACGGTGCCGGTCCATTCCGGCGGCACGAAGGTCGCGGTGCTCTGCACCCAGTTGCGGGTGCCGAACACCCTGCGCCCGTCGCTCCACGGCTGGGTGACGAACGGCGCGCAGACCGGCGTATCGGCGGTGGTGTTCTCGCGCAGGATCGCCGGCGCCGCACCATTCGTCTGGTAGATCGCGTTGTTGTGCATCTCGACGCTGCCCACGCCCAACTGCACGTAGACCGCGGTCCGCGTGCCCGGGCTGTCGAAGACGATGGTGTTGCCGACCATCCGCACGCGGCCGTCGCTGGCGCCGTTGAGGTCGCCGCCGATGCGGATCGCATTCGGCCATGAGGTCGAAGTGTGGAGGATGACGTTGCCGATCAGCTCGGCATCCTCGCGCTTCGTCGCCCGCGTCCAGCCGCTGGCCTGGGTTTCGCAGTCGGGGCCGATCAGTTCGATCTCCTGATAGACCGATCCCTCGAACCAGTTGAAGTGGATCTCGCTGCGCTCGTGCCGGCTCTTCAGCAGATTGCCGCCGTTGCCGTTGTGGACGTAGTTGAAGCGCATGCGGAACACCGATCCCGGATACGCGATCTCGTCGGACTGCATGTAGATCGGATGCCGGGTCGACCCCGAACCGGCTTCATAGATCTCGCTGTATTCCAGGGTGAACGAGCCGGAATTGAGGTCGGCGCCGAGGATCCCGTGCCCGGGGCAGGCATGGATCACCGCATCGCGCACGGTCACGTCGTGGGCTTCGCTGAACACGCAGCTGTTGCTGCCGCCGCGCACCTCGAACCCCTCGAACACGACGTGGTTCGACTGCTGGAACTTGATGGTGTGCGCGCCGCCCTGGATCAGCGGCCGGGTCGCGCCGGCCGCACGATTCCAACGGATGATCACCGGGTTGCCGGGAGCGCCACCGTCGTCGTTGCCGACCACCACGCTGCCGTAGATCGCATTGCCATCGACCTCGACGATATCGCCGGGCGCCAGATTGTTGTTCGAGAAGACCGCCGACAGTTGCGTGTAATCGCGACCCACGGGGCCGACGGTATAAGTCCGCGCGGCAACGATGGAGGACGATGACAGCGCGATCGCAGCGATCGCCAGGGTGAGGGTGCATTTCGGCATGGCGCGGTCTCTCCGGCAAGGGGACGTCGATCGGTGCCGCCCCCAACGCCACCGCGTCCGCCAAGGATCGCATATGTGCCGCGCCGGTCCGTGAATGCGATCACGCCAGCGCGATCGCCACACGCGCGGGCGACGCCATACATCGCCGCACATGCGGCATCATGCGCGTTCACATCGAATGGAGCCGCGCATGAGCGACTGGACCCGCCTGATCCGCGATGTCGCGGACTTTCCGAAACCGGGCATCGTCTTCAAGGACATCACCCCGGTGCTGGCCGATGCCGTGGGCTTCGCAGCGGCGATCGATGCGATGGCCGCTCCCTGGCGCGGACAGGCCATCGATGCGGTGATCGCCATCGAAGCGCGCGGCTTCATCCTCGGTGCAGCGCTGGCGCAGGCACTCGGCGCCGGTTTCGTGCCCGTGCGCAAACCCGGCAAGCTGCCGGGCCGGGTGCTGTCGCAGACCTACGCGCTGGAGTACGGGCAGGACACGCTCGAACTGCATGCCGAGGCCGTGCCGGCGGGTGCGCGCGTGCTGCTGGTGGACGATGTGCTGGCCACCGGCGGCACGCTGGAGGCCGCGCGCGCCCTCGTCGAACGGCTGGATGCGTCTATCGTCGGCGCGATGGTGTTGATCGAACTCGCCGCACTGGGCGGACGCGGGCGCTGGAACGGCAGCGCGCCGCTGAAGGCCGCACTGACGGCGTGAAATCGAGCCGGCCGGATCCGGCGAGTACCGGCACCCGCGCAGCGATGGCGTCCGTGCACATCAACAGTCGTTGTTGCTGTGATTCACCCGCTCGTGCGCGTCTTCCATCGCTTCGACGTCTTTCGCATCGATCTTCTGCCGGCGCAGCTTCACCGGCCATCGGCGCGCCTGATCGGGACTTGTCCATTCTCCCGACAAGTCCTCACCGGCTTCCTTCAGCATCAATACGCCGCTGAACCCGTGCTCCACCATCACGAACTGCCGCTTCGCGTTGGCGGTGATCTGCAATTGCAGCCAGCCCGCATTGCGGTCGTAACGATACATACCGTGATACACCGGTTCGCCGTTGCAGGGTTGCTCGCGCTCGGCGAGATACAGCTCGATCCTGCGTTCGCCCAGGGTGCCGCGATAGACGTGGTCGGCGTTGGCGCATGGCGCCGGCAAAGACATGCCCAAAGTCGATACCATGACCAACCATGCTGCTGCTTTCATCAGCTGTGCGCCCCGGGCGTCGAATCGGACATCCATCATACGTCGCCACCCATTCCGCGACGCGAAAATCGCGCCCAAGCGGAAAAAGCGTACGAACAGGATCATTCGCGCATCGCCGTCATGAAAACGCATTCCCGACGGACGAAACAATTGCAGTCGCACGTCCCCGCCCGCGAGAATCGCGGCGTCCCGCTCGGGGACATCCACAGGAAACCGCCGTGAAGCAATTTCTGGTGACTACGATCGCAGCGTGCATCATGCTCGCACCGATCACGATCGCACATGCAGGACAGGGGATGGCGGGGCAACAGGTCGACATCATCAACTGGCGCGCTTCTGGCTCTACGTACGCCGCCCGCCACAGCATGGACAAGTTCCAGTCCATCGGATGCGAAACCTATATCGGCAACGCGACCGGCGAGGTTCATGGCCGTTGCTACGCCACCGATGCCAGCGGCCAATCCGCGTACTGCTGGACCAAGGACGAACGGTATTCTTCGGTCATGCAATCCGTTTCGGCCTATTCGTACATCGTGTTCAACTGGAACACCAGCACACGCGAATGCATCGCAGTCAGCGTGAAGAACAGCTCGGAAACGCTCCCCTGACCGGGTAACACGCGCTTCATGCCCCAAGCTCAGCGGCGACGGTACCATCGGACACCGCAAAAGACGTGTCCCGGCCTTGCGATCGCCGGGCCGGGACACGGGTTCGCGCACCGCGCACATGAAGCCGCTTACGGCAACGTCGAACAGCCATTCCGCAACAGGCAGGCATCCAACTCGCGATGACAGCTCTCCTGCGGGACGCCGCTCGCCATGCAGGTGTAATACCTCGGCATGCAGAAGCGGTAGGCGAACGTGCAGTTCTGGGCCGCCATCGCGGCAAAGGATGCCCCCAGCAATACGGTCAGCGCCATCGTGGCGATAAGTGGCTTGAGATGCGAACGCTTCATGGACCTCTCCCTGGCTAGCCATCCCCTGCCCCACGGAATCTAGCATCGCGACCCGTGCGGGGATTGTGACGCCATCGGCAATCAAGCCTCCTTGCCGAACGGACTCAGTCGTGACCGCCACAGTCCCGGCGTAGCGGCGCGCTTCCGCGCACGTAGTCGCAACCGATTCGAACCCGTGCCGGTGTATCCGAACGCGAAGTCGTAGCCGTCGGCATCCGCGTTCTGCAGATCGAAGTCCGTCGTGGCGCGGCCGGACGGTTTTTCTCGAAGAAGCTTCCCGGCAGCTAACGCGGCGACAGCGCATCGAGACGCTGCGGATAACGCCCCGCATCGGCGCGATCGCGCGACATCGCCGCCAGGACCACTTCCGCTGCGTGCCGCGCCCCCGCTCGAAGCTGCGTACTCGCCCGGGCATCGCAGGCGACGGGCGACAGAACGACGCATGCGATGGCGAGCCGGAGTTTCATGGCATGCCTCGCAGCACGCCAGTCCCTGACCCGACCACATGATTGCCGCGGCAGGAATGCAGAGCCGGTTCGATCAATACGCCCGCGAGCGGCAACACCGCGCGGAGGCACTCATCGGTCGGCCGAACTCGCTGTTGTTGCGGATGAAGCAGGTGCCCACCTGCATGTTGCTCACGATGTACGACCCCACCGTCGCCAGCTGGAAATCGCCGCCGGTGTTGCAGTCGATCGAGACGATCGAATAACTGTCGGGACACGAAGCGCTGATCGGCGACGACAGGGCGTTGCCATTGATGTTCGCGGTGGTGCCGGCGTTGACGCAATCCATCGGCACGAAATGGACCTTGGCTTCATCGAAATAACCCACCACATCGATGACGACGTGCGTGGTGGCGTAGGAATACAGCGAAAACCCGCTGTTCTGGGCGCCGAAATTCATTTGGCTTGCGATCATCTGATTGTTGACGATCTGCCCTGCGGCGTAGTTCAGACTTGCCGCCAACGGCCGTGGCTGCCCGGTGACGAACACCGTGAGATAGCCGGGCGCAAGCGGGTCGACCACCGTCGTATTCATCACCAGCGCCGCCGGCCCGGCGGGCAGACCGCAATCGCTGTCGCTACCGCCCTGCGATACGAACGACGCGCCAGTGCCGAGGAAGTCGCGGGTCTGATTCGCCAGGACCGCACCGCCCGCGAGCCGCGTGTCCGCGATGCGGCAAGGCGCCACCGGCGTGAAGATGTAGTCCTTTTCGAGCTCGCCCAGGAAGCGCGAGGCCGCTCGGGGCCGGTTCGCGTCCGCCACCGGCACGCCGAGCAGCGCGTCGTTCATTTCCTCGAACGTTCGCGCCCGCGCCGCATTTCGCAACTGCGCGATCGGAGCCTTCGAGAACCGCGGCACCATCTGCTTCGCCCAGGCACCGACATCGCGTCCGTACTGCGTGCGCACCACGCCCGACCATGTCATCACGATCTGGTACGTCAACCGCCCGCGCTCCGACCGGACCTTGTTGTCGGCGGCGGACGACAACGCGGTAATGCCGAGGAAAACCATGACGGCGGCGACAAGCATCAATCTGCGCATACAAGTTCCGTAATAGATGAGGGATTCAAACCATGAGAAGGGTTCAAACCATCAAGACTACAAGATCGCGGCTTCATCCAGAATACCCGCCGGCATGGCGCTGGGCGGGAAGGCCTCATGCGGGATACGGGCGCAGGACGCGCGGGCTTGCGGTTCCATCTGTCTGCGGTCAGAAGACGAGCCGGCCTTGGCTGGCATCGATGCCGCCGGTCCATTGGGGCTCGACCGCCAACAGCGAAGTCGACACATCCGTGCAGGCCCCGAAATTGAATATCGCCGCTTCGCTGCCGCGGACGTTGACGTAACCGGCATCGGCCCACAGCCGGTAGTCCTTGAGGTACGGCGCGGGATTCGCGATGACGTTGTAGTTGCCGAAGCACACCCGCAGCAGGCGTTGTTGCGGAAGCTTCGCCAGCAGAACGCGTTCTCCGCCGCTGGTTGTCGATTTCCGCGCCTGCCAGCCGACGGCGTTCGACCAGGGCAATGCGCCCAGACGGACGTAGTATCCGTTGACCGGCTTCTGCGGCCTGGCTGCGCCGCTCAGGACGATCTTCTTTCCGGAGACCAGGAAGCAACCGCCGGGCGCATGTCCGGCGAGTGCCGCGGGCGCGCCGGCCGTCACCACCACCCCGTCGGCTTCGATGCTGATCGGATAGCCTCCCGGCTCGGCCGCATCCACCCGCTCGCGGCAGATCAGGTAGGTCGCCGCTTCAGTCAGCGTGGCGATGACCGCCGAACGCTGCGTTTCGAGACGCCAGACGCCCCAACCGCAGTGGTTGTAGCGGTCGTTGACCGGCGAACCCGGCACGCACCCGGTGGCCTGGACCGAACTCATCGCACCATGCTCGCCCACGTCGGGAACGGACTGCGCATGCGCGGCTTGCCACACCACGCAACACAGCGCGGCAAGCGCGCTCGCGCCACCGGAAAGCTTGCGGACGATCATGGATTCCCCCTGGGTCTGGTGCGGACGAGCGGTGCTGGGCGGATGCGATCGATAGACAACGCGTTGGCTGCATCGCGTCCACGCGGCCTGTGCGATCGACGGCCGAACGGTATCGGGCTCCCGGGCATCCGCGACGCGAGAGACCGATTCGATTCCACGCAGCAGGGCGCCCGGCCTGCGCTTACGGCGCCTGCAACACCGCGCCGTCGGCGAGGATGCGGTATTCGACCGACGACACCGCCAGCCCCTTGCCGTCTTCTTCCAAGTGTTTCACCTGGGCCGGCGTGAGTGCCTTGCGCGACAGCACGCCGTGGACTTCGGCGCGACCGGCGCTGTCCTTGGGCACCAGGAAGGCGTGGTCGGCGAACATCACCCGCGCGGCCTGACCGTTGTCCTCCAGCACGATCCAACACCCCTTGGTCTGGCAGACCTGGGTGATGCGCCCGCTGAAGCGCGCGGGTTTGCCGGCATGCGCATCGAAATCGGCGACCGCCTGCGAGATCGGCGTGGACGCGCCGTCCGGCAGCGGCTTGCCGTAGGGCTTGGCGTCGCCGGCGTGCGCGGTCGCAGCGAGCGTGAACAGGGCGAAGACAGCGAACATGCGCATGGCTGGAATCCGGTCGAGAGGAAAGGGGAGACAACGATAACGCCAGCGGGAGGTCTTGGCGACGCCCGATGGGGCGTTTCCCGCCCGTTCTGGGACGGTGCTCAGCCCGTTGCGGACGCGCGCAGGTACTGGATGAGTTCGTCCAGCGGAGCGGGCCGCGCGATATGGAAACCCTGCGCCATGTCGCAGCCGTTGCGCCGCAGCCATTCCAACTGCTCGGGCTCCTCCACGCCCTCGGCGATCACGCTCAGCCCCAGGCCATGCGCCAGGGAGATCGTCGCCAGGCAGATCGCCGCGTTGCGCGGATCGCGATGCACGTCCTGCACGAAACCGCGATCGAGCTTGAGGAAATCCACCGCCAGGTCGCGCAGGTAGACCATGCTGGAGAAGCCCGTGCCGAAGTCGTCGATGGCGATGCACACGCCCTCGCGGTGCAATTCGTCTATCGACGCGCGCACGTCTTCCGGTCGCCGCATCATCGCGCTTTCGGTCAACTCCACCTGCAGCGCCTCGCGCGCCAGGCCGTAGGTCTGGCGGACCAGGCGCAACGTCTGCGGGAGCGAACCGTCCAGGAACTGCACGGCGGAAACGTTGACCGCGATGGGGATATCGCTGAATCCGGCATCGGCCAGCACGACGTGCGTGCGCGCCGCTTCGCTCAGCACCCATTCTCCGATCGGTATGATCAGGCCGGACTCCTCGCTGAGCGGGATGAACTGCGAGGGCGGAATGAAATTCCCGAAGGCATCGCGCCAGCGCAGCAGCGCCTCCACCGAAACGATGGCGTCGTCGGACAGGCGCATGATCGGCTGGAAATGCAGATCGAATGCGTTCGCCGACAGCGCCCGCCGCAGATTGGCGATGGTCGTCAGGCGGCCGCTGGCGTCTTCGGCCATGCGGGCCTCGTACTTCATCGTGGGCGTGTTCTCGGCACGCGCCTGCAGCGCCGCCAGGGTGGCGTAGCCGACGACGTGCTCGGCCGACTCGCTGTCGTGGGTCTTGTGCGCGATGCCGATCCACGCCTCGACGCGATGGCTGCCGCTGTCGGAGTCCACCGGTTCGGCGATGGCCGCCATCAGGCTGGCCACCATCGCCTGGACGCGCCGGCCATCCAGCGCCGCAACCACGAAGCCGCCCCCCGGCACATAGCCGACCTGTCCATAGGCGCCGCCGATCTCGGCCAGGCGCCGCGCGATCTCGCGCATGATGGCGTCGCCGGTGCGCTGGCCCAGCGTGGGCGAGAGCAGTTCCAGGTCGCGCAACTGGACGTAGGCGACCGCGTAGCCCGCACTCCCCTCCGCGGCCGGCGCCGCATCGAGCCGTTCCAGCAGCGGCCGCAGCTTGAGCAGCCCGGTGTCCTCGTCGTGCGAGGCGCGCCACGCCAGGTCCTGCTCGTAGGCCACGCGCTCGCTCACGTCCTCGGCCAGCACCAGCCGCGCAGGCCGACCGTCGAAGCGGATGCTGCTGCTGTGGATGCGCACGTGCAGGCGGGTGCCGTAGCGGGTCTCGTGGATCCACAGCTGCGACGAGTCGCGACTCTCCACCGATTCCGCCACCACCGTCTCCACCGACGCGCGCACCGCCTGTTCGGCGTCGCGGGGCCGGATCTGCAGGATGGTCATCTCGAGGAACTCCTCCCGCAGATAGCCGTAGCTGCGGATCGCGGCGGCGTTCACGGCCAGGAAAGCGAGCGTCTCGACATCGAAGACCCAGAAGGGCAGCGGATTGAGGTCGAACAGCTCGCGGAACTGCAGTTCGGCCTGCTCCAGCCGCGCCAGCGCGGCGCGGCGCTCGCTCACGTCCACGATCGTGCCGGTCATCTGCGAGCGGCCCTCGCCGTCGACCACCAGCGCGCCGCGTGCGTTGATCCAGCGTTCCCCGCCGTCGGGCAACCGGATCCTGTACTCGGACTGGAACGGGGCGCGGCGCTCGTTCGCCCACTGGAATTCGAGACGCACGCGCTCGCGGTCGTCGTCGTGCATGCGCTGGAAGAATTCCTCCACCGGCAGCAGGCCGGCGACACGGGGGAATCCGAACAACTCGGCCGCTTCCGCAGAGGCATGCACCTGCGTTCCGCCTTCGTCCATCTCCCAGACGCCGGCGCGCGAGGCCTGCTGCGCCCGCACCAGCCAGCCTGCGTGCCGCGCCAGTTCGTCGTGGGTTTTCCGGCGCGCCGCCTCGGCGGCCGTCATGCGCCGCATCAGGTAGAGCATGCCGAGCCAGTACAGCACCACCGCGGACGCGGCGGTGACCGCGTAGTTGCGCCACGGCGCCAGCGCGTCGACGCGCGCCAGTCCGGCGGCCACGACGAAGGGATAGTCGCTCGCCGCGCTGTAGCTGGCGAAACGGATCACGCGGTCCAGTTCGCTGGTGATCTCGCGCTGGAGGGTGGACCCCAGGGTCAGCTCGTCCGGCAAAGACACGGTCTTGCCGGTCTGCGTCGCTCCGGGCCCCTGCCGGGCCAGGATCACCCCGCCCATATCCAGGATCGTCACGCTGCCGGATCCACCGATGTCCAGCCCTTCCAGCATCCGCTGCAGTTCGGTGGTGCGCAGCCGCGCCACCAGCCAGTTGCCGTCCAGCGTGCGCAGGGCCAAGGGCACCACCGGCTCGCCGCGACCGCTCTGCTGGAGGTTCCCGACCTTCACGCCGCCCGCTGTGCCGCTCGCCATGTCCTGCAGCGTCGCACCGCCGAACATGCCGCCGGGAAAGGCCGTCGGCGCGCCCGGCGCACGCATGCCGCCGTCGTACAGGGGCTGGCCTGCGGCATCGAACAGGGCGATGCCCTGCAGTTCGCCCTGGCGGGACAGGACGCCGCGGATCGCGGCGGAGGGGTCCCAGCGGCTGTCGGCCGGCGATGCCGCATAGGCATCCACGTCTTCGGCCATACCGCGCAGCGCGCGCTCCAGGTTGCGGATCTCGAAATGCATCAGGCGATCCACGCCCGTGGCGACCGCCATGCTCTGCCGCTTCGCCGCGTCGATGCGCGACTTGCGATCCAGCATCGCCGCCGCCAGCAGGCCGAACGTGATCAGCAATCCCAGCAGGATGGCCACCGCGCGGACGACGGCGATGGGACGATCCGGTGTACCGGTTACCGCGGGCATGGTCATTTGCATGTCGATATTTCCCTTACCTCGATGCATCCGTCGAACGACCATAGACGCCTGCATCGCACATGCACAAGCATCCTGGCGCTTTCGAGGCGCTTCATGGGTGTTCCGGTCATTCCGCAAGGCGCGGCGCGGAAAGACCGATATTCGCGGCCGACGCTGCGGTTGCGGGTGCGCAAGGTATTCAAGCGATCGCCGACGCAGGGCCGGCCCGGTCCGCGGATCGAAGCCGGTAGGTGTTCCGGCCCGCCTGCTTGGCTTCGTACAGCGCAGCGTCGGCCACCGCCAGCAATGCGGCGGCATCGACCGGCTGGCGCGCATAAGCGCCTCCCAGACTGGTGGTGACACCCTGCGGCAGGCCGGGGATGACCAGGCCACCGATCGTCGTCACCAGTTTCCGCGCGACGACCTCGGCAACCTCGACGGCGCGGGTGTCTTCCAGCAGCACGGCGAACTCGTCGCCTCCGAAACGGGCGACCAGGTCGGTCGCACGCACATGGTCCTGGAGCTGCTGCGCGAAGATGCGCAACACCAGGTCTCCGATCCCATGCCCATGTCGGTCGTTGATCTGCTTGAAGTCGTCCACATCGAGATAGAGCAACGCCAATGGCGATGCGTCGCGCCGCGCCAGGCGGGACAGCGCCTGGTCGAGCCGCTCCTGGAAATAGCGTCGATTGGCCACCCCGGTCAGAGGGTCGGTACGGGCCAGGCGCTCCAGTTCCCGGCGACTTTCTTCCAGGGCGCGTTCGGCCTCGATGCGACGCGTCACGTCCCGGCCAACGACGATGATGTCGACCTGCCCCGGTTCCTCTTCTCGCAGGATCGGGCGGGCCGCCGCTTCCAGCCAGACGTAATGCCCCGCCTTGTGGCGAAAGCGATAGACCGAGGTCCGGAGCGCTTGCGCGTTGATGACATCGCCCAATTGTTCGGCGAGTTGCCCGCGGTCCTCGGCATGCAGGTACCCCCAGTCCCGCCCGAGCAGCTCGCCCGGTTCCCAGCCCAGGATGTCCTTGGCCGACGGCGAGATATAGAGCCGCTCTCCATCGGCGCGCATGTGCAGGATGATGTCGTGGCTGTAATCCGCCAACAGCCGGTAGCGATGCTCGCTTTGCCGGATACGCGCGGTCAGCCGGCGGCGTTCGGCCACGGCCAGCGCGACCGGTATCGTTATCAGGCAACCGCCCGCCACGTACAACTGCAGCAGCGCGATGCGGCCGAACAGCCCGATGTCGGGCGGCAGCCAGATCGGCCCGTAACCCAGCGCGGTGGCGATCGACCCGATCAACGCCAGCGACACGATCCCGGCGCCCACCCCCAGGAAACGATGCCGGAAGGCCAGCAGCAACAGTGGCGGATACGCCATGAACATCACCGGATACTCGGACAGGAACACCGCGACGGCTACCACGCACAGCAACAGCAGGCAGGCCGCGAAACTCCAGCGCCGCCTGGCGCCGGAGAAGAACACCCCGATGCGCTCCCGCAGCAGCACCAGCGTGAACGTGGCCATGGTGACCATGCCCACGACGTGGGCGGCGTACCAGCTCAGCAGCGGCTGGAAATAGGCGCCGGAATGCCGCGCGGCGATCCAGGCGGGCAGGAGGCCGGACACCAGGCACGCCACCAGCGTGCTGGACGTGGCGAAGCCCCCCAGCGTCAGCCAGCGCTTGGGGTCGCTGATGTCCGGCACCCAATGCCGCACGACGCCGGCGACGATCAGCACTTCGGCAAGATTGCTGAGACTGATCGCCCCGGCATGGAAGAGCGCGAAGCCGGAGAACAGATGCGCGGCAAGATCGGCGGCGAACCCCACCACGACATAGCGCCACCACAGGGCCGTCGGCCGCGACGACAGCCAACCGGTCAGCAGGCCGTTGCCTATCCAGATCGCCACCAGCCCGCCGGGGCCCCGGGCCAGGGCCAGCGAGGCCCATGCCGTCAGCCCCACCAGCACGCCCACGGTCGCGAGTTCGGCCCAGAGCCTTTTCGGTTGGAGGGACGAATCACGCATGGCATCCCCCAACGCGATCACTGCGACGAACGCGATGACGCGCCGCGAGAGCGACGCCGCGCGCGTTGAATGCACGTCTGGGCTTTGTTTGCATCGTGCACCCCCGGCGATTCGGTCAGGTGGATCCATATCCCGGGGAATGATCCGGGGATGATGGTGCGGTCGGCGCCGCAGGTTCGGCGATGGCGACCTCTGCGGCGAATGGCGAGCGAGATGCCGTAGCCGACTTTCGCTTCAACATCATGAAGCGGGATCCGACCCATCTCAACAACAGCATTCAGCCGGGAGCCATCTACAGCTTGTTGGAAACCGCACATCGTGCGTTTTCCATTTCGCGAATCCGGCACGCGCCCGGATGCGCTGCGGGCGACGTTGCGCGACGCGGTCGTTCCCGCGATGGGTTGCGCCCCGGATACTGCTTTTTTCACGATGGATTTTCGATTCCCGGGCTTCGTCGATGCATGGCGGCGGATTTCGGACGCCATGCGATGCCGGCATCGCATGGCGCGATCGTGCATGGGCGCGGATGCGCATTGCGCATTGCCCTGTTCTCCCACGGTTCACCCGCGGGCCGCGGCGGGCGCGATGTGCGTGCTAGCGTCTTCGCTCACGTCACGCCCGGTGCGGCCGCATGCCAATCCACGAGCGCAAGCCAACGGATGCGTCGCCGGATACCGGCAAGCGCAGCGCGCGCACGGCCGGATTGCGCTACGTCAACGACAGCGAACCCGGCATCCGTCGCAAGCGCGCGGGCAAGGGCTTCACGTATCTGTCGACCACGGGCCGGCGCGTATCGCAGCCGGCCGTGCTGCAGCGCATCCGCCGCTTGGCGATCCCGCCGGCATACACCGATGTCTGGATCTGCCGCGATGCGCGCGGGCACCTCCAGGCCACCGGCCGCGACGCGCGCGGGCGCAAGCAGTACCGCTATCACCCCGACTGGCGATCCACGCGCGATGCCGACAAATTCGCGCATCTGATCGACTTCGGCCGCGCCTTGCCGCGGCTGCGCCGGCGCCTGCGCGCGGACCTGCGCCTGCCCGGCCTGCCCGCGGACAAAGTGCTGGCGATCGTGGTGTCGCTGCTGATGGACACCTTCATCCGCGTCGGCAACGACGCCTACCAGCGCAGCAACGGCTCCTTCGGCCTGACCACGCTGCGCGACCGCCACGCGCGCTTCTCCGGCACCGGCAAGGCGCGTCTGAGCTTCAAGGGCAAGGGCGGCCTGCGCCACGACCTGCTGCTGGACGACCCGCGCATGGTCCGATTGGTGCGCGCCTGCCAGAACCTGCCCGGGCAGCACCTGTTCCAGTATCGCGGCGACGACGGCCGCATACGCCCCGTCGAGTCGGGCGCGGTGAACGGCTATCTGGCGAGCGCGATGGGCGCGCCGTTCACCGCCAAGGAATTCCGCACCTGGGGCGGCACCATGAAAGCCTTCCAGCACCTGGCCGCGGCCCCCGCACCGGAAGACGCATCGGAGCGCGCGCTGGCGACGATCCGCAACGACGCGATCCGCGAGGTCGCGGCGATGCTGCGCAACACGCCCGCGGTCAGCCGCAAGGCCTACATCGATCCCGCATTGTTTCCCGGATGGCAGGACGGCCGCCTGGCGCGCGCGGCGGCCTCGGCGCGCGGCGCGCGGCAATGGGAGTCTGCGCTGGTGCGGTTCCTGCGCGGCGCGAAGCGGGGATAGCGCCCCGGGCGGACACACGCCCATCCCCGGGCTGTATTTCCCGCGGAGGCCCGACGACACTATCGTCCTGCCCTCGACGGACCCGACAACACCGTGATCGATCGCGACCAGCTCCATCGAGACGGTTACGCCCTGCTTCGCGGCGCGATTCCGCCGGACTGGCTGGACGATCTGCGCGATGCGTTCGATACGGGCGTCAAACCCTCGGAGCAGTGGCCCGTACCGCGCGGCGCGGACTGGCGCCATTCGCAGTTGGATCTCGATCCGAAGGTGCAGGCGGTCTGCCGGCTGCCGCCGCTGCTGGCCGCGGCGGGCGCGTTGATCGGCGAGCGCTTCTTCCTGGCGCAGGTGGAGGGCCGCGAACCCCTGGCGGGCGGCGGTCATCAGGGCCTGCACCGCGATCTGTCCGCGCACCGGCCTGGCGATACCGTGAACGCACTGGCTTTTTTCGACGACTATGGGCCCGGCAACGGCGCGACGCGTCTGGCCCCCGGCACGCATCGCCCTGCGTCGGAGGCATCGTCCTTCGATGGCATCGACGAATCCCGGTCCGTGCAGCTCGCGGGCAGTGCAGGCGACATCTTCGTCTTCGATGCCGATCTGTTGCACGCGGGCAGCCTCAACCGGACCGGCGCGCGTCGGCGCTCGATCCTGATCGGCTATTTCGCCGAGCCTCGCTATGCCGCGCACCTCGAAACGGCGCACCTGCGCAATATCCGCATGGATGCCAGCGAGCGTTTCGATCCCCCGATCTGATTGTTGGGCGCATGAGCCGAAGACGTCATGCGCCATCGCGTGCCGCCGCCATCGGCATTGCGAAAAACGAGACACGACGCGACGCCCCAACCCGCTGCTACCATCCGCACCGGCAGTCAGCCATCGGTTTCACCGCATCGACACCATCAAGGAGGATTCACATGCGACATCACCATCGCGCGCTGATCATCGGATCGCTCGCCACCTGTTCGCTTCAGGCGCTTGCCGCCGATTATCCGCGTCTGGATCAGGCACTGCCTGCCAACGTCAGCGTCGCCGCGATTCACCCGGTCTTCGATTTCGATGGCGACGGTTGCCTGCCCAGCGCGGGCATCAGCCGCTACGGGGAGCAGAACGGCGGCCTGAACCCATCGGGCAGCATCACCGGCGGCTGCCGCCGGGTCGATTTCATGAACTACAGCAACACCCTGCATCGCTATGCCTGCATCGACAGCGCCGGCAGTCGCTATTGCGGGCATTTCTTCGCGTTGTACATGCTCAAGGACCAGATCAGCGTCTTCGGCGGCGGGCATCGTCACGATTGGGAACATGCGGCGGTCTGGACGCGCGACGGCGTGGTCACGCACGCGGGCTACAGTGCGCACGGCAAGCTGTTCAACGCCGCGGCGGCATCGCTGCCGATGCAGAACGGCCATGTGAAGATCGTCTATCACAAGGACGGCCTGGGCACGCACGCGCTGCGCTTCGCGTCGGCAAACGAAGTCGCCGAAAACCCGTACGGTCAGTTCGTGCTGCCCGCGCTCACCAGCTGGAACACGCTGCGCGGCGCCAGCCTCGACAACGCGGCGATGCGCAGTCGCCTGAATACCTTCAATTACGGTTCGGCCACCATCCCGATGAAGGACAGCAACTTCCTCGGCAATCTCAACACGTATCGGCCGGCGGGGTATCCGGCGTTCACGCAGGCCGCGATCGACGCGTCGCAGTAACCAGCGATCCTTGCGCGCGCCGTGAGGCCGGAGCCGCTGCGTCATCGCCGCGGCTCCGTTGAGCCGCTCCAATCCGCAGGCAAGACGCCATCAAGAACAAACCGGTGGAATGAAGACTGCGGCCAGTCGCCCGGCCGCTGCGCCCAGCCGTGCTTGACCGGATTGAAGTGGATGTAGTCGATGTGATTCTGCAGATCGCGTTCGTCGCGGACCAGGTGTTCCCAGTAGCGGCGTTGCCAGATGCCGCGTTCACCCGTGCGACGACGCGATGCCGATACCCGCTCGCCGGCCGGCACGCTGCGCGAGAACGATTGCTTGATCAGCATCCAGCGTCGCGCGAAGTCCTGATCGCCGGCCGGCAGTGTCCAGATCGCATGCAGGTGATTCGGCATCACCACCCACGCCACCATCTCGAAAGAATGCGCATGACGCACCGCGCATGCCACCTCGCACAGCGCATCGAACCGCTCAACCAGCAACCGCTGGGAGCGGTCCGCTAGATTGACCGTGAAAAAATACGTGCCACCCGGCACCCACCAGCGACGATATTCGGACATGCCGCAAGCATGCCGACCCCGCATCGTCCCCACCATCAGACAACCCCGCACCACCCCATCGGACAATCCCGACCCGACCCAATCGACTCCGGTCTTCGTAGGGTGGCGGTGAGGTGTCCAATCGTCCCGGCAATGGCCGCACGCCTGCCGGCGGCCGCCGCTTCGACGCGGCGACGAGCCAGCGCCATTCGTCCCTGACACCTTTTCCGCTTCCCCTTTTAGTCCCCACGCCCCTCCCACGAAGGCCCGATCCGCGCCCGAAAGCGGCGATTGCACAACCTCGGCCTACCCGGCAGACTGCATGGAAATGGCGTTTTAATTTCCCATATCTGCGTGACAGATCACCCGGCATGTCAGGCAGATGCAATATTCCGGTCGGATCCACACAGAAGCAGACGACGATGAACGACAGCAGCAACCTGATCCTATTCCTCGCTACCCAGTTTCTGCTGCCGTTGGGCATCGCGTATGCCTATTGCCGAAGCAAGGGCATTCCCACCCAGTCGTGGCGAGCGGGCGGCATATTTCTCATTGCCATGTCGGCTGCGATGCTGTTTTTTACTGGGCTGTTCGGCTTGCCAATCCATGTGAAAAACGTCGGCTTCATGACAAATAGGCCCATGGGGTTGACCTGCGGAGCCATCGGTCTCGTCGCCGGTATCGTGATGGGCTATTTAGCGCGACTTTTCGAGAGCGAGCAATCCGGGTAGGTATGGCCTGTAATTTTGTAGCCAATCTGGTCGACAAGCATGTGTTCAACATACTTGTAAGCATCAGCATATAAATCGCGAAAAGTCTCCAGCCTTCTTAAGCAGCGCACCACCATCTCGAAAGAACGCGCATGACGCACCGCGCATGCCACCTCGCACAGCGCATCGAACCGCTCGACCAGCAACCGTTGGGAGCGGTCCGCTAGATTGACCGTGAAAAAATACGTGCCACCCGGCACCCACCAGCGACGATATTCGGACATGCCGCAAGCATGCCGACCCCGCATCGCCCCCACCATCAGACAACCCCGCACCACCCCATCAGACCATCCCGACCCAACCCAATCGACCCCGTTCTTCGTAGGGTGGCGGTGAGCGCAGCGAACCCCACCCATGCGCCCTCGTCCGCCGCGCCGCCAACAAAGCGCAACGGCCGCGTTTTGGCGGCCATTGCGGGGGCGTGAACGTCGTCTTGTCTGATGCGCCGCATGGGCAGGGTTCGCTGCGCTCACCGCCACCCTACGCGTTACGTACTTGTGCGCGAGCCCAGGAGCAATACGAGGCAGATCGCGAGCAGGCAGAACAGCACCCAGCGAAGACCATTGGGCGAAAGGAATCCGAAGAACCGGATCGTTCGCGAAGGGAATACATGCCGGCAGCCGGGACAGCGAACCGCGACCGAAACATTCGAAAGGGTGAAGACATTGAAACCCAACGGCACGCCCGAGGAGACCAAGGCTTCACGCGCGGCGAACTTCGCCGAACACTTGGGGCAGGTCTCCATTTCAGGCATTGGCATCGGTTTCTCGATAGACGGGCGCATGTCCGCTCGGCGCCGATCATACCGCGCCAGGAGCAGGAGAATGACGCATCCACACCAGCAGCGAAGGGCGGATGATGGGGTAAGCGCAGCGCAACCCCGCCATCCCGCCGTAGCCGCAACCGCACATCCAGCAAAATTGGCCATTGCTTGAGCGACAGGCCATCTCGCATGAGATGACGAGGTTTGCGGCGTTGTTCCCGGTGGGGTTGCGCTACGCTTACCCGCTCTTAGAGCTTGCCCGTCTTCTGCAAATCGGGTGCCGCATACAACCAGATCACGCAGCCCCATGATTCGTCGCAACCCGCGGCACGACCGATTCGCCATGCCGGGTTTCACCCGCCTTGCGAGTGACCCCGTCGGGTGGCGGTGAGCGTAGCGAACCCCACCCATGCGCCCCGTCCGCCGCGCCGCGAACAAAGCGGAACGGCCGCGCTTTGGCGGCCGTATTTGGGTTTTCTTGAACGTCGTCGTGTCTGTTACGGCGATGGGTGGGGTTCGCTGCGCTCACCGCCACCCTACGAGTCGACCTTACGCGTTACTACTTCTTCGCACGCAATCGCTCTGCCTTCTTCGCGTCCGCTTTGGCTTTGTCCGCATGACCGAGTTCGGCGTGGAACTCGGCGCGCATTTCGTACAGCTGCGGATCGTTCGGCTTCAGGCGGATGGCCTCGTCGAAGTCGGCCATCGCGCCTTTCTGGTCGCCTGCTTTGCGCTTGTGGTTGCCGCGAGACGCGAACCAGCCATGGCGCGTCGTATCCATCATCGGCGGATCGTCGATCAATCGCGTGCATGCGGCGATCGCCGCCTTCACGTCTTCCGGATACATGATGCAGGTCTTGATGTCCTGCGAATTGTCGGCACATGCCGTCGTGGCGACGGCGAAAAGGCCAGCGAATATCATGCCTGCTCGGCGGATCGGATACATCGGAAATCTCCTTTTTCGTGTGTCGTCGTCTGCTTGATGCCTTGTAGTGATCGTAGGGTGGGCCCCTGGCCCACCGCCTCGCCGATCGTGATAAAACCAAGCATCAAGCGGATGCATGTGCGGGTTTGCTTGCGGTGCAGAGTGGGGTTCGCTGCGCTCACCACCACCCTACGAGTCGACCTTACGCGTTACGTGCTCTTTTTATCTTGCCCTTTCAATCCATTCAGAGTTTCAAAATATCGACGATGCGTTTTTCTTAAATGATCCTCTGTACTCGCCTCTAAAAGAACGACTTCTACTGATGACTCCGAGTCAAGCAGTGAAATCTCAAGGTCCAGCTTTGCTTCTGAGGCATCGTTTCTCTGATTGTCATCAAATGAAATCAATGAAATCAGTTTTCCTTCGCTGCGATCATAGTGAACCAAAAAAATCATCGCACCACCTCAGTATCGGCCAGCAAAAATTGCGTGAACCTGACGCATTTCATAGCGCTCTTTTTCATTGAGCTTTTTTATCTCCATCATTAAAGCCTTGCTCTTTCCTTCTCTAGACTTTTGAGCAGCCGCAGCAGCTTGCAAATGCCTAGTCGTATCTAGGTCGCTCGTAATAGCAGATAGCTTTGATAAAAATAAAATTGCGTCTGCATCACCAACGCCATACTTGATTGAGTGGCCGTGAGCGTCAGCAACCTTCTCCGAAATCTCAGCCCAAGCATGTTGAAGAGTCGTTCTTATCTGTATTTCAACAGGCCTACCGAATTTTTTTGCAATTACATGCACGGCACGATAGCCATTAGTTGGCGTATTTCTTTTGTCGTCAATATCCAACTGGGCATCATTTAATAATATGGTCAACGACCCAACCAAATGATCTTGATGTGCCAGACTAGGAACCAACACTCTACATCCGGCAATATCTTGAATTTGATTCAGCCGAATTGTTTCGCGCTTAAGCTTCTCGACAATTGCTACTGTCGATTTTGAAGGACGCCCCGTAATTGAGAGTCCCAGTCTATGGACTAATGTATGCTCAACATGTTGATAAGCCGGAGTATAGAGCGCTCGAAAGACTTCCAAGTCACGCAAGCATTGCGCATCAATACGCCCGTTACGAAGCTTCTGTCCGATACGGTCAATTTGAGTATTGCTTAAAGACAATTCGCCTTGTCCTAAAATTAACACTTCGCCGAGCTCACCCACACTTCGAATACCCACAATTCAAACAAGTAGCACACCCATCCATGATCACGATGGCCTTCGTGCTGCACTTGTGACACATCGTCGCCGAAGGCGGAAAACTCACGCCTTCGCCGGTGACTTCGATATCTTCCTCCCGCGCCACCGCCGCAACCGCGACGCCCGCTACATCAGACTTTTTTTTTGCGCGATTCTCTTCATACGCCCGGCGCTTTTCCGCGATCAGCGCGCGCTGCGCGTCGCTCATGTCCGGGTCGTGCATCAGGCCGATGGTCTTGAGGTGGTCTTCGACGATCATGCCCAGTTCGGCGACCAGCGAGGGCATGTAGACGCCGCCGGCCTTGAAGTAGCCGCCCTTGGGGTCGAACACGGCCTTCATTTCCTCGACCAGGAAGGTCACGTCGCCGCCCTTGCGGAATACGGCGGACATGATGCGGGTGAGGGCGACGATCCACTGGAAGTGTTCCATCGACTTGGAGTTGATGAAGATCTCGAAGGGGCGGCGCTGTTCGTGCTCGTTGCCGGCGTTGAGCACGATGTCGTTGATCGTCACGTACATGGCGTGTTCGACCAGCGGGGATTTGATCTTGTAGGTGCTGCCGATCAGCACTTCGGGGCGCTCGATGCGCTCGTGCATCTGGATGACGTCGGCGACGGGCAGCGCGGTTTCGGCCTCGACGGTTTCGCGCGGGACGGCGGCGCCGGCGGCGACCTTGTCTTCGGGCTTGACGACGGCGTAACCCTTGATTTTCTTGTCGATCTTGACGGCCATTGAGCGTATTCCGGATGCGGTGTTGGTGTTCGGGCGGGCGGCTGGAGCTTTACCCCTCCCCGGCCCTCCCCTTCGCTGCGCGAAAGGGAGGGAGGAGGAACGGTTTGTTTCTTGGGCTTACTTCTTCTTGGCGGCTTTCTTCGCGGCTTTCTTCGGTGCAGCTTTCTTTGCCGCTTTTTTGGGCGCGGCCTTCCTGGCGGCTTTCTTCACCGCTTTCTTGGCCGACGCTTTCCGGGCGGGCGCCTTTTTGGCGGCGGCTTTCCGGGCGGTTTTCTTCGCTGGCGCCTTCTTCGTTGCGGCCTTCTTGGCGGCGGCCTTCTTCGCGACCTTCTTCACCGCTTTCTTGGCTGCGGTTTTTTTGGCGGCGACTTTCTTCGCTGCCTTTTTGGCGGTCTTCTTCGCGGTCTTCTTGGCGCTGGAGACCTTGGCCTTCACCGTTTCCACGGCGGAAGCGGCTTTGGCCTTGGCGTCGTCGACGGCCTTGCCGGCGGCCTTGCGGGCCTTGCTGGCGGTCTTCTTCGCTTTTTTCACTGCTTTACCCACGGCCTTGCCGGCTTTGGTGTTGGCGACCGCATCGCCCACTTCCTTCGCTTTGTCGGCCACCGCTTCGGCGGCGTCGGAAATCGCTTCCGTGATCACATTGCCATTGCTCATGGTGGTTCCTCGTCAGGGGATCTACAGGGGTCGGATCATCGTGCATCCACGGGCGGTTGCCCGTGTGCGGAATGTAGCGCGATCCGTGGTGATGCGGTGAAAAATGCGGGGAGGTTTCAGGGGCTGTTCGACCCTCCCCGACCCCTCCCTTCGCTATGCGGAAGGCAGGGAGCAGAGCGAAGTCAGAACTTGCCGTAGTAGCCTTCTTTCAGGGCGTCGAAGAGGTTTGCGGCGGTGTGCATTTCGCCGTCGTACTCGATCTCTTCGTTGCCCTTGACCTCGATGAAGCTGCCGTCTTCCAGCTCGAAGCGGTAGAGCGTGCTTTCGAGGTCGGCTTCCTTCACCAGCACGCCCTGGAAGGCGGCGGGGTTGAAGCGGAAGGTGGTGCAGCCCTTGAGGCCCTGTTCGTAGGCGTAGCGGTAGATGTCCTTGAAGTCCTCGTACGGGTAGTCGGTGGGAACGTTGGCGGTCTTGGAGATGGAGCTGTCGACCCAGCGCTGGGCGGCGGCCTGGACGTCGACGTGTTCCTTGGGGCTGACGTCGTCGGCGGCGATGAAGTAGTCGGGCAGTTTGGCGGCCGGGTCTTCGCTGAAGGGCATCGCCTTGGCGTTGATCAGTTCGCGGTAGGCCAGCAGCTCGAAGCTGAAGACGTCGACCTTTTCCTTGGACTTCTTGCCTTCGCGGATGATGTTGCGGCTGTAGTGGTGCGCGAACGAGGGCTCGATGCCGTTGGAGGCGTTGTTGGCCAGCGACAGGCTGATGGTGCCGGTGGGCGCGATCGAGCTGTGGTGGGTGAAGCGCGCGCCGACCTCGGCGAGTTCGTCCACCAGCTCGGGGGCGACCGCGGCGATGCGCTGCATGTAGCGGCTGTATTTGGCGTGCAGCACCTTGCCGGGAATCTCCTGGCCCAGCGTCCAGCCGTCCTTCGCCATTTCCGGACGCTTGCGCAGCATCTCGGCGGTGACGACGAAGCGCTCTTCCATGATCGGGGCGGCGCCCTTTTCGCGGGCGAGCTGCAGGGCGACTTCCCAGCCGGCGACGGCCATGTCGCGGGCGATGCGGTCGGTGAACTCCAGCGACGGGGCGCTGCCGTACTTCATGCCCAGCATGGTCATGGTGCTGCCCAGGCCGAGGAAGCCCATGCCATGGCGGCGCTTGCGCAGGATCTCGGCGCGCTGCTGTTCCAGCGGCAGGCCGTTCACTTCGACCACGTTGTCGAGCATGCGGGTGAACACGCGCACCACTTCCTTGTATTCCTCCCAGTCGAACGTGGCCTGGTCGGTGAAGGCGTTGCGCACGAAGTTGGTGAGGTTGACCGAACCCAGCAGGCAGGCGCCGTACGGCGGCAGCGGCTGCTCGCCGCAGGGGTTGGTGGCGCGGATGCTCTCGCACCACCAGTTGTTGTTCATCTCGTTGACTTTGTCGATCAGGATGAAGCCCGGCTCGGCGAAGTCGTAGGTGGAGACCATGATCATGTCCCACAGATGCCGGGCGCGGATGTGCCCGTAGATCTTGCAGGCCACCAGGCCGTCGTCGCGGCTGATGTAGTTGGCGTGGGTGGGCCATTCGCGCCAGACCACCTGCTCGGCGTTGTTCACGTCGAGGTCGCCGACTTCCTTCTCGTTGATCGGGAACACCAGCGGCCAGTCGGCGTCGGTCTCGACCGCCTGCATGAAGCCGTCGGTGATCAGCAGCGACAGGTTGAACTGGCGCAGGCGCCCGTCCTCGCGCTTGGCGCGGATGAAGTCGCGCACGTCCGGATGGGCGACGTCGAAGGTGCCCATCTGCGCGCCGCGACGGCCGCCGGCCGAGGACACGGTGAAGCACATCTTGTCGTAGATATCCATGAACGACATCGGGCCGGAGGTATAGGCGCCGGCGCCGGCGACGAACGCGCCGCGCGGACGCAGGGTGCTGAATTCGTAGCCGATGCCGCAGCCCGCCTTCAGGGTGAGGCCGGCTTCGTGGACCTTCTCGAGGATGCCGTCCATCGAGTCGGTGATGGTGCCCGACACGGTGCAGTTGATGGTGGACGTGGCCGGCTTGTGTTCCAGCGCGCCCGCGTTCGAGGTGATGCGGCCGGCGGGAATGGCACCGCGGCGCAGCGCCCAGAGGAAGCGTTCGTACCAGTACTTCTGCTTCTCGCCGTTGGGCTCGGCGTCGGACAGCGCGCGGGCGACGCGCTGGTAGGTGCCGTCGATGTCGGCATCGACGTCTTCGCCCTGCTTGGTCTTGAGCCGGTATTTCTTGTCCCAGATATCCCACGACGCCGGCTGCATCGGAATTTCGGCAGCGGCGCCCGCTTTCGCGACCGCTTCAAGACGCACAGTGCTCATCAATGTTTCTTCCTCGAATTGTTGCGGCTGCGGCATGGCCGCGACCTGATTTTCTGATTGCCGGAAGCGGAGCCCCTGCTCCACGCTGCCAGCGGATTCTGTGATGCGGTTCCGGGTCAAACCGCGACTGTGACGCTCCTTTAACGACCCGGTTTTGCTCGCCTATCTCCTGTTTACCTGATGCGGCGACGCTGTCCAGCCCCTGTCTTCCGTGGAACAAATGAGTCCGTGAAACACCATCGGTAGGGCTGCTTACCACTGATACCCCAAGATATAGTGGCGCTGCGGGGGCCAAGCTACGCCCCGTCACGGCCCAAGTCAACGGCTTGACGGCTCGAAAATCGTGTCGTCCGCCCAACGGAGGCGGTCCCGCACCCCGGTCGGCGGGGACGACCGGGCTCGACGCGTGTTGCGCCCCCATTCCAGCCCCCCGTCCGGCCCAGATTTCACCCCCGGTTTAGGCGGCTTCCCGGAGACTCCAGAGCCCGCCGGCACGATCTTCGGGACTT
>JAIMKJ010000003.1:85802-170748 GCA_020692565.1 Thermomonas sp.
GCCCGCGCCGCGATGTTCAGCCCACGCTCCGAAGGCCCGTCAGCCCATCCCGGCGCGCCCGCCCGGACCCGCCCATCGACTCCTGCCAGACGCCCATGACCGCTCCCACCGACCGCTCCCGCACCCGGAAGACCTCCCTGCTCCTCGCCCTGACCGCGGCCGCCGCGTTCGGGGGCTTCGCCGCCACGTGGATACGCGAAGGCCTGCAGCCGCCGGTCATGGCCGCGCCGGCCGCACCGGCGACGCTGCCGGCGGTGGTCGCGCTGCCGACCGCCACCGCCGACGGCCAGGCGCTGCCGTCGCTGGCGCCGATGCTGCAGCAGGTGATGCCGGCGGTGGTGAGCGTGCGCACCAAGCAGCGGATCCGGGTCAGTCCGTTCGCCGACCCGATCTTCCGGCGCATGTTTCCGGACATGAGTCAGGAGCGGATCAACGAATCGCTGGGGTCGGGGGTGATCGTGGATGCCCAGCGCGGGCTGGTGCTGACCAATCATCACGTGATCGAAGGCGCGGACGATGTGTCGGTGACCCTCGCCGACGGCCGCGAGCTGAAGGCCGAATTCCTGGGCTCCGACGCCGATACCGATGTGGCGCTGATGAAGATCCCGGCGGACAAGCTCACCGCGCTGTCGCTGGCGAACTCCGACCAGTTGCGGGTCGGCGATTTCGTGGTCGCGGTGGGCAATCCGTTCGGCGTCGGCCAGACGGTGACCTCGGGCATCGTCTCGGCGGTCGGGCGCAGCAATCTGCCGGGGCTGGGCTTCCAGAACTTCATCCAGACCGACGCATCGATCAATCCGGGCAACTCCGGCGGCGCGCTGGTCAATCTGCGCGGCGAACTGATCGGCATCAACACCGCCAGCTTCAATCCGCGCGGCAGCCATGCCGGCAACATCGGTCTGGGCTTCGCGATTCCGATCAGCCTCGCCCGCAACATCATGGAGCAGTTGCTGACCGGCGGCGCCGTGCGTCGCGGCACCCTGGGCATCGACAGCCAGGACGTGGATGCACGGATCGCGGGCGCACTCGGCCTCGATCAGGCGCGCGGCGCGGTGGTCACCCGGATCCATCCCGATTCGACCGCGGCGAGCGCCGGGCTGAAGGTCGGCGACGTGATCGTGGCCGCCAACGGCCAGCGCGTGGACGACAGCGCATCGCTGCGCAATTTCCAGGGCCTGCAGCCGGTGAATTCGAAGGTCTCGCTGGACGTACGCCGCGACGGCAAGCCGCTGAAAATCACCGCGACCCTGCGCGAACAGCCGCGCGAGATCGACGGCGCCAGCCTCGATCCGCGCCTGGCCGGCGCGAGCTTCGCCGAACTGCCCGAATCGCTGCGCCGCCAGGGCGCGTCCGGGGTGCTGATCGACGCGGTGACGGCGGGCAGCCGCGCCGCCCGCAACGGCCTGCGCAAGGGCGACGTGGTCCAGGCCGGCAGCATCGGCCAGTTCAGCGACCTCGGCGGCTTCCGCGCCAGCTTCGGCGAACGTCCGGACGCGCTGGTGCTGCGCATCTGGCGCAACGGCCGCCAGGGCGACCTGCAGATGCAATAAGCACCGTCTGCGCGGGGCAGCCCGTGCAATTCGCCCGCCCCGCGCATCGGCCGCAGGCGACGACCGTCGGGCGGCGGTCAAAGGATTAAGCTCGCGGTCTTTCCCGCGCGGACGCCACCATGCCCGATAGCGTCGACATCGATAATGGACAAGCGGGTGGCGGAGAGTCTTCCACCGCCGACGCGGCGCCCGCACCAGCGCCAGCGCCGCGTCCGCGTTCTTCGACCGCCGCGATCGTACTGGCCACGCTCGCGGTGGCCTACACGCTGTGGGCGACCCAGGCACTGTTGCTGCCGGTACTGCTGGCGATGTTCTTCGCGCTGATCGGCAATCCGATCATCCGCACGTTGGAAAAGATCCACATTCCGCGCTTCCTGGGCGCGCTGGCGGTGCTGTCGTCGGGACTCGCGTGCGCGATGTTGCTGGGCAGCCTGATGACGGAACCCGCGGGCAAACTGATGCGCGAGGTGCCGCGCGAGCTGCGCGAAATCGCGCCCAAACTGCGCGAGGTGGTCAAGCCGGTGCAGGATGCGAAGAAAGGCGCGGAAAGCATCGCCAGGGTCGCCGGCGGCGAGGACGCCAATGCCGTCCGATTGGTCAGGACCGAAGTCAACGACCCGTTCCGCGCGCTCACCGCGACCCCGAGGATGATCGCCTCGGTGCTGGCGGTGGTTCTGCTGACCCTGTTCTTCATGGTCTACGGCGCGAATCTGCAACGCAAGGTCCTGGCCCTGCTGCCGGGCCGGCAGCAGAAGAAGCTCACCGTCGACATCCTGCAGTCGATCGAGCGCGAGATGTCGCGCTACGTGCTGACCATCACCATCATCAACACCCTGCTGGGCCTGGCCTTCGCCGGCGTGCTGGTGTGGCTGGGCCTGGCGATACCGGAAGCGCTGATGTGGGGCACGCTGGCGGCGCTGCTCAACTTCGCGCCGTACGTCGGTCCGCTGATCGGCATCCTGGCCATGCTGCTGATGGGGTTCGTGCACTTCGATACGCCGCTGGAAGCGCTGCTGCCCGCCGGCATCTATCTGCTGCTGCACACCGTCGAAAGCCAGTTCGTCACCCCGATCCTGCTGGGCCGGCGCATGGCGCTGTCGCCGCTGGTGCTGATCCTGGGGCTGATGGTGTTCGGCTGGCTGTGGGGGATCATCGGTCTGCTGCTCGCGGTACCGCTGCTGGCGTGCACGAAGGTGGTGCTGGAACGGGTCGACGGTCTCGGCCCCTGGGCGCGGCTGCTGGAGTGATCCCGCCCGCCGGGCAGGCCGGGCTGCCCACGCCGAACGGCATGCGGCAGTCGCGGAACGCGCGCGGTAGACTCGCGTCGTGAACTTCACCATCCGCGCCATCACCCTCGACCTGGACGACACCCTCTGGCCGTTCCCGCCCATCGGCGCGCGGATCGAACGGGTGCTCGAAGACTGGCTGCGCCTGCACAGCCCGCGCACCGCCGAACGCTTCCCGATCGTGGAAATGCGCGCGCTGCGGGAGCGGGTGTTCGACGCCCATCCGCATCTGCTGCATGACATGAGCGCGCTGCGCCGGCTCACGCTGGAGCACGCGTTTCGCGAGGCCGGCGAAGATCCGGCGCTGGCGGGCCCGGCCTACGACGTGTTCTACGCCGAGCGCAACCGGGTGGAGTGTTATCCCGACGCGATCGATGCGCTGGCGCGGATCAGCGCGAAGCTGCCGGTGGCGGCGCTGAGCAACGGCAACGCCGATCTGGTCGCGATCGGTCTGGATCATCATTTCGCGTTCCAGCTGGGCGCGCGCGAACACGGCGCTGCGAAACCCGATCCGGGCATTTTCCTGGCCGCCTGCGAACGCCTCGGCTGCGCGCCGGCCGAAGTGCTGCATGTCGGCGACCATATCGACATGGACGTGCTCGGCGCGGCGCGCGCCGGCTTGCGCACCGCGTGGATGCATCGCGACGACGCCCGCGCGCAGCATCCGCACTGGCCGCACGAGGACATCGCGCCCGACCTGATCGTGGCCGACATGGCCGCACTGGCCGATCTGCTCGACGACATGATCGATGGCGCGGCGAATGCCGCGACCGATCCGCCGCACCCCGCCACGACTTCCCACGGGATCCGCATATGACCGCTCTGCCCGGCCTCATCGCCACCGCCGACGCTGCGCATGCGTCGGATGCCCTGCCGCTGCACGCGGTGACCGCAGCCGCGTTCGCCGACTGGTCGTCGCGGCAATCGCCGACACTGCAGGCCTGGCTGAACGCGCAGCAGTTCACCGCCGCCGCCGGCAGCCACGCGTTGCTGCCCGGCAGCGACGGCCTGGCCGGCGCGGTACTCGGCATCGGCGACGCGCACGATCCCTTCGCCTATGCGCATGCACCGTATGCACTGCCCGCCGGCGACTGGCGGCTCGCCGAACCGCTCGACACCGCTGCGACCGCCGCGCTGCAACTGGGCTGGGGCCTGGGCAGCTACCGCTTCACCCGCTATCGCGACGCGACCCGCGCCCCGGCGCGGCTGATCTGCGACCTCGACGCCGACACCGCCGCGCAGCTCGCGGCCTGCCTGCGCACCCGCGACCTGATCAACACCCCCACCGAGCACATGGGGCCGGACGAGATGGAAGCGGTCGCACGCGAGATCGCGCGGACCCACGGCGCCGACATCGACGTGCTGGCCGGCGACGATCTGCTGACCCACAACTTCCCGGCGATCCACGCGGTCGGCCGCGCCTCGCACCGCGCGCCGCGGCTGATCGTGCTGCGCTGGGGCGACGCTGCGCATCCGCACGTCGCCATCGTCGGCAAGGGCGTGTGCTTCGACACCGGCGGTCTCGACATCAAGGCCGCCGCCGGCATGCGCAACATGAAGAAAGACATGGGCGGCGCCGCGCATGCGATCGCGCTGGCCGAGCTGATCATGGCGCGCAGACTGCCGGTGCGGATCACCCTGCTGGTGCCGGCGGTGGAGAACGCGATCGGCCCGAACGCCTACCGCCCCGGCGAAGTCATCGCCACCCGCAAGGGCATCAGCGTCGAAATCGACAACACCGACGCCGAAGGCCGCATCGTCCTGGGCGACGCGCTGACCTACGCTGCCGAGCAGTCGCCGCAGTTGATCCTCGATTTCGCCACCCTCACCGGCGCCGCGCGGATCGCGCTCGGCCCCGATCTGCCGGTGCTGTTCAGCAACGACGACGCGCTCGCCGACGACTGGCTGGCCGCCGGCATCCGCGATGTCGACCCGCTGTGGCGGATGCCGTTGCACCGCCCGTACAACCGCTATCTCACCAGCGGCATCGCCGATCTCGCCAACAGCGGCGCGACGAGCATGGCCGGCTGCATCACCGCCGCGCTGTATCTCGAACGTTTCGTGCCGTCGGCGCTGCCGTGGGCGCATCTGGATGTCTACAGCTGGAACGACAGCGACCGTCCGGGCCGTCCCGCGGGCGGCGAAGCGCAGGCGCTGCGCAGCTGTTACGCGATGCTGAAGGCGCGCTTCGGCCAAAGCTGAAGCCGCGCCCCGGCCGAAGCCGGCGTCCACTTGCGCTGTATCGCTTCCGGCCACACCTCGTTCCATTCGACACGATCACAGGATTCCCATGAAGACGACTTCCCCCCGTCGCGCCTTCATCGCCGCCGTCGCGCTGGCCGCCGCGTGCTTCGCGTTCGTCGCAGGCGCCCAGCCCGCACCCAGGCCCACGACGACCGCGGCAACAGCCGCCACGCCGGCCGCGCAGCGCGCTGTGCTGGTGATGGGCGATTCGCTGTCGGCCTCGTACGGACTCACCGCGGCGCAGGGCTGGGTGTCGCTGACCGCGCAGAAGATCGCCAAGGAAAAACCCGGCTGGCGCGTGGTCAACGCCAGCATCAGCGGCGAAACCACCGCCGGCGGCGCCGCACGCATCGCAGCGGAACTCAAGCGCCACAAGCCGGCCGTGGTGGTGATCGAACTCGGCGCCAACGACGGCCTGCGCGGACTGCCGCTGGCGCAGACCCGGGCCAACCTGACGAAGATGATCGCCGCGGCCAAAGCCGCGAATGCGAAGGTGCTGCTGATCGGCATGCGTCTGCCGCCGAATTACGGCCCCGATTACACCCAGGGCTTCGAACGCGCGTTCCGCGAACTCTCGCAGCAGCACAAGACCGCGTTCCTGCCGTTCCTGCTCGAACCGGTCGCGCTGGACGACCGCGCCTTCCAGGCCGACCGTCTGCACCCGACCGCCGCGGCGCAGCCGAAACTGCGCGATCACGTCTGGCCCGCACTGGCGCCGCTGCTGAAATAAGCCTTCCGCTGCCCTGCATCGCCGCCTCCGTGCGGCGCGATGCCGCGCGCGCGGCGCGCGCCCATGCGTTCGCGCCGACGCTTCGCACCGCAACCTGAATCTCTTTCCCGGCGCTGCATCCGCAGCGCGCATGCCCCCGTAACTCTCCTCGTTCCGGTCTTCCGCGCAACCTCCGTGCCGTCCTCCCCGACGCGGAAGACCGGCCTTTCCCCACGACGAGAGACACTCACCATGAAAATGAAACTGCTGACGGCCGCACTGGCCACCACCTTCACCATCGCAGCCATCGCCCAGGCCGGCAACATGACAGGCGACAACCCGATGGTCGGCGGCGCACCGATGCTGGTGACCAAGGACATCGTCGACAACGCGGTGAACTCGAAGGATCACACCACCCTGGTCGCCGCGGTGAAAGCCGCCGGCCTGGTCGAGACGCTGAAGAGCGCTGGCCCGTTCACCGTATTCGCGCCGACCAATGCCGCATTCTCTGCGCTGCCGGCCGGCACCGTCGACACGCTGTTGAAGCCCGAGAACAAAGCCGCGCTGTCCGGCATCCTCACCTATCACGTGGTCCCGGGCCGCATCGACAGCAAGGCCATCGCCGCGAAGATCAAGGCCGGCAACGGCAGCGCCACGTACACCACCGTGCAGGGCGAGCCGCTGACGTTCAAGGCGATGGGCAACAACGTCACCGTGACCGACGCGAAGGGCAACAGCGCCAAGGTCACCATCGCCAACGTGTACCAGAGCAACGGCGTGATCCACGTCATCGACAAGGTGCTGCTGCCGAAGTGATCGGCAACGATCGGGCATTCGACTGCGATGCGATTCGCGGGCGGCTTCGGCCGCCCGTTTTCGTTTGCGCATGCATCGTCCATATGCCGCACGATTGCGCCACCGTCGATCCACTCGACGATCCGCCCGTCGATTCGTGAAAAAAATGTTTGCAATCGAAAAAAGACGGGTGTAACGTGCGCGCCCATCGCAGCAGCGCTTCGCTTCATCGCCGCGAGAACACCACGAATTCCAGCCGAGCCCTCCAATGAAACCCGCCTTCCGCACCGCCAACCCGTTCGACACGTCGCGCTTCCGCCGCGATGCGGACGCATGCGCGCTGTCGAAGGATTGCGGCCATCGGCGCATGCGGCGCGACAACGGCACACACCACGGCTGATCCCTTTCCGGAGATCGGTCACCCCGATCTCCGAGGCACGCGAACGCCCTCGGATACCCATCCGGGGGCTTTTCGTTTCCGCGTCCGCAAATACCGTCCGCAAACACGCGTTCTTGAATCCTCCTTCCGAATCGTTGCATCGAAACGCACGCAAATCCTTCGTGATGCGAGCGGTTTCGCGCTGTCGTTCTACGGCATGCGAACGGCTCCATCGCAATCCGCTCCGAAGCATCCTGTCGCGAACGCCCGGACATCGCAGTCCGCGCCGGACGCGCAGTCGCGGAATCCATCATGAGGCACGCAAGTGCTGCGTCGCGATGCTCGACGCGGGTGGCGGCGGAGATTCGCAGGACGTCGGTGCGCTCACGCAAGATGGGTCGACGACACGCCTCCCCGTCGGGGATCGACCAGGAACATCCATACGTATTCGTGCGGCCGGCAACACCGGCACACGGCTTTCAACGAAGAGACACGCATCATGCGCCAAGACATGTACAAGGTGATCGTCGAGCGACCGCGTCGCGGCGGCGGCCGCAAGAGCGAAATGCCCGCACCGGACGATCTGGAGGACTCTCCGCGCCAGGAAGGCCTGCGCAGGCGACATCGCAGCCGCAAATGGCTGAACGAGAATCTGCGGCCGCTGGAGCGATTCCTCGCATCGCAGGTCGGTCGTCCGTGGGACAAGGTGTATTCCGAGCTTTGCGCCAGCATCGACCGTCGCAATACCGTACAGCAGCACATCCACCAGCATCGGGAGGATTTCGTGGCGATCAGGGTGGTCGAGATCGATGGCGAATTGCGTGCGAGCCGACGTTGGCGCACACACGAACCCCTGTCTTCGTCGTGGTCCGCGAAATATTACGTTCACCCCCGACACGGCATTCTGCTGATCAACCACTTCCGCATCGACACGCGCAAAAAACAGCGCAGGCAGCGCCAGATCGCGCATGCGGAACGCCACGGCGGTGCGCGACCGGATCTTCGCGTGATCGATCCGGTCAATCAATTGCATCGGATCGAAGGCGTCTGGTATCGGATCGAAGTCGCACCACTGTCCGAAGCAGGCACTGCGGATGAAGTGAGGATCGATGCACTTCGCAGGATTCCTGTCGATCAGTGCCCTGTCTGGGACGACAGCAGGAAGGTCGCGAGCAATCGCACGCTGTTCGGACGCCATGACCTCTACGCCCGCAGCAAACGTCAGCTCAACGCACGCGAACTGAAGCACTACCGACTCTCCAACGACAACGCCTGACCTCAATCAACGCGCCGCCGGGATGTTCCTGCGGCGCACAGGATACGAACATGAGTACATCATTCCAACTTCTGCACGCCGACGAGCGCGCCACGCCGATCAAGGGCTGGGTGCGGGGCGTGCCGCTCGAACCCGAAGCGCACCAGCAGTTGCGCAACATCGCGTCGATTCCGTTCGTCGGGCCGTGGGTCGCGGTGATGCCCGACGTACATCTGGGCAAGGGCGCGACCGTAGGCTCGGTGATCCCGACCCGCGGCGCGATCATCCCGGCGGCAGTCGGTGTGGACATCGGCTGCGGCATGGCCGCGGTGCGCACCACGCTGCGCGCGAAGGATCTGCCCGACTCGCTGGCGCAGTTGCGCAATTCGATCGAACGCAGCGTGCCGGTGGGCAACGGCAGGGGCGGCGACCACCGCAAGCTGCCGGACAGCATCGAGACGCGCATCGCCCAATCCGGGCTGGTCGAACGGCTGGACGCTATCAAGGCCAGGCATCGCAGGATCCGCACCGACAAGCTCGACAAGCAGATCGGGACGCTCGGCGGCGGCAACCACTTCATCGAAATCTGTCTCGACGAGGAAGACGCGGTGTGGGCGATGCTGCACTCGGGTTCGCGCGGTACCGGCAACCTGATCGGCAGCTACTTCATCGAGCGCGCGCGCGAACAGTTGGCGCATCGCGTGCTGGGCTTCCACGTGCCCGATCGCGATCTCGCGTTCTTCATGGAAGGCGAGCCGTTGTTCGAAGACTACGTCGAAGCGGTGTCGTGGGCGCAGGACTACGCGCGCGCCAACCGCGAGGCGATGATGGCCCGTGTGCTGCACGAGATGCACCACCGCCTGCCGAAGTTCCGGCTGGAGAAGACGGCGGTGAACTGTCACCACAACTATGTGCAGCGCGAGGAACACTTCGGCCAGTCGCTGCTGGTCACCCGCAAAGGCGCGGTCAGCGCCCGTGCGGGCGAGCTGGGCATCATTCCCGGCAGCATGGGCGCGAAGAGTTTCATCGTGCGCGGCAAGGGCAACCCGGACAGCTTCTGCAGTTGCAGCCACGGCGCCGGGCGAACGATGAGTCGTACCGCCGCGCGCCAGCGGATCACGCTGAAACAACACCGCGAGGCCACCGCCCACGTGGAATGCCGCAAGGACGAAGGCGTGATCGATGAGTCGCCCGCCGCCTACAAGGACATCGACGCGGTGATGGCCGCGCAGAGCGATCTGGTGGAAGTGGTGCACACCCTGCGTCAAGTGGTGTGCATCAAGGGGTGAGCCGACGCGTTTGCGCGGCATTGCCGCGCGCGTCGGCGAACGCACGCACAAGGATGTGCGGGCCGGGCGTTCAGAAGTCGCAGGTGTTTCGCCATGGACGGCATCGGATTGCCAATAGGAATGATGGAGCTCGCGCGGCACTGCCGCGCGGTTGCCCCGAACGCCCGCACATGGGCCAGCGGCACTGCCGCTGGCGGGCATGCATGAATGCATGCCCCGGCCTTGCCGGCGGAGCAGGATGCGAAGCCGCGCAAGTGCGGACCGGGCACTTCGAAGTCCAAAAAAGTTTCGCTACGGACGGCATCGCATCGACCATCGAAGCCATGCTCATCACGCGCCACTACCGCGCACCGCCCCAACCAAAGACGCCGTGCATCACGCACGGCGTCTTTTTTCATGCGAAACGAACGGTCACCCGCAGCAATAGCACTGCAACGGCTTGCCCGGCCCGCCCGGGCCGAGACTGCCGCCGAAACCGGGGCATTCGGTCCTGCATGCCCAGGCATTGCAGCTTTCGTACTGGGTACCGGCGGTGCCGGTCTCGGTGGCGATGGCCTGGGCCGCGCCGAACCCCATCGCCGCAACGAACGCGGCCCCGAGGATCAGCGAGCGGAACGACACTCTGCGCATCTTCATATCGACACTCCTTGTTGACGCTGCACATCGCCTTCCTGGCGACATGCGCGGCGGAATGATCGCGCCCTCCGTGGCGCGGACATCGCGACGCCTGCGCTCACTCGGAGGCGCAGCAATCGCACAGCGGACCACCGTTGGGCATGATCCCGTAATACGTGCCGCCGGCCTCGCCGCAGGCGGACATGCACGGCCAGAGGTCGTCGCAGTAACCGCGCTGCTCGCTGCCTGGCCGGTCGGTGGCGCTGGCAAATGCCTGCATCGCGCCGAAGCCCATCGCGCCCACGAACACCGCGACCAGCAGACCCTTGCGCCAGAACGTTCCTGTCATCGTCATCATCAACTCCCTGTGCGTGGCCGTGGCGGCGCATCCTTGCGTCGCAGCTCGGCGAGAAGACTGTCGACCTGCTCCCTGGTATCGAAAACGCCCTGCACCGCATGGCGAACGCGGCCCTCGCCGTCGATCGCGAGCAGCAGCGGCACGCCGCGCGCGCGATAGAGCATGAGTTCGCGCGGCGCATTCAACAGCGCGACCGGAAAATCGAAATCATGCGCGTGCACGAACGCAGCGGCCTGCGCGGAATCGCATTGGCAGACGCCGATCACCGCGACGCGATCGCCGAATTCTTTCCTGATCGCGCGCGCGGTCTCGGCCACCGTCGGCGCCGAAGCGCGACAGTATTTGCAGGTGTGGTTGAAGAAGAAGAGGATCTGACGTTCGCCGGCGGGGTCGCCGAGCGCGAGCCTGGCGCCGTCCAGCGCGGTGGTTTCGACCACCGGCACATACATGCCGGGATACGCGTACGCGGCGCGATCGGTCAGCCAGTCGCGATCCGCGCGCAGGCCGCGGTTCTGCCAGCCCAGCAGGGCGACGAGAACGCTCGCCGCCAACAGTGCGATCCATACGAAGATCGAGCGCCACATCCTGGTGACCCCGCGAAACATGATGTCCGCATACTGGTAGCGGGCAGGCCGCGCGTCAAGCGCCGCATCCGCGTTCAGGCTGTGGTGTGCGCTTGCTCACGTTCCTGCTGCTGCAGCGTCCACATCTGCGCGTAATGCCCGCCGCGCGCCAGCAGTTCGCCGTGGCGTCCGCGCTCGACGATCCGGCCCTGATCCATCACCAGGATCTCGTCCGCGTTCATCACTGTCGACAGCCGATGCGCGATGACGATGGTCGTGCGCCCCTGCGCGATGCGATCCAGTTCGGCCTGGATCGCTTTCTCGGATTTCGAATCCAGCGCCGAAGTCGCTTCGTCGAAGATCAGGATCGCGGGATTCTTCAGCAATGCGCGGGCGATGGCGACGCGCTGTTTCTCGCCGCCGGAAAGCTTCAATCCGCGCTCGCCGACCTCGGTGTCGTAGCCGTCGGGCAGACCGACGATGGATGCGTGGATATGCGCGGCGCGCGCGGCCTGCTCGACCTCTTCCCGCGTCGCATCGGGGCGCCCGTAGAGAATGTTGTAGTAGATGGTGTCGTTGAACAGCACGGTATCCTGCGGCACGATCGCGATCGCCTTGCGCAGCGAGGCCTGGGTGTAGTCGCGCACGTCGCGCAGCGCGCCATCGTCGCCTTCGATCGAGATGCTGCCGTCGTCGACATCGTAGAAGCGGTACAGCAGCCGGCCGAGCGTGGATTTTCCGGAACCGGAATGACCGACCACCGCGAGCGTGCCGCCGCGCGGCACTTCGAAACCGACTTCGCGCAGGATCTCGCGGCGCGGGTCGTAGCCGAAGCGGACGCGATCGAACACCACCTTCGGCCGGGTCGCGCGCAGCGGCACCGCGTCGGCGCGGTCGCGCACGTCCATGCTTTCGTCGAGCAGGCCGAAGAGGCGTTCGAGATTGGTGAAGGCCTGTTTGACCTCGCGATACATCATGCCCAGCAGATTCAGCGGCGCCGACAGTTGCAGCAGCACCGCGTTGACGAAGACCAGGCCGCCGATGGTCATGGTGCCGTCGACCACGCCGGCGGCGGCGCGCCACATCATCGCGGTGACGCCGAGCGCGACGATGGTGACCTGGCCCAGATTCAGAAGACCGAGGGTCTTGCGGCTCATCACCTGCGCCTCCTCGCGGTGCTGCAGGCTCTGGTCGTAACGTTTGGCCTCGTGCTCTTCGTTGCCGAAATACTTCACCGTTTCGTAGTTCAGCAGCGAATCGACCGCGCGCTCGTTGGCCCGGGTGTCGGCTTCGACCGCGGCGCGGTAATAGCGCGTGCGCCATTCGGTGATCATGAAGGTGAAGATCATGTAGGCGATCAGGGTGGCGATGACGATCGCCGCGAAGCCCCAGTCGTACATCCACACCAGCACGGCGGTGACCAGCACGATCTCGAACAGGGTCGGCAGGATGGTGTAGATCATCCAGTCGAGCAGGTCGGAGATCGCGGAACCGCCGCGCTCGATATCACGGGCGACGCCGCCGGTGCGGCGGGCCAGATGGAAGCGCAGCGACAGCGCGTGCAGGTGGCGGAACACCTGCAGCGTCACACGCCGCGAGACCCGCGCCATCACCCGCGCGAACACGATCTGGCGCACTTCCGCGAACAGCGTCATGCCGACGCGCGAGGCGCCGTAAGCCAGCAGCAGCGCCACCGGCATGACCAGCACGGCCGCGGCGTCGCCCTTGTCGAGCGCACCGACGTCGAGCGCATCCACCAGCTTCTTCAGTACCAGCGGCACCGCGAGGCCGGCGACCTTGCCGGCGACCACCAGCGCCAGGGCGAGCAGGATGCGGGTCATGAACGGGCGCAGATACGGCACCAGCTCGCGCAGGATCTGGCTTTCGCTGCGGGCGTTGGCCACTTTGGCCGCGGTCAGCGGCATCTGTTCGGGAGATTCGGGGGATTGCGGGTCGACGGATGCGGCGGGCGGCGTTTTCATCGCGGCATGATGGGGCCGCCGCCTGCGGAATCAAAGCTGGAATCGAAGCCGCAATCCCGTCCGTCGCCGCCTTTTGCGCCGCGTGGTGCGGCCATGCTTCACTGTCGCGCATGGCCGTGTATGTCGACAACGCAGTGTTCCAGTGGCGCGGGCGGCGCTGGGCGCATCTGCTGGCCGACGATCTGGACGAACTGCACGCCTTCGCCGCGCGCCTGGGCATGCCGCGACGCGCCTTCCAGGACAAGCGCAGCGGCGCGCATTACGACATCGACAGCGCGATGCGCGAAGCGGCGCTGCGCCTGGGCGCCGAGCCGGTGTCGCGCCAGCAGGATCGCGGGCGCATGCGTGCGATCATCGCCAACGCACGGCGGCAGTGGAGCGGTTACGTTTCCGATCCGGTGGGCGACGCGGCCGATGGCGCTGCCGACGCCTCCTGATCGATCATTCGATATTCCGCCCCGGCCCCTGGAGAACCCGATGTCCGCTTTCGATCTGTCGCCACCCGACGACGCCCAGCGCGAGACCCTGGCCGCTGCGCTGTCGCCGGAAGAACGTCGCGTGCTGCTGACGCACGGCACCGAAGCGCCCTTCTGCGGCGTGTTCCTCGACAACAAGCGCGAGGGCGTCTACGTCTGCCGCTTCTGCGGGCTGCCGCTGTTCCGCTCGAACGCGAAATTCGATTCCGGCACCGGCTGGCCGAGTTTCTTCGCGCCTTACGACGAAGCCCACATCGGCCGCATCCGCGACGCCAGCTACGGCATGGTCCGGGTCGAAATCGTCTGCAAGCGCTGCAGCAGCCACCTTGGCCATGTCTTTCCGGACGGCCCGCCGCCCACCGGCGAGCGCCATTGCCTGAATTCGGTGTCGCTGGGCTTCGTCGGCGCCGGTGAAGCGCTGCCCGACCCGCTGGGGCGCGACGAAACGACCGCCTGAAGGCCGCCGGGTAGGCCCGCGACGGACGATTGCGTATCCTTGGCCGTCTTTCGCAGCCCGGCGCTACCGTCATGATCGATACGCTTCCCGACCGCCTCAGCAACGATCCGCGCAGCCCGTTCTACGACGCCGACCTGCTGGAACGGGGCATCGGCATCCGCTTCAACGGCGTGGATCGCAACAACGTCGAGGAATACTGCGTCAGCGAAGGCTGGGTGCGGGTGATCGCCGGCAAGGCCCTCGACCGGCGCGGCCAGCCGATGACGATGAAATTGAAAGGTACGGTCGAGCCGTATCTGCGCGACGTCGAGGCGGAATAACGCAGACGCGCTGCGAATCGCAGCGCAGACCCGACTTTGGAGATCGTTCCAAATGTCGCACGCGCCGATAAAGCCAGTGTCACCCCGGACACCCGCAGAGCGGGTAGAGGGATCTGCTGTTATCGCATTACCCGCTATAAGCAGATCCCTCCTCGGGCTTCGCCCGCGTTCGGGATGACATGCTTTTTTCCGGACCCGGGATTTTGAACGGGCCCTTGGACCGCAGCCTTCACTTCGCGGTCGCGCCGCCGAGATGGCGCGACAGGAATCCGAGCAGTTTCGCGTAGAACTCGCGCTGATGCGGTTCGGTGTAGAAGCCGTGCCCCTCGTGCGGGAAGTACAGGCTCTCCACCGGTACGCCGGCTTTCTTCAGCGCTTTTTCCATCTGCTCGGTGTGCTCCACCGGCGCACGCACATCCTTGCCGCCCGCTGCGAGGAACACCGGCACCTTGATCCGATGCGCCAGTGCCGTCGGCGAAATCGCGGCCATGCCGTCGCGCTCGCCAAGCCATTCGTTCGCCCAGTTCCGCATCCAGCGCGCCGCACGGGCGTCGTCCCGGTGCATCTTCTCGATGTTGTAGACACCGACATAGCCTGCGGCGCAGCGATAGAGGTCGGGTTCTTTCGCCGCGCCCATCAGTGCCGCATAGCCACCGTAACTCGCGCCGTAGATGCAGATGCGCTGCGGATCGGCGATGCCCTGGGCGATGGCCCAACGCGTGACATCGGTGAGATCGTCCTGCAGTGTGCCGCCCCATTCGCGTGCGCCGATCTGATGGAAAGCGCGCCCGTAGTTGCCCGAGCCACGATAGTTGACGCGCAGCACCGCGTAACCGGCGGCGACGAGCATCTGGGTTTCGTTGTCGTATAGCTTTGGTGGCTATCACCAAAGGGCAGTCATGAAAGGATCTGCAAGCAATCCTGGATGATCGTCCTGAAACCTAATACAGTCATCAGGCAGATAGAACAGCATGAGGACTTTTCCGCCAACCAGCGCAGTCGAATCCTAGATGACGATGACCGCCTACACATCGCCGTTAGATACCAGAATCTTCGCCGCTCACAGTAGACGAAACTGAACGGATCACGTAGGCACTTTGCGCAATTAACATTTTTTGAGGCCATGTCTAATGGCATGGGCGCGCAAGCACCATTACGGAAAATCAATAACTTAGAGTTAATTCGCTGCACGGAGGCGCACCGAAATTCACAATTTCGCACGCTCTGCGACTAGCGAATGTTATAAAAACACCGTTGCCGAGGCAGGCAACGGGGGCCGTGGCGGATTCGTAGCAGCTCTCACTCGTTGAATCGAGACTCGCATTGAAGCGTTAGTTACAGTGAAAAAGGAGAGGACTGTGTCCAACCAGCAAATTCACCATATACAATTGCGTTGCTTCGCGGAACCTGAGGGCCGCCAATGGCAAGCTTTCTGTGTTGATTTGTCGTTGGCCGTGCAAGGTGAATCGTTGGCTGAAGTCAGGCGCAAGCTGCATGAACAAGTTAGATCGTACGTGGAAGAAGCGTATACGATCGACCGGGAGTACGCAGAGCAGCTGATGTGTCGCAAAGCACCAGTGTCTATTCGGTTCAAGTATTACAGATATTGTTTTCGCCAAAAGGTTGCCGAATTATTTTCGAAACAGCCTGAAAGCCGCCCTGCGCGTCGACGCGCCGTTATTGCATCCGCGGTGAAGCGACAACGTCGCGGACCGTTGCGGCCTGTTGCGTTCGTCGATCAAGTACCGGGTCACGCGACCTGCTAATTGATCGCTCGGCGCAGGGGAGGCGCTTGGCGTGTCTAGTCAAAATCCGCAGCTTACCTGCAAAGAAGTAAAGCAAATTCTGAAAAACCTCGGCTTCGAACCTCGCAAGACCAAGGCAACCAGTCACGAACATTGGGTTAAAATTTCGAACGGCTCGCTATTGAAGGTCACAGTTGACTGTCCTAAGGCGCCGTTCGGCCAAGACCTTATAAAGTCAATGGCGAATCAAGCAGGTGTTTCCAAGAGAGACTTCTATGCTGCGTTAAATATGTAGAGTTGCATAAATCAAAGGGCCCGCAAGGCCCTTTTTTTTCGACTCGCACCGGATCCACCTAAAGTGAGCGGCTACTGGAAAGCTGTCGTGCCTACTAAAGGGCGAACGCGGCGTTCAGACCTCGTCCGGCAGCAGGCAGCGGCCCATGTGTTCGACCGTCGGCGCCTCGAAGAACAGCTTGAGCGGCAGATCGATGCCCAAGGTTTCGCGGATCGCCGCGATCAGGCGCATCGCCATCAGCGAGTGGCCGCCGAGGTCGAAGAAGTTGTCGTGGATGCCGACGCGCTCCACGCCCAGCAGTTCCGCCCACATCGCCGCCAGCACTTCCTCGATCGGCGTGCGCGGTGCGACGTACGGGCGACCGGCCAGCACCGTGGCGCCGTCCGGCGCGGGCAGCGCCTTGCGGTCCAGCTTGCCGTTGGCGGTCAGCGGCCAGGCGTCCAGGCGCATGTACGCCGTCGGCACCATGTAGTCCGGCAACAGCGACTGCAACTGCGCGCGCAGGCCCTCGGCGTCGGTGCCCGCATCGCCGGATGCGTCCTGCAGGTAGTACGCCACCAGACGCTTCTGCGCCGCGCCGCCCTGCTCCGGCGCTTCCTGCGCCACGACCACGGCGTCCTGCACGCCCGGCAGGGCGGCCAGCTTCGCTTCGATCTCGCCCAGCTCGATCCGGTAACCGCGGATCTTGACCTGGAAGTCGTTGCGCCCCTGGTACTCGATCATCCCGTCGGCGCGCCAGCGCCCGAGATCGCCGGTGCGGTACAGGCGGTCGCCCGCGACGAACGGGCTGTCGATGAAGCGTTCGGCGGTCAATTCGGGCCGGCGCAGATAGCCCCGGGCCACGCCCGCGCCGCCGATGTAGAGCTCGCCGGTGACGCCCACCGGCACCGGTTGACGCTCGGGGTCCAGCACGTAGATGCGCTCGTTGGGCAGCGGTCCGCCCAAGGGGACGGTCTCGGCGGCTTCGGCGTCCGGCGGGCACCGGTACGCCGCGCTCAACACCGTGGTCTCGGTCGGGCCATAGAAGTTGAAGAAACGCCGGCCCCGGCTCCAGCGTCGCGCCAGCGATGGCGGCACCGCTTCGCCGCCACTGGTCAGTGTGTGCATCGACGCCAGCGTCAGCGGCTCCGGCATCGACGCCAGCACCACCGGCGAAATCAGCGCATGGGTCGCCTGGCGACGTTCGACCAGCCCCTCCAGCGTTTCGCCCAGCAGCACCTCGCCCGGCTCGGCCAGATGCAGCGAGCCGCCGGCGGCGAACGCCATCACCCACTCCAGCACGAACGCATCGAAGCCGAAGGACGCGAACTGCAGCACCCGGGTCCGCGCCGACAGCTCCAGTGGCTCGCGCAGCGCGTGCATCAGCGCCGTCGGGCCGGCATGCCGCGCCATCACGCCCTTCGGCGTGCCGGTCGAGCCCGACGTATAGATGACGTAGGCCACGTGCCCGGACGTCAGGCCGGTGTCCTGCAGCGACAGATTCGCGGTCGAGGCGTCCGACCACAGCGAGCGGTCGCGGTCGATCTCGAACACCGGCGGCGGCGCATCGACACCCGACAGCGCCGCGTCCAATGCCGCGCGGCTGGCCGCGTCGGTCAGGATCAGCGCGGGGCGGGCATCCGCCAGCATTTCCGCAACCCGCTCCCGCGGATAGGCGACATCCACCGGCACGTAGGCGCCGCCGGACTTCATGATCCCCAGCACCGCTTCGATCGCGAAAACGGAACGCTGCACGAACAGCCCCACCAGCCCGTCCGCGCCCACGCCCTGCCCGCGCAGCCAGTGCGCGAGGCGGTTCGCGCCGGCATTCAGCGTCGCATAGTCCAGGGTCTGGTTGCCGCAGCTCACCGCCTCGGCGTCCGGCGACGACGCGGCATGGTCTTCCATGTACGCATGCACCGGGCGCCACGGACCGAAGTCGCAGTCGGTCGCGTTCCAGGTCTGCACGACCTGCCGGTATTCGTCCTCGCCCAGCATCGGCAATCGACCCACCGGCCGCGTCGCGTCCGCGGCCATGCCGCGCAGCACCTGCGCCAGATAGCCGCAATAACGCTCGACCGTGGCCCGCTCGAACAGCGCGGTCGAATACTCGACCACGCCCGCGATCCCGCCGTCCTCGCCTTCGCCGAGACTCACCGTCAGATCGAACTTCGACACCGCGTGCGGCATCCGCAGGTGCCGCGCCTCCAGTCCGCCGAAGCGCAGATCGCCGGATTCGTTGTTCTGCCAGGCCAGCATGGTCTGGAAGATCGGCGCGTACGCCAGGCTGCGCGCCGGGTTGACGACTTCCACCACCTGCTCGAACGGCAGATCCTGGTATTCCTGCGCGGACAGCACCTGCGCCCGCATCCGCTCGATCAGCGTCGACGCCGTCGGGTCGTCGTGGAGTTGCGCGCGCACCGACAGCGTGTTGACGAAGAATCCGATCAATCCCTGGGTCTCGCTGCGCGCGCGGTTCGCCACCGGCGTGCCCATCACCACGTCCGTCTGTCCCGACAGCCGCGACACCACCACCGCCCAGGCCGCGAGCAGGGTCATGTAGAGGGTGGCGCCGTGCTTGAGGCTCAGCGCCTTCAGCGCCTGCGTCAGCGGCGCCTCCAGGCCGATTTCGATCAACGCGCCGCGGTAGTCCTGCTCCAGCGGGCGCTTGCGGTCGGTCGGCAGCGTCAGCAACGCCGGCGCGCCGCGCAGCGCGTCGCGCCAGTAGTCGCTTTCGCGCTGCAAGCGCTCGCCCTGCAGCCGTTGCCGCTGCCACACCGCATAGTCCGCGTACTGCACCGGCAACGCCGGCAGCGGATCCGCTTCGCCGTTCACCCGCGCCGAATAGAGCATTTCCAACTCGCGCGACAGCACGCCCATCGACCAGCCGTCGGACACGATGTGATGCATGGTCAGCAGCAGCACCTGGCGGCCGTCTTCCGACCCGTCGCCCAATGCGACCAGACGGCCGCGCAGCAGCGGGCCCTGCTCCAGATCGAACGGCGCGCCCGCCTCGAGCACCTGCAGCGCGTGCAGCTCGGCCTGCTGCGCGGACGCGTCGAGCGCGCGCAGATCGTGATGCACCAGCACGAACGGCGTCGGCGCGGCGATCCGCTGGTAGGGCACGCCCTCCACCGCCGCGAAGGTCGTGCGCAGGCTTTCGTGACGCGCCACCAGCCGGTCCAGCGCCCATTGCAGCGCCTCGCGATCCAACCGGCCGATCAGCTCGACGCCCAGCGGGATGTGGTACGCGTCGCTGGAGGCGCCGACCTGCGACAGGAACCACAGCCGCTGCTGCGCGTAGGAAGCGGGAAAGTCCTGGCCATCGCGCGGCTGCACCGGAATGGCCTGCGCCTTGCGGCGCAAGGCCCGGAACTGTTCCGGGGTCATCTGGCTCAAGGCTTCTTTCGACAACATCGTCAACTCCTTCGATTGCTTCAACCCCGGAACCCGGGATCCGATCTCTGACTCGCTCCGCCGCACGACCGGTCGCGCATCCGGTCACGCATGACGGATCCCGCCCCCGTTCGCGGGGCAGGATGGCATGGGTCCGGCCACGCGGGTCCGATCGAAGCGGGCATCCGCCCGACAGCGCCCGACGCAAGCCGGATGCCCGGGCAGATACCCGGGCCAGACGCGCCAGGCCGGAGGACTCACGCCGGATCGAAAACGTCTTCCTCGCTCTTCGCGAAAATCACCGCGAGCAGTTGCTCGATGGTCGGGCCTTCGAACAGATCGCGCAACGATACGTCGACGCCCAGCATGTCCTGGACCGCCATTATCAACCGCATCGCCATCAGCGAGTGGCCGCCGAGATCGAAGAAATTGTCGTGGATGCCCACCCGCTCCACGCCCAGCACCTGCGACCAGACGTCGGCCATCGCCTGCTCGATCGGCGTGCGCGGCGCTTCGTAGCGCGTGCGGCCGAGGCAGGCATCGTTCTGCGGGGCCGGCAATGCCTTGCGGTCCAGCTTGCCGTTGCTGGTCAGCGGCCACGCCTCCAGCCGCACATAGGCCGTCGGCACCATGTAGTCCGGCAACTGCGCCTTGAGCTGCGCGCGCAGGCCTTCGGCATCCGCGGCGGTCGCTTCGTCGGGCAAGTAATAGGCCACCAACCGCCTCTGGACCGCTGCGCCCTGGACCGATGCGGCCTCCTCCGGCGCGTCTTCCCGCGCCAGCACCACCGCGTCCTTCACGCCCGGCAGGGCCGCCAGCTTCGCTTCGATCTCGCCCAGCTCGATCCGATAACCGCGGATCTTCACCTGGAAGTCGTTGCGGCCTTCATAGGTCAGCACGCCGTCGGCGCGACGCCGGGCCAGGTCGCCGGTCCGGTACAGACGCTCGCCGAGGACGAACGGGTTGTCGATGAAGCGCTCCGCCGTGAGCTCCGGCCGGTGCAGATACCCGCGCGCCAGACCCGCACCGCCGAGATGCAGCTCGCCCACGACGCCCGGCGGCACCAGGCGGCCGCGCTCGTCCAGCACGTACGCGCGGACGTTGGCGATGGGATGGCCGAGCAACGGCGCATCGCCGACGATCAGAGCCAGGGTGCTGTCCACCGTGCATTCGGTCGGACCGTAGGCGTTGTAGAGACGCACGCTCTCCCAGGCCGCCCATGCACGCCATTGCGCGGGACCGATCGCCTCGCCGCCCACCAGCACCGCTTCGGTGCGCGCGGTGTCTTCCGCGGTCATCTGCGGATGCAGCCATTCGAGCTGCATCGGCGTGCAGTCGAACACCTCGACGCGATGCGCGCGCAGATAGGACGCCAGCAGCGCCGGATCCTTGCGCACGTTCTGCGGGATCACCACCACGCAGTGGCCGGACAGCAGTTGCAGCCACGACTGCACCGACGCGTCGAACGACAGCGATGCGTTCAGGCCCACCCGCCGCCGGCGCTCGCCCGGCAGCACCTGCCGGCGCGATTCGTGCCACAGGTTCGCCGCGCTGCGGTGCTCGATCATCACGCCCTTGGGGCGGCCGGTGGAGCCGGAGGTGTAGATCACGTACGCCAGATGCTGCGGCGTGACGCCGTTCGACGGCAGATTCTCCGCCGATAGCGACCGCCAGAGCTCCGCATCGGCATGCAGGTCGATGATCCGCAGCCGCGCCTCCGCCGGCATCGCCTCCAGGATCCGTTCCAGCATCGGGCGGCCGGCCCCGTCGGTCAGCACCACCGCGGGCTTCGCGTCCTGCAGCATGTATTCGATGCGTTCCGCCGGGTATTCCGGATCCAGCGGCACGTAGGCGCCGCCGGATTTCAGCACCGACAGCACCGACAGGATCGCGCCGCTTCCGTTCGCCATGCAGATGCCGATCAGCACGTCCGGCGCCGCGCCCGCCGCGCGGAGCGCCCGCGCCAGCCGGTTCGCATCCGCGTTGAGTTCGCCGAAGGAGAACCGTTCGGCGTCGCAGGCCAGCGCCAGCGCTTCGGGCGCCTGCGCCGCGCGCTCCTCGAACCACGCGTGCAGCGGGCGGCCGAGATTGTGCGGCTCGGGGCGCAGACCGCCGTCGATCAGCGCGGCCTGCGCTTCCGGCGACAGCAGCTCCAGCTGCGACAGCGCCGTGCTTCCCGCGGTCGATGCCGCGACCATCCCGGACAGCACCTGGCGCAGACACGCCGCGTGGCGCGCGATCGTGGCCTCGTCGAACAGCGCGGTCGCGTACTCGATCTCGCCGGCGATCCCACCGTCTTCCGTCTCGCCCAGGCCCAGCGTCAGGTCGAATTTCGATACCGCATGCGGCATCCGCAGCGGCCGCGCCTCCAGGCCCTCGAACCGCAGCTCTTCCGACGCGTTGTTCTGCCACGCGAACATCGCCTGGAAAACCGGCGAGTGACCCAGGCTGCGCGCCGGGTTCACCAGTTCCACCACCTGCTCGAACGGCAGGTCCTGGTGCGCCTGCGCCTGCAGCACGCGGTCCTTCACCTGTGCGATCAGATCCGCCACGGTCGGCGCGTCCTCCAGCGTCACCCGCACCGGCAGCGTGTTCGCGAAGAACCCGATCAGGCCCTCCACTTCGCTGCGATCGCGGTTCGCCACCGGCGTGCCCACCACCACATCGGCCTGTCCGGACAGGCGCGACAGCACCACCGACCACGCCGCGAGCAGCGTCATGTACAGGGTCGCGCCGTGCCGCAGCCCCAATGCCTTCAATCGCTGCGTCAACGCCGCATCCAGGCTCACGTCCAGCAGCGCGCCGCGATAGTCCTGTTCGGGCGGATGCCTGCGGTCCGTCGGCAGCGTCAGCTGCGACGGCGCGCCGCGCAGCGCCTCGCGCCAGTAATCGCTCTCCCGCGCCAGGCGCTCGCCCTGCAGGCGCGCGCGCTGCCACGCCGCGTAGTCCGCGTACTGCACCGGCAGCGCCGGCAGCGGATCTTCGCCGCCCGCGCGACGCGACGCGTACAGCGCCTCGAGTTCCCGCGAGAAGATCGCCATCGACCAGCCGTCGGAGACGATGTGATGCATCGTCAGCAACAGCACATGCCGCGACGCGCCCAGGCGGATCAGGCGTCCGCGCAGCAGTGGGCCGCGCTCCAGATCGAACGGCGCGGCGGTTTCCTCCTGCTGCAGCGATCGCAGCGTCGCCGCCTGCGACGAGGCGTCCGGACCGGACAGATCCTGCAGCGCCAGCGCGAACGGCGTCGGCGGACCGATCCGCTGGTACAGCGCGCCATCCGCCATCTCGAAGGTCGTGCGCAGGCTCTCGTGCCGCGCCACCAGCGTGTCCAGCGACCACCGCAATGCGGCCTCGTCGAGATCGCCGCGCAGTTCGACGGCGCGGGCGACGTGGTACGCATCGATGTGGTGCGCATCGATGTGGTGCGCATCGACGTGATGCGCGTCGATCGATCCGCCCATCCGCGACAGGAACCACAGCCGCTGCTGGGCGTAGGACGCCAGCATGTCGCCGCGCGGCGCGCGCGGGATCGTCTCCAGCGGGATGGCCTGCTGTCCGGCCAGATGCTGCGCATGCGCCGAATACGCAGCCAGCGTCGGCGACGCGAACAGCGCATTCGGCGCGATCTCGAGCCCCATCTGCCTGCGCACGCGCATGACCAGGCGTACGCCGAGCAGCGAGTGTCCGCCCAGCGCGAAGAAGTGGTCGTGGCGACCGACGCGCTCGACGCCCAGCAACTCCGCCCAGATGTCCGCCATCGCGGTTTCCATCTCCGTCGCGGGCGCCTCGTACGCCGCGCGGCCCGCATACGCGTCCGCGTCCGGCGCCGGCAGCGCCTTGCGGTCCAGCTTGCCGTTGGCGGTCAGCGGCCATTCGCCCATTTCCACGTAGGCGGTCGGCACCATGTAATCCGGCAGGCCGTCCTGCAGCGCCGCGCGCAAGGCGTCCGCCGTCGTCCCGCCCGCATGCGCGCACCGGTAGTACGCCACCAGCCGCGCCGGCTGCCCGGCGATGTCCTGGCGCGCCAGCACCACCGCGTCCTTCACTTCCGGCAACGCAGCGAGCTTCGCTTCGATCTCGCCCAGCTCGATCCGGTAGCCGCGGATCTTCACCTGGAAATCGTTGCGGCCCAGATAGTCCAGCGCGCCATCGGCGCGGCGGCGCACCACGTCGCCGGTGCGGTACAGGCGCTCGCCGACGATGAATGGACTGTCGACGAAGCGTTCCACCGTCAATGCCGGACGATCGAGGTAACCCAGCGCCACGCCGACGCCGCCGACGTACAGCTCGCCGGGCACGCCGGTCGGCAGCGGACGGCGATGCGCGTCGAGCACGTAGGTTCGATGATTCGGCAGGCCGCGGCCGATCGGCACATTCGCACCGGTGTCCGCCGCCGGATCGCAGCGGTGCACGGTGGAGACCACCGAATCCTCGGTCGGCCCGTACGCATTGAACAGCGCGCGACCCGGCGCCCAGCGCCGCACCAGCGATGGCGGCATCGCTTCGCCGCCGGAGATCAGCACCCGCAGACCGGGCAGCGTCGCGGTTTCCGGCAGCGCCGACAGCACCACCGGCGGCAGCAGCGCATGGGTGATGCCGGCCTCCGCGACGAAACGTTCCAGCGCGTCGCCGATCAACACCACGCCGGGCGCCGGCATGTGCAGCGACGCGCCGTGCGACAGCGCCATCAGCCATTCGAACACGCAGGCGTCGAAACTGAAGGACGCGAACTGCAGCACCCGGCTGTGGGCCGACACCGCGAACAGATCCGCCTGCGCCTGCAGCAGATTCGCGGCGCCGCGGTGCGGCACCAGCACGCCCTTCGGCCGGCCGGTGGAACCCGAGGTATAGATCACGTATGCCGGATGCGACGGCGCGAGACCGATCGCCGAAGATGCGATGTCGTGCGCGGGCCATCCGGCCCACTGCGCGTCGTCGGCGTCGGCGTCGGCGTCGGCGTCGATCATCCGGCCCAGCGTCGCCGCAGCGAGGTCGGACGCGGCGGCATCGGACACCGACATCGCACGCGCCAGTACGTCGGCGCCGTGGGCATCGACCAGCACCGCCGCCGGCGCCGCGTCCAGCAGCATGTCGCGCAGGCGCTCGCCGGGATATGCGGGATCCATCGGCACGTAGGCGCCGCCGGCCTTCAGCACCGCGAGCACCGACACGATCCAGGCGATCGAGCGCTGCATGCAGATGCCGACCCGCACGCCGGGGCCGATGCCGCGTTCGCGCAGCGCATGGGCGAGGCGATTGGCGCGGGCGTTGAGTTCGCCGTACTCGATGGCGTCGCCTTCGCAGTTCGCTGCCAGCGCGCGCGGGGTGCGCGCGGCGTGCGCTTCGAACCATGCGTGCGCCGGCCGTTCAAGATCGTAATCGGCGGCCGAGCAGTCGCCATCGAGCGCCGATGCCCGCTCCTCGGGCGACAGCGCCTCGAAGGTGCTCAGCGGCGCGTCGGGCGCGGCGAGGCACTGGTCGAGCACGCGCAGATAGCTGTCGCGCAGGCGTTCGATGGTCTCGCGCCGGTACAGGTCCTGCGCGTAGGTCCACAGCAGGGTCACGCTGTCGGCGTGGTCGAAGCCGCGCGGGATCATCACCACGTCGAAGTCGAACTTCGAGGTGCGGTTGCTGTAGGCCTCGTAGAGATTCAATTCGAAACCCGGGCCGTGCAGCGTCGGCACGTCGGAGTTGTGCGCGCTGAAGGCCACCTGGAACAGCGGGTTGCGACCGATCTCGCGCTCCGGCTGCAGGGCGCGCACCACCCGCTCGAACGGCACTTCCTCGTGTTCGTAGCCGGCCGACAGCGTGTCCATCGTCCGCGCCAGCAGCGTGCGGTAGCACGGATCGCCCGAGACGCAGGCGCGCACCGCGATGGTGTTCACGAACATGCCGAGCATGCCCTCGGAGCGGTGCGCGCGGCGGTTGGCCACCGCGGAGCCGACCAGGAAATCGTCGCTGCCCGTGTAGGTCTTCAGCACGATCTGGAACACCGCCTGCATCGCGGCGTACAGGGTCACGCCTTCGGCTTCGCAGAAGCGCCGCAGTTTCGACGACAGTTCCGGCGAACATTCGAAGCGCAACTGCTCGCCGCGATAGGTCGGCACCGCCGGCCGCGGGAAATCGGTCTGCATCGGCAGGCTGAACGGCGCGCCGTCCAACTGCCGGGTCCAGTAGGCGACGTGCGCGGCATTGCGGCGCTCGGCATCGTCGCTGCGCTGCCAGCGCGCGTAGTCGCGGTATTGCGCGACCACCGGCGGCAGCGCGGGCGCGCGGCCTTCGGCGAAGGCGACGTACGCAGCCAGCAGCTCGCGCAGGAACAGATTGGCGCTCCAGCCGTCGTGCACGTAATGCTGCTCGACGTGGATCAGCACCGACTCTCCGGCGCTGCGCTCCAGCAGGGTCAGATGCACCAGCGGCAGCCGCGCCAGATCGAAGCGGTGGGCGACGTGGGCGTCGATCCGCGCCGACAGGTCCGCATCGGTCGTATCCGGCGGCAGTCGCTCATGAATCAACACGCCGTCGGCGCGCGGGTGCACCACCTGGTAGGGCTCGCCGTCGCTGTCGGCGTGGAAGCTGGTGCGGAAGATCTCGTGCCGCGCGATCACCGCGTCGACCGCGCGCTGCAGCAGCGCCGGGTCGAGGCGACCGCGCACGCGGATCACGTTCTGCGCGTTGTAGGCCAGCGAGGTGTCGGTGAGCTGCTCCAGCAGCCATAGCCCGTGCTGCTGGTACGACAGCGGACAGCGGTCCGGCATCGCTTCCTGCGCCCGCCATTCGTCGAAGGACGCACCGGCGGCATCGGCATCGTCGTCGCGCGCGGCGGCACCGCGGGCCTCGACTTCGGATGCGTTCACCAGCGCCGCCATCGCGCGCAGCGTCGGCGCGCGGAACAGATCCGGCACCGCCACCCGGCGGCCCAGGCGTTCGCGGATGCGCGGCGCCAGCTGGATCGTCTTCAGCGAATCGCCGCCGAGCGCGAGGAAGGCATCGTCGCGACCGATGCGCGCGATGCCCAGCAGTTCCGACCAGATCGCCGCCAGCGCGGTCTCGGTGTCGCCCTGCGGCGCAACGAACGCACTGGCGGCGAAGGCGTCCGCTCCCGGCTCGGGCAAGGCCCTGCGATCGAGCTTGCCGTTGGGCGTGAGCGGCCACGCCGTCATCCGCACGTAGGCGGCGGGCACCATGAACGCCGGCAGGATGTCCGCCAACTGCGCCCGCAGCGCGTCCACCGCACAGACTTCGGCACCATCGCGATGCACGCCGGGGTGAAGCTCGTAGTAGGCAACCAGCTGTTGGCGGCCGTTCTCGTCGTCGCGCGCCACCACCACCACTTCGCGGATGTCCGCGCGCGCGGCCAGCGCCGCCTCGATCTCGCCCAGCTCGATGCGATGGCCGCGCACCTTCACCTGGAAGTCGTTGCGGCCGAGGTATTCCAGGGTGCCGTCGGCGCGTTCGCGCGCGAGGTCGCCGGTGCGGTACAGCCGGTCGCCGGGCACGAACGGGCTGTCGATGAAGCGTTCCGCGGTCAACTCGGGGCGATGCAGGTAACCGCGCGCCACGCCGATACCGCCGATGTGGATTTCGCCGGTCTCGCCCGCCGGCACCGGCCGGCCCTCGGTGTCGAGCAGATGGATGCGATGCCCGTCGATCGCGCGGCCGATCGGAACGCTGGATGCGGACGACTGCGGATCGCAGGCGTGCACGCTGGACCAGATCGTGGTTTCGGTGGGGCCGTAGGCATTGAACATGCGCCGGCCCGGCGTTCCAGCCGCGCATGCCCAGCGCTTCACTTGCGCCGGGGGCAACGCCTCGCCCGCGCAGATCAGCACCCGCACCGACGCCAGCGCATCGTCCGCCAGGCCGGACAGCACGATCGGCGGCAGGGTCGCGTGGGTGATGCGCTCGCGCGCGATCAGCGCCGCCAGGGTCTCGCCGGCCAGCACTTCGCCGGGCGCACCCAGATGCAGCGACGCGCCGTGGCTCAGCGCCATCGACCATTCGAACACGCAGGCATCGAAGCTGAAGGACGCGAACTGCAGCACGCGACTGTCGGGCGAGACATCGAACCGCTCGCCCTGCACGCGCTGCAGGTTGGGCAGGCCGCGATGGGTCACCATCACGCCCTTGGGACGGCCGGTCGAACCGGACGTATAGATGACATAGGCCAGATGCTCCGGACGCAGGTCGGTGTCTTCCGGCGGCGGCTCCTCATCCGACGACGGCGACCACGCATCGCAGTCGATCACGACCGGCGCGGCGGCGTTCGCCGCCAGCCCGTGATCGCGCATCAGGTGTTCCAGCAGGGGGCGACAGGTCGCATCGGTCAGGATCACGGCCGGACGCGCGTCCGCCACCATGTAGGCCAGTCGATCCGGCGGATAGGCCGGGTCCAGCGGTACGTAGGCGCCACCGGCCTTCAATACCGCCAACAGCGATTCGATCAGTCGCGGCGAACGCGACATGCAGATCGCCACCAGCACGTCGGGGCCGACCCCGTGCGCGCGCAGATGCCGCGCCAACCGCTTCGCGCCGTCGTCCAGCGCGCCATAGGTCGTGCGCGCCTCGCCGCACGCCACTGCAAGTGCATCCGGGCGCCGCAGCGCCTGCCGCTCGAAAGCCGAATGCGCACACTCCCGCGAAAGCTCCATCCCGACTCTCCCTGCGTCTGTCGCCGCTGCTGAAATCGCTCCTGCAGGCCAGTGTCCCCGCCTGCCGCACCCCGTGGACCCCCATCCCGGTCGGTGCGTGACGATCATCGCACAGTTCCAGAACCATCCTGTCGCCAATGACAGGTACCGCCGCCATACCGCAACGCATCGTGCGCAGGTCGGCGGATCGCGTGCGATCGCGGTACCACCCCCGGCCCGGCCCTTGTCGGGAACGCATATCCGCCGCACGCTGGGACATCACCGCGGAATCGCCCGAACCCACGAGGACAGGATCAGGAATGGCTATCGAAACGCCGAAACGCCCACGCCGCCAGCCCATGCTGACCCGCCTCGCGGGAGCGGCGCTCTCGCTCGCCTCCGCGGTCGCGCAAGCCGATGGCGGCGCGCCCGCGATGGATCGCGACGAAGCCGCCTTCCGCGCGCTGTACGAGGAACTGGTTGAAATCGACACCACACGATCGGCCGGCAGTTGCACCCGCGCCGCCGAAGCGATGCGCGCGCGGCTGCGGGCGGCCGGATTCGACGAGCGCGACCTGCGCCTGCTCGCGCCCGACGAACGGCCGCAGGACGGCGCGCTCATCGCGACCCTGCACGGCCGCGACCGCAGCCTCAAGCCGATCCTGCTGCTGGCGCACATCGACGTGGTCGAAGCCCGCCGCGAGGACTGGCAGCGCGATCCGTTCACGCTGATCGAGGAAGACGGCTGGTTCTACGCCCGCGGCGCCAGCGACGACAAGGCGATGGCGGCGATCTTCACCGACAGCCTGATCCGATATCACCGCGACGGCGTCGTGCCGCGCCGCGGCCTGAAGCTGGCGCTGACCTGCGGCGAAGAAACGCCGGAGGTGTTCAACAGCGTCGAATGGCTGCTGGCAACCCATCCGGACGCACTGGACGCGGCGTTCGCCCTGAACGAGGGCGCCAGCGGCGAACTCGACGACGCCGGCCGCCACATCACCCTGCAGATCCAGGCCGGCGAGAAGGTCTACCAGAACTTCGAGCTGACCGCGGCCGACGGCGGCGGCCACAGCTCGCGGCCCACCCGGCAGAACCCCATCGCGCGACTGTCCACCGGGCTGGCGAAGCTGGGCGCGCATCGTTTCCCGGTGCAGATCAACCCGGTGACCCATGCTTATTTCGAACAGCAGCAGCGGCTTTCGCCGGCCGCCGCCGACGATGTGCGCGCAGTACTGGATGGCCGCGACCCGGAAGCCGCCGCCGACCGTCTGTGGGCGGCGAATCCCGGCTGGAACAGCATGCTGCGCACCACCTGCGTGGTCACCCGCATGGCCGGCGGCCACGCCGACAACGCCCTGCCGCAGCAGGCCCGCGCCAACGTCAATTGCCGGATCCTGCCCGGCGTGCCGGTCGAGACGATCCGCGAAGAACTCGTCCGCGTGCTGGGCGATCCCGCCATCGCCATCGCCCCCGTCGGTCCGACCGCGATCACCGCGCCGGTACCGTCGCTGTCGGCGGCGATCCTCGATCCCGTGCACGCGCTCGCGGCGGACATGTGGCCGGGCGTGGCGGTGGTGCCCACCCTCGCCACCGGCGCCACCGACGGTCGCTTCCTCAACGCGGCCGGCATCCCGACCTACGGCCTGTCCGGCATCTTCCACGACGCCGAAGGCCCGCGCGCCCACGGCCTCAACGAGCGCATCCGCGTGAAGTCGCTGCTCGACAGCCGCCGCTTCCTGCACACCATCGTCCGCCGTTACGCCGACGCCCCCTGAGCCGGCAGCAACGAAAACGGGCCGGCGCAAGCCGACCCGTCCTGGAAACCCCTCGCGGAAAGACTCAATAGCGGCCGGGAGGATCCGCGGCGAAACCGTTCGGGAACGCCTGCGGCTGGCCGGGACGATAGCGGTCGTAACGGCCGGGCCGCGGCATCACGCCCATCGCGACCAGATTCGGGATGTCGTCGTAACGCAGCTGCGCGACCTGCGCCGGGCTGCGCGAAGCACGGACGAAGTCGGTACGGCTGACCGGCGACCATTCGCGCGCACCGTGGCCGGTACCCAGGCTCTGGCCGACGCCGCCGGCCGAATCCGCGACCGCTTCCGATGGCCGACGCGAAGCCTGCGGCGCCGCAGGCGCGGCCTTGCTCTCGGCACGGGCGACCGGGCCGCGATAGCGATCGTCGCGCTCGTAATCGCGGGCGATCGGCGCGGGCTCGTAATAAGGCTTCGGCTGCACGCGTTCGCGGAACACCGCCACGCCGATCACGCCCACGTTGTCCGGACGGCCGGTGCGCGCGGCGTAGCTGTCCGGCAGGTCGGTGAAGTAGAACTGGGCCACGTCCTGCCAGGACTTGCGCCAGCCGGTGATCTCGGTGCTCTGCCACGGACCCAGCACGTAGCCGGTCTGGCCGGCGGCGGCGGTGTCGCCGCTGATCGCGTTCACGCCGTCCACCGACAGCACCACCAGCACGCGCTCGCCGGTGGTGTTGGTCATGCGCACGCTGTAGCGGTGGCCGGGGATGCCGGGCACCCAGTCCTGGCCGCGATGGCGATATTCGGGCAGGCGCTCGCCGGTATCGCGATTGATGATGTCGACATCGACCAGCGGTTGCGCCGACAGCGGGCTGCAGGCGGTGGCGGCGATGAGGGCGGCGGACAGCAGCAGAACGGTAGGGCGCAACATGACAGGCTCCGTGGTGGTGGTCCGGTGTGGACACTGACCTTCAACGCGCCATCCCCGGGAACGGGGTTTCGCGCCGGCATCGCGATGCCTTCGCCGGATTCAGCCGCGGGTAAACTAGCCGGCCGTTTGCCAAGTATTCCCCCCGCGCCCATGACCGTCACCCGCATTCTCACCGGCATCACCACCTCGGGCACCCCGCACCTGGGCAACTACGTCGGCGCGATCCGCCCCACGGTGGCCGCCAGCCGCACCGCCGGCACCCAGAACTTCTACTTCCTGGCCGACCTGCATGCGCTCATCAAAGTGCAGGACCCCGCCAAGGTGCAGCGTTCGACGCTGGAGATCGCCGCCAGCTGGCTGGCCTGCGGCCTGGAGCCGGACAACGACCGGGTGTGGTTCTATCGCCAGAGCGAGATCGTCGAGATCCCCGAACTGACCTGGTTCCTCACCTGCGTCGCCGGCAAGGGCATCCTCAACCGCGCCCATGCCTACAAGGCCAGCGTCGACAGGAACCGCGCCGACGGCGAGGACGACGACAACGGCATCACCGCCGGCCTGTTCATGTACCCGGTGCTGATGGCGGCCGATATCCTGGTGTTCAACGCGCACAAGGTGCCGGTCGGCCGCGACCAGATCCAGCACATCGAGATGGCGCGCGATTTCGCGCAGCGCTTCAATCATCTGTACGGCGACCATCTGGTACTGCCCGAGGCGATGGTGGAGGAACACGTCGCCACCCTGCCCGGCCTCGACGGCCGCAAGATGTCGAAGAGCTACGACAACACCATCCCGCTGTTCTGCACGCGCGAAGAACTGAAAAAACTGATCTTCTCGATCGTCACCGATTCGCGCGCGCCGGGCGAAGCCAAGGACACCGAGGGCTCCGCGCTGTTCCAGCTCTACCAGGCCTTCGCCAGCGCCGAGGAAACCGCGGCGATGCGCGACGCCTTCGCGCAGGGCATCGGCTGGGGCGACGCCAAGCAGAAGTTGTTCGAACGCATCGACGCCGAACTCTCGCCGATGCGCGAGCGCTACAACGCGCTGATGCAGGAGCCGCAGCGGATCGAAGCGATGCTGCGCGAAGGCGCCCGCGTCGCCCGCGAACGCCATGGCCTGCCGCTGATGCGACGACTGCGGGAAGCGGTGGGGTTGCGGGATTTGTCGAAGTTGGCCGACGCCGTCGCCGACGACAAACCTGTGAAGGAAAAGGCCGCGCTGCCCGTGTTCAAGCAGTATCGTGAACGGGACGGCCGGTTCCACTTCAAGCTTGCCGACGCTGGAGGCCACCCGCTGGTGTGGAGCGATACCGGATTTGATGCGCCCAAGCTAGCCGGCGCTTGGATCGCGGCGGCGAAGATTCACGGCGGACGTGTGCTGGACCTTATCGACCGTACCGGCATCTGCTGGAGCGAAGGGCGCGAGGCTGATGTTCGCGAAGCCCTCGATGCGTTGCGGGACGCGGACGCGGCCAAACCTTGAGGCACCAGGCGATTCGCAATTACGGCAAGGATCCATGACGCCGTAGGAGCAGTGACTCCCAACCGTCGTAATGATCGGCACCAAACTTCTTAAGTTTCCCAGCACCTTGGCTATGCATCCAGACCCGAAGGGCGACGCACATGGATGTGCGTCGTGTTCCGACCGAGCCAAGGATTGGCGAGTCGGAACATCCCGACCAGACTGGCTTGGCAGATGTGCTTCGTCGGGGAAGGCCCTTTTCTTTGGTTCGTTTCTTTGACTCGCGCCATGCGCTCGCCCCTTCGGGGCCGGCTTCGCCGTTCGGGCGCGCTTCGCGCACCTCGTGGGCCAGCAAAAGAAATGAACCGGCCGCGCAGCGGACGAACGCTTTTGAATGATGAATGTGGCTGACGGAGAGTTCTGCTGCAGATCATCGCGACTTCCGTCGCTCCCACAAAAGCAGGTTGCCGGCTGCACGCGAAGCGCGCCGATCCGCCCCTTCCCTTGCGCGCAGCGCGGGGGAGGCTGGGAGGGGGCGAAGCTGCGACCAAACTCAAATCGGCCAAAAAAAACCCCCTCCCCGACCCTCCCCTTCGCCGAAGGCGAAAGGGAGGTAGCAAAACAAGACAGGAACGCGAGACGCTGCTCTGGTCGGCATAGGCGCGTTGCGAGGAACGCTACAGCTCGGGGCTGAAGCCCCTCCTACAAAAGAAGCCCCTCCTACAAAAGCGGCTAAAATCGCCGGATGAATTCTGCCGTCGAACTCAACCTAGCACTGATCCTGTTCCTGCCGTGGTTCCTGATCCTCGGCGTGCTGTACTGGGTCTATCCACGCCAGCCGCGCCACGCCGCGCGGGTGTTGTTCGATATCGCCGCGCTGGTGCTCTCGGTCGTGGCGTTCGTGTGGAGCATCCACTGGTCGCACGCCAATGCCGATCTGCGCTACGGCCGGATGTGGCCGCAGGTGCTGGCGACCGCGCTGGGCTACGGCGTTTGGCTGGGCGTGATGACGCTGGCGTTCTTCGTCCGCCGCGGCTGGCTGCGCCGCCGCGCGCAGGGCTGACCGCTCCGCTGGCGCGGACTGCGCCGCGCTTTTTTCCTTCTTCGACCGAACCCGATGACCGCATCCCTTTCCGATTCCGCCGCCCGCCTGCGCGAGGTGGTCCAGACCGCGACCCGCGGCATGATCGGCCGCGAACAGCTGGCCGAGTTGATCGTGCTGGCCGCGGTTGCGCAGGAGCACCTGCTGGTGATCGGGCCGCCGGGCACCGCGAAGAGCGCGATCGTGCGCCGGGTCGCGGGCGCGCTGGGCGGCCGGTATTTCGAATATCTGCTGGGCCGCTTCACCGAACCTTCGGAGCTGTTCGGGCCGGTGGACCTGCGCAAACTGCGCGAGGGCGTGGTGGAAACCGACGTGACCGGGATGCTGCCGGAAGCCGACGTGGTGTTCCTGGACGAAGTGTTCCTGGGCTCGACCGCGGTGCTCAACACGCTGCTGGGCATTCTCAACGAGCGCCGCTTCCGACGCGGCCAGACCGTGCATCACTGTCCCCTGCGTGTCTGCGTGGGCGCTGCGAATGCGCTGCCCGACGATGAATCGCTGGCCGCGTTCGCGGACCGCTTCCTGCTGCACCTGTTCGTGGAGCCGGTGCCGGACAACCAGCTCGAAGCGCTGCTGGCCGGCGGTTGGCAGAGCGAGCGCATGGCGACCACCCATTGCGCCGACCTCGCCCAGTTGGGTGCGCTCTGCGATGCGGTCGCCACGGTCGAGATGGACGACGCGCGCGGCGCGCTGGCCGGCGCGGTGCGCCAGCTGCGCGCGGCGGGCCTGGGGCTGTCCGACCGCCGCATCGTCAAGGCGCAGCGGCTGGTGGCCGCGGCGACGGTGCTGGCCGGCCGCCTGCGCGCGACCGAAGCCGATCTGTGGCCGCTGTTCTATGTGATGCCGACCCAGCAAAGTCAGCTGAGCGCGCGCGAAGTGCTGCGCGACCGGCTCGCCTCCGCCGCCAACCCGACCCTGCATGCGGCGGTGGAGCAGGCCGCGCTGCAACCGATGTCGCGGGTGGCGCGATTGATCGAAGCCGCCCGGAGCTGTCTGGACGGCGGCGACGACGGCGCAGCATCGCCCACGCCGGTGCAGGCCACGCTGGCCGAAGCGCTGCTGCGCGAGATCGACGCCAACTTCGCCGCCGATGCGCTGCCGGAAGCCCTGGCCGAACAGCGCGCGCGCCTGGTCGCCGCGGTGTCGGCCGCGACCTGAGCAGCGACGCGATCGCGATGCACGGGTCGATGTCCTGGTCGATGCCCTGGCGCTGGCGCGCCGAAACCGGCGTGCCCGCCGCGATGGGCGTGGTCGGCCACGGCGAGGTCGCGCGCGCGCTGCACGCGAAGGCGGTCGCGGCCACGCACGCCGACGCCGCGCCGCCGTGGCAGATCACCGCGCATCAGGATCTGCTGGTACTGACCGGCAAGGCCGACACCCTGCCCTGGGTCGATGGTGCCCGCTACATCGCGCCGCGCCCCGAAGCGCCGACGCTGTGGCTGCCGACGCTGGCGCGCCCGGACATCGCGCTGGATCTGCTGGCCGCGGCCATCGCCCGCAGGCATCCGCAGCGGCCGATGCTGCTGTGGCCGCAGCCGGCGCAACTGGTCCCGCTGCACCGCGCGTTACCCGCGGATGCGGCGGTACTGGCGCGGATCACCGCGCACTGGGCGTCGTGATGACGACGTCCCACACGCCCCCGCCCTTGCCGTTACCTGCGCCCGAAGGCCACACGCCCGCAGTGGCGAAAACCGCGCCGCCGATCGAAATGCCGGCGGCGCTGCGGCCGTGGCAGCGCTGGCTGACATGGCTGTCGCCGGAGCAGATCCTGGCGACCGGCGATCTGCTGCAGCGCCTGCAAGCGGCGCTGGGCGCGTTTCGCGGGCCGCAGCAGCGCGGCGAACACGAACCCAACGGCATCGACGAACTGCGCCGGCGCGGGCCGTATCACCGGCTGCTGCTGAGCGAATGGGCGCTGGCCGACGCGGCGCCGGACGAATTCCTGCGTCGCGCGAGCAGCGGCGAGCATCTGTTCCTGTCGCCACGCCGCGAAACCCGCAAGGCCGACGCGCGGATCGTCGCGGTGTTCGACGCCGGCCCGGCGCAGTTGGGCGCACCGCGTCTGGCGCAGATCGCGCTGTGGATCCTGCTGGCGCGCCGCGCGGAGGAAGCCGGTCTCTCGTTCGGCTGGGGCACGAGCGCCGAACCGGGCGTTCTGCACGCCGCCGACAGCCCGCAGGCGCTCAAGGATTTCCTCGCCCGGCGCACACTGGCGCATGCCGGCACCAAAGCCGCCGATGCCTGGCGCACGGCCCTGGCCGCCGACCGCCGCGCGCCGGGCGAATGCTGGCGCATCGGTGCCGCCACGGAAGCGGCAGACGCGGATCATGCCTCCGCGAATGATCCCCGAACGTTCACGCATCGCGTCGACATCCGCCGCGAGTGGCTGGGTGCGCTTGCGGTGCGCATCGCCGGGCCGGGCGGGCGGCGCGATGTCGCACTGCCGCTGCCGCCGACGGGCGCGGCGGCGAAACTGCTGCGCGGGCATTTCGCGTTCGAAGTGGTGACCGCGCCCGACCGCGACGCGGGCGCCGACAGGATGTCGCTGCGGCAGCCGCCGCTGATCGGCCCCGGCGGCCAGCGCATCGCGGTGCCGCTGCTGGACGAAAACGTCGCCCTGATCTACACGCTCCCGCAGCGCGAGGGTCAGGCACAGACCGCGACCCGCTCGATGCGCTGGGCCAACGGCCGCGACCTGCTGTGCGCGGCGCTGAGCCAGAAACACTTCGGCGGCATCATCGCCGACCCCGACCACCTCCATTTCTGGCAGCTCGATGGTTTCCGCACGCGGCCGAGGCCGCCGAACGAGGCATTCCAGACCCCGCCCGGGCAGGCGCACTGGCTGCCGTGCGTCTGGCTCAACAGCGGCCGCAAACCACACCATCTCTATGTACTGGATCATGCCGGGCATCTGCTGCGCTGGCGCGGCAATCATGGCCACCACGTGGTGGAATCGCACGAGTCTTTCGACCACGACGTGATCGCGATCGCGCGCGCCGACGCCGAGCGGCTGATCTTCCTGCGCTGTCGGCCACGGACCGTCGAACTGGTGCTGCACCATCGCCTGACCGACGACATTGGCCGGGTATTGGCTCACTCGCCGATCGCGCGCAAACCGGCGCGGGCCTTCCTCAAGGGCCAAGCCATCCGCAATGGCTGGTGCGGCGCGTGGTGCATGCCCGATCCCGGCGCGGACACTTCCAAGGGTGGCTCCTGGTCGATCTTCGAAATTCGCAGCGACAGCGGCGTGAGCGCGCAGCGCCAGGTGATGGTGGTCGCGAACTGGCGGGTCTGCGGCCTGGCGAGGATGCCGGACAGGCATGAATACGGCCTGGTGGCGCTGTCGCCGGACCGCAGCCGGATCGCGCTGATCGCACCGTCCGGCCAAGAGACGCTGTACGCCGCCGGCGAACCGATTTCCACCGTCAGCGTCGGCAGCGATTGCGATGTGATCGCGCTCATCACCGAGCGTCGGCGCCTGGTCACGCTGTCGCCCGGCGGGCAGGCGCCGCTGCGCTGGGACAGCAATGGTGAGGCGATCGATGCGGACTGACGACGCGCACGGCGCGGTGCGGCTGCCGCTGTGGTCCGGCATGCAGCCGGTCGCGGCGCTGTGGTTCGACGCCGCCCGGTTGCCCGCGGACGCACGGACGCGACGGATGCTGGCGTGCTGGCGTACGGGCGCGCAGGCGCTGCGTTTCGCCGACGGCGACCTGCTGCGCTTCCCGCAGCCGTCGCTCGCAGACTGCGCGTCGCTGCCGGGGCTGGCGCTGCGGGCCGTGGGCGATGGCGCATCCGACGTACTGACCAGCGCGCCGCTGGGCGCGGACGAACTGGCCGCGCACCGCGGTTTCGATCTGATCCTCGTGCGCGGCGCGCAGGCGGTCGGGCTGCGCATGAGCGACGGCGCGGCACTGGATCTGTCGACGTGGGTCGAGATCGGCGACTACGCGCTGCACGACACCTTCGACTGCAGCGCCACGCAACAGGCGCTGTCGATGCCGCCCCTGCAGGGCCGCGATGTGCGCGAAGTGCTGGGCGGCCGGATTCCACCGCCCAGCGCCGAACGCGACGACTTCCTCAAACGCATGATCGCCGTCGGCGAAGGGCGCAATGCCGGTGCGCGCACCGGTCTGCCGCAGGCGCACGGCGTCGGCGTCGGCGTCGGCGTCGGCGTCGGTGGCAGGCTGCTGGATCGCCTCGCCGGTTGGCTCGGCGGCGCGGCGCACGCTCTCGCCGGCGCCCCGGCGGCCGGCGGCGACGCACACTACGGCCTCGCCCCGCGACGCGGACCGCAGCGCCCGTCGGCCTGGCGCGAGGCGCTGGCGCGGGTGGCCATCGCCAGCCGGGTGTCGCGGCTCATCGGCTGGCGTCAGGGCGCCTATCTGCGGCGGATGATGAAACGCTTCGACGAGGGCGATCTGAGCGAAGCCCTGCGTCATGCGCTGCCGATCGACGGCACCGGGCAGTCGCTGGGCCAGGCCTTCGGTACGCCCGGCCGGCGTGGGGATCTGCGTCTGGGCGGCAGCGGCAACAGCGTCGACATGCACCTCGGCGAAGCGTTGCAGCAGCATCTGCGCGCGATGTACCGCCAGACCTTCGAACGTCTCGATCGCCAGGGACGTATCGACGAGGCGGTGTTCGTGCTCGGCGAGCTGCTGAACGCACGCCAGGAATGTCTGGACTACCTCGAACGCCACGGCCGCCACATGCAGGCCGCCGAACTCGCGCTGGCCTGGGACATGCCCACCGCCACCATCGTCCGCCTGCTGGTGCTGGGCGGCGACTGGGCGCGCGCGGTGCAAGTGGCGCGGCGCGACGGCGAGTTCGGGGCCGCGGTGACGGCGCTGGAGAAAACGCATCCGGACATGGCCGTGAAGCTGCGCCTGCTGTGGGGCGAGGCACTGGCCGACCGTGGCGACTGGCTGGCTGCCGCCGACGCCGTGTGGCCGGTGCCGCAGGCGCGCAATCTCGCCATCGAATGGCTGCGGATCGCCGAAGACGCCGGGGCCACGCTCTCGGCGCGTGCGCTGGTGCGTCGCGCCGAACGCCTGCCGGACACACTGGACCGCTACGGCGAGCGCATCCTCGCTCTGGCCGAGCTGGGCGAGGCCGAACAGGCCGAAGTCGCCGCTGCCGCACGCAGAGCGCTCGCCGAGGCCTTGCTCGACGGCCCCAGACGCAACGCCGCGGTGGCGGCGATCACCAACGCCCTGCTGCCGGCGATCGCCGCCGACCGCGCCGCCGGACGCAACCCACTGAGCAAGTCGCAGCTCAACAAACTGCTGAGTCTGGGCGGCGACCCGTACCTGAAAGCGGACCTGCCCGCGTGGGATCTGCCGCCGATCGCAAAGCGCCCCGGACTGTGGTCGCGCACAACGCCCGCCGAGATCGCCGCGCCCGCGGCGGGGCTGGCGGCGATCCACGATGTCGTGCCGCTGTGCGAACGCCGTTACCTGATCGCACTCGGCGAAGCCGGGGTGATCGTGGTCGATGCGCGCGGCAAGACCCTGCAGCGGTATCCGGTGCCGGCCGACAGCCTCGTCGTCGCGGACAACGGCCATGTCGCGCTGGCGGTGGCGCGGCGCGAGTCGCTGTCGCGGGTCAGCCGGCTGGATCTGCTGCGGCATGCGGTCACCGACCTCGGCTCGCTGCGGCTCGACGCCCACGCGCCGCAGTTCGACGGCGCCGCCTGGAGCGTGATCGCCGACAACCGGATCCTGGTGATCGACACCGCGAAATCGCTGCGCGATGTGGTCTGGCACGTGGGCGACCTGCCGGGGCGGCTGGTCGGCGTGCGTTACACGCCGCCGATGGAGTTTTATCTGCTGGACACCGCGAACGGTCTGGAAATGTGGAACTACACACTACCGACACGACGCCTGGTCCAGCGGGCTGCGGTGAAGGCCGAGCCCGGATTACCGGTGCTGTTGGTGCCTTTCGGCGGCGTGCTGCAGCCGCGGATCGAATCCTGCGTCGATGGCCTGTTGCAGATCCGCCTCGACACTTACGGCGGCCGCCGCAGTGTCGACATGAAATTTCAGCGGCCCGACGGCAGTGCGGTCGAAGCAGCCGCGTTGGAGAACCTCGCTTTGCGCTGCCACGCCACCCATAACGGCGTCGTGCTGGGCGTCGTCGGCGAAGACATCACGCAATACAGGCTGTGTCGGCTCAGCGATGGCGAAACAATGGCGACGATCGAATGGACTGCCGGCGTGCTGCCGCAGTTCCGCGAATTCGGCCAGCACCTCCTGTTCTTCGACCGCGAAGGGCGGGTGCTGGACCTCGCCACCGATCACGACATCCGCACCGCGTTCAGCGTCTGCTGAGCGTCCCCGGCAGACGACTCACCACGCATTCGGCGCAGCGCCGCGCGCCGGGTGTTTCATCCGCACCACGCAGAAACGCTGGCCGGTGGGGGCTTCCATCACGCACCAGGTGTGGACGTAGTCCACGCGCTTCGCGCCGAGGGCTTCGAGGCGTGCGACTTCCGCTTCGATGTCGTCGGTCTCGATGTCCAAATGCACGCGCGACGGATGTTCGACCTTCTGCACTTCGATATGCAGGTCGCCGGGGGCGGCGTCGAGTTTGGCGTAGGTCGCGGACTCCTCCGGCGACAGCTCGCCGATGGGCAGGCCGAGGGCGCCGCTCCAGAAGCGCGCGGCGGCGTCGAGGTCGTCGGTCCGGCAGTCGATGATGAATCCGGCGAGGCGGCTGCGGTGGGTCATGCGCGTGACTCCGGTGTCTGCGACGGGGATCAGGACGGAGATGCTGTGCGTGCGCGAGGGCCGGGAACGCTTCGCGCCGCGCTCAGCGGCTGCGCCTGCGCGAGGGCGCCCGCTTCGTCGCGTCGATCCGCGCTTCTTCTTCCAGTTTGCGCTGCAGCGCCTGCTCGCGCTCCAGCTGTTCGATCAGGCGCCGGTGCAGCGCCTGCACGACCAGCGACTGGTAGATCGGATGGATGCCGCCGTGGCCCAGGGCGGCCCACAACACCTCCTTGTCGACACTGTCGGCGAACACGGTCACGCGCTCGAAGTCGGTCAGCTCCGGCGTTTTCTTCGCGCCGATGACGGCGACGAACTCGCTGTAATCCATGCGTTTCTCCCCTGGAGGGCGGTCGCGCCCCGCCTCGTGGTGCAGCGAGGCGCGATCACGACCGGATCAAACATCAGGACACACTTCTGGGAACAAGCGCTTCAGGACAGGGCGCTTCAGAACAGCACGCTTCAGACCGAATCCCACCACATCAGGAAATCGTGCCACAGGCGCTTGAAGAACCCGGCTTCGGCCACGCCTTCCACCGCGACCAGCGGCGCTTCCATCACGATCTTGCCGTCCAGCATCACCCGCACGGTGCCGATCTTATGCCCGGCCTTGATCGGCGCGACCAGGGTCTTGGGCACGTCCATCAGCGGCTTGAGTTCGCTGTAGCGGCCGCGCGGCGTGCTTACCAGCAGCGGCTGGTCCAACCCCAGCTTGACCACATCGGTGGTGCCCTTCCACACCTTGTGACTGGCGACGACGGCATCGGCCTGGTACAGACGGTGGGTTTCGTAGAAGCGGAAACCCCAGTTCAGCAGGGCCAGCGAATCGACTGCACGCTCTTCCTCGCTCTTGGCGTGCAGGATCACGCTGATCAGGCGCTGGTCGCCGCGCTTGGCCGAGGACAGCAGGCAATAGCCGGCACCGGAGTGGTGGCCGGTCTTGATGCCGTCCACCGAATCGTCGCGCCACAGCAGCAGATTGCGGTTGCGCTGGGTGATCGGGCCGACGGTGAATTCGCGGATCTTGTTGAAGGCGTACTGGCCGGGGAAATCGCGGATCAGCGCGCGGCCGAGCATGGCCAGATCGCGGGCGGTGGAGTAATGGCCCTCGGCCGACAGGCCGGTGGCGTTGACGAAATGGGTATTGGTCAGGCCCAGGCGCTTGGCGTAATCGTTCATCAGGGTGGCGAAGGCGGCTTCGCTGCCCGCGATATGCTCGGCCAGGGCGATCGCGGCATCGTTGCCGGACTGGATGACCATGCCCATTTCCATCTGCTCCAGCGATGCGGTCTTGTTGACCTCGAATCCGCTGTAGCTGCCGTCGGTGCCGGCGCCGCCGGTGCGCCAGGCGTTCTCGCTCATCATCACCTTGTCGGTGGACTTGATCCGCTTGGCCTTCAGCTCCGCGGCGATCACGTACGAGGTCATGACCTTGGTGATGCTGGCCGGTTCCAGGCGCAGGTCGATATTCTCGCCGGCCAGCACCTTGCCGGTGGCGTCGTCCATCACCAGCCAGGCTTTGGCGGCGGCCGGCTTGGGCGCATCGGGAATGGTCAGCGGCGGCGGCGCGGGATTCGCGGGCGCGGGTGGGGCGGCCGGCGTCTGCGCCAGCACCAGACCCGTCAATACCGCGCACGCGGCGCCCAACCACACGCGTACCGCCCCCTGTCGCAACGCACCCAACGTCTTCATTGAAACCTGTACTCCGGGAAAAACGGCCGCGCGGCCGTCGAAAGAACAAACGATTGAAAGACCACCAGCCACGCATCTTGAAGCAAGCGGCGAAAGATTCCGATAAGCGGGCCACGGTTCCGGCGAATCGCCGCGAACCGCGCCGTCAGCCGCGATACGGACGCGTGTATCGACGCATGCTCAGTCGCGCACGATCTGCGCCGACACGAAGCCCAGATCGGCCGCGCGCGCGGAAAGTTCCTGCACCCGCGATGCCGGTACCGGGCCGATGCGCAGGCGCCAGACCGGCTGGCCGTTCACCGAAGCCTCGTCGATCCGCAGCGCGTCGACGCCGCCGGCCTGCAGGGTGTCGCGGGCGCGTTCGGCGTTGTCGCGCGCCGCGAACGAGGCCAATTGCAGCAATACGTCGCCGGTGTCGGCGCGCGCCACCACCGGCGATACCGCAGGCAGAACGGCCGAGGGCGGCGCGGCGGCAGGCGGTACGGCGGCGACCGCACCGGCGCCGGGTTTGCCGGCGAAGCGGATACCCTTGGCCTGCATCCAGCGTTCGAATTCATCGGCCGATACCGCGTTGTCCTTCACCGTCGCGGGCGTCGGCGCGGCCGGCGACGGGGCGCGTGCGGTGCGCTCGTCGGGGCGCCCGCCGCCGCCATCGGTCGGGGTCAGGGCGCGGACTTCGACCTTGGCCGTGCCCTGCCTGGTGAAACCGAGCTTGGTCGCGGCGGCGAAGCTGAGATCGATGACGCGGCCGGCGTGGAAGGGGCCGCGGTCGTTCACCCGCACCACCACCGATTTGCCGTTGGCGAGGTTGGTCACCCGCACGTAACTCGGCAGCGGCAGCGATTTGTGCGCCGCGCTGAAGGCGTACATGTCGTACACCTCCTGGTTCGAGGTCAGGCGGCCGTGGAATTTCTTGCCGTAGTACGAGGCCATGCCTTCCTCGACATAGCCCTCGGCGCTGTCGCGCACCTGGTAGCGCTTGCCCAGCACCGCGTAGCTGCGATTGCCGACGCGCGAACGCGGTTCGTCCTTCACTTCGGGTTCGGGGATGGCGTCGACGTCGATGATCTCGTCCGGCACGCTGTCCTTGATGTGCGGCGCGTACAGGCCGCCGGCGACGTAATCGCCGCGCTTGCTCGGATCTTCGACGGCGGGCGCGTAGGGCGAACGCTTCGGCCCGTGGTTGCCGCGGTGCGCATGGTCGCCATCGGTCGGCGTGGGCATATGCTCGGCCTGCGGCGGCGCGGACTTCTTCGGCGCGGTACCGCAGGCGGTCAGGGCCGACAGCGCGAGCGCGAGCGCGACGACGCGCGGCGCGGGATTCACGGCTGCGCTCCGGCGCGAATCTCCTGCGCCAGCTGATGCACCGCCAGCGCGTACATCGGCGAGCGGTTGTAGCGGGTGATGACGTAATAGTTGCGATAACCCAGCCAGTGCTCGCGACCGGCGACGCCGTCCAGATTCACCACCGTGGCGCCTTCGCTCGCGGTGTCGCGCGGGACCGGCTCGCCGGCAAGCGGCCGGTAGCCGCGCGCGGCCAGCGCCTGCATCGGATGCACCGGCTCGAGGTTTTCGGGCACGAATTCGGCCCGCTGCGCGTCGAACTGCGCGCGCGCCACCACCGGGCCGCCGGCCTGCCAGCCGTGGATCACGAAATAATTGGCGATCGACGCGAACACGTCGGGCTTGTGGGTGAGCAGGTCGCGTCGACCGTCGCGGTCGCCGTCCTTCGCCCACAACCGGTAGCTGGACGGCATGAACTGGCCCATGCCCATCGCGCCCGCGTAGCTGCCCTTGAGCGCCGGCAGATCCAGCTGCGGCTCCTGCGCGGTCAGCGCGAACAGCTGCGCCAGTTCGCCTGCGAAGAACGGCGCGCGCCTGGGATGATCGAACGCCAGCGTATACAGCGCGTCCAGCACCCGGTAGCTGCCGGTGTTGCGGCCGTAGGAGGTTTCGACGCCGATGATCGCGACGATATATTCGGCCGGCACCCCGGTCTGCGCGGAAACGCGATCCAGCGCCTCGCGATTCTCGGCGTAGAACGCCCGGCCGCCATTGATGCGCGCGGGGGTGATAAAGATGGGTCGGTAGTCGCGCCAGGGCTTCACCGCCTCGGCCGGGCGGGTGATGGCGTCGATGATGCTCTGCTTGTACTCGGCCTGCGCCAGCGTGTCGCGGATGCGCTGCGGCGCGACGCCGTAGGTCGTCGCGGTGTAATCGACGAAAGCCGCGATGCGCTGTTCGCGCGGAATCGCCGGATCGGTGACTGTCGGCGGCGCCACCGGACGTTCCGGCGGCTGCGGGACTTTGGGCAGCAACCCGTCGGCGGGTGCGACCGGCGGTGCCGTCGGTGTCGCTGCGGGCTCCGGGGCGGCGGCGAGGGCCGCGGGCTGCGGAGGCGGGGACTGGGTGGCGCAGGCCGCGAGCGAGAGGCTCAGAACGGCGGCGCAGGCGCGGGGGAAGGCACTATGAATCAAGGGCTTACGCCTCGTTTTGTCGATCAACCGCGAGAGGTTAGCACGCGGAGCGGGCGCCAACTGTCCTGGGGTTCAGGTTCAACCACCCCCGTATCCGCCGCCACGGCCCGCTATGCTGGCCGGCCTTGCCCGGACGCGCCCCGCTCGCCCTCATGCCCCACACCATCACCACCACCGAAATCTTCCTGATCGCGATGGCCATCATCTTCGCGGTGCCGTATCTGATCTGGCGGCTCGGCCGCACCGAATACTTCGCGCCGCTGGTGGTGGTGCAGATCATCACCGGCATCCTGCTGGGCCCGGGCGTGCTGGGCGCGGCGTTTCCGGATTACTACACCTTCGTGTTCAACAAGGACGTGGTGAACGCGCTCAACGGCCTGGCCTGGTGGGCGGTGATGCTGTTCGTGTGCATCGCCGGGATCGAGCTGGACCTGCGCAAGGCCTGGGAACATCGCCGCGAAAGCGGCATCACCGCCGGGCTGGCGCTGGGCACGCCGATGCTGTTCGGCTGCGTGGTGGCGGTGGGCATGCTCGGCTTCGACGGCTGGATCGGCCCCAACGGCCTGACCTGGCAGTTCGTGGTCGGCGTGGGCATGTCCTGCGCGGTGACCGCGCTGCCGATCCTGATCCTGTTCATGGAAAAGATGAACATCCTGCGCCAGCCCATCGGCCAGCGGATCCTGCGCTACGCCAGCATCGACGACATCGCGATCTGGGGCGTGCTGGCGCTGGTGCTGATGGACTGGGTGCGGATCGGCCGCCAGGCGGCCTTCCTGATCGCGTTCGCGGTGGCCTGCGTGCTGTTCCGCAAGCTGATGCGCCGGCTGCAGGAGCGCGACCGCTGGTACGTCATGCTGATCTGGCTGTCGATCTGCGCGTTCGGCGCCGACTGGGCGGGCCTGCATTTCATGGTCGGCGCCTTCCTCGCCGGTGTGGTGATCGACACCGACTGGTTCGAGCAGGAACACATGGACAAACTGCGCCATCACGTGCTGCTGGTGATGATGCCGGTGTTCTTCCTCAGCACCGGCCTGAAAACCGGATGGAGCGTCGGCGGCGCGACCGTGTTCATCGCCGCGGGCGCGCTGCTGCTGGCGCAGTTGTCCGGGAAACTCGCCGGCGTGCACCTGGCCGGGCGTATCCTGAAGTGGCAGCCGGGCGAAGCCTCGATCATCGGCTGGCTGCTGCAGACCAAGGCGTTGATCATGATCATCTTCGCCAATGTACTGCTGGACAAGGGCATCATCACCAGCGCCACCTTCACCGCGCTGCTGCTGATGGCGATCGCCAGCACCATGCTGACGGTGCCGGCGGTGGCGCCCAAGCTCAAGCGCATGCATGCACTGCTGTCGCGAAGCGCATGAGCGCTCCATCCCGCACCCGCCCATCACCTTCGAAGGAACGCGCATGACCGCCTCTCCCCGTCTCCCGTTGATCTCCGCGCCGGTGTGGGCATGGCTCTGCGCGCTGGCGCTGGCGCTGGCGCTGGTGCCGGCGATCGCCGATGCCGCCGAACGGGTGCGCTGGCCCATCGCCTGGAAGGCCGGCGAAGTCGTGAGCTACGACACCGAGTCGCTGGTCCGCGAGACCGAAGACGGCGCAACGAACGTCCGCCGCATCACCGACCGCACCCAGATCCGCACCCTCGAAGCCGACGCCAACGGTTATGCGCTGGTCTGGACCACGCACGACAGCCGGGTGGAGGCGGTCGAAGGCGACCGCAGCATGATCGACATGCTGGCGCCGATGCTGGACGATCTGGACGAGTTGGAGGTGGTGGTGGAACTGGACCGCGACGGACACTACCGCCGCGTACGCAACCTCGATGCGGTGGCGACCAAGGTCCGCGCGGCGATGCTGCCGATCTTCGCCGCGAATCTGCAGAACATGTTCGACGTCGCCGACCCCAAACTGTCGAAGGTCGATCACGAGGCGCTGCTCACGCTGGCCAGGAACAATCTGGAAACATCGATCGACGGCATCGTCACGACGCGCGGCGTCGAGGCCATGTCCAGCGCGCAAGCGAAGACGATCACCGCGTTCGTCGGCAAGCCGCTGGTCGTCGGCAAGCGCTACCGCGACGATGCACCGATGGAATCGCCGCGGGAAGCGCTGCCGCTGCAGGCCAGCCGCACGTACACCCTGAGCCTGGTCGACGACGACCCGACGCTGGCGCGGATCCGCTGGACCCGCACGCTGGACCCGCGCGGCGACGCGAAGATGCTGTGGATGCTGGTCGACGAACTCGTCGGCGACGACGCCCCGACCGACCGCGAAGGCCGCCCCGAGGGTCTGGCGCTGAGCGAAGAAGGCGTCGTGGTGTTCCACCGCGACACCGGCGCGGTCGAGCTATTGGAAACGGTCGAGATCAGCCGCTACGGCCAGGCGCACGACGAGCACGAGCGTTACCGCATGCGCCGCGTCGGCAACGCGCGCACCTGGGCGCAGGAAGACGCGGCGGCGACGCGCTGAGCCGAGCGCGCGCGACGCTCAGCGCCGATACCGCAGCAGACGCCCGCGGAACGGCGCACGTTCGTTCTCATCGAAGGCGCAGCGCGTCGCGTCGACGCTGTAGTCCTGGTCGCGCAACGCGCGACTCAGGAGATTGCCGAACCCTCGACCCGGATCAGTGATCATGATTTCCGCGCCCGCACGCGCATGCCGGTGCAGCAGCGCGGCCAACTGCGCCACGTGCTGGCGTTCGTACAGCACATCGCTGCCGATGATCAGATCGAAGCGGCCCAGCGGCACGTCGTCGACCGGCCACGGCAGGTCCCGATAGGCGACGACCGGCAGACCGTTGCGCGCGGCGTTGTCGCGCAGGAACGGTTCGGCCAGCGGGTGATGGTCGCTGGCGGTGATGTCCGCGCGCCGGCGCTGCAGCACCAGGCTCGCCAGACCCAGGCCGCAGCCGACTTCGAGGATGCGCTTGCCGGCGATGTCGAAGACCGCCATCGCCCCGGCGAGCACCCGCCCGGCCGGCCAGAGCTGGCCGAACAGGCACCACTGCGCCGAACCGATGCCGGCCCGTTCGGCCAGACCGTCCGGATCGGCGTATTGCTGGCGGTCGGCCAGCGCGCGGATGCGGTAATCGTGGCCGCCGAGCTGGAGATCGATGATCCGGGTGCGGTATCCCGCACCGGCGCTGTCGCCGGGCATGCGCGCTCCATCGGCCGGTCCGCGCTGTGGCGGCGACCCTGCGGAAGAGGAGCGGAACGGGCGACGGTGGCAACCGGCCGGGCGTGACGCGGGGGTGCCCGGAACGTACGCCGGACCGGGCCATCGTACGCGTTACAAAGGCTTCAGGGGCGCGGCCCGTAGAATGCCGCCCATGCGTCGCCTGCCCGCCCTGCTGTGCCCGGCTCTTTTGAGCGTGTTTCTGCTGTGCCTGCCGATCTGCGTGGAGGCGCGCACCGTCTACCGCTGCGTGCGCGACGGCACCGTCAGCCTGTCCACCGCGCCGGAACCCGGCTCGAAGTGCGAGCCGAAACAGATCGACGACAACGTCGTGCAGACTCCGAACCTCTGGGGCGAGATGGGCGTGTTCAGCGGCACCCTGTACGAACGCGAACAGGACGGCAAACCGGTGTACGGCACCCGCAATCTGCCCGGCTCGCAGGTGTATCTGCGCTTCACCGTGGAGACGCCGGCCGGCGAACCCGCGCACGAGGGCCTGGGCAAGCTGGACACGCCCAGGCTCGACCGCCATGCGCAACTGTTCAAGACCACCGCGAAGAAGACCGGCGTGGACGACGCCTGGCTGCGCGCGATCGCGCACGCCGAGAGCGGTTTCGACGAGAAGGCGCTGTCGCCCAAGGGCGCGCAGGGCGTGATGCAGTTGATGCCGGCCACCGCCGAGGAATACGGCGTGAAGGACGCGTTCTCGCCCGCGGAGTCCATCGACGCCGGCGCCCGCTATTTCGGGATGCTGCTCAAACGCTTCAAGAACGATCACGTCCTGGCCATCGCCGCCTACAATACCGGCATGGGTGCGGTCGCGCGCTACGATGGCGTGCCGCCCTACAAGGAGACGCAGCGGTATCTGGAGAAGGTCCAGCTGCTGTATCGCGCCTACAGGGCCGCGCTGTCGCCACCGCCTCTGCGCCCGGCCGACGCGGTGCCGATGACCGACAAACTGCGCACCACCCTGCCATAACCGATCCAACACCACACCGCGCGCCTTCATCGCCCGCATCAAGACATAAAGACCCACGACATGATCCGCGACCTGCACATGATCGGCTTCGACGCCGACGACACCCTCTGGCGCAGCGAGGATTATTACCGCGACGCGCAATCGGAATTCGAACGCATCGTCGGCACCTACATCGATCTGGACGACGCCCACGACCGGCTTTACGCGGTCGAGAAGCGCAACCTCGCACTGTTCGGCTACGGCGCCAAGGGCATGACCCTGTCGATGATCGAAGCCGCGGTGGAGATCACCGGGTCGCGGATCAGCGGGCACGATGTGCACCGCATCGTCGAATTGGGCAAAGCGGTGCTGCAGCATCCCGTGGAACTGCTGCCGGGGATCGCCGAAGCGGTGGACACCATCGCCCGCGACCATCAGGTGGTACTGATCACCAAGGGCGACCTGTTCCATCAGGAAGCCAAGGTGCGTCGATCCGGGCTGTCGGATCTGTTCCGGCGGATCGAGATCGTCAGCGAGAAGGACACCGCCACCTACGCCCGGCTGCTGGAAGAGTTCGAGCTGGCGCCGTCGCAGTTCGCGATGATCGGCAACTCGCTGCGCTCGGACATCGTGCCGGTACTGGAACTCGGCGGCTGCGGCGTGCACATGCCGTACCACGTGACCTGGGCCCACGAAGCCGAGGCCGTTCCCCCGTCGGCGCTGGACGCGTTGGACAGGCTGCGCAGCGTCCGCACGCCGTCGGAATTGCCCGCCGCAGTGCGCGCGCTGGTGGCCGGCTGAGCGGACGGTAAATTCTCGCCGAAACGCCCGGAACGTTAAATCGATGTTCACCGGGCACGCGGCATCGTCGCATCCGACCGCACCGTCGCGGTCCGCCGGAGATTCCATCATGTCGTCCCTCGCCCGCTGGCTCGCCCCCGCTGCCCTCGCCGCCGCGCTTGGCGCCGGCGCATTCGTCCCCGCCCCCGCCCGCGCCGACGACAGGCATTCGGACAGCATGGTCCGGGTGATCGTGGATGTCGCCGATATCGCCTTCCGCAGCGGCCATCCCTACTACCGCCACGGCAGCTACGGTTACAACGACCGTCTGATCGTCGAACGCGACCATCGCGGTCGCCCCGTGTACTACCGCTACGTGCCGCGCGACCGCTACCGCAACGGTTATTACGGTGACGACGACTACGGCCGCAACGGTTTCGTCCGCGACCCGTACGGCCGCTACAGCCGCCAGCGTTGCGACAGCCGCGGACGCTGCCGGGTCGAGTATTACGATCCTCGCTACGACCGCAACGGCCGCGATTACGGCTACGACGACCGCAGGCGCCACGATCGCTACTGGGACGGCCGCCGCTGGCGCGATCGCGACTGAACCGCCTTCCGGCGCGCATGTTCCACCCGGATGCGTAGAGCCCCCACCCACTGACGGTCAGCGCTCGGGCTTTCAGCCGAAGCGCAGCGGCGTCTGGACGCCCGCCGCCAGCACCGCGCCCTTCCGCCGATAACGTTCTGATCAGAAGGCCATCGCCGAAGCCCGGAAGCCGTGCCGGCGTCTCCTGCGGAGCCGCAGAGGCGTTGGATTTCCTGTCCTTCGGCAAACACTTGGCAGGCGCGACGCGTTTGCGCTAGTCTCGATCCGAAGCCGCTGGAACGCATGCCCGGCAAAGGTTGCCAGTGCAGGAAGCACCCCCGCATCGAGACCCGTGATGCGGCCACGGAAAGGTCATGAATGAAGGACTGGGAAGAGAAGTTCGCTGGTGCGGCGCTGGACAGACAGACTGATGCGAATGAAGCCGCCGACACCCTCATGGCGGCGCCGGAACTGTCTCGCCTGAGCGACTACCTCGCGCTGTCGGGCTCGACCACCTATTTTCTCGAACGGCATGCCGGACGCAGTGTCGGCGTGGAAGTGTTGAATCAGTACGTGGAACCCGATCCAGAGCGCGGGGACATCCTGCACAGACGTTCGCGCCTGTATCTGGACAGGCCGGGCAACGCACTGCTGATCGCGGATGTCGAAGTCTTCCTCGACCGGCTTGCGACGGATCAACGCCGCAGCGTACTCGATGGCCGTGAAGGGCTCGGGCGCTTGCTGGATCCGCATAATCGCGGTCATCTGCGCAAGCGCGACATCGAAGTGGTGTGGGTGGCTGCGCCACCCCTGCTGTGCGTCGCCGACACGCGCGCACTGGCGCGTTCCTTCGAACTGCTGATGGAGGGCGAAACCTGCGCGAGGATCCGCGAGATCCTCAACGAAGCATCGCTGGCGAGACTGGGATGAACGCGTGCGCCATGCCGACGCCGATCCACCCTGTCGCGGCCGCGTTCGGCACTGACGCGATCCTGGGTATCGGCGATCATCGCGCTCCGCTCGATGCCTGGCTGACAGCGGGTCGCGCGCAATGGCATGCATCACCCACCGGCGACCTGGCGACGCTGTGCGGCGTCGCCGATGCCGACGCGCTGGGCAGGCTGCTGGCGGCGCTGGCGGACGAACGCCCGCTGCTGTTGTGCCCTGCGGACACCGCGCCGCCCTCGCCTCTTGGCCTGGCCGCGATGCGCCGCGCAGACGCCGATCCGCCCTTCGCGGATCGCGGCGCGGTCGCCGTGCTTTCATCGGGTACGCTCGGTCCGCCCAAGATCCTGTGGCATCGCACCGAGTCGTTGCTGGCGACCGCACGCCTCGTCGGCGAACGTCTCGGCATCGCGCACGGCGAGCGGGTGCTGATCGCGGTGCCGGTCCATCATCTGTACGGGCTGGGCGCCGCGCTGCTGACGTGCCTGCTCGCCGGCGCGGACGCGATGCTGCTGCCCAAGGCCGATCTGCTCAGCTTCAACACAGCCTTGCGCGCATTCGTCCCGCACACCACGTTCGCCACGCCGCACCTGCTGCGCGCGGCGCTGCAGCGCAAGCACGGTCCGATTCCGTGCAGCCGGCGCGTGGTATCGGCTGGCGATGCCATGCCCGATGCGCTGCTGGCCCAGGCGCGGGCCTGTTTCGGCAGGGTCCACGATCTTTACGGCAGCTCCGAACTGGGCGTGATCGCGATCGCCGACGGCGACGGCAACACGCTCGAGCGCCTGCGCCCGCTGCCGGGCGTCCGGGTCTCGCTCGCGGATGCGCACGACGGCCGTGGACGCCTGCAGGTCGCCCATCCCCATCCCGCCTGCCTGATCGAACGCTCCGGCGAAACGATGCAACCGCCTTCGCCGTGGGATACCGGCGACATCGCCAGCATCGACACCGACGGCGGCCTGCATGTGCACGGGCGCGCCGATCTCAGCATCAATCGTGCCGGCAGATTGCTGGTGCTGTCCGAAGTGGAAAGCGTCGTCATGGATTGGCCCGGCGTCGCGGCCGCAGTGGCCGTACCGTGGTCGCGGGATGCCGCCTTCGGACGCGGGTTCTCGATCGTGGTCGAGCGGGCAGACGTGGCGGTGCCGCCGGACATCGCCGCGCTCAAACACGAAGCGGTGCGCACGCTGCCGCCGTTCGCGCGGCCGGACCAGTTCCACATCATCCCGCGCTTGCCGCGGCTCGCCAACGGCAAGCCGGACCGGCGCACTCTCCTGAAGGAATACGGACATGGATAAATCGGCCATCATCGACGTCATCCGCAACATCCTGCGCGAGGATCTCGACCTGAGCCTGCATGGCGACGTCATCGCCATCGACGCATCGCTCGGCGATGACGGCCTCGCACTGGATTCGGTCACGATGGCCGAATTCATCAATGCACTGGAAACCCGGTTCGATATCCGCATCCTCGACGAGGACCTCGATGGGGCGAACTTCGCGACAGTGGGCAGCGTGGCCGCCCTCGTGCTGCTGCGCGCAGAGGACAAGGTCGCGACATGAAGGCCATCGATCTGACCCTCGCGCCCGAGGCTTCGCCGCCCGACACGACCCTGGCCCGCGACATACCGCGGCCGGCTGCGGCGCTGGTGTCCGACTATCGCGACGAGCCGCCCAACCGCGACGGCTTCGTGGTCGCGTGGCCACCGCAGCGTTACTGGAAGCCGGCCGCCGAGGTCGAAAGCGCGGCGCGCACAACCCGCACCGATGCGCCGCTGCACCTGTATTTCCACATCCCGTTCTGCCTGCAGCGCTGCCGATACTGTTTCTTCAAGATCGAAGTGCTCTCCGACTCGTCGCACGCCGTGCGCGAACGCTACGTCGATGCGCTGTGCGCCGAGCTGGAGCAGATCGCCGACGCGCATGCGCTGCGTGGCCGGCGGGTGCAGACGATCTATTTCGGCGGCGGCACCCCGAGCGTGCTGCAGCCCGAGCAGCTCGGGCGCATCCGGCGCTCGATCGAGCGCTGCTTCGCGATCGCCGAAGACCTGGAATTCGTGTTCGAAATCGAACCGATCACGCTCAACAACCGGATGATCGACGGCCTCGCGGACCTGGGCGTCACCCGCATCAGTTTCGGCATCCAGTCCTTCGACGACCGGGTGGTGGCGCTGACCGGACGACACGACACGGAAGAGAAAAACGCGAGGGCCATCCGCCGGGCGATGGACGCGGGCGTCGTGGTCAACGTCGACCTGCTCTCCGGCCTGGAAGGGGACACCACCGACAGCTGGCGGCACTCCGTGGAGCGCGCGATCGCGCTGGAAGCGCACGCGGTCACCATCTACAAACTGGAGTTGTATTCCAATGCGCGCTACATGGCCGACCTGCGCCGCGGCACGCTGTCGCTGCCCGGACCCGAGGAGGAACTGGCGTTGGCGCGCTGGGGGTTGGACCGGCTGCGTGAAACCGGTTACCGGCCTTCGACCTATTTCACCTTCACGCGGGAAGGCCGCTACGCGCAGCGCCACATCATCGCGCGCTGGCGTGGCGAGGACATGTACGGCATCGGCGCATCGGCGTTCGGCTGCATCGACGGCGTGTCGCGCCAGAACGTCAGCGAGATCGACGAGTACCTGGCGCGGATCGAAAACGGCCGCAGCGCGACCCAGCGCGCGCTGGCGCTGACCGACGTCGACCACAGGATGCGCGACCTGGTGATGGGCCTGAAGACGACCGAAATCGATCTTGTCGCCTATCGCGAACGCCACGGGGTCGATCCTGCCGTCCTGCTCGCCGAAGACATCGCCTGTCTGATCGGGAAGGGCCTGCTCGAGCGCGCGGACGATCGCCTGCGATTGACCGACGAGGGCGTGCTGTACGGCGACTACTGCGGCCGTTACCTCGGGGCGGCGATGCGTCGCCTGCAGTACGGGGACTGCAGGCCGATCCGGGCCTGAGCGGGAGGCGCGCCGACATCATGCTGATCACCCCGGATTTCGTGTTCGTACACATGCCCAAGACCGGTGGCAGTTTCGTCGCCAGGATGCTGCGGATGGCCTACGGCGACCGCGCGGCCGAGTACGGGCACAAGCACGCGACCTGCGAAGAGATCCCGTCCTCCGAGCGCGGCAAGCCGATCCTGTCGGTCGTGCGTTCGCCGTGGGATCGTTACGTGTCCCAGTATCACTACGGCTGGTGGAAGACGCATCCGGAGGCGTACTGCGACACAGCGCCGATCCTGCGCGACCACCCGACCTACCCGCAGGTCGGCTTCGACGCCTTCGTCCGCATCGCCAACGCGCATTTCGTCAATGCGCATCGCGGCGTCGCCACCGGCTTCGTCAATGCCCGACTGCCTGCGGAACACGCTCCCGGCTGGCACACCGAACAATTCGTCCGCTTCTTCTGCCGGTCGCCGCGCGACGCCTTCGCTGCGATCGGCCCCGAGCAACGGGCGAGCGGACGGCTGGCGGATCACGAGTATCCGGTGCGCTTCCTGCAGACCGAGCGGCTCAATCGCGACCTGTCGCGCGCGCTCGGCGATTGCCTCGGCGATGACCCGCAGGCACAAGCACTGCGCGAACGCATCGAACAACACGCGCCGGTGCTGCCTGACGAGGCCTACGAGCAACGCCAGAATCGCGGGACGATCGACTATTACGAGCCGGCACTGATCGACTTCGTCCGCCGACGCGAGGCGTTCCTGTTCGGACGGTTTCCGCACTACCGCGAGATCGCCGCATGAATATCGCACCGAACACCGTGGAAGCGGTCTCCGTCGTCGGCCCCGGGCGCGTGGCGCTGGTGAGCGGCGGCAACCGCGGCATCGGGCTCGCCGTGTGCGAGGCACTCGCCCGCTCCGGCACCCGGGTGTACCTGGGGTGCCGCGTCCCGGAGGAAGGCGCCGCCGCGATCGCACGTCGCGGGATCGCGGGCGCGACCCCGCTGGCGCTGCAGCTGACCGACCCTGGATCGATCGAAGCGGCGATCGCGCGGATCGCCGGGGAATCCGCCGGATTGGACGCACTGGTCAACAATGCCGGCGTGTCGCGCGGCATCCGCGACGCGCCCGGCACGGAACCGATGACGAAGGCGCGCGAGGCCTTCGAGGTCAATTTCTTCGGTGCCTGGCAATTGATCCAGCACGCGCTGCCGCTGATGCGAGGACGCACGGGTGCGCACATCGTCAATGTCTCCAGCGGCCACGGCTGTGTCGCCAAGGTCCAGGGCAACAATCTGGGCTATCGAGGATCGAAGGCGGCACTGAACATGCTGACGCTCGCCTTCGCCCATGAATTGGCCGGGACCGGCATCCGGATCAACGCGATGACCCCCGGATGGGCCCGCACCCGGCTCGGCGGCATCGGCGCGCCGCGCACGCCCGAGCAGGGCGCGGACACCATTCTCTGGCTGCTGCAAGGCGGCGGCGGGCACGGCGGCTTCTACAAGGACAGGGAACCGTTTCCGTGGTGAACGCCGGCCCCAACCTGTTCATCATCGGCGCGCCGCGATGCGGCACGACGTCACTGTATGCGGCACTCAAGCAGCACCCCGCCGTGTACGCCTCGGTGCTCAAGGAACCACATCATTACGCCGGGGATTTGCCGTCCCAGCCACACACGGTCCACGATCGCGACGATTATCTGACCCTGTTCCGCGGCAGCGAACACCATCGCTACCGCGCCGAGGCGTCGGTCTGGTATCTCTACAGCGCGATGGCGGCCGACGCGATCGCCGATGCCCATCCCGACGCGCGCGTGGTCGTGCTGCTGCGCGACCCGGTCGAAATGGCGCTGAGTCTGCACGCGCTGTATCTGCGCACCGGGAACGACGCCGACGCCGACGCCGATCGGGCGCTGCTGCGCGATCGCGCGGCCGCGTTCGACGGCACTTATTTCCCCTTCGGCCTGCACTATCGCGGCCTGCTGCGCTTCGATCGCGCGCTCGCGCACTGGCGCGCCCGGTTCGACCCCATGCGCCTCCGGGTCCTGTTCTACGAAGAGTTCTATGCCGATCCCGCCGCGGCCTTCGGCGATCTGTGCGCATGGCTGGAGATCGATCCCGCCGCGCCGGTGCGTTTCGATCATGCCGGCGCGGCGGCGGCCGTGCGGATGACCGCATTGCGACAGTTGCGGGCGCTGCCCGCGCACCTGCGCGCGAAACTCAACCCGCAGGCGGTCCATTGGCATGCAGGGGCGCGCAACGCGCCGGTGTCGCCGCAGACCCGTGCACGGCTGCAGGAAGAAGCCGCGGCCGGATTCGCGTCGCTGCGCGCGCAGCTGGGCCGGCCGCTGCCTGCGGCCTGGAACATCGGGGAGGCGCGTGCCGATGTCGGCGTCGGGGGATAACGCACGGCAGCGCGAAGCCGTGAAACTGCTGGGCGCGATGCAGCGCGAGATCGGCGACATCCACGGCGAGCCGATGCTGCACCGCTTCCGGCGCTGGCGCAGCGTGCGCAGCCCGGAGCTGCGGATGGAGCAACGGCCGCACGATCCGGCCTGGGCCACGCAATTCGATGCCGCCGCGAGGGACATTTCGACCGCGCTCACGGGCATCGCCCACGCCCTGCATCATGTCGGCAGCACGTCCGTGCCCGGGCTGGATTCGAAACCGATCATCGACATGCTGCTGCCGGTGCGGCGGCGCGAGGATCTCGCCCGCGTCGGCTCGGCGCTGATCGACATCGGCTATGCCGACTGGGGCAACAGCCCGGGGCACCCCGATGCCGACTGGTACTGGCACGCGCAGCGCGAACCCGTGCAGCGCGTGGTGCATCTGTGCCTTGCCGACTGCCCGTGGCTGACCGGGGCATTGAACTTCCGCGACTACCTGCGCGCCTTCCCCGCGAAACGCAACGAGTATGCCGCCATGAAGCGCCGTCTCGTGCTGGAAGACGGCGGCGACAACGTCCTGTATTCGCTGCGCAAATCCGCGCTGCTGTTCCGCATCAATCTCGAAGCCAACGCCTGGCGGGCCTCGGACGCTTCCGGAGCTGCTGCCGCCGACGGCGACGCACCGGGCTGAGATCGCCCTCCGCAGCGGCCATCCCGACTCTCGTCACGCCCGCGATGGCGACAACGACCACCAGATCGCCGACCGCACCCTTCGCGCCCGACGCACTTCCGCCCGGCCGGGCGACGCCGCATCATGCGACCATGATTTCTTCCCACGCAGGACCCCCGACCATGCGCAAGCGCATCGCCATATCGCTCCTCGCGCTCGGACTGGCCGCCGGCAGCGCACAGGCCCAGGACTTCACGTTCGGCTGGAATCCGCGCAGCGGCGACGTGTGGGTGGACACCTGGCTGGGCGACATGAACCGCTACGGCGGCCGTTATCGCGACCCGTTCGTCGACGAACTCGTCCGCTACCACGGCGCCCCGCGCGATCTGGTGGTGGAATTGCTGACCCAGCGCCGCTGGGCGCCGGGCGATGTCTACTTCGCCTGCGCCCTGGCCAGACTGGCCGGCAGGCCGTGCCGCTATGTGGTCGATCTGTGGGAGCGCGACCACGGCCAGGGCTGGGGTGCGATGGCCCAGCAACTCGGCATCAAGCCGGGCTCGGCCGAATTCCACAGGTTGAAACGCGGCATGGTGCCGACCTACGACCGCTGGGGCCGGCCGATCGAGATCGACCGCGATCTGGAACGCGACTTCCCCGGCCGCGGCAAAGGTCCGAAACATGGCGACGACCCGCGCGAGCATGGCCCCGGACGCGGCGGCAAAGGCCAGGGTCATCCCGGCAACGGCGGCGGGAAAGACAAAGGCAAGGGCAAAGGCAAGGACTGAAGCCATGACTGCGGCCGATACGATCCATCGCGGCGGCTGTCATTGCCGCCGCGTCCGCTTCGAAGTCGACGCGCCAGCGACGATCGAAGCGCTCGACTGCAACTGCTCGATCTGCCGGATGACCGGCTTCCTGCATCTGATCGTGCCGGCCACGCGCTTCCGGCTGCTGACCGGCGAGGACGCGCTGATCGAATACCGCTTCAATACCGGCGCTGCGCGGCATCTGTTCTGTCGTCACTGCGGCGTGAAGGCGTTCTACGTGCCGCGCAGTCATCCCGATGGATTCAGCGTCAACGTCCGCTGCATCGATGCGGGCACCATCGAAGACATCGCCATCTCGGCATTCGACGACAACGACCGTGATACCGCGACGGCGGCGGTCGCGCATCTGTCGAAAGCGTAAGCCTCGGCGCTTGTTGAAATCCGCCGATGGAACCGGCAGATTCTTTCCAAACAGACGCTTATCGCGCGCCGCTGCGGCACTCCGAGATCGTCATCCGGTAAGGGATGTAGAGCAGCAACTCCGCCGCAGAGGCACGCTCCCACTGGACCCGGCTGTTCAGCCCATCGATCTGCACCTTGCAGTCCAGCGCCATCGCGTCCATCAGCCGCTTCGAATCCTTGGCGATCGCATCGATCAGTTCGTAACGGAAACGCTCCGGCTTGTTCATGACCAGCGCGGTATCGCCCTTGATGTCGATCTCGGTACGCCCGACCTTGTCGGCGCTGCGCACGAAACGGCGCATCTCGGCGATGATCGCCTCGGCCTTGGCGGGGTCGCCGCCGATGCCGACGCGGATCTACAGCGACACGTGATTGGTATCGGGACGCTTGCCGTCCTGCTCCAGATCGATCCGGTAATTGTCCCGATTGAGCGCGACCCGGTATTCGTCGACGTAGAACACCACATACCGACCGCCCGCGGACGCGATCAGCTTCGCGATGGTTTCGTGGATCTCGCGCTTGCGCATCTCCGCATCGCGGCTGTCGTTGCCCAGCACGATGGTCTGCAGCAGATAATCCCCGGGCTTGGTCAGCGATACCGCGGGGGTATCGAGCAGATCGTCGTAACCGATCCTCGAGCCGGTGACTACCACGGTATCCAGTTGGTCGGAGGAATCGCTGTCTTGAGCGACCGAGGGGAGCGCCAAAGCGCACAGACCAAGCAATAGCATCGACTTGCGAAACATGATGACGCCCTTGAATGGTCGAGCTTCGATCTTGTACTGCCGTCGGGGCTGGGGCAAGCACCGCAGGGCGGAACCGCCGAAGGCCATTCGGCCATGACCTATCGGTGTCCTCAGAGGCAGCATTCCGCGCCGACCAAGAGCGCTTCGGACCAATCGTATGCCGTTACCATGCAGCCACGGTGCCAGCCCGGCACGCTGGAAAGGATCTTGTTCCATGCGACATATCCGCCTGACGCTTGCCCTTGCCGCGGCACTGACCCCACTTGCCGCAGACGCCGCGATACCCCCCGAACCCACCGAATTCGCGCGCTATGCGGAAACGATGCTGGCCGAAGCCTACCGCCCGGACGCACCCGGCGTGGCGGTGCTCGTGATGCGTGGCGATGAAGTGTTGTATCGGGGCGCGCGCGGCGAAGCCGACGTCGAGGCCGACGTGCCGCTGAAGCCGGAGGACCGGTTCCGCATCGCCTCGGTGACCAAGCAGATCGCCGCGGCCGGACTGTTGACGCTGATCGATGCCGGCAAGGTGTCGCTGGACGATCCGCTATCGAAATACCTGCCCGACTATCCCGGCGGCGCAGGCATCACGGTGCATCAATTGCTCAACCACACGTCCGGCATCAAGAGTTACACCGAGATACCGGGACTGTTTGAAGGGCCCATCCAGCGCGACCTCACGACCGCACAGCTGGTGGGCTACTTCAAGGATCAAACGCCCGCGTTCGCGCCCGGCGAAGCCTGGGCGTACAACAACTCCGGCTATGTGCTCGTCGGCGCCGTCATCGAAGCGGCCAGTGGCCAGCCCTGGCATGAATACCTCGGGCAAGCGCTGTTCAAGCCGCTCGGCATGAAGGACACCGGATACGGCGCCGACCCCGCCGTCGTCGCGCGTCAGGTCAAGGGTTACACCACGGGCGACAAGGCCCCGGCGCCGGCGCTGCAGATCAGCATGACGCAACCGCATGCGGCAGGCGCCCTGGTGTCGACCGTCGACGACCTTGCGCGCTGGAATCGCGCCTTGCACGAGGGACGAGTTCTCAAGCCTGCCACCTACGCCCGCATGATCACGCCGTCCGGCAAGGCGACGGAGGCCGGCTACGGGTACGGCATCCAGACATCCAGCGTGAAGGGCTCCCCCGTGTTGCAGCACAGTGGCGGCATCCCCGGCTTCACGTCCTTCCTGACGTATGTCCCGGGTGCGGATGTCAGCGTGGTCGTGCTGCACAACAGTGAGACCCCTTCCCCGGGGCAGGAAACCGGCTCGATCGCACGCCGCCTTGCCGCAGCCGCCTTGGGCGAGCCGTATCCGGCAGTCAAGCCGGTCGTCGTGGATGTCGCGGTGCTCAGGCAGTACGAGGGCGTGTATCGCGTCGACGAGACCGCGACGCGCACCGTGCGCGTCGTCGACGGGAAGTTGACCGTCCGGCGCACCGACCGGGCACGCGAGGAACTCACGGCCATCGCAGACGACACATTCCTGTATTCCGATGGCTTCAACCGTATCCGGTTCGAACGCGACGCGACGGGAAAAGTCACCGCCATGCGCTTCTGGGCCGAGGGCGAAGGCGAGGGCGCGGTCGCCGAGCTCACGGGGGAAGCGTTGCCGGTAGCCATCGCGCTTCCACGCGAGGCGCTCGAGCGCCTGATCGGCATATACAGATCAAAAGACGCGGAGATGAGCATCGTGCGGGAGGGCGAGGCGATCAGCGGCCATATCAAGGGCCAGCCGCAGGGCGTGCCGTTCGTGGCCATCGCACCCAACCGCTTCACGGGCGACATCGTGGGCGCTGAACTCATGTTTGCGCCCGAAACCGGCCCGGCCCGGAGCGTCACGCTGCGGCAATGGGGCAATACGATGGTGTTCGAGCGCGTACCGGCAGTGGAATGACTTTCCGGTAGCAAGACCAGCTGCCGGCCGGTTCGCGACGACGTTCTGGCCGATGGCGTCGTCGAGGATGCGGGAGTGATTCGTGCCTGCGTCTTGCGTGATCGCATCCATGATTCGTCGCCCGGATATTCGGGCGTTTGAGCGGGCGATGATCTGCGCTTCGACGAAGAGCCCCGCTCTCGCCTGCGGCGAGAACCGGGCTACGAGGCTGAAGCGGTCTGGTCGGTCGCGGGCGCCATCCATGCCTTTCGACCCATGTGATTAGGTGTGGTAGTTAACTATATTACCTAAGCAGCTGGAGCCGGGGATCCGTCGCCGACGGGACGCACAGCGCAGAGGGCGGGTCGATGTCGCAGTGCGCACTGTCATTGAAATCAGTCGGTTACCGGTATTCCGGCGGCCATCACGCGGTCAACGGGATCGACCTGGAGCTCGGTCCGGGCATCCTGGGCCTACTGGGGCCGAACGGCGCGGGCAAGTCCACGCTGATGCGGATCCTGGCGACGATGACCTGCGCGACCAGCGGCCGGGTGACCTGGAACGGTGAGGATCTGGCGGTGTCGCCGAACGCGCTGCGCCACACCCTGGGCTATCTGCCGCAGGACTTCGGGGTGTATCCGGCGCTCAGCGCCCGCGAATTCCTCGCCTTCCTGGCCGCGGTGAAGGGGTTGTCCGGGGCGAAGGCGCGGGAGCGGGTCGATGTCTGCCTGTCGCTGGTCGGGCTGAACGCTGCCGCCGACCGCCGCCTCGGCGAGTATTCGGGCGGCATGCGCCAGCGAGTCGGCATCGCCCAGGCATTGCTCAACGACCCGACCCTGCTGATCGTGGACGAGCCCACGGTCGGCCTGGACCCGGAAGAACGCATGCGTTTCCGGCATCTGCTCACCGATCTGGCCGGCGAACGGCTGGTGATCCTGTCCACCCACATCGTCTCCGACGTGGAAGCCAGCGCGACCGCGCTGGCGGTGATGAGCGCGGGCGAGCTGCGCTTCCACGGCACGCCGGATCAGCTGATCGCGCGCGCCCAGGGCCATGTCTGGGACTGGACCATCGCGCCGGAGCGGCTGGCCGAGGTGCGCAAGCAGTTCACGATGTGCGGCTCGCTGCGACGGCCCGAGGGCATCCGCGTGCGGGTGATCGCCAGCGAGCGCCCGCATGTCGACGCGCAACCGGCCACGCCGGAGCTGGAAGACGCCTACACCTGGCTGACCGGCACGGCCGCAGGCGCCAGCGCCGCCGGGGCGCACTGACATGGCCGCATGGCAGCGCTTCTTCGCGATCCTGCAGGCCGACGTGCGCGAGCGCATGCGCACGCCGCGCTTCTGGGTGGTGCTGGCATTCATGGCCTGGGCCACCTGGTGGTGTTTTCCGCCGGTGGAATCGGGCTACAGCACGCTGTCGCTGGGCGACGGCTCGCGCGGCCGCTATTCCAGCGCGTGGGCGGGCATGGGGCTGGCGCTGATCTACAGCACCTTCCTCAACCTCGTCGGCTTCTATCTGGTGCGCGGCACCCTCACCCGCGACTTCGAAACCCGGGTCTGGCAGTTGCTGGTCACCACGCCGATGACCCGCGGCGGCTATCTGCTGGCGAAATGGGCCAGCCACATGGTGGTGTTCGGGATGATCGCGGCGGTCGGGATCGTCGTCGCCCTGGCCGCGCAGTGGGTGCGCGCCGAGGACCGGCACATCGATCTGATCGAACTGCTCAAGCCGCTGCTGCTGCTCAGCCTGCCCAGCCTCGCGCTGACCGCGATGTTCGCGATCTGGTTCGATCTGGTGCCGTGGCTGCGCCGCACTGCGGGCAACGTGCTGTTCTTCATTGTGTGGACGGTGATGCTGACCGTCTCGGTGGCGCCCTACGACGGCCAGTCCAAAGCCGACCCGCAGGGCTGGACCAGCGATCCCAGCGGGATGATGGTGGCGGCGCGCGAGTTCAGCCGCGTGCGCGAAGCCCAGACCGGCAAGCCGCTGCCGTTCGGCTTCAATCTGGGCGGCGACGCGATGACGGCGGACAGCGTGCGTTTCGACTGGCCGGCCTGGCAGCCCGGCGGCAAGCTGGTGGCCAGCCGCGCGCTGTGGCTGGCGCTGGCGATGCTGTTCACGGTGATGGCGGCGCCACTGTTGGATTGGGCGGCCTCGCGCGGTCTGTCGACAGCGAAGGCACGCTCCGGCGCAGGCCGCTCGATGCGCTGGCTGAACCGGGTGCTGGATCCGTTCGCGCGCGGACCGCTGGGGATTCTGACCGTGGCCGAACTGAAACTCGCGCTGCGTCAGCGCCGGATCTGGTGGTGGCTCGCCGCGCTCGGAGCTTTGGGCGCGCAGGCGTTCGCGCCGGACGAAGGCATGCGCACGGCGCTGCTGCTGGCGTGGTTACTGCCGCTGGACGTGCTGTCGCGCGGCGTACTGCGCGAACGCGATCACGCGACGGGCGGACTGGTGTTCACGGCGCCGCAGGTGTTGCCGCGGCTGCTCGCGGCGCGGTTCCTGGTCGGGTTCACGATGCTGTTCGCGCTGAGCCTGCCGGCGATGCTGCGGCTGCTGGGCACCGAGCCGCTGGCCGCGCTGGCGGCGCTGACCGCGATCGTGTCGATCACCAGTTGGGGCCTGTGCCTGGGCGCGCTGTGCCGCAACGCGCGGCCGTTCGAATTGATCATGATCGGTGCGGCCTACGCCTGCCTGCAGGGTGCGGCGCTGTTCGCCGTCGCCACGCAGCCGGCGTGGACCCTGACGGTGCACGGCATCGGCCTGCTGCCGGCGTGGCTGCTGCTGATGTGGGCGTGGCCGCGCCTGGCGCGGCGCTGAGCCGCTGTGTTTTCGCGACCGGCCTCAGCCCTGCTCCGGGGTGGCTTGGTCGTCGGCAGCCAGATCGTCGAGGATCGGACAGTCCGGGCGGTCGTTCCCATGGCAACGCTCGGCGAGTTCGTCGAGCGTGCGCTGCATCGCGCGCATCTCGGCGATTTTGACGGCGAGCGCCGCCGAATGGCTGCGCGCCAGCGCCTTCACCTCGGCGCTGGCGCGATTGCGGTCGTCCCACAGTCCGAGCAGGGCTTCGATCTGTTTCATCGAAAAACCGAGTCCGCGCGCGCGTTTGATGAAGCGGATGCGGTGCAGGTCGGCCTCGCTGTAGATGCGGTAGCCGGCGAACGTGCGGCTGGCCTTCGGCAACAGGCCGAGCGCTTCGTAATGACGGATCATCTTGGCGCTGGCGCCGGTCAGCGCTGCGGCCTCACCGATGTTGTGCAGGCCCTGCTCGCGGGCTTCGGCCAGTTCGGGGCGAATAGCGGATTTGGGCATGACGCGTTCCTCGGGCCTGGATTTCAGCGATGCGGCAGCGACCAGCGCCGCAGCAGCAGGGTGTTGGCGACCACGCTCACCGACGAGAACGCCATCGCCGCGCCCGCGACCACAGGGTCGAGCAGGCCGAAGGCGGCCAGCGGAATGCCGACGACGTTGTAGGCGAACGCCCAGAACAGATTCTGGCGGATCTTGCGCACCGTGCGACGCGAGATGTCGAGCGCGGCGGCGATGAGATCCAGGTCGCCGCGCATCAGGGTGATGCCGGCGGCATGCATCGCGACATCGGTACCGCTGCCCATGGCGATGCCCACGTCCGCCGCGGCCAGCGCCGGCGCGTCGTTGATGCCGTCGCCGACCATCGCAACGCGACCTTCCGCGGCCAGTGCGCGCACCGCGTCGGCCTTCTGCTCCGGCAGCACGTTCGCGCGCACATCGTCGATGCCGAGCGCCGCGGCCACCGCACCCGCAGCGCCGGCGTTGTCGCCGGAGATCATCACCGTGCGCACGCCGAGCGCGCGCAGCCGCGCGATCGCCTCCGCGGCGCCGGGGCGCGGGCGGTCGCGGAACGCGAGCAGGCCGAGCAATGCGGCGCCGTCGGCGCGCGTTTCGGCCAACCACGAGACCGTGCAGCCGGTGCCGGCCAGCGCATCGGCGCGCGCCGACAGCGGAGACAGATCGACTCCGGCCTCGACCATCATCCGGCCACTGCCCAGCAGCAGTGTGCGCCCCTCCACCACACCGCGCAGACCTCGTCCGGGGATCGCGCGCACCTCGGCGGCCGGCGACAGCGGACCGTCGCTGTGCGCGGCCAGCACCGCTTTCGCCAGTGGATGCTCGCTGCCGTTCTGCAGCGAGGCGGACAGCGCCACCATGCGCGACTGCCGGCCGTCGACGGCCAGCGCCTCGTCCAGCGCGGGTTTGCCTTCGGTGAGCGTGCCGGTCTTGTCGAAGGCGACGATCGACACCTCGTGAGCGAGTTCCAGCGCCTCGGCATCCTTGATCAGAATGCCGGCGCGCGCGGCGACGCCGGTGCCGGCCATCACCGCGGTGGGCGTGGCCAGACCCAGCGCACAGGGGCAGGCGATGACCAGCACCGCTACCGCGTTGAGGATCGCCGCATTCCAGTCGCCGGTGACGAAGCCCCACCCAAGCAGCGCGATCAGCGCGATCACCATCACGACCGGCACGAACACCGCACTCACCCGATCGACCAGTTTCTGGATCGGCGCCTTGCCGGCCTGCGCGTCCTCGACCATCCGAACGATCCGCGCCAGCGCGCTTTCCGCGCCCACCGCCACGGTTCGCACCGCCACCAGTCCTTCGCCGTTCACCGCGCCGCCGGTGACGCGATCGCCTTCGCCCTTGCTGACCGGCAGCGATTCGCCGGTGATCAGCGACTCATCGGCGTGAGTCAGGCCTTCGACGATGTCGCCATCGACCGGGAAGCGCTCGCCCGGGCGCACCACCACGACATCGCCGACCGCGACATCGCTCACCGGCACGTCGACTTCGCGCCCGTCGCGACGCAGCCGCGCCCAGGTCGGCCGCAGCGCCTGCAGCGCGCGGATCGCTTCGGTGGTCTGGCGCTTCGCGCGCGCCTCCAGCCATTTGCCCATCAGGATGAGGGTGATGACCACCGCCGAGGCTTCGAAATACAGTGCGGGTTGGGCGTGGTGGCCGGCGCCGCCGGAAAGGCCATCGCCCGCCAGGTACGGCATCAGCAGGTGATACGCGCTGAGCCCGTATCCGGCGGTGGTGCCCAGCGCGACCAGCAGATCCATGTTGCCGCTGCGCGCCTTCAGCGCACCCCATGCGGCGCGATAGAACCGCGCGCCCAGCCAGAACTGCACCGGCGTCGCCAGCAGCAGTTGCAGCCAGCCCGGCAACATCCAGTGTTCGCCGAACGGCAGCGCCAGCATCGGCGCGACCAGCGGCAGGGACAGCGCGGCGGCGAGCAGCAGATGCACGGTTTCCTTCGCGATACGCGGCGCGGCGACGGCGGCCGCTTCCTGCGGCAATGTCGCTGTGTATCCCGCATCGACCACCGCAGCGATCAGACGTGCGGCCAGTTCGGCCTCGCCGTCGGCGATCGCGCGCACCCGGGCGCGTTCGGTCGCGAGATTCACGCTGGCCTCGATCACGCCGGACACGCCGCGCAGGGCGCGCTCGATCCTGTTCACGCAGGAGGCGCAGGTCATGCCGCCGATGACCAGCGTCGTCTCGTGGCTGGGCAGCGAATAACCGGCATCGCTTACCGCCGCGCTCATCGCCGCGGCGAGCGCCTGCGGATCGGTGCCGGCATCGGCGCACACATCGGCGAGCTCGGTCGCGGGATTGACGCTGACGTCGGCCACGCCCGGCACGGCGCGCAGCGCGCGCTCGACCCGGCCCACGCACGAGGCACACGTCATGCCGAGGACGGGAAAGCGGAGGGACGCGGGCGGCATCGCGCTCCACACGGGCGCGGACGGGACATGGGTGGGATTCATCGCACTCGCCTCAATAGTGGAGTGCCGGGAGATTGCAGCTTCCCACGTTGGCAAGGTCAAGGGCCGATCATCGGGACATTGCGCGGTCGCATCCATCTCCGCATTCAGTCGGCGCGACGGTTGACCTTGCCCCCGTGGCAGGGCCCAGGCTGGCCGCGTCGGTACTCCCGCCGACGCCCAATGAGGACTGCACCATGAAATTCACCGTCGAAGGCATGACTTGCGGACACTGCATCCGCGCCGTCACCCGCGGGATCCACGCGCGGGATCCCGAGGCGCGGGTCGATGTGGATCTGAGCGCCGGCATCGTGACCGTGATCGGCGATGTCGCCGCGGACCAGGCCGCTGCCGCCATCGCGGCGGAAGGCTATCCGGTGACCGCGATCGATCCGGTCTGAAGCCGGTTCGGCCCATCCGGACATCCGGAGTACACTTCCGCCATGCGCCCGCTCCCGCTCCTGCTGCACGTCCTGCTGAGCCTCGCCCTGCTGGCGAACGGCATCGGCGCGGCCATGGCGTCTCCGCACGCGGGCTGCGTTCACTCGACAAGTGTCGTTGCGGCCGTTGCCGAGCCGCCGGTCACCGATCCGCCCTGTCACGGCGACAAAGCACCCGAAGCGGCATCGCCCATGCATGATGGAGAGCACGCCAGCCCGCTCGCTGACGCGCATGGCAGCGACGACGATTGCGGCAACGCTTGCCAAAACGCCTGCGGCTGCACCTGCACCGCCCATGCCCAAGCCGCATTGATGCCGCCGACGCTGCTGCTTCACGCCTCCACGCGCATCGCGCACGCGCAAGCTTTCGCGTACGACTACGCGGCACCCGCGCTGCCGCACCCGGTCCGACCTCCCATCGGCTGACCGCTCCCCGCGCCCGTCCGGGCGCCGTCGCCGTGCGCGCGTCGCGCGCGCTCATCCCGATCCGTAAACCCGACCCTGCTCCGCCGCTGCGGAGAGCGGTCGTGTGGAGTGTGTCCATGTCTTCCTCTTCTTTTCCGGGCGACGTCTCGCGTCGTCGTTTCGTGCAGGGGCTCGCCGCGGGCGGCGCCCTCGCCGCCTTCGGCTGGCCGCGCCTCGGCAACGCCGCCGCGCCGGTGCTGACCGGCACCGATTTCGATCTGACCATCGGCGAACTGCCGGTGAACTTCACCGGCCGCACCCGCATCGGCGTCGCGGTCAACGGCTCGGTGCCGGCGCCGACGCTGCGCTGGCGCGAAGGCACCACGGTCGAACTGCGCGTGCGCAATGCGCTACCGCCGAATTCGATCCACGGCCGCCAGACCTCGATCCACTGGCACGGCATCCTGCTGCCGGCGAACATGGACGGCGTGCCGGGCATGAGTTTCGACGGCATCGGCCCGAACGAAACCTATCGCTACCGTTTCGACCTGCGCCAATCCGGCACCTACTGGTATCACAGCCATTCCGGTTTCCAGGAACAGGCCGGGCTGTACGGCGCGCTGATCGTCGACGCCGCCGAACCCGAGCCCTTCGACTATCAGCGCGATCACGTGGTACTGCTCAGCGACTGGACCGACCTGGCGCCGGCCGACCTGTACGCGCGGCTGAAGAAAATGCCCGGCCACGACAACTACAGCAAGCGCACCGTGGGCGATTTCCTGCGCGATGCGCGTCGCGACGGACTGGGAGCCACGCTGCAGGATCGCAAGCTGTGGGGCGAAATGCGGATGACGCCGACCGATCTGTCCGACGTCAATGCGCACACTTACACCTACCTGATCAACGGCACCACGTCGCTGGGCAATTGGACCGGCCTGTTCGCGCACGGCGACAAGGTGCGGCTGCGCGTCGTCAACGGCTCGGCGATGACCCACTTCGACATGCGCATCCCCGGTTTGACGATGACCGTAGTCGCGGTGGATGGGCAGAACGTGCATCCGATATCGATCGAGGAATTCCGCATCGCGCCGGCGGAAACCTTCGACGTCATCGTGACGCCCGGCGGGCAGGACGCCTTCACGATCTTCGCCCAGGATATCGGCCGCACCGGTTATGTCAGCGGCACGCTGGCAGTGCGCGAAGGCCTGCGCGCACCGGTGCCGCCGGTGGACCCGCGGCCGATCCTGAGCATGGCGGACATGGGGCATGGCGGCATGGGTCATGGCGGCATGGGTCATGCGGGTATGAATCACGGAAGCATGGATCACAGCGGCCACGACATGTCCTCGATGAAAGGCATGGAAGGCGGCTGCGGCGCGAACATGTCGGGCTCCATGTCCGGCGGCATGCAATCGCATCCCGTCAGCGAAGCCGGCAATCCGCTGGTCGACATGCAGACCATGACGCCGACGCCGAAACTCGACGACCCCGGCATCGGTCTGCGCGGCAACGGCCGCAAGACGCTGAGTTACTCGATGCTGCGCAGCCTGTTCGACGATCCCGACGGACGCGATCCCGGCCGCGATGTCGAACTGCATCTCACCGGACACATGGAGCGCTTCGCGTGGTCGTTCGACGGCGAACCGTTCGCCAGCGCGGAACCGCTGCGGCTCAACTACGGCGAACGCATGCGCATCGTGCTGGTGAACGACACGATGATGACGCATCCGATCCATCTGCACGGGCTGTGGAGCGATCTGGAAGACGCGAACGGCGCGTTCATGGTCCGCAAACACACCGTCGACATGCCACCGGGCACGAAGCGGTCGTATCGCGTGCGCGCCGACGCGCTGGGTCGCTGGGCGTATCACTGCCATCTGCTGTATCACATGGAAGCGGGCATGATGCGCGAAGTGCGGGTGGAGGCATGAACATCATGCGCCGCAGACACCGCATCGCCGGACTCGCCCTCGCGTGCGCGTGCGCCACAAGCGCCGCGCAGGCGCAGCAGCACGATCACGCTGCGATGCCATCGAAACCCGCGCCCATCGTTACCGACGACGAAGCGCATTCGACGATGGACCACGGCAGGATGGATCATTCGGGCATGCACTATCCGGGCATGCACCATCCGGGCATGGATCATTCGCAGCATGCGAACGGCGCGCCGCAAACACCGCGCACGCCGATCCCGCCGATCACCGATGCCGACCGCGAGGCGGCGAAACCGCCCGCGCACGGCCACCACCACGGCGACCACATGCATGGCAACGGCATGTTCTCGTATCTGCTGTTCGACCGGCTCGAAGCCTGGGACACCGATGTCGGCACCGGCGAGGCCTGGGAAGCGCAGGGCTGGATCGGCACCGACATGCACCGGCTCTGGCTGCGCAGCGAAGGCGAACGCGAAGACGGCCACACCGAAAGCGCCGATGTCGAAGTGCTCTACGGCCGACCGGTCGCGCGTTGGTGGGATCTGGTCGCCGGCGTGCGTCACGACTTCGCCCCCGGTCGCGATCGGAACTTCGCCGCCATCGGCGTGATGGGCATGGCGCCGCAGAAGTTCGAGATCGAAGCCACCGCCTACATCGGCGCATCGGGGCAGACCGCGGCGCGCATCGAAGCCGAATACGAACTGCTGCTCACCAACCGCCTGATCCTGCAGCCTGTCGTCGAAGCGGAATGGCACGGTCGGCGCGACGTCGCGCGCGGCATCGGCACCGGATTGGGCACGATCGAAGCCGGCCTGCGCCTGCGCTACGAATTCACCCGCAGATTCGCGCCATACATCGGCGTAGTCCACGAACGCAGCTTCGGTGCGACCGCCGACCTCATGCGCGATGAAGGAGAAGCGACGCGCGACACCCGTGTGGTCGCGGGGGTGCGCATCTGGTTCTGAGCGCTGCAGGCCCCTGCGCTGCATACGCGATGGCGATGGCGAGCCGAGAACCCCGAAAAGGCTGGCGTGCGCGCACGGCCATCGCGACCGCGTCGCGAAGCGACCGCCTTCAGCGGATCAACGCAGCCGGCACGTCCAGATCGATCGACAGCGCCAGATGATCGGACCACGCCGCGGGCATGGCCTGCATGCCGCTGCAGGCCAGTCCATCGCTGACCAGGATGTGGTCGATCGCGCGCTGCGGGCGCCAGCTCGGGAAGGTGTGCACGGTGCAGGCCGGTGGCTGCAGCCGGGTGCGCTGGAACAGCAGCGACATCTCCGGTTGTTCGGCGGTACAGTTGAAATCGCCCATCAGCACGCTGTTCGGATGGTCCTGCAACAACTCGCCGATGAAGGCCAGCTGCGACCTGCGCGAACCCGCGCCCAGCGAGAGATGGGCCACGGCGATGGTCAGGCTGTCGGCTTCGCGGCCGAAGCGTGCGACCAGCACGCCGCGACCGGAGATGCGACCCGGCAGCGGATGGTCGCTGACATCCACGGGCTCCATCCGCGACAGCAGCGCATTGGCGCTGGACGCGACCATGCCGACCCGGCGATTGGGCTGATGGCTCCAGTAATCGAAGCCGGCGCGCTCGGCCAGGTAATGGGTCTGATTGGTGAAGCCCGAACGCCAGCTGCCCGGGTCGCTTTCCTGCAGCCCGACGATATCGTGCCGGGCCGCAAGGTCGGCGATGGTGTCCAGCGAAACGCGCTTGTTGCCCGCAGGCAGCACGTGCGACCAGCTGCGGGTCGCATAATCCGAGTAACGACGCGTGCTGGTGCCCGCCTGGATGTTGGCGCTGAGCAGGCGCAGCCGTCGTACCGCCGGGGCATCGGCGACGACCGTGCCGGCGTTCGGGTCCATCTTTTCGATGCCGGATTCCTGCAACTCAGGGGGCCGCTGCGGCGGGCGCGACGGCCTGGGCACGCTCGTGTGCGACCAGCGCGTCGGCGATGACCAGACGTTCGTCCCAGGTGCGGCCGAGCACGCGGTACTTGCCGTTGACCATGATCGTCGGCGTGCCGGTGACCTGCTGGGTCTGGATGTACTGGCGCGCCTTGTTGTACTTGCCGGTCACCGCGAAGCTCTTCATGTTGGCGGCGAACTGCTTGGGTTCCACGCCGAACTGGGCGTAGAACGCGGCGAGATCGGCATCGCTGTCGTTGCCGCGTTCGCCCTTGAGCCTGCCTTCCAGATGGATCGCATCGTAGGTGCGGGCGTGCGCCTTCTCGGCGATGCCCATCGTCTGCGCGGTGTAGTAGCTGCGCACGTACTGGTCCCAGTTGCCGCCGAAGGCCGCCGGCACGTAGGTGAAGCGCACGTCCGGTCCCAGGGTCTTCTTCCAGTTGGCCACCAGCGGTTCGAATCCCGCGCAGGCCGGACAGACGAAGTTGAATACTTCCACGACCTCGATCTTGCCGTTGAGCGGGTCGAAAGGCTGGCCGTTCTTGATGATCTCGTAGTCGGTCCCGAGCTTCAGGCCCGGGATCGCGCCGTTGGCCGGCGCAGCAAGCGCGGCAGGCGCGGGCGTGGCGGCTTCGGCGGCAGGCGCCGTGGCGTCTGCCACGGGCGCGTTCGGATCGGCCGATTGCTTGGCCAGGGCTTCGGCCGCGGCCATCACTTCGGCATCGTTGGGCGCGGCTTCGGTCGCGGCGGCCGGTGCGGCGGCGGCCTCTTGTTCCTTGTCGGTGCAGGCCGTCAAGGCAACGCCGGCCAGCAGCGCGAAAATCAGGTGTCGCTTCATCGTGTGTCTCCTGTCGTATTGCGGATACTGCGCCTGACGCCTATCGCCGGCGGGGCATCGGCGCATCAGCGTTGGCGCGCCGTGCAGGTACGCCCGGCGCAAGGTGGTCCGTCCGGGGCGCTCAGCGCTTCTTGGCTTCGGCGCGTTCGAGCGCGATCAGCGCATCGACCACCCGCATGCGATCTTCGAGTTTCCGGGCGCGGACCACGTACTTGCCGTTGACGATCAGCGTCGGGGTACCGCCGACACGATTGGCGATCGCGAACGCCTGGGCGCGCGCCATGCGCTGGGCGACGTCCTTGGACTGCATCGAAGCCACCATCTTCGCGCGGTTCAGACCGCGCTGGGCGAGCCAGGTTCCCAGTTCGTCCACCGAGGCGTTGCTGCGCGGCAGCACGCCTTCCTCATGGATCGCGTCGAACATCGGCTGATGGATCTTCGGCACCGCTTTGGCGGCATCGGCGGCGAAGAAGGCCTTGGCGTAAGCGTCTTCCAGATCGAACGCCGCGGGGATGTAGACGAAACCCACATCGGCCGGGACGTTCTTTTTCCAGGCATCCACCATCGGCTGGAAGTCCGCGCAATGCGAGCACCAGTAGGCGAACACTTCGGCGACCTCGATCTTGCCGTTCGGCGCCTGCCAGCGCTGGCCCTTGTCCAGCACTTCGTAATCGACGCCGGGCTGCGGCGGGGCGGACGGCGCCTGCGCGCAGGCGGTCAGCGGGAGGGCGAGCAACAGCGAGACGAGAAGAGAACGCAACATGGACGGCATCCTGCAGGGGGAATGAAAAAACGCCAGCGCAGAGGATGTCCGGGCTGGCGTTGCGATTCAAGCATGCGAACAAACAGAAGAAGACGGCACTGCGGGGGCATTCATGGGAACTGCGCCGATGGAGACCGTCTCCAGAATGAACGGCACCGCGCCGCAGCCCCTCTCCGCGCCCGACCGGCGGACGCGGAACGGGGGCATCAGCCCTGCTCGCCGCGCGCGTGCAGGCCCTGCATGTAGCTGGACAGCGACTGGATTTCCTCATCGGTCAGCGGCTTGGCCACCGACGACATGATGTGGAACAGCGCCGCGTCGCGCTCGTTGGTGGTGCCGGTGCGGTATTCCTCCAGGCGGCGGGCGGTGTACCACGCCTGTTGGCCGCCGACGTGCGGATAGGCCGGACCCGGGTTGCCGGTACCGGCAGGGCCGTGGCAGGCCATGCAGGCCGGAATGCCGCGGCTGGTATCGCCGCTGCGGTACAGCTTCTGGCCGACTTCGTAGAACTTCATGCCCTTGTTCGGACCGGCGGCGATGACGCTGTCGTCGGCGATGCCAGCGCCCGACTTCTGGGTCGCGTAATAGGCGCCGATGTCGCGCATGTCCTGCGCGCTGAGGGCGACGGCGAAGGGCTGCATGATCGCGTTGACGCGCTCGCCGCTCTTGAACAGCGCCAACTGGCGGGAAACATACCGTTCGCTCTGGCCGGCGATGCGCGGATAAAGCGCGGGGTCGATGGCATTGCCGTCCAGACCGTGGCAGGCCGTACAGGCGGCCGCCTTGGCCGCACCGGCCTTGGCGTCGCCCGGCTTGGCCTTGGCCAGATCGGCGACGATCGACGCATCCAGCGGCACGGCCTGGACCGGGGCGGCTTCGGGCACGGGCGTGACCGTGGTCTGGGCGATGGCGGCAGCCGCCGCGATCGCGAGAACCGCGAGACCGGCGAAACCGTAGGCACGGGCGTGACGCATGCTCAACACTCCAAATGACGTGGCGCGGCCGGCGAAATGCCGGCCACAGACCGAAACCGTGAAATTATCGTCGTCGCGCCGGAACCGGTCAAACGGCAATCGTCCCGGACCGTGCGATCCTATGCCGATGGCTACCCCCTCGAACCCGTTCCACCGCGCCGACTACCTGCTGGCCGCCCACACCCCGCGCCAGCTCCCGCCCGACGGCGGCTGGGAAGTCGCCTTCGCCGGCCGCTCCAACGCCGGAAAATCCAGCGCGCTCAATGCCTTGTGCCAGCAGAATGCCCTCGCCCGGGTGTCCAAGACCCCCGGGCGCACCCAGCAACTGGTGTTCTTCAACCTGCCGCCGCACGAAGCCAAATTCCTGGTCGACCTGCCAGGCTACGGCTACGCCAAGGTCCCCAAGGACCTGCAGGCGCACTGGCAGGCCTTCCTGGCCGACTACTTCCGCAGCCGCGAAGCCCTCAAGGGCCTGGTGGTGGTGATGGACATCCGCCACCCGTTGAAGGATTACGACCGCCAGATCCTCGGCTACGCCATCGAAAACGGCCTCCCGGTCCACGCGGTGCTGACCAAGGCCGACAAACTCGGCCGCGGCGCCGGGCTGAACGTGCTTCAGGCCGTGCGCAAGGACCTGCAGACCAGCTACGGCGACAGCGTCAGCGTGCAGACGCTGTCGTCGGAGTCCAAAGCCGGCGTGGAGGAGCTGCGCCAGGTGGTGGCGCGATGGTTGGCGATTTGACCTTCTCTGAACGGCGCAAGGCGCGCGCTCACGCCGACGACGCGACGACCGGCAGGCTTCACTTCGCCGGCAGCGGCCCGGTCCCCACGATCTCGCCGCGGCGGTCGTAACGCCGCGCGGTGTCCAGCCGGCCGTCGCCATCGCTGTCGAACTCGCCCGAGACCGGATGGCCGTTGTCGTAACGGATCGACTTGATCACGTTGCCCTTGCTGTCCAGCCACTCCTCGCGGAACAGCACGCCCATCAGATATTCGCCGCGGTAATCGATGGTGCGATCCAGCCCATCGTCCACGACCCAGCGCTGCGGCTGGTTGTGGCGGAAGCGGTCCACGCGCTCGTAACCGCCGTCGAAATCGTCGTCGCTTTCGATCATGTCGATCGTTCCATCCAGGCCAAAGCGGATGATCTGGTCGGCCTTGTCGTCGCGATTGCGGTCGTATTCGATGCGCTCGGCGCGCTCACCCGCGTAGAACACGCGCTCTTCGGCGCGACCGTCGCCGTCGTAGTCGATGCTGGTGCCCTCCGAAGGCCGGTTATAGACGGCCCAGACCGTCGCGGCGCCGGCCACCGCGCCGAAGAACAGGCAGCCGATCACGGTGGACACCGAAACCCCGCGACGAGCGAGCAGCGGCGATGCGGCCGGCAGCGACGCATCCTCCGCATCGTCGTCTGCCGGTTCCACCTCGGCGCTTTCCCAGCGCTCCACGACAGCGCGGGCGGCAGCGTAATCATCGTCGCCCACCTGCACCAGGATTTCGGTATTCGCCGGCAGTTCGCCGACCGCGCCCTGCAGGTACTCGCCCTGGATGAATGCGTGGATGCCTTCGGCTTCCAGCATCTACCGGATGAGGTGCGCATCGGCGATGTTCGCGGCGCGGTAGATGATGATCATCCGTTGTCCTCTGGGGTGACGAAATACGCCGGATACGGCCGGTACTATGCGGCATCGCGCAGCCGCGGATCCATCCACGCGCGCAGCGCATCCACCAGCGCGTTGATCGCGACGATCAGCGCACCCACCACCAGCACTACGCCCAGCACCAGGGTGTAATCGCGATTGAGCGCGCCCTGCACGAAATAGCGGCCCATGCCGGGGATGCCGAACACCTGCTCCACCACCGCCGAACCGGTGACGATATTGATCAGCGCCGGCGACAGCCACGCGACCACCGGCAACAGCGCCGGCTTGAGCGCATGCGCGAACAGCAGCCGCGCTTCCGATAAGCCGCGAGCACGCGCGGCGGTCAGATATTCGGCGTTGAGGGTTTCGAGCATCGACGCGCGGGTCAGCCGCGCGCAGTAGGCGAGGTTGGGCAAGGCCAGCGCGATCACCGGCAGCACGATGTTGTTCCACTCGCCCCAGCCGCCCGCGGGCAGCCAGTGCAGCGTCACCGCGAACAGCAATACCAGCAGCGGCGCGACCACGAACTTCGGCACCGCCAGCCCCAGCCCCGCGAACAGCATCAGGCCGCGATCCAGCCACGAACCGCCGCGCAGCGCCGCCCACACGCCCATCGGAATGCCGCACAACAGGGCCAGCAGCAGCGCGAGACCGCCATTGAGCAGCGAGACCGGCAGGGCCTGCGCCACCAGTTGATTGACGGTGTAGTCGGGATACTGGAACGACGGACCGAGATCGCCGCGCGTCACGTCGCCCAGCCATGCGACGTACTGCGCCGGCAGTGGACGATCGAGCCGATATTTCGCCTCCAGCGCGGCCTGTACTTCGGGCGGCGCGGATTTTTCGGTATCGAACGGACCGCCCGGCGCCGTGCGCAGCAGCACGAAGCACAGCGTGGCGAGCAGCCACAGCGTCAGCAGGGCTTCGAGCAGGCGCGAGGCGAAGCGTTTCATCGAACCCCGCTCAAGCGCGCCGCGGATCAGACCCGCACGTCATCAGACCTGCACGTCGAACAGGCGACCGATGATCGCCGCCGCCGCCATCGCCATCGCACCCCAGAAGCCGACGCGCAGCGCGCCGCGGAGCTTCGGCGCGCCGCCAGCCCACGCCGCCAGCGCGCCGGAACCCAGCAGCGCGACCAAGGTCACGGCGAACGTGACGACTTCGATCTGCCCTGCCGGCGCGAAAACCACCGCGGCGATCGGCAGCAGCGCGCCGACGGTGAACGCCGCGGCCGACGCCATCGCCGCCTGCAGCGGGCGCGCGCTGAGCGCATCGGTGATGCCGAGTTCGTCGCGTTTGTGCGCGCCCAGAGCGTCGTGCGCGGTCAACTGCTGTGCGACCTGCACGGCCAGCTCGGGCGAGAGGCCGCGCTTGACGTAGATATGGGTGAGTTCCTGCAGCTCGTGCTCGGGCTCTTCGGCCAGCTCGCGGGTTTCCTTGGCGATATCCGCGCGTTCGGTGTCGGCCTGCGACTGCACCGACACGTATTCGCCGGCGGCCATCGACATCGCGCCGGCGACGATGCCGGCCACGCCGCTGCCGAGCACCGCGGTGGTGGTGGCGCCGGTCGCAGCCACGCCGACCAGCAGACCGGCGATGGAGATGATGCCGTCGTTGGCGCCGAGCACGGCCGCCCGCAGCCAGCCGACGCGGTCCGTACGATGGGTTTCGACATGCCAGCGGCGCATCACGTTCTCCTGTGACGGATAGGGTCTTCCGATCCGTCGTTATTGTGACAGGCGCAGCCAGCGCGAAGGGTGACGATCCAGCGGATTCGCCTCGAACCCGCGCACCTGCGGCGAGACCAGATGCTTCGATGTGTAGAAATACAGCGGAATCAGCGCATGCGCGTGCAGCAACCGGGTTTCGGCGGCGTGCAGCCAGGCGTTGCGCGCAGCCTCGCTGTGCGCCGCGTCCGCGTTCGCGAACAGCGCCCGATAACGCGGGTCGTCGTAGCCAGGCCAGTTCAGCACGCCATCGGCGGTGGCGAACGCACCGAGGAAATTGCGCGCGTCGGCGACATCGCCGATCCAGCCGCCGCGGAACACCTGGGTGATCGCGCGCTGTCTGCGGTTCTGCACGAATACCTTCCACTCTTCGTTGCGCAGCCGCACGCGCACGCCCAGCGTGTCGCGCCACATCGACGCCACCGCCAGCGACAGCCGCCGATGCGGCGTGGACGTGTTGTAGCGCAGCTCGATCGTCAGCGGATTGCGTTCGGAATACCCGGCGGCGCGATACAGCGCCTTGGCGCGCGCCTCGCGCTGCGGCTGGTCCCAGTCGGCCCAGTGGATCTTCGCGGCGCGATAGCCGGGAATCCCCGGCGGCACGATGCCGTAGGCCGGGGTTTCGCCGAAGCCGGTGACGTAGCGCGTGAGCGTGTCGCGATCCACCGCCAGCGACAGCGCCTCGCGCAGCCGCGGATCGTCCTCCAGCGGCGGCCGGGCGATGTTCATGCCCAGCCAGAACGCACCGATGTAAGGGGAAATCCGCAGCCGCTCGCCGAAACGTTCGCGCAATTGCGGCAAGGGCTGCGGCGGCACGGTTTCGGTGATATGCAGATCGCCGGCGACGAAGCGCTGCAATTCGGCGGCGGCATCCTCGGTGACGTGGAAGCGCACGCGCGGAATGCGCACATCGGCGACGGCGTGGAAGCGCGGGTTCCGTTCGACGGTCAGATTCGCCTGCGGCGTCCACGCGACCAACCGATACGCGCCGTTGCTCACCAATCGTCCCGGCCGCGTGTGCTGGTTGCCGTGCCGCGCGACCGCGGGCAGATACACCGGGAATGCGATCGGCAACGTCAACAGAGCGGGCAGGAACACCTGGCGGGTGGTGCGGATGCGGATCGTGCGCGCATCGGGCGCGTCGATGCCGAGCGTCGCCGGGGGCGACTTGCCCGATTGCACATCGTTCGCATTCAGGACAGCGTCGAACTGTTCGGCGAACGGCGCCGCGGTTTCCGGCGCAAACGCGCGCCTGAAACTGGCGACGATGGCCGGTGCGGTCAATGCCTCGCCATTGCTCCAGCGCAGACCTTCGCGCAGATGGAAGGTCCAGACGCGTCCGTCGGCCGACATCTGCCAATGCTCGGCCATGCCCGGAATCAGCCGGCCGGCGGCGTCCTCGCTCACCAGTCCTTCGAAGAGATCGCGCAGCACGTTGCCGCAGGCCACTTCCTGGCAACGATGCGCATCCAGCGTGGACGGCTCGGGGCCGTTGCCGCGCTCCAGCTGCGCCGCGACCTGCGCGGCGGCGTCGATGGAACACAGACACAGCAGCAGGGCAACAATGCGCGTCATCGGCGGCGGCTATAGTGCGGAGCTTGCGATGTTAGGGCATGGCCCCCATGTCGCCTACCTGCCGCCGGTCCGCAACGTTTTCCCGTCCGACGCGCTCTTGTTGTCCGTGCCTCATTGCCCATCCCCCGTTGTGGAACCTCCATGTCCAGCCCCAGCCACGTCGCCGACACGCCCATCACCGATCGCGACCAGCTGGTGGCGGTACTCGCCTCCGGCGAAAAATCCGAAGCCGACTGGCGCATCGGGACCGAGCACGAGAAGTTCGGCTTCCACCTCGACGACCTGCACGCCCCGGCCTTCGACGGCGAACGCGGCATCGAAGCCCTGCTCAACGGCCTGACCCGCTTCGGCTGGGAACCGGTGCAGGAACACGACCGCACCATCGCGCTGCTCAAGGACGGCGCTTCGGTCACCCTCGAACCCGCAGGCCAGCTCGAACTCTCGGGCGCGCCGCTGGAGAACATCCACCAGACCTGCGCCGAGGTGGGCAGCCATCTGACGGAAGTGAAGGCGGTCGCCGACGAACTCGGACTGGGTTTTCTCGGCATGGGCTTCCAGCCGAAATGGCGCCGCGACGAGATGCCGTGGATGCCCAAGGGCCGCTATAAAATCATGCGCGACTACATGCCCAAGGTCGGCAGCCTCGGTCTGGACATGATGACCCGCACCTGCACCGTGCAGGTGAATCTGGATTACAGCAGCGAAGCGGACATGGTGAAGAAATTCCGCGTCTCGCTGGCGCTGCAGCCCATCGCCACCGCGCTGTTCGCCGACTCGCCGTTCACCGAAGGCAAGCCCAACGGTTATCTGTCCTACCGTTCGCATATCTGGACCGATACCGACCGCGATCGCACCGGCATGCTCGACTTCGTGTTCGACGACGGCTTCGGTTACGAACGCTATGTCGATTACCTGCTCGACGTGCCGATGTATTTTTCTTACCGCGATCACGAATACGTGGACGCCAGCGGCCAGAGCTTCCGCGACTTCATGGCCGGCAAGCTGCCGGCGCTGCCCGGCGCGCTGCCGACGATGCGCGACTGGTCGGACCACATGACCACCGCATTCCCGGAAGTGCGGCTGAAGAAATTCCTCGAAATGCGCGGCGCCGACAGCGGCCCGTGGGGCCGGATCTGCGCGCTGCCGGCGTTCTGGGTGGGCCTGCTGTACGACGATGCCGCGCTGGATGCCGCCTGGGATCTGGTCAAGGATTTCAGCATGGACGAACGCAACGCCCTGCGCGACGGCGTGCCGAAGCTGGCGTTGAAAGTACCGTTCCGCGGCGGCACCCTGCTGGATCTCGCCCGCGAGGCGGTGAAGATTTCCGCCGCCGGCCTGCAGCGCCGCGCCGTGCTCAACAACAAGGGCATCGACGAAAGCGGCTTCCTCACCCCGCTGATCGAAGTGGTGGAAAGCGGCGAGACCTCGGCCGAACGCAAGCTGGCGCTGTATCACGGCGCATGGAAGGGCGACATCGATCGCGTGTTCCGCGAGTTCGCGTACTGACGGGCAGAGCAACCCTTCTTGTAGAGCGGCCTTCAGGCCGCTGCGCCTAAATCGGCATGATTCACTTTCGTCAGCCGTGGGCACGGCACAACCTTCGTCGCCGATCGATCCCTGCATGGGCCGGCCTGAAGGCCGCGCTACGGCTCACCGCATGCATATGCCTCCCCGCACGGAGGTAATGCATACGAATCCATATCCAGCCGCCCCGGCTTTTGTGTACGCTCGACGGTTCGCACCCCACTGCGAGCCCTCATGCGCATACGCGACACCCTCGAATTCGCCGAGACCGACACCCTGCTGCGCGACGACGTGCGGCAATTGGGCGCCATGGTCGGCGACATGCTGGCCGAACAGGTGTCGGCCGAACTCCTGACCCAAGTCGAATCCGTGCGTCGCGCCGCGATCCAGCGCCGCGAGCAGGGCGACAGCATCGACGAACTGGCCGAACGCCTCGCCGCGGTGCCGATGGAAGGCGCCGACGCCCTCGTGCGCGCGTTCGCCGCGTACTTCGGCGTGGTGAATCTGGCCGAACGCATTCATCGCATCCGTCGACGCCGCGATTACCAGCGCAGCACCGATGCGCCGCAGCCCGGCGGACTGACCGCGGTGCTGCGCACGCTGCGCGAGACAGGCGTGACCCTGGACGAACTGCGCGAGCTGCTGCCGCGGCTGCGGATCGAGCCGGTGTTCACCGCGCATCCGACCGAAGCCGTGCGCCGCTCGCTGCTGCTGAAGGAGCGCACCGTCGCCGAGTTGCTGATCGGCGACATCGACCGCCAGCGCACCCCGGCCGAGCGCCGCGCCGACACCGCGCGCATCCGCCAGGCGCTCACCGCCAGCTGGCAGACCAGCGACACGCCCGCGCAGCAGCCGACCGTGGCCCACGAGGTCGAACACATCGGCTTCTACCTCAGCAATGTGCTGTATCGCGCGCTGCCGGTGTATTACGAAGCCTTCGCCGATGCGATCGAGGAGGCCTACGGCGACGCGCCCGGCTACGAACGTTTCGAGCTGCCGCCGATGCTGCGCTTCGGCACCTGGGTCGGCGGCGACATGGACGGCAACCCCAACGTCGGCGCCGACACCATCCTCGCCGCGCTCTCGGCGCAGCGCGCGCAGGTGCTGGCGAACTACCGCGCCGACCTCCGCGCGCTCGGCGAAATCCTCACCCAGAGTCGCGGACGCGTGCAGGTCGACGACGCCATCGAAGCGCGGATCGTCGAATACACCGCGCGGTTGCCCGCCGCAGCCGCGAAACTCAGCCCGCGACTGAGCGACATGCCCTATCGGCAGCTGCTGGATCTGATCCGCGCCCGACTGGCCGCCACGCTGGCCGGCGGAGCGCACGGCTACGCCGACGCCGACGGCCTGCTGGCCGATCTGCAGGCGATCGACGCCAGTCTCGCCCGCCATCGCGGCGATCACGCCGGCCGCTTCGCCCTGCAGCGCGTGCTGTGGCGGCTGCGCACCTTCGGCTTCCATCTCGCCACGCTCGATCTGCGTCAGGACTCCGGCACCCACGACGTCGCGATCGCCGCGTTGCTCGGCGACGCCGACTGGGCGACGCGCGCGCCGGCCGAACGGATCGCGCCGCTGCACGCATTGATCGAAGGCGATGCACGACCCGCTGTCGACGCCCCGGGCGCGCAGCCGACGCTCGAGGTCATGCGCACCGTGCGCGAGGCGCGCACGACCTTCGGCGCGCATGCGTTCGGCCCCTACATCATCAGCATGAACCGCAGCGCCGCCGACGTGCTGGCGGTGCTGGCGCTGGCCCGGGTCGCCGGCTGCGTCGAGCACAACGATGCTAGCGGCGACGAAGTCCCGCTCGACATCGCACCGCTGTTCGAAACCATCGACGACCTGCGCGCCGCGCCCGAGATCATGCGCGCGCTGTTCGACGATCCGGTCTATCGCCGCCACCTGCAATCACGCGGCGGCCGGCAGACGGTGATGCTGGGCTATTCCGACAGCGCGAAGGACGGCGGCATCCTCGCTTCGCGCTGGGCGCTGCAGCGTACCCAGGCCGAACTGCTGGAACTCTCGCAGCAGGCCGGCGTGCGCATCGTGTTCTTCCACGGCCGCGGCGGCTCGGTCAGCCGCGGCGGCGGCAAGACCGAACGCGCGATCATCGCCGCGCCGCGCGGCACGGTCGACGGCGTGCTGCGCGTGACCGAACAGGGCGAAGTGATCCACCGCAAGTACGGCATCCGCGCGCTCGCGCTGCGCAATCTGGAACAGGCCACCGCTGCGGTATTGCGCGCGAGCCTGCGTCCGCGTCCGCCGGAACCGCGCGAACCGCGCTGGCGCGAACTCGCGACCGAACTCGCGCAGAGCTCGCGCGGGCACTATCGCGCGCTGGTGCACGAACACGCAGATTTTCCGGCTTATTTCCGCGCGGCGACGCCGATCGACGTGATCGAACGCCTGCGCCTGGGCTCGCGGCCGTCGAAGCGCCGCGAAGGCGGCATCGACGCCCTGCGCGCCATCCCGTGGGTGTTCGCGTGGTCGCAGAACCGCTCCGGCCTGACCGGCTGGTACGGCGTCGGCACCGCCCTCGAACACGGCATCGCCGCGCACGGCCACGACGCCATCGCCGCGATGGCGCACGACTGGCCGTTCTTCGCGGCGATGCTGGACGACATCGAAATGCTGATGGCGAAATCCGATCTCGCCATCTTCGAACGCTACTCGCGACTCGCCGGTCCGCTGCACGACATGTTCTACGCCGACATCGCCGCCGAGTTCGAGCGCACCGCCGATACCATCCTCGCCCTGCGCGGCCGCAGTCGATTGCTGCAGGACGACTACCGCCTGCGGCTCTCGATCCGACTGCGTAACCCATACGTCGATCCGATCAGTCTGCTGCAGGTGGAACTGCTGCAACGCTGGCGCGACGCCGGCCGCGAGGACGAGGCCCTGCTGCAGGCGCTGGTGGCGACGGTCAACGGTATCGCGGCAGGCATCCAGAACACCGGGTGAAACCTTTCCTCTCCCGATAGAAACCGCAGCACGAACGCGGCATCTCGATCGGCATCTCGATCGGCATCCCGATCGGCGGCGGCGGCGACTCCCCCGCCGCGAACGGATGGGCGACGACGGATAGATTCTGCCCATCGATCCCATCGATCTCCGCGCATCGCATCAATGGCGCAGCGACAGGCATGGACCTGAGGATCGCGTGTGTGCATAGTGGTTGCACCTCGCGCCAGGCGCATGGATGGGGACAGGGGTCATGGCAGACCTGCAACAGCTTTGCGACCAGTTGCGCCGTCATGGGGAGCACGGCGACAGCGCGAAGGTGACGTTCTATTACGCAAGCGCCGCAAGCCCCACCCTGCTGCACAGTGCGATCTATGTGGTGCACGGCGCCACCGCCTATCTCGAACATGCCCACCTGCCCGCCGCCGAGGCGATCGCGGACATCGCCCGGCTGCGGTTCGTGAAAGTGGCGTCGCTGCCGCTGGGCGATGTGCCGGTACCGGCGGATGATGAAGCGGTCGACCTGTCCGCACTGCTCGTCGCCCTCGGCATGCCACCCATCGTGCGCGCCGCCAATGTCGCGACAGCCAGCGCACCCGCGCCGGCCATCGCCCAGGATCCGCCAACGCACGCACGCCCGGGCGCGTTACCACCGGCGCTCACGCTGGTGCCCAAGCCCGCCCACCCGCCCGTGTCCGTCCAGGCATCGGACTCCGCGAACCCCGCGGATCGCGATCCGCCGGATACGCTTCCCCGCACCACGCAGCCCGCAGACGAACCACCCACAAGGAGCTCCATCATGGCCAAGATTTCCCTCGAACCCCTGCGTAGCCTGGATGGCTACGTCGCCTCCGCGCTGGTCGACACCGAAAGCGGCATGCTGCTGGCCGGCGACGGCACCGGCGTCAACCTCGAAGTCGCCGCAGCCGGCAATGCCGAAGTCGTGCGTTCCAAGCGCAAGGTCGCCAACAGCCTCAAGCTCAACGACACGATCGAAGACATCCTGATCAGCCTCACCAAGCAGTACCACATCATCCGGCCGCTGGAATCCAACCAGAAACTGTTCCTGTACGTGGTGCTGGACCGCAGCAAGTCCAACCTCGCCATGGCCCGCCACGAACTGCGCACCTTCGAGAAGAGCGTCGACTTCTCCTGAGCGCGCTGTCGCTCGAACGGACGCCCGGCCCGGCTCGATGCCTCGGCCGGGCGTGCCGCGATGCAGAACATCAACTGAGATTGTGGGAGCGACGCAAGTCGCGACGCAGACGCAACCGCCGAAGGCATTACGCCGTTCGCCGGATCAATAGTTGGACATCACCGACACGATGGCCGGAATGCTGATCAACGTCCCGAGCGCACCGGTCACGATCCCGATCCACGCGCGGATCTTGCTGGTCGTCGCCCCGTAGCTCGACTCCTGCGCCTTCCATTTCTTCAGCCCGAGCACGCCGAGGATGATAGCCACCGGACCCAGGATGATGCCGAAGAAGCAAAGCACGACCGATGCGATGCCGATGTAGCACGAAAACGCCGCCAGCGGATTCGTCGGGATAATCGCATCGATTACGCTTGCGGATGGGCGTTGTTGGTCGGTCATGTGGTTGGCTGATGTCGGAGTGACTGGGTGCCATGCATCTTAT
>JAIMKJ010000071.1 GCA_020692565.1 Thermomonas sp.
CGTGAGGCTTGGTGCGCTCGAACTTACCCTTTGCCATGGTGTGTCTCTCTCTTTATCTGGATGCTTGGATGATCTGAATGCTTGACAGTTCAAGCGGGCCGGCCGCAGCCGGCCACGCATCAGCTCTTCTTCATGACCGCTTCGGCGATATTGGTCGGCGCTTCAGCGTAATGATCGAATTCCATCGTGAACGTGGCGCGACCCTGTGTCAGCGAACGGATGGTGGTTGCGTAGCCGAACATTTCGCCCAGCGGCACCATCGCGTTGATGGTCTTGCCCGACGGCGTGTCGTCCTGGCCCTGGAGCAGGCCGCGACGACGGCTGAGGTCGCCCATCACGTCGCCGACGTAGTCTTCCGGGGTCACCACTTCGACCTTCATGATCGGCTCAAGCAGGACCGGATCGGCCTTGCGGAAGCCTTCCTTGAACGCCATCGACGCGGCGAGCTTGAACGCCATTTCCGAGGAGTCGACGTCGTGGTACGAGCCGAATACGAGCTTGACCTTGACGCCAACGACCGGGAAGCCCGCCAGCGGACCACTGGTGATGGTTTCGCGCAGACCCTTTTCGATCGCGGGAATGAATTCCTTCGGGATCACGCCACCGGTGATGTCGTTGATGAACAGGAAATCGTTCTTCACGTCCTCATCGGCACGATCGACAGCGGTCATCGGCGACAGTTCGATCACGACGTGACCGTACTGACCCTTACCACCCGACTGCTTGGCGTGTTTGTAGTCCGACTTCACGTCCGGCTTGCGGATGGTTTCGCGATACGCGACCTGCGGCTTGCCGACGTTGGCTTCGACATTGAACTCGCGACGCATGCGGTCGACGAGGATGTCGAGATGCAGCTCGCCCATGCCGGCGATGATGGTCTGACCGGACTCTTCGTCGGTGCGAACGCGGAACGAAGGATCTTCCTGGGCCAGACGACCGAGGGCGATACCCATCTTTTCCTGGTCGGACTTGGTCTTCGGCTCCACCGCCATCGAGATGACGGGCTCCGGGAAGATCATGCGCTCGAGGGTGATGATGTGATCCTGCGAGCACAGCGTGTCGCCTGTGGTCACGTCCTTCAGACCGACCGCCGCGGCGATATCGCCGGCGTTGACCTGCTTGATCTCTTCGCGATTGTTGGCGTGCATCTGCAGGATGCGGCCGATGCGCTCCTTCTTCGACTTGACCGGGTTGTAGACCTGGTCGCCGGAGTTGAGGGTGCCCGAGTAGACGCGGAAGAACGTCAGCGAACCGACGAACGGGTCGGTCATGATCTTGAACGCAAGCGCGGAGAACGGCGCCTTGTCGTCGGCCGTGCGGGTGTCTTCCTTGTCGTTCTCGTCCATGCCCTGGACCGGCGGACGATCGATCGGCGACGGCAACAATTGGACGACGGCGTCGAGCATCGCCTGCACGCCCTTGTTCTTGAACGCGGTGCCGCAGAGCACCGGAACGATTTCCGTCCGCAGCGTACGGGTACGGATGCCGAAGATGATTTCCTCTTCGGTCAACTCGCCCTCGTTGAGGTACTTGTCCATCAGGTCTTCATTGGCCTCGGCAGCGGCTTCGACCATGAAGTTGCGCGCTTCCTTGGCCTTGTCGACCAGATCCGCGGGGATATCGCCGTATGTGAACGTCGCGCCCTTGTCTTCCATGTTCCAGATGATGGCTTTCATCTTGAGCAGGTCGACCACGCCTTCGAAACCTTCTTCGGCGCCGATCGGCACCTGCATCGGCACGGCGTACGCGCCGAGGCGCGACTTCAGCTGCTCGACGACCTTGTCGAAGTTGGCGCCGGTACGGTCCATCTTGTTGACGAAGGCCATGCGCGGCACGGCGTATTTATTGGCTTGGCGCCACACGGTTTCCGACTGCGGCTGGACGCCGCCGACCGCGCAGAGCACGAACACGGCACCGTCGAGTACGCGTAGCGAACGCTCGACTTCGATGGTGAAGTCGACGTGCCCGGGGGTATCGATGATATTGAAGCGGTGCTCTTCGAAGGACTTGTCCATCCCCTTCCAGAACGCTGTGGTAGCGGCCGAAGTGATGGTGATGCCGCGCTCCTGCTCCTGCTCCATCCAGTCCATCGTCGCGGCACCTTCATGCACCTCGCCGATCTTGTGGTTGACGCCCGTGTAGAACAGGATGCGTTCGGTCGTGGTCGTCTTGCCGGCATCGATGTGCGCCATGATGCCGAAGTTGCGGTAACGCTCGATGGGAGTGGTACGGGCCACGGTGATTCTCTCGAATTGATGCCTGGCATTCGTATTTGGACGAATACGCGGGCCTGAATGGCCGGATGCCGCCTTGCGGCGGCCTCCGGAATTTCGATCTTCGATGCGCCGCGCCCTGCTTGGGGCGGGCCGCACCGGCAAGGCGTCTGCGTGCCGCGAGGCAGGCGCCGCGTGGGCGCCGTCGCCGACGCCCTCAGATCACCAGCGGTAGTGGGCGAACGCCTTGTTCGCTTCCGCCATACGGTGGGTTTCTTCGCGCTTCTTGATCGCGCCGCCGCGGTTTTCCGAGGCATCGATCAGCTCGGCCGCGAGCTTGCGCGGCATCGAGTTTTCGCCGCGCTTGCGCGCGGAATCGATCAGCCAACGCATCGCCAGCGCCATGCGCCGGGAAGTGCGCACTTCGACCGGCACCTGATAGGTAGCGCCGCCGACGCGACGCGACTTCACTTCAACCGAGGGGGCGACGTTACCGAGCGCCTTTTCGACCAGCTCGAGCGAATTGGCGTTCTTTTCGTTGATCACATCCATCGCGCCATACACGATTTTTTCGGCGATGGACTTCTTGCCGCTCTGCATCACCATGTTGATGAAGCGGGCAATGGTTTCGCTGCCGTGCTTCGGGTCGGGCAGAACGGTGCGCTGGGGAGTTGAACCTTTACGGGACATAGTCGATTACCGGTCACTGTAGAGCGGGGGTTGGCCCGCCGTTTTTATCGGGCGATGGGGGCAGCCCCCATCGAATGGCGATCATCGATCCGCGGGACCGCGGACCGGGACCTGCCTTACGACTTCGGACGCTTGGCGCCGTACTTCGAACGACCCTGGCGGCGCTTGGCCACGCCGGCGGCGTCGAGCGAACCGCGCACAGTGTGATAGCGCACGCCCGGCAGATCCTTGACGCGACCGCCGCGGATCAGGACCACCGAGTGCTCCTGCAGATTGTGACCTTCGCCACCGATGTACGAAATGATTTCGTAGCCGTTGGTCAGGCGCACCTTCGCGACCTTGCGGAGCGCCGAGTTCGGCTTCTTCGGGGTCGTGGTATAGACGCGGGTGCACACGCCGCGACGCTGCGGGCACTTGTCCAGCGCCGGCGAGGCGCTCTTGTAGGTTTCTGGATTGCGCGGCTTACGCACAAGCTGGTTGATCGTTGCCATCAGTGTTTGGTCTACGGTTGAGGCCGAAGCCTGTTGCGTGAGGTTGCTCGAATACTGCTCGAACGAACGGCTGTTTCGGGAGCTTCAGAATATGGAACAACAAAGAAAACAGCGGCAGACCGATGGATTCGGTCTGCCGAGCACAAAATTATAGCCCGCGTAAGACGATGCCGTCAACGCGGTCCCGGGTGGTCGTGCGGCCCGCCGAAGCGTGCTGGGCGACTGATGTCCGGACTTTCCCGCCCTCCTGGGCCGAATACGAGGCACATCCTGTAGCCTCATTTCGTGGTCTGGGCGGCCCGAGGGCCGCCGAATTCGAGCAAGTTTACGTGACGCGCCAGGCAAGCGCCAGCACCCTGCCCGGCGACGCCCGAAAGCATCGCCGGTACCTGCACCTGGAGATGCTCGCGGACGAACGTCGGCTTACGCCTCGGTATCGCCTTCGATCATGTCTGAAGCGCTGTTGCCGGCCGTTTCCGCGGCGGCTTCGACGATCACCGCCGGCTCGACCGCCAACGGGGCGGGCGCCGCGGTCAGCGCCGCCATCTCCGAGTCGGTCAGGCCAGTGGCGCTCTTGCGACGCAGGCTGTGGTACGTCAGGCCGGTGCCCGCGGGGATCAGGCGACCGACGATCACGTTCTCCTTCAGACCGCGCAGCGTATCCCGGGTGCCACGGACGGCCGCCTCGGTCAGCACACGGGTGGTTTCCTGGAACGAAGCCGCCGAGATGAACGATTCGGTCGCCAGCGAGGCCTTGGTGATGCCGAGCAGCACCGGGTCGTACTTGGCGAGGATCTCGTTCTTCGCGGTCAGACGTGCGTTCTCTTCGATCAGGCGCTGGCGCTCGACCTGTTCGCCGTGCAGGAACTTGCTGTCGCCCTGATCGGTGATTTCGACCTTGCGCAGCATCTGACGAACGATCACTTCGATGTGCTTGTCGTTGATCTTCACGCCCTGCAGACGGTAGACGTCCTGGATTTCCTTGGTCAGGTAGGAAGCGAGCGGCTCGACGCCGAGCAGGCGCAGGATGTCCTGCGGGCTGGATTCGCCGTCGACCACGGTTTCGCCTTTCTGCACGTGCTCGCCTTCGAACACGATGATCTGGCGATACTTCGGGATCAGCTCTTCGTGCTCGCTGCCGTCGGTGTCCTTGATGATCAGGCGCTGCTTGCCCTTGGTGTCCTTGCCGAAGCTGACGATACCCGAACGCTCGGCCAGCACCGCCGGATCCTTGGGCTTGCGCGCTTCGAACAGATCGGCGACGCGCGGCAGACCACCTGTGATGTCACGGGTCTTCGAGGCTTCCTGCTGGATCTTGGCGACCACGTCGCCCACGCCGACCGGCGCACCGTCCTGCAGGTTGACGATCGAGCGCGGCGGCAGCAGATACTGCGCCGGCAGATCGGTGCCCGGGATGGTCAGATCCTTGCCGTTGCCGTCGACGATGCGCACCAGCGGACGCAGGTCCTTGGCCTGGGCGCCGCGACGCTTCGGATCGGTGATCTCGCGCGAGGCGAGGCCGGTCAGGTCGTCGGTCTTCTCGATCACGGTCACGCCGTCGACGAAGTCGATGAAGCGCATGAAGCCCGCGACTTCGGACACGATCGGGTGGTTGTGCGGATCCCAGCTGGCCACGGTCTGGCCGGCCTTGATCTCGCCGCCGTCCTTGACCTGGATGGTGGCACCGTAGGGCAGCTTGTAGCGTTCGCGCTCGCGGCCGTGGCCGTCGAGCACCGAGAGTTCGCCCGAGCGCGACACCGCGACCAGATGACCGGCGGCATGATTGACGTGCTTGAGGTTGTTGAACTTGATCGTACCGGTGGTCTTGACCGTGACGTTGTCGATCGCCGCCGCACGCGAAGCCGCGCCGCCGATGTGGAACGTACGCATGGTCAGCTGGGTGCCGGGCTCGCCGATCGACTGCGCGGCGATGACGCCGACCGCTTCGCCGATGTTGACGGTGTGACCACGGGCCAGATCGCGGCCGTAGCAGAACGAGCACACACCGAACGACGACGCGCAGGTGATGGTCGAACGGACCTTGATCAACTGCACGCTGGCGTCTTCGAGCTTCTGGACCCAGGCTTCGTCGAGCAGCGTGTTGCGGGTGACGAACGGATCTTCGTCGTTGCCCGGCAGGAACACGTCTTCGGCCACGATGCGGCCGAGCACGCGGTCGCGCAGCGGTTCGACCACGTCGCCGCCTTCGACGATCGGGGTCATCATCAGACCTTCCGACGTGCCGCAGTCGACTTCGGTGATGACCACGTCCTGGGCCACGTCGACGAGACGACGGGTCAGGTAACCGGAGTTCGCGGTCTTCAGCGCGGTATCCGCGAGCCCCTTACGGGCGCCGTGGGTCGAGATGAAGTACTGCAGAACGTTCAGGCCTTCGCGGAAGTTCGCGGTGATCGGCGTTTCGATGATCGAACCGTCGGGCTTGGCCATCAGGCCGCGCATACCGGCGAGCTGACGGATCTGGGCCTGCGAACCACGGGCGCCGGAGTCGGCCATGATGTAGATCGAGTTCATCGACTTCTGGTCGATGGTCTCGCCCTTGGCGTTCTGCACCTTCTCGGTGCCGATGGTGTCCATCATCGCCTTGGCCACGCGCTCGTTGGTGCGCGACCAGATATCGACGACCTTGTTGTAGCGTTCGCCCGCGGTGACCAGGCCCGACTGGTACTGCTGCTGGATTTCCAGCACTTCGGTTTCGGCTTCGGCGAGGATGCCTTTCTTTTCCAGCGGGATGGTCATGTCGTCGATGCCGATCGACACGCCGGAACGGGTCGCGTAGGCGAAGCCGGTATACATCAGCTTGTCGGCGAACACGACCGTGTCCTTCAGGCCCAACTGGCGGTAGCAGCTGTTGATCAGGCGGCTGATGTTCTTCTTGGTCAGTTCGGTATTCACCAGCGCGAACGGCAGGCCCACCGGCAGGATTTCCTGCAGCAGGGCGCGGCCCACGGTGGTATCGACGATCGCGGTCTTGTACTCGCGGCGGCTTTCGCCGGTCTCGGGGTCCTCGTCGATCACCATCTCATTGATGCGGACCTTGACCTTGGCGTGCAGTTCGACCACGCGGTTGTCGTAGGCGCGCTTCACTTCGGCGATGTTCGCGAACGCCATGCCCTCGCCCGCCTTGTTCTCCAGGGCGCGGGTCATGTAGTACAGGCCGAGCACCACGTCCTGCGACGGCACGATGATCGGCTCGCCGTTGGCCGGCGAGAGGATGTTGTTGGACGACATCATCAGCGCGCGCGCTTCGAGCTGGGCTTCCAGCGAGAGCGGCACGTGGACGGCCATCTGGTCGCCGTCGAAGTCGGCGTTGAACGCGGTGCAGACCAGCGGGTGCAACTGGATGGCCTTGCCTTCGATCAACACCGGCTCGAACGCCTGGATGCCGAGACGATGCAGGGTCGGGGCGCGGTTCAACATCACCGGATGCTCGCGGATCACCTCTTCGAGGATGTCCCACACGATCGGCTCTTCGCGCTCGACGAGCTTCTTCGCGGCCTTGATGGTGGTGGCGAGGCCACGACGCTGCAGCTTGGCGAAGATGAAGGGCTTGAACAGTTCCAGCGCCATCTTCTTGGGCAGACCGCACTCGTGCAGACGCAGGGTCGGGCCGACCACGATGACCGAACGGCCGGAGTAGTCGACGCGCTTGCCGAGCAGGTTCTGGCGGAAGCGGCCCTGCTTGCCCTTGATCATGTCGGCGAGCGACTTCAGCGGACGCTTGTTGGTGCCGGTGATGGCGCGGCCACGGCGGCCATTGTCCATCAGCGCATCGACCGATTCCTGCAGCATGCGCTTTTCGTTGCGCACGATGATGTCGGGCGCATTGAGTTCGAGCAGGCGCTTGAGGCGGTTGTTGCGGTTGATGACGCGACGGTACAGATCGTTGAGGTCGGAGGTCGCGAAACGACCGCCGTCCAGCGGCACCAGCGGACGCAGGTCCGGCGGCAGCACCGGCAGCACGGTCATGACCATCCACTCCGGGCGGTTGCCGGATTCGAGGAAGGCTTCGACCAGCTTGATGCGCTTGGTCAGACGCTTGAGCTTGGTTTCCGAACCTGTGCTGGCGATGTCTTCGCGCAGTTGGACCATTTCCGACTGCAGGTCGATCGTGCGCAGCAGGTCATAGACCGCTTCGGCGCCCATCGCAGCTTCGAAGTCGTCGCCGTGTTCCTGCCGCGCGGTCATGAACTGTTCTTCGTTCAGCAGCATGCCGCGCTCGAGCGGGGTCAGGCCCGGCTCGGTCACGACGAAAGCTTCGAAGTACAGGATGCGTTCGATATCGCGCAACGTCATGTCCAGCATCAGGCCGATGCGGGACGGCAGCGACTTGAGGAACCAGATGTGCGCGACCGGCGATGCGAGGTCGATGTGGCCCATGCGCTCGCGCCGGACGCGGGCGAGGGTCACTTCGGTGCCGCACTTCTCGCAGACCACGCCGCGGTGCTTCATGCGCTTGTACTTGCCGCACAGGCACTCGTAGTCCTTGATCGGACCGAAGATGGCGGCGCAGAACAGGCCGTCGCGTTCGGGCTTGAAGGTACGGTAGTTGATGGTCTCCGGCTTCTTCACTTCACCGTAGGACCACGAGCGGATCATGTCCGGCGACGCCAACGCGATCTTGATCGCATCGAAGTCGAGGGTCGGACGCTGCTGGTTGAACAGATTGAGCAGATCTTTCATTTGATTTCTCCGGGAATCTGGAAGAGGGACTGAGCGTTCGGGGGGATGTTTCGGGGGTTCCGGGAGCGAGTCCGTCGGCGATGCGCCGCGGCACCTGTCTCCCGGGTCCCGGTGCCCGGTCTCAGGTCTCTTCCAGCTCCATGTTGATGGCCAGCGAGCGGATTTCCTTCACCAACACGTTGAAGGATTCCGGCATGCCGGCGACCATCTCGTACTCGCCGTCGACGATGTTCTTGTACATCTGGTTGCGGCCCTGCACGTCGTCGGACTTCACCGTCAGCATTTCCTGCAGGGTGTAGGCCGCGCCGTACGCTTCCAGCGCCCAGACTTCCATCTCACCGAAGCGCTGGCCGCCGAACTGCGCCTTGCCGCCCAGCGGCTGCTGGGTGACGAGCGAGTACGGGCCGGTCGAACGCGCGTGCATCTTGTCGTCGACGAGGTGGTTCAGCTTCAGCATGTGCATGTAGCCGACCGTGGTCTTGCGATCGAACGCCTCGCCGGTACGGCCGTCGTACAGCTGGGTCTGGCCGTTCTGCGGCAGGTCGGCGAGTTCGAGCATGCGCTTGATCTCGGATTCCGCCGCGCCGTCGAACACCGGGGTCGCCATCGGCACGCCGTCGGTCAGGTTCTGCGCCAGACGCAGCAGTTCGGCATCGCTGAACTGGCTGAGGTCGACGCGCTGGCCGTGGAACTTCTCGTCGTGGTTGTAGATGTCGTCGAGGAACTTGCGCAGGTCGGCGAGCTTGGCCTGTGCGTCCAGCATGCGCTGGATCTTCTGGCCCAGGCCCTTGGCGGCCCAGCCCAGATGCACTTCCAGGATCTGGCCGATGTTCATGCGCGACGGCACGCCCAGCGGGTTGAGGCAGATGTCGACCGAGTTGCCGTCGGCCATGTAGGGCATGTCCTGCACCGGCACGATGTTCGACACCACACCCTTGTTGCCGTGGCGGCCGGCCATCTTGTCGCCCGGCTGGATGCGGCGCTTCACCGCAAGGAACACCTTCACCATCTTCAGCACGCCCGGGGCGAGGTCGTCGCCCTGGGTGATCTTGCCGCGCTTGTCGGCGAAGCGGCGCTCGAATTCCTTCTGGTGCGCGTCGATCTGCTTCTGCGCGCGTTCGATGGCGTCGGCGTCCTCGTCTTCCTTCATCCGGATCGTGAACCAGTCCTTCTTGCTCAGACCGTCCAGGACCAGACTGCTGACGGTGTCGCCCTTCTTCAGGCCGGGACCGCCATTGGCGATCTTGCCGAGGATCTGCGCCTTCAGACGCGCATAGATCGCCGATTCGAGGATGCGGAACTGATCGTCGAAGTCCTTCTTGACCCGACGGATTTCCTCTTCCTCGATCTGGCGGGCGCGCTTGTCCTTCTCGATGCCGTCGCGGGTGAAGACCTGCACGTCGATGACGGTGCCGTCCATGCCCGGCGGCACGCGCAGCGAGCTGTCCTTCACGTCCGACGCCTTCTCACCGAAGATGGCGCGCAGCAGTTTCTCTTCCGGTGTCAGCTGGCTTTCGCCCTTGGGCGTGACCTTGCCGACCAGGATGTCGCCGGCGCGGACTTCCGCACCGATATACACCACGCCCGACTCGTCGAGGCGATTGAGCGCCTGCTCGGAGACATTCGGAATGTCGGCGGTGATTTCTTCCGGCCCCAGCTTGGTGTCGCGGGCGACGCAGGCCAGTTCTTCGATGTGGATGGTGGTGTAACGATCTTCCTTCACCACGCGCTCGGACAGCAGGATCGAGTCTTCGAAGTTGTAGCCGTTCCACGGCATGAACGCGACCAGCATGTTCTGGCCAAGGGCCAGTTCGCCGATATCGGTGGACGGCCCGTCGGCCAACACGTCGCCGCGCTCGATGCGATCGCCCACCACCACCAGCGGACGCTGGTTGATGCAGGTGTTCTGATTGGAACGGGTGTACTTGATCAGCGTGTAGATATCGACGCCGGCATCGGCCTCGCCGACGATCTCGGCTTCGTTGGCCTTGACCACGATGCGGCCGGCATCGATCTGCTCGACCACACCGCCGCGGCGGGCGTTCACGGTCACGCCGGAGTCGCGGGCCACGGCGCGTTCGATGCCGGTACCGACCAGCGGCTTTTGCGCGCGCAGCGTCGGAACCGCCTGACGCTGCATGTTCGCGCCCATGAGCGCGCGGTTCGCGTCATCGTGCTCGAGGAACGGCACCAGCGCGGCCGCGACCGACACGGTCTGCATCGGCGACACGTCCATGAAGTGGATTTCGCTCGGCGGACGCAGCATCGACTCGCCCTGGTAACGACAGGCGACGAACGGTGCGGTGATCGTGCCCTTGTCGTCGCGCTGGGCGTTGGCCTGGGCGATGACGTATTCGTTTTCCTCGATCGCCGACAGATATTCGATTTCGTCGGTGACCTGGCCTTCCACGACCCGGCGATACGGCGTTTCGAGGAAGCCGTAACGATTGGTGCGCGCGAACACGGCGAGCGAGTTGATCAGGCCGATGTTCGGGCCCTCCGGCGTTTCGATGGTGCAGACGCGGCCGTAATGGGTCGGGTGCACGTCGCGCACTTCGAAGCCGGCGCGTTCGCGGGTCAGGCCGCCCGGGCCGAGGGCCGACACGCGACGCTTGTGGGTGACTTCCGACAGCGGGTTGTTCTGATCCATGAACTGCGACAGCTGCGAGGAGCCGAAGAATTCCTTGATCGCGGCAGCCACCGGTTTGGCGTTGATGAGCTCCTGCGGCGTGAGGCCTTCGGACTCGGCCATCGTCAGGCGTTCTTTCACCGCGCGTTCGACGCGGACCAGGCCTACGCGGAACACGTTCTCGGCCATTTCGCCGACCGAACGCACGCGGCGGTTGCCGAGGTGATCGATATCGTCGACCACACCGCGACCGTTGCGGATTTCGGTGAGCGTGCGGATCACGTCGAGGATGTCCGACATGTCCGGGCCGCAGGCGGCGCGCAGGCGGGCGGATTCGTCGTCCTTGCGCTCGGCGAAGTACTTGTAGTCGTACAGCACGGGGCTGCCTTCCACTTCCTTGCGGCCGATGCGGCGGTTGAACTTCATCCGGCCCACGCCCGACAGGTCGTAGCGCTCGAAGGTGAAGAACAGGTTGTGGAACAGGTTCTGCGCGGCATCCTTGGTCGGCGGCTCGCCGGGACGCATCATGCGGTAGATCTCGACCAGCGCTTCGAGCTGGGTCTTGGTCGGATCGATGCGCAGGGTGTTGGAGATGTACGGACCGCGATCGAGGTCGTTCACCCACAGGGTGCCGACGGCATCGATGCCGAACTTGCGGAACTTGTTCAGATGATCGTCGCCGAGCTCGTCGTTCGCGGTCGCGATCAACTCGCCGGTGCTGGCGTCGATCACGTCGTGCGACAGGATCCGGCCGACCAGATAGTTGTCCGGCACCGCCAGCGCGACCACGCCGGCCTGTTCCAACTGCTTCACGTGGCGCGCGGTGATGCGCTTGCCGGCTTCGACGATGACCTTGTCGCCGTCGGCGAGATCGAAGTCGAGGGTTTCGCCGCGCAGGCGCTCGGGCACCAGCTCGAGCTGCACGCCTTCGGGCAGGATGTGGAAGGTGTTGATCTCGAAGAACTGCTGCAGGATTTCCTCGTTCGAGTAACCCAGCGCGCGCAGCAGGATCGTGACCGGCAGCTTGCGGCGACGGTCGATACGGGTGAACACCGCATCCTTCGGGTCGAACTCGAAGTCCAGCCAGGAACCGCGATACGGAATGATGCGGGCGCTATACAGCAGCTTGCCCGAGCTGTGGGTCTTGCCGCGATCGTGATCGAAGAACACGCCCGGCGAGCGGTGCAGCTGCGAGACGATGACGCGCTCGG
>JAIMKJ010000004.1:0-117890 GCA_020692565.1 Thermomonas sp.
CACCACGCTCTACACCGCGCTCTCCAAGCTCAACACCCCCGACGTGAAGATCATCACCGTCGAGGACCCGGTCGAATACCAGATCGAGGGCATCAACCAGATCCAGGCCAAGCCGCAGATCGGGCTGGACTTCGCCCACGCCCTGCGCAGCATCGTGCGCCAGGACCCGGACATCATCATGATCGGCGAAATGCGCGATCTGGAAACCTGCAAGATCGCGATCCAGTCGGCGCTCACCGGCCATCTGGTGCTCAGCACCCTGCATACCAACAATGCTTCGGGCGGTATCACCCGCCTGCTCGACATGGGCGTCGAAGACTATCTGCTGACGTCGACCATCAACGGGATACTCGCCCAGCGCCTGGTCCGCAAGCTGGAGCCGACCCACGCCGAGCGTTACGAGGCCTCGCCCGAAGAGATCGACAAATTCGGCCTGCGCCGCTATCAGCCCGAGGGTGCGATCCATCTGTATCGCCCGCGCGGTTCCGCGATCGCGCCCACCGGCTATCTCGGCCGGACCACGATCGTGGAATTCCTGGTGATGAACGACGAGATCCGTCGTGCGGTGATGCGCCATGCCGGGATGGGCGAACTCGAGCAACTGGCCAGGCAGTCCGGTATGCGCACCATGTACGAGGACGGCATCATCAAGGCGCTGGCCGGCAAGACCACGCTCGAAGAAGTCCTGCGCGTCACCGAGGACGCATGATGGTCTCCGCATGAGGTTCAGCGCGGTGTTTCTCCAGGTGCGCCCGATCCGGCGCAGGGCAATGGTCTGCATGAGGGTTCGGGGATGAAGAAAGGCGTCGTGGTCGCGGTATCCGTGGCCGTCGTGGCGGTGGTGGTGGCAGCAGGATGGTGGTGGAGCGCCCGCGATCCTGCGCCCGCGTTGGAGATCCCCGATGCCGTCGGCCCACCCGCCCAGACCTTGACCGCAGCGCAGCGTGCCGAACGCAGCGAGCGGATCAAGGCGGGAATCGCTCATCGCAGGAAGCTGTGGCGCGAGGCCAGCTATGTCGAGATCCGGCAGGCGGCGATGGATGGCGATCTCGTCGCCCAGCGCAGGCTCTCGGAAGTCTATGAGGACTGTCGTGCCCTCGATGGGGGCATGCGGACGGGCCTGCAGCTGTTGGAGCAACTGGCCGCTTCCGATCCTGGCGCGGCACCGGCGATCGCCGAGATCAATCGCGACAAGGCGCGCCTGTGCGGGCAGGCGAGCGCCGATCTGCGCAAAAACCCCGCCGCTGCCGATTACTGGCTGCACAAAAGCGCCAAGAGCGGCGATCTCGTTTCCGAAATGCGCTACTTCAGCCGCACGGTTCCCAGGCTCAGCCACGGCCAGTACCGCTATTTCATCGACAAGGCCCGGGAGACCGGCGATCCCGACGCGATCTTCGAGCTGTCGCTGCTGCTTCCCAAGCTCGACGGCGCCTGGCCCGATCCGGTGCAGGCGCCCGCATTCGAAGGGCCGTCCGCCGAAGAGGCGTGGATCATGGCGGCTTGCCGTGCCGGATACGATTGTGCCCGCGGTTCGCGGCTGATGAGACTGATCTGCCTCAATGTGTTCGCCTGTACCCAGCCCGATTACCCCCGTCATATCGCTTCGGCCGGAACGCCCGGGCAGCATGCGCAGCGCCAGCGACTGCTGGCACTGATCGAGGGCAGCATCCTCGCGCCGACGGCCAAGTGAAGGCCATACGGAACCGTCCGGGGAACCTTCGGGCCGAAGGAGGTTCCCAATCCGGTGTGGCGGCCGATATGCTCCCGCGCTCGACCACGATGGCCCGCCGGTCATCGTTTCCTTTCCGCTGATCCGACTGCCCGGTTCCCATGCCCCTGTACCGCTACAAAGCCCTGAACAGTCGCGGCGAAGTGCTGGACGGCCAGATGGAGGCCACCAGCGACGCCGAAGTGGTGCTGCGCCTGCAGGAACAGGGGCATCTGCCGGTCGAGGCGATGCTCGCCGCTGCCGGCGGCGAGCTGGCGTGGCGCAGCCTGTTCAAGCCGAAACCCTTCGCCGGCGCGCGCCTGGTGCAGTTCACCCAGCAATTGGCGACCCTGCTTGGCGCTGGCCAGCCCCTGGACCGTGCGCTGTCGATCCTGCTCGAACTGCCCGAGGATGAAGTCGCGCGCCGCACCATCCAGGATATCCGCGACGCGGTCCGCGGCGGCACCTCGCTGTCGGTGGCGCTGGAACGCCAGCACGGTGCGTTCTCGCGGCTGTACGTGAACATGATCCGCGCCGGCGAAACCGGCGGCAGTCTGCACGACACCCTGCAGCGTCTGGCCGATTACCTCGAACGCAGCCGCGCGCTGCGCGGACGGGTGATCAACGCCCTGATCTACCCGGCGATCCTGATGACGATGGTCGGCTTCTCGCTGTTGTTCCTGCTCGGCTACGTGGTGCCGCAGTTCGCCGCGATGTACGAGAACCTCGATACCGAACTGCCGCTGTTCTCGCGTTTCGTGCTGGCGCTGGGTCTGTTCGTGCGCGACTGGTGGTGGCTGTTCATCGCGATTCCCGCCCTTGGCGCATGGCTGTTCGCGCGCAAGTGGCGCACCCCGGAATTCCGCGCCCGTTTCGACGAATGGCTGCTGCGGCAGCGCATCGTCGGCCCGATCGTCGCCAAGATGGAAACCGCGCGGCTGGCGCGCACGGTCGGCACCCTGCTCAGGAACGGTGTGCCCCTGCTGACCGCGATGGGCATCGGCGGCCGGATCATCGGGAACCAAGCGTTGATCGGCGATGTCGAAGCTGCGGCGGCCGAAGTGAAGAACGGCGTCGGTCTGTCCGTCGCGCTGGGCAAGGGCAAGCGGTTCCCGCGGCTGGCGCTGCAGATGATCCAGGTCGGCGAAGAGTCCGGCGCGCTCGATACCATGCTGCTGAAGACCGCCGACACCTTCGAATCCGAAACCGGGCTGGCGCTGGACCGGATGCTCGCGGCGCTGGTGCCGGCGATCACGGTGATCCTGGCGGTGGTGATCGGCTTCGTGATCATGGCCGTGCTGCTGCCGATGTACCAGCTCAGCGGCTCGATCTGATCGAATCGATCCGATCGAAGCCGTGCAAGGTCCGGAGCGCAAGGTTCAGTGTCCCGGGCCGCCCGCCATCGGAATTCCATGTTCTTCGTTTTTGAGCGTTCCCACTACTGAATGGACTGACCGACATGCGCAATCCCCGCCCGTTCCGCCGTCCCGCACCGCGCCGTTCGCAGGCCGGCATGACCCTGATCGAAATCATCATCGTGATCGTGCTGATCGGCGGCGTGTTGGCGGTGGTCGGCAGCCAGGTGTTCTCCAACAAGGACAAGGCGAATCACCGGCTTGCCGGAATCCAGATAGATAAAGTCGCCGCCAGCATCGAGCAGTACAACTCCGATGTCGGCGAATACCCGCGCACGCTCGACGATCTGATCAGCGATCCGCAGCTCAACGGCTGGCTGGGCCCGTACGGCAGCGCCAAGGATCTGAAAGACCCGTTCAACAATCAGCTCCAGTATTCGGTGCCCGGCCAGGACGGCGATTTCGATCTGATCAGCTACGGCAAGGACAAGCAGCCGGGCGGCAGCAGCGTCGACGCCGACATCCGCTACGGCCAGCAGTAAGCGCTTCGCCGCGCCGTCGCCGCCGATCCGGTCCCCGCACCATGCTCTCCGACCGCGCCCGGCGCGACGCTTCGCCGCAGCCTGCCGTGCGCCGCGCGGTGCAGGGTTTCACGCTGCTGGAAATCCTGATCGTGGTGACCCTGATCGCCGCGCTCAGCCTGATCCTGCTCGGGGCGATGAGCGGCGGCATCGACGGTCTGCGCATGCGCTCCGCCGCCAAGGAACTCGCCACCGAGCTGCGCTTCGCGCGCGCGCAGGCCATCGCCACCGGCAGCGTGCAGCGTTTCGCCATCGTGCCCGACAAGCGCAGTTGGACCGGCGCCAAGAACCGTCACGGCGACGTTCCGAAGACGCTCGACGTGAAGTTCATCGGCGTGCGTCAGGTGCAGACCCGCGAAGGCGAGGGCGTGGTGCTGTTCTTCGAGGACGGCGCCTCCACCGGCGGGCGCATCCAGCTGCGCCACAACAACGCGGTCTGGAACGTCGATGTCGCCTGGTTGACCGGCGAAATCGGTGTTCATCGCGGCGAGGCCGAGCGATGAGCCGTGCAGGCCGCATCGGGGGCCGTGCCGCGCAGCGCGGCTACACGCTGATCGAAGTGGTGGTGGCGTTCGCGCTGCTCGCCTTCGGTCTCACGCTGCTGCTGGGCTCGCTGACCAATGCGACGAAGCAGGTGCGGACATCCACCGATTACGGCCGCGCCGCGCTGCACGCGCAGACGCTGCTGGACCAGGCGGGCGTCGGCGAAGCCTTGACCGTGGGCCAGCGCGACGGCGAACTCGAAAATGGCCGCTACCGCTGGGAAATGAACGTCAGTCCGTTCCGCGACCTGTCGATCACGCGTCCGCAGGGGCAGGTGCTGGGCGCCCCGCAACTGCTGCAGCTGGATCTGATCATGCACTGGGGCGAAGGCGGCCCGCGCAAGACCCTGCGCGTGCAGTCGCTGCGTCTGGTCACACCGACCGACATCAATGCCGCCGGGGTGGTGCCATGACGTTGCGACGTCGCATGCCGGCCGCACGCCGCGGCGCAGCGGGTTTCACGCTGATCGAGATCCTGGTCGCCACCGTGCTGTTGGCAGCGGCGATGACGCTCGGTTTCGCGACCCTGCGCGCCGCGTCCGCCGCCGCGACGCGCGGCGAGCAGCAGTCGCAGCGCAACGAGCGCATGCGTGCGGTGGAGGGCTTCCTGCGCAGGCGGATCGCTTCTGCGCTGCCGATCGCCTACGACGTGGTGGAAAGCACCGGTTCGCCGGTGCGCTTCACCGGCGAGCCCGACCGCATCCGTTTCGTCGCCGATCTGCCGGCCTATCTCGGTCGCGGCGGTCCGCATCTGCACGACATCACCGTGGTCGAGGACGATGGCGGCCTGCGTCTGCAGGTCGAATTCGCGGTAGTGCTGGCCAACGAGGTCAACGCCGAGCGCAGTCCGCGTCCGCCCGAGCTGCTGGCCGGCGGTCTGCGCGAGGTGAAGATCCGCTACCGCGCGCTGGATGCGCAGAACCGGATCGGCGACTGGGAAGACACCTGGGAGCAGAGCGATCGCATGCCGCTGCAGGTGCGGATCGACATCCTCGACGGTCACGGCGACCGCTGGCCGCCGCTGGTGGTGTCGCTGCCGCAGGCCGCCAGCTACGGCGGCTTCTCGCAGGTTCCGATCTGATGTCTGTCGTCATGCTTCCCCCGGATCTGCGGTTCACGCCTTCGCGGGCAGCTGCGCGCGGTGCGGCGCTGCTGCTGGTGCTGTGGCTGATCGTGATGCTGACCGCGGTGGTCGGCGCGTTCGCGCTGATCGCGCGGGTCGAATATCTGCAGGGCCGGGTGCTGAGCCACGGTGTGATCGCCGATCAGGCCGCGCGCGCCGGCCTGGACTATGCGATGACCCGGGTGGTCGATCTGGACCCGACCCGGCAATGGCTGCCCGACGGCCGCGAGTACAACTGGCGGTTCGGCGAGGCCGACGTGGTGGTCACCCTGGTCGACGAGTCCGGCAAGGTCGACATCAATGCCTCCGATCTGGACCTGCTCGCCGGTTTGATGATCGCGGTGGGCGCCGAGCGCGAGCCGGCGCGCAGGATCGCCGCCGCGATCCTGGACTGGCGCGACGCCGACAGCCTGACCCAGGTGGAAGGCGGCGCCGAAGATGGCGACTACAGCGGCGAAGATCTGCCGTACGGCGCCAAGGATGCGCCGTTCGAGACGGTGGCCGAACTGCAACTGGTGCTGGGCATGACCCCGGAACTGTTCGCGAAACTTGCGCCGCATCTGACGGTCTACAGCGGCCAGGGGCGTCCTTCCGAGCAATACGCCAGCGCTGAAGTGCTGCGGGCATTGGGAGTCGACCCGGAGCGGACGCTGGCCGAACGGCAGCGTCCACGCCAGCCGGGCGAGGCCGGGTCGCTCGTCGGTGCCGGCACAGGCACGTATAGTATCGACAGCCGGGCGCGGTTGCGTGACGGACGCGTGTCGGTTCTGCGCGCCGTCGTGCGCGCCGGAAACAGCGGACTGCCGGGCTCGGCCTACACTCCGCTGCGCTGGGAAGAAGGAGCGATCGTGCGATGAGCTGCGCGATGCTCCGTTTCCCCGACCGGTTCGTTTCCAATGCCGGACCCCGAACGATTCGGGGTGCTTCCACCTGTGGCGCGCCGCTCCGGCTGCGCGTCGTGCGATCGATCGAGGACTGCATCTGAGCACTACCGCCGACAACGCGACGCCCGTCAAAGCCTCGTCGAAGCTGCCGCAGGGCGGCTTCGCCCGTGCCTGGCCGGGGCTGCGCGGCTTCTGGGCCTGGTGGACGACCGCACTGGCCAGTGGCCTGCCGCCGCGGCTGCGGGCGGTGTTCGGTCTCGCCCAGCAGCGACTGCTGTTGCGCCACCGGGACGACAGCCTCTCGCTCGCTCTGACGTTGCCGGCCCAGCCCGGCGAATCCCCGATCCGCGAGCTGACCGAGCTGCCCTGGGACGCCGCCGCTGTCGGCGACGAACCGCTGTCGCAACTGCTGTCGCCGCGGATCAACAGCCTCCCGCGCTGGCTGCTGCTGCCCGAGCGCGGCGGCCTGCGCCGCCGGCTCTCGCTGCCCGGCGCCGCCGCCGACCGCCTGCGCGAAGTGCTCGGTTTCGAGATCGACCGGCAGACCCCCTTCACCCTCGCCGATGTGTATTACGACGCCCGCGTGATCGGCCGTCGCGGCGATGGCCAGATCGACGCCGAACTCATCGTGGTGCCCCGCGCCAGCCTCGAGCGCGCGCTCGCCGCGCTCGGCGAGCCGCTGGTCGCGACCCTCGCCGGGGTCGACATGGCCGATGTCGACGGTCTGCCGCTCGGCGTCAATCTGCTGCCCGGCGCCCAGCGCCGCCGCCGCCGCGACCCGCGCGCGATCTGGAACTTCGGCCTGGCGGTCGTTGCGCTGGTCGCGCTGGGCGCCGGGCTGTGGCAGATCCTCCACAACCGCGAAGCCGCCGCAGATGCGCTCGAAGTGGAAGCCAAGCGCCTCGGCCAACAAGCGGCGAAGGTGTCGGCGGAGAAGAAACAACTCGTGGATCAGGTTGAAGGCCTGCGCTTCCTGCAGCAGACCCGCAGCGGTCGCCCCAGCACGGTCGAAGTGCTGGACGAACTCAGCCGGCGGCTGCCCGACAGCACCTACATCGAACGGGTGAGCATCGAGGGCGAGCGGATCCTGATCGTCGGGCTGAGTTCGGAAGCGCCGCGTCTGGTCGAACGGCTGCAGGGCTCCAAACTGTGGCATTCGATGAATCTGACCGGCGCGCTCATGCCCGACCCCACCAAGGGCAAGGACCGCTTCAACCTGTCGGCCGAACTCACGATCGCGGCGCCCGCCGCCGCCGCCAAACCGGCGCGGCAGCGCGCCCCCGACCCGGCGCGCGAACCATGACCCCCGGTATGACGGCAGTGACCGCCCGCGAACGCTGGATCGCCCTCGGCCTGCTGGCCGGTGTCCTGTTGGTCGCCTACTTCGCGCTGATCCACGCGTGGTGGACGGTACCGATGCTGGAACTGCAGGACCGCATCGATGGCCTGCAGGAGCGCGACGCCCGCGCCCGCGCCACGCTGGCGCAGGCGCCGGAGATCCGCAAGCGACTCGCTGCGGTCCGCGAACAAGCGGCGCGCGTGCCGGGTTTCATGGCCGAAAGCACGACTGAACAAGCGACTGCCGGACTGATCCAGCGGCTCGATACCGCGGTGCTGGAGGCCAGCCCGAAAAATCGCAGTTGCGCGATCCAGACCCGCTCACCGATCACCGAACCGCGCAAAGAGCGGTTCCCGCGCGCGGTCGTGCAGGTGCGCCTGCGCTGCGGCACCCCGGAGCTGGCGGCGGTGCTGCATTCGCTGGAAAGCGGCTCGCCGCGGTTGTTCGTGGACAACCTCAATATCACCGCGCAGCGTTTCTATTTCACGCCCGAACAGGCGCCCACCAGCGGCGGCCTGGACGTGAGCTTCGACCTGTACGGCTATGTCGCCCCCCCTGCAGGAGGCACGCCCGATGCGCGTCGATAGTCTGAGCCCCAAGACCTGGCTGCTGGCCGGCGTCGCCGGCTGGGCGGTCTGCCTGTGGACGTTCTCGCTGCTGGGCCTGGGGTCGCGTCTCGGCGCGGCGCCGGACGACGCCCAGCAGCAGCGCCTGCCGTCGACCACCATCCCGCGCGCCGATCGGCCCGGCGTGCAGGCGCAGTACGTCGAGATCGGCCAGCGTCCGATCTTCTCCGAAAACCGCAAGCCGCAGCCGTTCACCATCGAGGGCAACGGCGAAGCCGCGCCGGTCAACACCTTCGACTACGTGCTGACCAGCGTTCTGATCTCGTCGACCGTGCAGTTGGCGATCCTCAAGCCGCCCGCCGACGGCGCGCAGTCGGTGCGGGTGAAGGTCGGCGACGCGGTCGAGACGGCGCCGCAATGGAGCCTTGCTTCGCTGCAGCCGCGCAGCGCGGTGTTCCGTGGCCCGGAAGGCGAAAAGACCCTGGAGCTGCGGGTGTTCAACGGCGTCGGCGGCGCCGCGCCGACCGGCCCCGCACCCACCGCGGTGATCAACGAAACCCTGCCGGGCCCGGGTGGCGTCGTACAGCCGCCGCCGGTGGCGCCGCCACCGATGCCGCAGCCCACCCCGGCCGTCGCCGGCAGCGAGGGCACCGTGTCGACCGAAGCGCAGCTGGACGCGATCCGCAAACGCATCGAGGCGCGCCGCGCCCAGATCCGTCAGCAGAACGCGCAGGAAGCGCAGAATCCCGGCGCACCGGGGCAGACCCAATGAGGATCGAGCCATGCATTTCCGATTCTCCGGCGCCATGCGCGTCCAGCGCCCGCGGCGGACCCTCCATGCAGCGCAGCACGCCGGCACCCGTGCCGGGACATACCCTTTGAGAATTCGATGATGAATCTGCGATCCACCGCCTACGTTTTCTTCGCCGCCGCGCTCAGCACGATGCTGGTGGCCTGCGCCACCGGGTCACAGCCGCAGATCAAGCGCACCGACGGCAAGCCCACGAGCAGGGCGACGCAGGCCGGCGATACCGTGACCAGCGAACCGCTGGAAAACGAAGCCGATGTCGAAGACGGCCGCCCGCGCCCGCGGATCCGCCGCGGCAACGGCCAGGTGATCAATGCTGCCGCGGCCAACGCGCCGCTGCCGGACATCGGCGCGACCAGCGGCGAAGCGCGCTTCAACTTCGAAGGCGAATCGCTGCACGCGGTGGTCAAGGCGATCCTCGGCGACATGCTGGGCCAGAACTACACCATCGCCCCGAACGTGCAGGGCACGGTCACCTATTCCACGCCGCAGCCGGTGGGTTCGGCGCAGGCGCTGTCGGTGCTGGAGATGATCCTCGGCTGGAACAATGCGCGGATGATCTACAGCGACGGCCGCTACAGCATCGTCCCGGCCGATCAGGCGCTGGGCACCGGTGTCGTCACCCCCCGCACCGGCTCGCCGCAGAGCGCCCGCGGTTTCGAATCGCGGGTGGTGCCGCTGCGTTACGTCTCGGCCACCGAGATGGAGAAACTGCTCAAGCCCTACGCACGCCCAAACGCCATCGTCACCGTCGACGGCGGGCGCAACCTGCTGACCATCGCCGGCACCCGCGCCGAACTGGAAAGCTACCTGCGCACCATCGAAATCTTCGACGTCGACTGGATGTCCAGCATGTCGGTCGGCGTCTACCCGCTGCAGTCCAGCAAGGCCAACAAGGTCGTCCAGGATCTGGAAAAAGTCTTCGGCGAGCAGAGCAAGTCGCCGGTCGCCGGCATGTTCCGTTTCATGCCGCTGGACGGCGCCAACGCGGTGCTTGCGATCACGTCGCAGGCCGATTATCTGGACGACATCGAGGAGTGGATCGAGCGCATCGACGGCGCCGGCGAGGGCCTCAAACTCTATTCGTACCAGTTGAAATACATCACCGCCAAGGAAATCGGCGCGCGCCTCAGCGAAGTATTCGGCGGTGGCGGCAGCCGTGGGGGCAGCGGCAACGATGGCGGCAATTATTCGCTGATCCCGGGCGGCCAGATGAACACCATCGGCGGCGGCTCGGATGGCGGCAAGGATGGCGGCGACCTGGGCGGCGGCAGTTCCGGAAGCAGCCAGGGCGGTCTGGGCGGCGGCTCGCTCTCGCTCGGCCAGAATCCGAGCGGCGGCAGCGGCAGCGTCGTGCTGGAAGTCGGCGGCGACAAGGTGGCGGTGTCGGCGATCGAAGAAAACAACACCCTGCTGGTGCGCTCCACCGCATCCGCCTGGCGCTCGATCCTCGACGTGATCGAGAAACTCGACGTGCTGCCGCTGCAGGTGCACATCGAAGCGCAGGTCGCGCAGGTCACCCTGGCGGGCGAACTGGAATACGGCGTGAGCTGGTTCCTGGAAAACGCGGCCACCGAGAACGGCCTGCCGGACGTGACCGCGCCGGGTCTGGGCACGCCGAGCAAGTGGAGCACGCTGGGCGCCAGCATCGGCGGCGCCAGCGGTCCCGGCCTGGCCTGGACGCTGATCAAGAACGACGCCGCGGCGGTGATCCGGGCGCTCGACAGCGTGACCGACGTGAAACTGTTGCAGACACCATCGATCCTGGTCCGCAACAACCAGGAGGCCACCCTGAACGTCGGCGACCGGATCCCGGTGGTGTCGACCTCGGTCAACCCGATCCTCGGCAACAGCAACAGCATCAGCCAGGTGCAGTACCTCGACACCGGCACGATCCTGAAGGTCCGCCCGCGCGTGACCCAGGACGGCGTGGTGTTCATCGAAGTGGTACAGGAAATCAGCTCGCCGTCCGGTGCCCCCGATGCCAACGGCAACCGCACCATCAGCACCAGCCGATTGAAGACCAGCGCGGTGTCCCAGAGCGGCGACACCGTGCTGTTGGCGGGCCTGATCACCGACAACGACACCAAGGGGTCCCGCGGGCTGCCGGGTCTGACCCGGTTGCCGGTGATCGGCGGGCTGTTCGGCACCCAGACCAACAACAAGCGCCGCACCGAGATCATCATCCTGATCACGCCGACCGTCGTGCGTAACCAGCAGGAACTGCGCGACTACACCGACGATTATTCGCGCCGTTTCCGCGCGATGGATCCGCTGCCGCCGCCGGGCAAGCTGCGGGCGGTACCGGCGCAGCCGCACCGCTGAAGGCCCGGGCAGTGAGCGCGCTGCCCCAACCAGGCCGACCATGAATACGCTGCCCGTCGTGCTGGTGCCGGTGGGCGTCGACGACGACGCCCTCGACGCCTGCCTCGCCGCGCTCGACGCCGGCACGCCTCCGGGCACGCGCGTCTGGCTCGCCGACGATGCCCAGGCCGGCCCGCGCGGCTTGGCGATCGTCGAACGCTGGCTCGCGCGCACCGCGCTGCAGGCCGATTACACCCGGCGCCCGCGGCCCATCGGCGAAGCCGCGCATCTCGACGACATGCTAAAGGCCTGCGGCGATGCCGATGTGCTGGTATTGGCCAGCGACGCGGTACCGTTTCCCGGCTGGGCCAGCCAGCTCGTGGCCTGCGCCGCGCGCGATGCCGCCATCGCCACCGCGACGCCTTGGTGCAACGCCGGCGAAACCGCCTCCTGGCCGCGCGTGGGCGAAGTGATGCCGGTACCCGACGAGCCCGCGCGGCTGGCGCGCGCCGCGGCGTCGCTGCCGCCGCATCACCCCGAACTGCCGGCGGCGGTGAATCATGCGCTGTTCCTGCGCGGCAGCGCGCGGCGCAAGGCTGGCGGCCTGGATACCGACAGCTACGTGTCGTCGTACGCCGCGCTGGTCGACCTGTCGCTGCGCATGGCCGGGCTCGGCTGGCGGAACGCCCTGTGCGAAACCGCCTTCGTCGCCCGCTGCGGCGAGGGCGTGCCGCAGGGCGACGATGTCGAAACCCTGGGCGTGCGCTGGCCGGCCTGGCATGCGCGGCTGGCGCAGTTCCTGATGCACGATCCGCTGCACGCACTACGCGCAGCGCTGGTGCAGGCGTACGCAAGCGCGCAGCCCGACAGCGCCGAGCTGCGCACGCAGCCGGATCTGTTTACGCAAGCGGAAGCAGATGCGGCGGATGTCGGCACCATCGATGATTGCGATCCATGAGTTTGTCGAAGGCAAGAGCAAATCCCCCCGTCGTCCGCTCCGCGGACGCCGACCCCCTTTTCCAAAGGGGGCAAGCAAAGCGCCGTGCTCAAGAAAACATTTGTCATTCGAACATGGGCAAAGATTCGAATAGAGCAGGCGAGCAAGGCGGCGTCGGCATGCCAGAAAGAGCGGGCATGTCGGAAACACTGGACAAGTCGGAAAGAGTCGCCAAGTCAGAAAGAGCAGGCAAGTCAGAAAGCGTGGACAAGTCATCAAGAGTCGACAAGTCATTAAGACTCGACAATTCATTAAGACTCGACAAGTCAAAAACAGCCGACGAATCGAACATCAACGGCGAATACCCCCCTTTGGAAAAGGGGGGCAGGGGGGATTTGCTCTTCGGACTTCGCTCACCCGCAAAGCCATGCATGACCCGGGCGTCACGGAAGATGGGGAGCTGACAGATGTCCACCGACGCGCAAACGTCCGCTTCCGACATCGCCGCCATCGTCGTGACCTACCAGAGCGCCGAGACTATCGCTGCCTGTCTTGAGCGGCTGCGCGCGGCCGAAGGCATGGCGCAGATCCGGGTGGTCGACAACGCCTCCACCGACGGCACCCTGGAGATCGTGCAGCGCCACGCGCTCGCCGATCCGCGCGTACGCTTCATCGCCAACCCCGACAACCCGGGTTTCGGCACCGGCTGCAATCAGGGTGCCGACGACAGCGATGCGCCGTGGCTGGCGTTCGTGAATCCGGATTGTCTGGTGGAGGCCGACACCCTCGTACGGCTGCGCGCGCATGCGCGGGCCTGCGCGCGCGAAGGGCTGCTCGGCGCCGATCTGGTCGACGAGGCCGGCGTGCGCGACGGCGCCGCGCGTCGTCGCGACCCCGATTTCGCCGCGATGCTGCGCAACCCGGCCGCGCGCAGGCTCGATGTCGCCGTCGACGCATCGCAGACATTGCAGGCGGTACAGGCGGTCTCCGGCGCGCTGATGTTCCTGCCGCGCACGCTGATGCAACGCATCGAAGGCTTCGACCAGGGGTATCGCCTGCATGCCGAAGACCTCGACCTGTGCCGCCGCGCGCGCGAAGCCGGCGCGTTCCTCGCGGTCGCCAACGATGTCCGTGTCGTCCACGTCCGCGGCGTGTCCAGCCGCTCGCGGCCGGTGTTCGTGGAGTGGCACAAGCACCGTGGATTGGCGCGTTATTTCCGCAAATTCGAAGCGTCGCGTCGCGGCGTGTTGGTACGGCTATGCGTGTACGCGATGATCTGGGCGCGGTTTCCGCTCGCGGCGCTGCGGGCGATGGCGCGCTGATGTCTCGCCGCATCTGGATCGCAGCGTCGTTGTCCATGCTGCAGTTCGCGAACTTCGCCTGCGTGGCCGCCGCGCCGACGGATGGCCTGTTCGACAGGATCGAAACCGCCGAAATCGATCGCCTCGTTCGCGACGTCTGCCGCAAGGACGTCGTGCTGCTCGGCGAGGATGCGAGCCACGGCGGCGGGCGCACGTTCGAGGTCAAGACCGAGATCGTGAAGCGGCTGGTGTCGCGCTGCGGTTTCGGCGCGGTGCTGTTCGAAAGTCAGCTTTACGACATGCTGGATGTCGAACATGCGGTTGCCGACAGGACCGCGACGCCGACGCGACTGGCCGGGGCCATCGGTGCGCTGTGGGCCCGCGCGGAAGAATCGAAGCCGTTGGTCGACTATCTGTCTCGCGAAACCCTGGCCGGCCGCATCCGCGTGGCCGGCATCGACCCGCAGGTCGGCGGGATCATGGGCGCGTATTCGAAACAGAGGCTCGGCGCTGCGCTGGCGACGCCGCTGGCGGATGCGCGTCGCGAGCCGTGCCGGCGCGAGATCGACATGCACAACGGCTGGCGCTACGACGACGCGCATCCGTTCGACGATGCGGCGCAGCAGCGACTGCGCGGCTGCATCGACGACATCCGCATCGCGCTGGCCGCGCAGGACATCGATCCGGGATCGGAAGTCGCGGCGATGGCCGGGTCGTATTCGCGCTATCTCGACATGGCGATGCATGGCGACGGCAACCAGCGCGACCTCGGCATGTACGAGAACCTGCAATGGCATCGCGGACGCTGGCCGAGAGGCACGAAAGTCATCGTCTGGTGCGCCACCGTGCACGCCGCGAAAGCGCTGCACGGGCTGGCGACCGACATGACGCCGATGGGCCGGCATCTGCATGCGGCCTACGGCGAGCGGGCTTACGGCAAACGCGTTGCCGTCATCGGATTCACCGCGCTGTCGGGGCGGTTCGGCAATCCCGGCACCGTCGGCGAACCGAACGTGCTGCAGCCCGCGGAAGCGGGCGCGTTGGAGCGAGTGGTGTTGGCGGACAGCGATGCGGGCCTGCGCTATGTCGACGGCAAGCGCCTCAAGCGCCTCGGCACGATCGTGTCGCGCCCGATCAACTACCGGAAACAGCACGCGGCGCCGTGGGCGGATGTCCTCGATGGCCTGGTCGTGCTGCGCGAGGAGCGGGCGACGACCCCGTTGCGGCCCCGGTAGAGCGGCCTTCAGGCCACTGCTTTTTTACAGCGCCAGCGCATTTCGAACCCTTGCCGTTTCAGCGGTGCCGTACGGACGCGCTTCCGTTGTCGTCCGCGTGACGCGTTCGTCGCGTGGCGCAGATACCGCAGGCGGTGGCGTCGTTCCCGAAAGCTCGACGCGCCGCTGCAAGCCAAGTCGACGCACATCGCGGGGTGGACGATACTATGGGCGCGCGCTTCGTTCGCGCATGTGAAGTACATGGGTCGAGCAAGCGCTCGCAGGGGATGTTGAAGATGCTGGATTCCGGCCATTGCGCCAACTGCGACCGCGCCATCGACAATGCGGATCAGAAGTTCTGCCCGGCTTGCGGCCAACCCACGCCGGCGCATCGCATCGATTGGCATTTTCTTGGGCACGAACTCGAACACAGTGTGCTGCACATGGATCGCGGCCTCTTGTATTCGTTGAAGCATCTGATGCTGCGGCCCGGCCACTTCATCCGCGACTACATCGAAGGGCGACGCGCGCATCACGTCAAGCCGTTGCTGCTCATCATGATCCTGGCGGCCGCGCTGGTGTTCCTCGCCAGATATTTTCTGGAAGGCGATGTGGTCGGCCTGGCCGTCGCGATGGGCGGTACCGCCGGTGCCGGCGCAGGCGCGGATGGGCCGTTCGATCCGGCACGGCTCTTCAGCGCGCTCGAGGTCGTGACCGGTTGGATGAACCGCAACTACGCAGTGGCGACCCTGTTGTTGCTGCCGTTCGAAGCGGCGGCGTTCAAGCTGGCGTTCCGCCGCGTCGGGCATCTGAATTACCCCGAGTGGCTGGTGATCACGGCCTTCCTGACCGTGCAGACCTTCGTCGTCATGGCGTTTGCGGTTCCGGCGGAACACTGGTTTCCGCAGGTCCGCAGCTGGGCGTTGTCGCTGGCCGTGGTCTACAGCGTGTTTTCGCTGATGCAGTTTTTCAGGCCCTATCCGCGTTGGAAAGCGGTGTTGCGCAGTCTGCTCGGCTTCGGGCTTTTCACGCTGATCAATTTCGCGTTCGGCCTCGTCATGGCGGCTGTCCTGCTTGCGCTGCCCGCGCAGCATTGACCGCCGACGCGCGGCTCAGCGATAGCGATTGATCTGATCGCGCAGGTCGCGGGCCGCACGCGCGGCGGCCTCGGCGTAATCGTCGCCTTTGGATGCGTACAGGATCGCGCGGGAGGAACTGATGATCAGGCCGGTGCCGTCGGCGCTGCGCGCGTGGGTCACCACCGCTTCGACATCGCCGCCCTGCGCGCCGACACCGGGCACCAGGAACGGCATGTCGCCGACGATGGCGCGGACCTCGCGCAATTGTTCCGGCCACGTGGCGCCGACCACCAGCGCGCAGTTGCGGTTCCCGTTCCAGTCGCGCGCGATCTTCTCGGCGACGTGCTGGTACAGCGGGCGCCCGCCGATGACCATGTCCTGCAGATCGCCGGCGCCCGCGTTGGAGGTGCGGCACAGGATCACCACGCCCTTGTCGGCGCGGTCGAGGAACGGCTGCACGGAATCGCGGCCCAGGTAGGGATTCACCGTCACCGCGTCGGCGCCGTAACGGTCGAAGGCCTCGCTGGCGTAATGCTGGGCGGTGCTGCCGATGTCGCCGCGCTTGCTGTCCAGGATCACCGGAATGTGCGGATAGCGGAAGCGCACGTGCATCATCAGCATGCGCAGCGCTTCTTCGGCATGCGCGGCGGCGAAATGCGCGATCTGTGGTTTGAAAGCGCAGGCGTATTCGGCGGTGGCGTCGACGATGTCGCGGCAGAAGTCGAAGATCGCATCGTGGTCGTTGACGAACTTCGCGGGGAATTTCGCCGGCTCCGGATCCAGGCCGACGCAGACCAGCGAATCGGCGTGTTCCCAGCGGTCGCGGAGTCGGTCGATGAAACCTCGCATCGGTTCGGGCGTCTTCAGGTTCTGGGTGTCGATCATGATTTCAAAGATGCGTGCGGTGCGTAAGGATGCCGGATGCCCGATTCGGCCCTGATCCGGTGAACTGTGCCTCAGTTCGGGAAAGTCGTCTTCGCCGGATGCGAAACGCCCGCCATGAAGGCGGGCGCAGGTCTCACTTCAGCGCCTTGAACCGCAGGCGGTGCGGCTTGGCGCCTTCCTCGCCGAGGCGACGCTTCTTGTCTTCCTCGTACTCGCGGTAATTGCCCTGGAAGAACTCGACGTGCGAGTCGCCTTCGAACGCGATGATGTGGGTCGCGATGCGATCGAGGAACCAGCGGTCATGCGAGATCACGAAGGTGTTGCCCGGGAACTCCAGCAGTGCGTCTTCGAGTGCGCGCAGGGTTTCGATGTCCAGGTCGTTCGACGGTTCGTCGAGCAGCAGCACGTTGCCGCCCTGCAGCAGGGTCTTCGCCAGATGCAGGCGGCCGCGTTCGCCGCCCGACAGGGTGCCGACCTTCTTCTGCTGGTCCTGGCCCTTGAAGTTGAATCGGCCGATGTACGCGCGCGACTGGATCTCGATGCCGTTGATGTTGAGGATATCGAGGCCGCCGGACACTTCCTGGAAGACGTTGTGGTCGCCTTCGAGCTTGTCGCGGCTCTGATCGACGTACGCCAGCTTCACGGTCTGGCCGGTGATGATGTCGCCCTTGTCCGGCTTCTCCATGCCCATCAGCATCTTGAACAGCGTCGATTTGCCGGCGCCGTTGGGGCCGATGATGCCGACGATGGCGCCCGAGGGCACCAGCATGCTGAAGTTGTCGATCAGCAGGCGGTCGCCGAAGCTCTTCGACACGTTCTTGAACTCGACCACCGAGTTGCCCAGACGCTCGCCCGGCGGGATGAAGATTTCGTTGGTTTCGTTGCGGCGCTGGTAGTCGACCGACTGCAGTTCTTCCAGGCGCGCCAGACGCGCCTTGCCCTTGGTGCGGCCGCCCTTGGCGTTCTGCCGCGACCATTCCAGTTCGCGCGCGATGGCTTTCTGGCGCGATTTCTCCTGATTGTCTTCCTGCTTGAGGCGCTCGTCCTTCTGCACCAGCCAGTCGGTGTAGTTGCCCTTCCACGGAATGCCGCGACCGCGGTCGAGTTCGAGGATCCACTCGGCGGCGTTGTCGAGGAAGTAACGGTCATGGGTGACGGCGACCACGGTGCCGGTGTAGCGGGCGAGGAACTGTTCCAGCCACTCCACCGATTCGGCGTCGAGATGGTTGGTGGGTTCGTCGAGCAGCAGCATGTCCGGCTTCTGCAGCAGCAGGCGGCACAGGGCGACGCGGCGCTTCTCGCCGCCGGAGAGTTTGCCGACGATCGCATCCCACGGCGGGATGCGCAGCGCGTCGGCGGCGACTTCCAGCTGCTGCTCCAGCAGGTGGGCATCGTTGGTGGCGAGGATCGCCTCCAGGCGCTGCTGTTCGGCGGCGAGCTTGTCGAAGTCCGCGCCTTCCTCGGCATAGGCTTCGTACACGCGGTCCAGCGCGGCCTGGGCCTGCAGCACCTCGCCGACGCCTTCTTCCACCGCTTCGCGCACGGTCTTGGTCGGATCCAGCTCGGGCTCCTGGGCCAGATAGCCGACCTTGATCCCGGCCTGGGGGCGGGCTTCGCCCTGGAAGTCCTTGTCGATGCCCGCCATGATCTTCAGGACCGTGGACTTGCCGGCGCCGTTGAGGCCCAGCAGGCCGATCTTGGCCCCGGGGAAGAACGACAGCGAGATGTCCTTGATGATCTGGCGTTTCGGCGGCACGACTTTGCTGACGCCGTTCATGGTGTAGATGTATTGCGACATGGGGGCTTCCGGTGTGACGCGACGCCGGCCCGATGGGGGCGGCGTCGCAGTGGCGGGCAGCGGCCACCTGCGCAGGGCAGGGGCCGCGAAGAAGACTCTGGGGTTGGCGGCGATTATACCGGCCCGCGCCCGGCGCACGGCAGGCCCGGTTGTCCAAGCGGGCCGCAGCGGTCGGGTTCGGACGGCTGAATGCCGGTTCACGGCATCGCGAACGGGACGGAACGCATTCAGGTTCGACGCGCCATTCTCGGCGCGTCCCAACCGCAATCCCACAGGAGGCCCCGCATGAAACGCACCAGCCGCATCCTTCCGGTCCTGGCCCTGGCGATCGCCGCCGCCGTCTCCATGCCGGCGATGGCCCGCGACGGGCACCGGGATCGCGACGACCGCCATGATCGCCGCAGCGAATATCGCAGCGACCACCGCGACGATCGCTACGACCGCAAGCACGACCGCCGCGACAATCGCCGGTACGACGACCGCCGCTACGGCCGCGACCGCGTGGTCTACAACACCCCGCATCGCGTGATCTACCGCAACGGTCCGCCGCCGCATGCCTATCCGCGCTGGTCCCGCGGCGTCCGCTACAACAGCCACGGCTACGCCCCCACCTATGTGGTTCGCGACTACCGCAGCTACGGTCTGTACGAGCCGCCCCGCGGTTACCACTGGCGTCGCGACGACCGTGGCGACTTCATCATGGTCGCCATCGCCACCGGCCTGATCGCGAGCGTGATCTTCCGCTGAGGCATCGGTCGAGCCGGGGTTCCGGCGAACCATACGGTATGCAATGCAACGGCGCGTCCTTCGGGGCGCGTTTTTTTGGGGACGGGCCCCGCCCGACGGTGGGCTACAATGACCGGGTCATCCTGCCCCCGGAGTGCCGATGTTCCCGCGCGACAGCCGTATTGAAGGTTTCGATCCCGAATTGGCCGCTGCGATCGCCGCGGAAAACCGTCGCCAGGAAGATCATGTCGAACTGATCGCATCCGAGAACTACGCCAGCCCGCGGGTGATGGAAGCGCAGGGCAGTCAGCTCACCAACAAATACGCCGAGGGTTACGTCGGCAAGCGTTATTACGGCGGCTGCGAGTATGTCGACGTGGCCGAAACGCTGGCGATCGAGCGCCTGAAGCGACTCTATGGCGCCGACTACGCCAACGTGCAGCCGCATTCCGGCTCGCAGGCCAACCAGGCGGTGTATTTCGCGCTGCTGAAGCCGGGCGACACCGTGCTGGGCATGTCGCTGGCGCATGGCGGGCACCTCACCCACGGCGCCAAGGCCAATATCTCCGGCAAACTCTTCAATATCGTGTCCTACGGCGTGAACGACGCCGGCATGATCGATTACGACGAAGTCGAACGCATCGCCCTGGAAAGCAAGCCGAAAATGATCATCGGCGGCTTCAGCGCCTACTCGCAGATCGTCGACTGGGCGCGTTTCCGCGCCATCGCCGACAAGGTCGGCGCGTATCTCTTCGTGGACATGGCGCACGTCGCCGGCCTCGTCGCCGCGGGCGTGTATCCCAATCCCGTGCCGCACGCGCATGTGGTCACTTCCACCACCCACAAGACCCTGCGCGGCCCGCGCGGCGGCTTCATCGTCTGCAAGGCCAACGAGGAACTGGAGAAGAAGTTCCAGTCGCTGGTGTTCCCCGGCCTGCAGGGCGGCCCGCTGATGCACGTGATCGCGGCCAAGGCGGTCGCGTTCAAGGAAGCGCTGGAGCCCGAATTCAAGACCTATCAGCAGCAGGTGGTGAAGAACGCGCAGGCGATGGCCGAGACGATCATCGCGCGCGGCTACAAGATCGTGTCCGGCGGCACGCAGAATCATCTGATGCTGGTCGACATGATCGGCAAGGTGGCTTCTGGCAAGAGTTTGACCGGCAAGGACGCGGAAGAAGCCCTCGGCCGCGCCCACATCACCGTCAACAAGAACGCGGTGCCGAACGATCCGCAGAAGCCGGTCTACACCTCCGGCCTGCGCATCGGCACCCCGGCGGTCACCACCCGCGGCTATCTGGAAGCGGATTGTGTGGCGCTGGCCGGCTGGATCTGCGACGTGCTGGACAATCCGACCGACGAAGCCGTGATCGCCGCGGTGCGCGAGAACGTCACCCAGCAGTGCCGTCAGTTTCCCGTCTACGGATGAGATCGCGCGTCGCCCGTGCGGGAATCCTCGCGGCGCTATCGCTCGCTGCCGGTTGTGCTGCGGTCGAGCCCGGTGTGACCTTTCGTGGGCGCCTCCCGGCGCCGGGTGAAGTCCCCGCGAGTCCGGCGCTGGCGAGGGTGCTGTCGGTGTCCAGTCCCGCATCATGCCCCGATGCCTCGACCCAGCGCATCGCGGCCGCCGAGGTCCAGCGGCGCATCGACGGTTGGCGCGAGGATATTCAGGCGTCGACGGAATCGGAATATCGCGCTCCCGACATGACCTACCGCGCGCCGATCGCCGATTACCCCGCTGCGATGCTTCGCGACGGGACATCCGGCGCGGTTCTGTTGTTGCTGCTGATCGATGCGGCTGGCGGCGTGACCCAGGCGATTCCGGTGTGCTCGACGGACGACAGTTTCGCCGCTGTTGCGGCACGCTCGGCGAAGCAGAACCGCTACCGGCCCGCCGGCATCCGCGACCGGACCATGCGCAGCGCCGCGTTCCTGCCTTACTCGTATAGCCCGTAGCGCCAATGCATTGCCCCTTCTGCCAGCACGACAACACCCGGGTCATCGATTCGCGCGTCAGCGAAGACGGTGCGACGATCCGGCGTCGGCGCGAGTGCGAGGCCTGCGGCGAGCGCTTCAGCACGCTGGAAACGGTGGAGTTGAAACTGCCGGCGATCATCAAGGGCGATGGTCGTCGCGAGCATTTCGACGCGCGCAAACTGCGCCACGGGTTCGACCGCGCGCTGCACAAGCGTCCGGTGTCGGAAGAACAGATCGAAGCGGCGGTGCGCGCGGTGGTGCATCAACTGCGGATGACCACCGAGCGCGAACTCGCGTCGCGCCGCGTGGGCGAGTTCGTGATGGCAGAGTTGCGCAAGCTCGATCACGTCGCTTTCGTGCGTTTCGCCTCGGTCTACCGCTCGTTCGAGGATGTGGCGGATTTCCGCGAGGAACTCGACCGCCTCGAACGCGAGCTGCCGTCGGAGACCCAGTTGCCGCTGCTCGGCGGCGAGGTGGTGCCCTTCGATCGGCATGCCGACAAAGACAAGAAGAAGCGTTGAGCGACATGGGTTCCGCCACCGCCGCGACCAACGGATTCGACAGCACCGACCACGCGATGATGGCGCGCGCGCTGTGCCTGGCCGAGCGCGGTGCGTACACCACACGTCCGAATCCGATGGTCGGCTGCGTGATCGCGCATGGCGACGAAGTGGTCGCGGAAGGCTGGCATGCGCAGGCCGGCGGTCCGCATGCCGAAGTCGTCGCGTTGCGGGCCGCGGGCGCGCGGGCGCGCGGCGCGACCGCATACGTGACCCTCGAACCCTGCGCGCACACCGGCAAGACCGGGCCCTGCGCCGATGCGCTGGCCGCGGCTGGCGTCGCCCGCGTGGTCGCTGCGATGCGCGACCCGTTTCCGCAGGTCGACGGTGCCGGCTTCGATACCCTCGCCGCGGCCGGCGTCGCGGTGGAATACGGATTAATGGCCGATGCGGCGCGGCGCCTGAATCAGGGGTTCCTGTCGCGGATCGAGCGCAAACGGCCGTGGGTGCGGGTCAAGCTGGCGACCAGCCTCGACGGCCGCACCGCGCTGGCCAACGGCGATTCGAAATGGATCAGCGGCGAGGCTTCGCGCCGCGACGTGATGCGCTGGCGCGCGCGCGCCGGTGCGCTGCTCACCGGCGCCGGCACCGTACTCGCCGACGACCCGCGACTGACCGTGCGCTTCGACGACGGCGACGACACCGCATTCTTGCCGCCGCTGCGCGTGGTGCTGGATCCCGGGCTGGCTACGATCGGTCGCGGCCATATCCGCGCCGGCGATGCGCCGACGCTCTACATCCACGCGCCCGATGCCAAGCCGCCGCGCAACTTCGATACCGCGCACGTGTCGGTGCCGATCCGCGACGGCATGCTGGATCTGGCTGCGGTGTTGCGGGTGCTGGCCGCGCGCGAAATCAATGAAGTGCAGGTCGAAGCCGGCGCCACCCTGGCCGGCGCGCTGATGCGCGCGGAGCTGGTGGACGAAGTGCTGCTGTACGTGGCGCCGGTGCTGCTGGGCGCCGCCGCGCGCCCGCTGTTCGACGGCCTGCGCATCGACGAGATGCAGCAGCGCCTGCGCCTGCACACGGTGGAAACGCGCCGGCTCGGCGACGATATGCGCCTGCTGCTGCGGCCGGAGCGCGCACTTTGACGCAAGCCATCATCGGTATCGACGGGATCGCAGCATGTTCACGGGATTGATCGAAGGCGTCGGCCGGGTGGCCGCGCTCGAACCGCGCGGCGGCGACGTGCGCCTGCGCATCGCCGTCGGCAGTCTGCCGTTCGCCGATGTCGCGCTGGGCGAAAGCATCGCGGTCAGCGGCGTCTGCCTGACGTTGATCGAATTCGACGCGGGGTCGTTCGCGGCCGACGCCTCCACCGAAACCCTCGGCCTGACCACGCTCGGCGGCATGGTCGTGGGGCAGGCGGTGAACCTGGAGCGCGCGATGCGCCCGACCGATCGCCTCGGCGGGCATCTGGTCAGTGGCCACGTCGACGGCGTCGGCCGGGTGCTGTCGGTACACGACGACGCGCGCGCGCAGCGCTGGCGCTTCGCCGCGCCGGCCTCGCTGTCGAAATACATCGCGACCAAGGGCTCGATCTGCGTCGACGGCGTCAGCCTCACCGTCAATGCGGTCGATGTCGAAGGCTTCGATGTCGCGCTGATTCCGCACACCGTCTCGCACACCGCGTTCGCGTCGACGCGGGTCGGCGATCCGGTCAACCTCGAAATCGATCTGGTCGCCCGCTACGTCGAGCGGCTGCTGTCGGCAAGGGAACACCCATGAGTTTCGCAAGCATCCCGGAGTTGCTCGAAGAAATCCGCGCCGGGCGGATGGTGGTGATCGTCGACGACGAGGATCGCGAGAACGAGGGCGACCTGATCATGGCCGCGGAGCTGGTGCGGCCGCAGGACATCAACTTCATGGTCACCCATGCGCGCGGGCTGGTGTGCCTGTCGCTGATCCGCGAACGCTGCCGCCAGCTCGGCCTGCCGCCGATGGTGCGCGACAACACCTCGCCGCACGGCACCAATTTCACGGTGAGCATCGAGGCCGCCGAGGGTGTGACCACCGGCATCAGCGCCTACGACCGCGCGCACACCATCCGCACCGCGGTGCGCCCCGACGCCAGGCCCGACGACCTGTCGCAGCCGGGCCACATCTTCCCGCTGATGGCGCAGCCCGGCGGCGTGCTCAATCGCGCCGGTCACACCGAGGCGGCGAGCGATCTGGCGCTGCTGGCGGGGTTGGAGCCGTCCGGGGTGCTGGTGGAGATCCTCAACGCGGACGGCAGCATGGCGCGCCGGCCGCAGCTCGAAGTGTTCGCACGCGAGCACGGGCTGAAGATCGGCTCGATCGAAGACCTGATCCGCTATCGCCTGCACAACGAGCACACGATCGAGCGATTGGATGTGCGCGAGATCGAGACCGAACACGGGGCTTTCCGGCTGCACACCTATCGCGACCGGATCGGTCACGGCCTGCATTACGCGCTGCTGCGCGGCGAGGCCGAGGCGGCCACGCCCACGCTGGTGCGGGTCCACATGCAGAATCCGCTGGCCGACGCGCTGCACTGGCGCCGCGCCGATTTCGGCCCGGCCGTGGGCGACGTGCTGGCCAAGATCGCCGCCGAAGGCCGCGGCGCGTTGGTGCTGCTGGGCGAGGCGCAGACCCCGGAAAGCCTGCTGGCCCGCATCCGCGAGCAGCCCGAGCCGGCCGCGCGCGGCGGCTCGATGGCCGAATGGCGCCGCAACGGCGCCGGCAGCCAGATATTGGCCGATCTGGGCCTGGGCAAGCTGCGGGTGTTGGGAACGCCGCGCAAACAGGTGGGTTTGGCGGGTTTCGGGCTGGAAGTCGTCGAATACGTCGGTTTGTAATCCGTTTTTGATTGTCTTCCTCTGACTGTCTTCTTCCCCCGCGAGCGGGGGAGGAACGAGGTGGGGGGGGGGCGGCTTCAGGCGCCCGTTCATCCTGGAACGCCCCCATCCCGGCCTGTCCGGCCAGCAGGCAGTGCCTGCTGGCGTTCGGATGCATGCGGACCACTGGTCCGCAAACATGCCTCTTCACCCCCGCACGCGGGGAAGGAGCACTGCCCGCATGCGTGGAAAGGAAACCTGCCCGCACGCGGAGCGCCGGCGCCCGGAAAAAGGAGGCGACGGGCTACAATGCCCGCCCCCGTTCCGAGCCGCCCCGCATGCCTCACTACGAAGGCGATCTGCGCGCCCCCGAAGGCGCGCGCTTCGCGATCATCGCCAGCCGCTGGAACCCGCGCATCACCGAGCAACTGGTCGCCGGTGCCCGCGCCGCGTTCGTCGCCCACGGCGTGGCCGAGGATGCGGTCGACGTGATCCGCGTGCCGGGCGCCTGGGAGATCCCGGCCACGGCCGCGCGTCTCGCGGCGGCCCGCAGCCATGTCGCCATCGTCGCCCTGGGTTGCGTGATCCGCGGCGATACCCGCCATTACGAACAGGTCGCCGACGGTTGTTCCGACGGCCTGATGCGGGTGGCGCTGGACCACGCGCTGCCGGTGGTCAACGGCGTGCTGGCGGTGGATCACTACGAACACGCCGAAGCCCGCGCCGGCGGCAACCACGGCAACAAGGGCGAAGAGGCGGCGCTGGTCGCCATCGAGATGGCCAATCTGCTGGAAAAACTGCCATGAGCAAATTTCACCGCCGCCCCGATGGCGTAGACCCCGTTCTGCGCACCCGCGCCCGCCGCCGCGCGCTGCAGGCCGTCTATGCGTGGCAGATGTCCGGTGCCGACGCCCGCGACATCGTCACCCAGTTCGCGCATGAACAGGCGCGCGAAATCGCCGATCTGGTGTATTTCCAGGAACTGGTCCACGGCGTCGACGCGCACTGCGCCGAACTGGACGCCGCGCTGGCGCCGTTCCTCGACCGCACGATGGAAGAGGTCGACCCGATCGAGCGCGCCGCGCTGCGCATCGCCGCCTACGAGCTGCAGCACCGCATCGACGTGCCGTATCGCGTGGTGCTGAACGAAGCGGTGGAATCGGTGAAGCGCTTCGGCTCCGAACACGGCCACACCTACGTCAATGGTGTGCTGGATCATGCCGCCGTGGCGTTGCGTGCGATTGAAGTGCAGGCGTCGCGGGGGAAGTAGAGTCGGTGAACGTCTGGCGATCACTGCCTTGGCTGCTCTGCCCGGCATTGACAGCTTGCATCGGCTACGGCCCATCACGGGGCGAAGGCTTTCCCGGCTACAGCGAAACCGTCGTCGAACCGGGTGTGTTCCTGGTCCTCTACAACGCGCCCTACGATTCGGATCATCGGACGTTGCGCAGGCACCTCGAACGCCGGGCCTCCGAGTTGTGCCCATCCGGCTTCGATATTTCGGAGTTGCAATACGACGGTATGGGATTGCTGCATTCGCACAGAGCCCAATACGAATACGTGACCGCCAAGGTCGCATGTCGATAGGCCGGCCGAGCGCCGCTGGATGTCGGCTTCGATGTCATCGCCGATATGGGCGACTCGTGAGGAAACGCAACTCCGCCGCTACTCTTCGCTCACCCCCGCAATCGCGCCGTTCTTCCCGCGCATGCCCGGCGCGACGGTCTCCCACCACGCTTTTTGTTCCGGATCCTCGAGATATTCCGCGTAGGACACGTCATCGATGGTGTCGAGCGAATAGTCCGGCCGGCCTTCCGCCAGCATCGCCGCGGTCGCGCGCAGCAGCGGCAGTTCGGGCGTGTCGTGTTCGACGAACAGGAACTGCCCGGCCTGGTTGATCTCCAGGAAATGCAGTTCGTCGTGCTCGTCGGCCACCAGGTCGATGCAGCCGAACACCAGTCCCAGTGATTCCATCAGCCGCCGCAGCGCGGCTTCCCATGTGCCGGACAGCGCGAACGGGCGCGACGTGGTGTTGTCGCCGATCGAGGCGGCGCGCCAGTCGACCACCCCATCGTCGGTCGGCGGTGCGTCCAGGCGCACCGCGAACAGGCGCCGGCCGATGACGGTCACGCGCAGGTCGTAACGTTTGCGCACGCAGGCCTGGTAGATGCCGGGACACAGACGCAGGGCGGCATCGTCCCGCAGCGCGTCGGCTTCGAGCGCGCGCGTGTAGGTGCTGAAGATCCTGCCGTCGCCGTCGCGCCAGCTGTGGGTGGCGAAGGGCTTGTAGACGATGCGTTCGTGCGCCGAGAAGAAGCGCCGGATCTCTTCGGGGTCCGACGACATCAACGTCGCCGGAAAGCGCAGCCCGCAGCGATGTGCGGCCTGCATCTGCAGGAGTTTGTTCTCGGCGGCCAGCGCGCGGTCGGGGCGGTTGACCCAGAACACGTCGCCCGCGGTCGCGCAGACGGTGTGCATATTGCCGGCGAAGCGTTTCCATTCGTCCTGAAGGAACGCCAGATCCGAGGCTGCGGCACCATCGAAGGTGTCGGGCAGGCGCGGCCGGCGGAACCAGACGCTGGAGGTGCGCGCGGGATCGATCCCGCCGCTGAAACGCAGGCCTGCGCGGTGGTCGGCGTGCATCGACAGCGGCGCCATCGCGTCGTCGGCCAGGGTCCGCGCCCACGTCGGGCGATAGCCGCTGCGGCGCAGCGCCCAGCAGACGGCGGCGGCGTGCACGTCGTGGGCGTAGCCGGAGAGGATCAGCGGTTGCCTGGACGATCGTTTCCTGGCGGGCGTCACTGGGGATCTGGCCGGCATGCGCGCTCCGTCGCGGAAGAGTGGCAATGAAAACGCCGCGCCCCGGTCAAGGCAGCGCGGCGTGGCGGGAAGGATGCGTGCGGCGCCGGTACGCGGGCGTTCGCGACGGATCGATCCGCTGCGGATCGGTGGCGCTGGTTCAAATCATGCTTGTTCAGATCGCGCTGCCCGGATCCGCGGGGTCGTCGCCGTTGGGGCCGGTGGCGTGGGTGGTGCTGGGCTTGCCGCCGGCGATCTTTTCGATTTCCTGCGGCGACAGCTCGCGCGCCACGGTGCGGGCGATCGGGCGGACGGTGGAATCCTGGGACTTGTCTTCGAACTTCGACATCAATGCACTCCTTCAATCATCCTGAGGAAGAAACGGCAGCCGGGACACATTCCCGCTGCGGTGCTGCGGCGTCCGGTCTCGAAGAATGTTGGCTTCGAAGCCCGGACCCGATTCCCGCAGCATCCGCAGGGCGGCGATGCGGGAACGCTTCGAGTCTATTCGGCGATCTGCGGCCGGGTGTTAACTTCCCGTGAGCCGGTGTCGACAGCGTCGCACTCCGCCATCGCATCCGCCTGGAACCGCGCGTGGAACTGTGCCTGCGTCCACGTTTCCACGCGGCCATCGGCGACCATCAGGATGCGATCCGCGCTGCGGATGGTCTCCGTGCGGTGGGCGATGATCAGCCGGGTGATGCGCAGCGCGGCGATCTCGGCGTTGATCCGGCGTTCACGCGCGACGTCGAGATGGCTGGTCGCTTCGTCCAGCACCAGGATGTCGGGGTTGCGGAACAGCGCGCGCGCCAGCAGCACGCGCTGCTTCTGCCCGCCGGACAGCGCCGAGCCCATGTCGCCGACCAGGGTTTCGTAACCCATCGACATCGCCGCGATCTCATCGTGGATGCCGGCGCGGCGTGCGGCTTCGGTCACCGCCTCGGGCCGTGCGTCGGGGTCGAAGAAGGCGATGTTGTCGGCGACCGATCCGGCGAACAGCGCGTCGTCCTGCATCACCGCGCCGACCCGTGCGCGATAGGCCGACACGCCATAGCGGGCGATGTCGATGCCGCCGATCCTGATCGTGCCTGCGTCGGGCGGCAGCAGGCCCAGCAGCAGCTTCGCCAGCGTGGTCTTGCCGGCGCCGGACGGTCCGACGATGGCGACCGATTCGCCCGCACCGATGCGGAAGCTGCAGTCGCGCACCACCCAAGGCTCGTCCTCCCCGTAGCGGAAGCTCAGGCCTTCGATGTCCAGCGAGGGCTCCGGCGGCGGACCGGCATACTCGCCCGCGCGGTCCCGTTCGGGCGGTTGCTGCGCGATGTCGGCGATGCGCCGCGCATGCACGCCGAGCAGGCGCAGGTCGATGAATTTGTCGATCAGCCCACCGGCGCGCGTGGCGAACATGTCGGCATAGGCGATGCACAGCACCAGTGTGCCTGCGGTCATCGCCCCGCCCATCGCCATGCCCGCGCCCAGCCAGATCAACAGCACCCGCTGCGCGCCGAACACCAGCTTCGACAGCGCCGAGAACGTGGCGGTCGCGCGGCGCACCGCTGCGTCCTGGCGTGCGGCGTCGTTGGCCGCGTTCGCCAATCGCGCGCCGCGTCCGGCATGCTGGTTGGCGAGCTTGATCGCCTGCACGCCGTGCACCGATTCGATCAGCAACGATTGCTGGCGGGCGAGGCTGGCGAGATGGCCTTCCTTCAATCGCCACAGCCGCTTGTAGCTCCATGCGCGCAGCAGCGCATACACCGCGAACCCCGCGACCACCCACAGCGTGAGCGTCGGCGAATACACCAGCAGCAGGGCCAGCACCAGGATCACCGTCAGTCCATCGAGCAACGCTTCGACGAAACTGGTGCTCAGCGTCTGCTGCACGCTCTGCACCGACAGGAAGCGCGACAGCACTTCGCCGACGCTGCGTTTGGCGAAGAAGGTCAGCGGCAGCCGCAGCAGATGGCTGGCGAGATGCGTCGACCATTGCGCCTCGAACGCCGCGGCGATGTCGGCCACCACCCAGCCGCGCACTGCGGCGATGACGCTCTGGAACCCCACGGCCGCGAGGAAGCCCAGCGCGAGCAGGGTCAGCAATTCGGTATCCGCGGACACCAGTACCCGGTCGATCACCCACTGCATCGACATCGGCAGCAGCAGGGTGAACAGTTCCAGCGCGATGGCGAGCGAGAACACCTGCACCAGCGCCTGCCGCCAACCGCGCACGTCGCCGGTCAGGGCGCGCAGGCGGATCGGTTCGCGCGCGCGCACCGGCCGGAAATCGTGCTGCGGGGTGAGTTCCAGGGCGATGCCGGTGAAGTGGCGGCCGAGTTCGGCGAGCGTCATCGTCACCGCGCCGCGCGCCGGATCGTGGATCTCGGCGACGCCGCGGACGATGCGCTTCAGCACCACGAAATGATTCATGTCCCAGTGCAGGATGCACGGCGTGCGCAGATCGGACAGGTGTTCGAGCTCTGCGCGCAGCGGTCGTGCGGTCAGATCCAGGCGCTCTGCGATGGCGATCAGCCGCGACAACGTGGCGCCCCGGATCGACACCGCGAAACGTCGGCGCATGCCGGCCATGTCGACATCGTGGCCGTGGTACGCCGCGACCATCGCGAGACAGGCCAACCCGCACTCGGCGATCTCGTTCTGATGGATCACCGGCAACTGGCCGCCGCGTGCATGCCGCGCGAAACCGCTCATGCGCCGCGCCCGTTGCGCGTGCCGGCGCCGGTTTCGCCAGTGCCGGTTTCGTAGGTGCCGTTTCTGCCGGCAGGAAAGAACACGTATTCGTACAGCCGGCGGCGCTCCAGCAGCAGATCCGCCTCCAGCGTCATGCTCGCGCGCAGCGGCAGCGCGCGGCCGCTGCGGCGGTCGGTCTGCGGATCCAGCGCCACCAGCACGCGATAGGCGGGCGCGTTCGTCTCCATGCCGTTGCGGCGCAGGATTTCCTCGGGCGACAGCGCCGATCGCGAGACCGAGAGCACGCGCCCCGACTGCACGCCGTAGCGGCGGAACGGGAACGCGCGATAGCGCAGCGCCACGCGCGTGCCCGGCGCCAGCTCGCCGATCGCGTCGCTCGGCGCCCACAGCTCGGCGTGCAGCACCGAACCCTCCGGAATCAGCGACAGCAGGCGCTGGCCGCGGGTCACCGATTGCCCGGCTTCCACCGCCAGCCCGGACACCACGCCGCGCTTCGGCGCGCGCACCAGCGCGCCGCCGTCGGCCGCGTTGCGCGCAGCGACCTGCGACAGATCGGCCAGCCGGCGCTGCAGATCGTTGCGGCGCAGCTCGGCGGTGGCCCCCAGCGTCGCCATCGCGGCGTCGGCGTCGGCCAGCCGGCGCTGCGCCTGCGAACGCGCCTGTCGCGCGTCCTCGGCGGCGGTGTCCGCTTCGGTGGCGTCGGCTTCGTATTGCGCGATCTGCACGTCGCTGACGATCTTTTCGCGCTGCAGCGGACGGATGCGCGCCAGCAGTTCGCGCGCCTGGGTCGCCTGCCGCTCGCGCAGTTGCAGCGTGCGCTCCGCGGTGGCGAGTTCGCGGCGGAGTGCGGCGAGGCGTTCGCGCTGCGCGTCCATGTCGCGGATGCGGCTGCTGTCGAGCACGTCGATGTCCGCTTCGACCAGCGCGCGCTGGCGTTCCAACTGCCCGGCGACGGTGGCGCCGGCATCGCCGGTCGACCAGCGCGGACTCTCGACCGAGGAAGCGATTTCGATCAACGGCTGCTGCGCATCGACGATCTCGCCTTCCGCGATCTTCACGCCCGTGACCACGCCGGTGTTCGGCGACACCGCGGCGAGCAATCCCTGCGACGGCACCAGCAGCCCGTGGACGCGGACCTTGCGCACGTGCTGGCCGAAGATCAGGAACGCGGCGACGCACACGATCAGCGCCAGCGACAGCAGGGTCATCGGCCACGCGATCCGCGGCGACGGCAGTCGCGTCGTGCCCAGCCACGCATCGGCGCGCGCCTCGCCGACCTCGGGCCTGAACAGGTTGTCCGTCATGCACGCACTCCATATCCATGTTGTCTACGCGCGGTGTTGTCCCTGCATCGCGATCCGCGATCGCAGGGGGCGGCTGCCGGGAGGCGTGCCGGTATGGTTCCAGAAAGCGCCGTGGCCGCCAACCGGCGGGCGTGCGCCGCAGAACCGTCCACAGCGCTGTGTCACCATAACGCGCCGACACCGCTGGTGCGGACCCGACACGCAGAGACCGCATGGCCGCCCGCGCTTCCGAATTCGACCTCATCGCCCGTATCCGTGCCCGCGTCGCCGGGCGCGACGACGTGATCCTGGGGATCGGCGACGATGCCGCGTTGCTGTCGGTGCCGCCGGGACGAGCGTTGGTGGTCGCGATGGACACGCTCAATAGCGGCGTGCATTTCCCGGCCGACACCGCGCCCGCCGATATCGGCTGGAAGGCGCTGGCGGTGAATCTTTCCGATCTGGCGGCGATGGCGGCGACGCCCGCGTGGTGCACGCTGTCGCTGTCGTTGCCGCAGCCGGATGCGGCGTGGGTGGATGGTTTTCTGGATGGCTTCCTCGAACTCGCCGCGCAGCACGGCGTGGCGCTGGTCGGCGGCGACACCACCCGCGGCCCCTTGTCGGTGTGCGTGACCGCGCACGGCTTCGTCGAACCGCGCGGTGCGCTGCTGCGCAGCCAGGCGCGCGTCGGCGACGATGTCTGGGCGACCGGCACGCTCGGCGATGCCGCCGCGGCGCTGCGCCAGTGGCAAGCGGGAGAATCGATGACGCCCGCACTGCGTGCGCGTCTCGACCGGCCGACACCGCGGGTCGCGGCGGGGCAGGCGCTCGCCGGCATCGCCCATGCCTGCATCGATGTTTCCGACGGCCTCCTGGCCGATCTCGGTCACGTCTGTCGCGCCAGCCGCACCGGTGTCGAACTCGAAGTGGAGGCATTGCCGTCGTCCGCCGCGCTGCGCGCTGCATTCGATGTCGCCGCGCGTCGCGAGTTGCAGGCGACGGGCGGCGACGATTACGAGTTGTGCTTCACCGCGCCGAAGACCGCACGTCTCGCGGTGGACGATGCCATGCGCGCCTGCGATGTGCCGGCGACGCGCATCGGCCGGATCACCGCCGAGACCGGCAACATCGTGTTGCACGATGCCGCGGGCGCGCCGTGGTCGCCGCTGCGCGCGGGGTACGTGCATTTCGAGGGCTGATGCAGCGTTCCGTCATCCCGAGCGCAGCGAGGGACCTGCTGTTTCAAGGTTCGCGGTGCCAAGGAGATCCTTCGCTGCGCTCGGGATGACAGATCAAATCCGTAGAGCGGCCTTCAGGCCGGCCCATGCAGCATCCGAATCGCGACGAGAACAGGGCCGTGCCCACGGCCGACGAAAATGAAACGGTTGTATGTCGGAATCAGCGGCCTGAAGGCCGCTCTACGGGCATGAAGTGCGCTTTTGCGCGGTTGCCATCGCAAGCGTGCCGACAACTTGAACGGGCTCAAGGCGGCAGCAGCTTGCCCGGATTCAGGATGCCGTCGGGATCGAACGCCGCCTTGATCGCGCGCATCGCCGCCAGCGTCGGTGCGTCGATGGCCCGGGTCATGAAGTCGCGCTTCGCCAGGCCGATGCCGTGTTCGCCGGAGAGCGTGCCGCCCAGCGACAGCGTCAGCGCGAACACGTCCGCCATCGCCGCCTGCGCGCGTGCGTTCTGTGCGGCATCGGCCGGGTCGTACATCAGGTTGACGTGCAGGTTGCCGTTGCCGGCGTGACCGAAGCAGACGATCGGCAGCGCGTGGTCTTGCGCAAATCGCCGCACACCGGCGACCAGCGCGGGAATCCGCGACACCGGCACCACCACGTCTTCGTTGATCTTGCCCGGCGCGAGACTGCGCAGCGCGGGCGACAGCGCCTTGCGCGCGGCCCACAGCCGTTCGCGCGCGGCAGCGTCGGCGGCAGGTTCGACATCCAGGCAGCCGTCTCCGCGCGCCGCTGCGCTCAGAGCGTCGAGTGCGTGCGGCAGCGTGTGCGCGTCGCCGTCGGCTTCGATCATCAGCAGCGCGCCGACACCTTCCGGAATGTCGCAGTGTCCGCCGTACGACAGCATGTGCGCGTGCGCCAGCCGCACCGCGTCGCCGTCCATGAATTCGAGCATCGACGGCGCGACCGGCTGCGCCATCAGTCGCGCGACCGCGGCGGCGGCGGCGTCGACATCGCGATAGGTCGCCCGCAGCGCGCGGCGGGCGGCCGGCAGCGGAGTGAGGCGCAGCGTCGCTTCCACGATCAGCGCCAGCGTGCCCTCGCTGCCGACCAGCAGCCGTTGCAGGTCGTAGCCGGTCGCGCCCTTGGTGGTGGCGCTGCCGCAGTGGATCAGTTCGCCGCAGCCGGTCACCGCGGTCAGCGCCAGCACGTTGTCGCGGCTGGCGCCGTATTTCACCGCGCGCGGGCCGCCGGCGTTGCAGGCGAGATTGCCGCCGATGCTCGAATAGTCGGCGCTGGTGGGATCGGGCGGCCAGAACAGGCCGTGCGGCATCAGCGCGCGCTGCAGATCGCCGTTCAACACGCCGGGTTCCACCACCGCGCAGCGGTCGCCCGGGCGGATGTCGACGATGCGCCGCATGCGCTCGAACGACACCACCAGGCCGCCGGCGGTCGGCACCGCGGCGCCGGTGGTGTTGGTGCCGCGTCCACGAGCGACCACCGGCACGCGATGCGCACGACAGGCGCGCACCAGCGCGACGACCTGTTCGCGCGTCGTCGGCAGCGCCACCGCGTCGGGCATCGCCTGACGCCGGGAATTGTCGTAACCGTAGGTCAGCCGCTCGCTGGCGTCGGTGCGGAAGCCGTCGCCGAGCACCGCGGCGAGGGTGCGGACCAGATCGGCGGGCAGGGCGGTCATCGCGCGATTGTAGAGCCTGCCCCGGCCTGCCGTTGTCGCCGCCATACCCACAGCGGCAGCAGCAGCGTAAACGTCGGCAAACACACCCACAGAAACTCCGACCACAGCACCGCCAGCCCGCGGAGGCTGAAAAAACCGGCGCCGATGGGCGAAACCGCGATCGGCCGCCACGGCGCGAACAGCCGTTCGTGCGACCACGGCCACAGCAGGGCCACGCCGAGGCCGCCATTGGTCAACGCATCCAGCAGCGGATGCGAGGCGGTGCAGAATGCGAGAAACAGCAGCGCCCGCCATCGCGTGGTACGCAGCCACGGGGCGACGACCGCGCCGAACAGGCCGACTGCCAGCGCGAACAGCAGCGAATGGCTCGCGCCGCGATGGCCGAACTGGTCGGCGTAGGCGATGCCGAGCTTGAAGGCGATGGTGTCGAAATCGGGCGCGATCGCCACGAACATGCCGGCGGCGATCAATCGCGGCGAGATGGCGTTGCGTCCAAACGCGAGGCCCAGCGCGAGCGGCACCACGGCATGGGTGAAGATGGTCGGCATCGTGGGCGATCAGGGATAGAAGAACCAGACGTTGGCGATCGCGCCATCGCTGACCTGATAAATCGCCACCACTTCCGTGGGGTGTTCGCCCAGGCCGTGAATGCGCTCGTGATCGATCACTTTGTCGCCCAGTGTCATGCGGTTCAGTAATTCGGCCCGCAGAGACGCGATCGAAAAACGATGTTCGGCGTAGAACGCCCGCAGCGCCGCTTTCCCGATGGTGCCGGGCGCCTGCACCGGCATGCGGTACAGGCGCACGTCGTCGCTGAAACACGCCACGAAGCGATCGAGGTCGTGCGCGTTGTAGGCGTCGAGCTGCGCTTGCACGATCTGAGTCGGCGCGATCCGGGTCGGGTCGATGGCGTGGTGCATGATTCGGCCTTCAGCAATCGTCTGCGCGGAACGCGTCGCGCAGCCAGAGGAATTCGGGGGCTTCCGGGTCGCCGCTGGCGTCGATCACATCGAAACGGCAGGGCGCGCGGGCATGCTCGCGATGCGCGGCGAGGAACAATCCGGCCGCATGCACCAGTTTGCGGCGCTTGTTGGCGTCGACCGAGGCCGCGCCGCCGCCGAAGCCGCTGCCGCGGCGATAGCGCACCTCGACGAAGACGAGCGTGTCGCCGTCGCGCATGACCAGATCGAGTTCGCCGCCGCGATAGTTCGCGTTGGCGGCGACGGGCGTCAGCCCCTGTCGGAGCAGAAAGTCGCGGGCGAGGGCTTCGACATGCGCGCCCTGCGTTCTCCGGTTCAGGCCGTGGCCCTCAGTCGTCACTGCGGGCGAGGGCGATGACCTGACCGTTGCTGAAGGTGGACCACGCCGGGCTGCGCATGATGTTGCCGAAGCCGTCGACGCGCAGGGTGCCGGTCGCACCGGGCACTGCAGCGTTGGCGTTGGCGGCGATCTTGTCCAGATAGCCGGTCAACAGCCAGGCGTCATAACCGAAGGCGAACAGCTTGGCGGCCGGGCCGCGCGCGGTCGACAGCAGGCTGCCGGCGCTGTCCGCCGACGGGAGCCCGCGTACGCCCTGCACGCTCCAGGTCTCGGTGGGGAAGGCGATACCGTCGAGCAGCATGTCCTGCTCCGGCTTGCCGGTGCCCGACAGCAGCTGCGGGGTGGACACCCGCAGTTTCGCGGCAAGGCCGGCGTTGCCGAGCTGCGGTGCCAGCGCGCGCGCCTGTCCGCCCTTCAGCGCGAGGAATACCGCGTCCACGCCGCCTTCCTTCTGCGCGGACGCCAGCAGGGCGGCGGTGCTGTCGAGCGGCTTTTCGGCGATGGTCAGGGTGTCGACCACGGTGCCACCGCGACTCAGCAGGTGTTCGCGGAACGCGGCGACGCTGCGACGCATGCCGTCGTCGCTGCCCGTCAGCACCAGGACCCGGCGGGCGTTGCGCGAGAGCAGATATTCGGCCGCGGCGATGCCGTCGTCCTCGGGCGCCAGCGCGAAACTGGCGTGACCGTTGGGCGGGGGAGTGGGGCCGCGGTTCAGCGCCAGCATCGGGACGTTCAGATCCGGCGTCTTGAACAGTTCGCCCACCTCGTCGCGGCCGAGCGGGCCGAGCACGTAGTCGGCGCCTTCGCCCGAGGCTCTCTGATAGGCCGCCACGGCGCCGGCCGGGGTGCCGGCGGTGTCGTAGAAGACGATTTCGGGACGCGCGCGATGTTCGCCGTAATAGCCGGCGAGCAGGCCGTCGCGCACCGGGGAAGACGCGGCGGCCATCGCGCCGGTCAGCGGCAGCAGCACCGCCAGCCGGGTCGGCGGACGGTAGCCGTCGCGCTCGGCCGCGGCGCGGTTGCCGGCATTGAAGCGCCAACTGCCCTCGCGGTCGAACGGGCGCGGCAGCGGCAGGTCGCGGCGCAGCAGTTCGCGACCGACGAAGTTGTAGAGCGGGTCGCCTTCGCGCAGCATCGCGGCCTCGCTGCTGAGCGCGGCGTTGTCGAGGCTGGCGACGATGCGTTCGATCTCGCGGCCGTTCTCGGTCTTGGCCGGGCCGATCAGCGTGTCGTGATTGGCGGCGAGGGCCGAGGCCTGCGCGATCAGCGGATTGACCCGATAGGTCGATGGCTTGGTGCCGCCGGACGTGGTCGTCACGCAGGCAGACAGCCCCAACGCCAACAGACCGGTGCACAGCCACGCCATTGCTCTGAACTTCATCGACATCGCCGCAACCCTTGAGTGAACCTGTAGAGCAACGCCGACGACGTCGGTGACGTCGGCGTTGCGAGATCAAGTCCAGGATGGACTTGTCCGGGAGTACGGTTACGATTCTACCCGCCTGCCACACCCCGAGCGAGCCAGATCCGATGTCCACCCCTGCCGCTGCAGGCACGCTCCACGTCGTCGCGACCCCGATCGGCAACCTCGGCGACCTCTCGCCGCGCGCGCTCGACACCCTGCGCGCGGTCGCCGCGATCTGCGCCGAGGACACCCGCCACACCCGCCAGTTGCTGTCGCACTACGGTGTCGAGCAGACCCTCATCGCCCTGCACGAGCACAATGAGGCCGGTCTGGCCGAGCGCATCGTCGCCCGGCTGCTGGCCGGCGAGTCGCTGGCGCTGGTGTCCGACGCCGGTACCCCGCTGGTCAGCGACCCCGGTTTCCGGCTGGTCGCCGCTGCCCGCGCCGCCGGGATCCGGGTCAGTCCCATTCCCGGCCCCAGCGCGCTGATCGCCGCGCTCAGCGTCGCCGGCCTGCCCAGCGACCGCTTCGCCTTCGAGGGCTTCCTTCCGGCCAAGGCCGGCGCCCGCCGCGAACGCTTCGCTGAACTCGCCAGTGAGCCGCGCACACTCCTTTTCTATGAGTCCTCGCACCGCATCGAGGACACCCTCGCCGATGCTGTCGCGGTGATCGGCGCCGAGCGCCCGGCCGCCATCGCCCGCGAGCTGACCAAACTGTTCGAGACCGTGCTCGACGGCACGCTCGGCGCACTCCACGCCCGCGTCGCCGCCGACCCCGACCAGCGCAAGGGCGAATTCGTGCTGCTGATCCAGGGCGTGGGCGACGACGCCGAAGCGAAGCGGGTCCAGGGTCGCCGGGTCTACGCGAAGCTGATCGAACACCTGCCGCCGTCGACCGCCGCGAAGCTGGCGGCGGAGATCACCGGCGCGTCGAGGAAAGATTTGTACGGAAGCGAGTCGGGTTGAGCTTGCGTCAACGTTCGGTGGTCGATGGCGGCAACCCGATCGGCTCCGCATCCTGATCGACGATCACCACGCGATTCCGTCCCTGCGCCTTGGCCTGGTACAGCGCCCGGTCGGCGCGGATCAGCAACTGGTCGAAGCGGGTGTCGCCGGGCGACAGCCGGGCGACGCCGACCGATGCGGTAGGCGCGATGATCTCGTCGCCGCACGTCACCCGCACGTCCGCGATCGCCTGGCGCAGGCGTTCCGCCGCGGCCAGCGCGTGGTCGCGGCCGACGCCTTCCAGCAGTACCGCGAATTCTTCGCCGCCGTAACGCCCCAGGGTGTCGGAATCCCGGCAGGCGTGGCGCATGGCGTCGGCCACCGCCTTGAGCACGTCGTCGCCGACGGCGTGTCCGAAGCGGTCGTTGATCTGCTTGAACGAATCGATGTCCACCACTGCGATCGCGAGATTCATGCCGCTGTCGATGGCGCGCTGCACCGCGACGTTGCCGGCATCGGTGATGTAGCGCCGGCTGTGGACCGCAGTCAGGAAATCGGTGGAGACGGCGACCTCCAGCTCGCGGCCCCGGGCCTGCATCAGTGCGCCGTGCCGGCGCTGTTGCAGATACAGGGCGATCACCACGGCGAGCATGCAGACCGCGAGGATGCCGGCGATCAGGGTGTAGCGGAACCGGTTTTCGCTGACCATCGCGCGCAGGCGCTCGTTCTCGGTCTTGGCGTTCGCGCTGGCCAATGCGGCGTCGCTTTCGGCATAACGCAGGCGCTCCTCGAAATCCGCGGCCGCGGACTCGCGTTCGGTGCGGGTGACCTGGTCGCCCAGTTGGATCAGCCGTGCGATCGATTGCGGAAGACTGTCGGCTTGGGTGCCCTTCAGCTGCAGATCGACGATGGCGCGGACGGTGCGCAATTCGTCCTGCTGCAGTTTCAGGGCAGCGAATTCGCTGCGTGCCTTCTGATACAGCGCTAAAGCCGCGGCGGCCTCGCCGCGCAATTCCAGGGCCTGGGCGGTGGTTTCGTAGCCCAGGCCGTGCAATTGCGTGTTCTTCAGGTCGTCGCCGATCGCGCCGATGCGCCGGCCCATGTCTTCGACCGTGTCGGCATCGCCCAGCGCGCGGGCGCTGCGGGCTTCCTCCAGCAAGATCTCTGCGGTCAGTTTGGGATCGTGGTTGGCCGGCAACAGGCCGCGGGTTTCCTTCAGCAATTCGCGCGCTTCCAGCGGACGCCCTCTGGCGGAGGCGATGTGCGCCATGTTGCGCAGCAGGCGCAGGCGCATTTCCGGGTCGGTGTCGGCGGGCGCGTGGGCAAGCCCTTGTTTGGCGTAACGATAGGACTCGTCGAGTTTGCCCAGCCGCTCGCTGATGGAGGAATAGGCCAGCAGGATGTCGGCCATCAGCACATCCTGCTGGGTGTCGCCGAGACGCTGCTGGGCGTCGGCCAGAGTGCGTGCCGCGCTGTTGAAATCGCCCAGTCGCGAGAGTGCGCGACCCTGCGCGATCCGCCCGCGGACCTGCAGATACACGCTGCCGCTGCGGTCGGCCGCGGCAATCGCGGCCGAGCCGGCGCGGCGCTGGCAGCGCCAGTTCGCGATCACTCGGCAGGCATTGGCCTCGGCCAGCGCCAGTCTGGCCATGCCGGCATCGTCGCCCTTGGCGAGCGCGCGGCGCGCGGCGGGAAGCTTTTCCAGTACCTGTCGCGGTTGGGTCAACGCTTCCACTTCCAGCGGATGGCGCTGGTCCGGTTCCGGAGCCGCAAGGCATGCGAACGGAAGGAACGCCAGTGCGAGGCACGCGGCCAGAGCGCCCGCGGCACGCGAGCGGGCCGTCGCCCTGCGGCGTGCGCGGAAGGCGAGCCAGGGAATGATCAGTCGGCCATCCGGAATAGGCACCCAGACATCCTTGCGACGGGAATGCGTTGTGGTGGGAACCCCTGTCCCGGAGATCGTCCGGAGAGAGGTCGCTGTGGAACCTCCTGTCGTTGTCGCCCCGCGCCGGGTCGAGCAACACGCCCGGTAGCGCGTCCAGCCTAGCGCACCCGGAGACGTTTGATGATGACCGTCGCTGCTTTTTTGCGGCGTTGCGCGCGATGGCCGTCGTGGTTCGGGCATGCGCCCGCGGTTCCCGTGCGACAATGCCCGCGGCGGAGTCGGCCAGGCAGTCGCGTCATCGCATTCTCCGGAATGCCGATGCCGAGGAAAGTCCGGGCTCCACAGGGTACGGTGCCAGGTAACGCCTGGGCGGCGCGAGCCGACGGAAAGTGCAACAGAAAGATACCGCCGATGTTTGCGCAAGCAGGCAGGCAAGGGTGAAATGGTGCGGTAAGAGCGCACCGCGAGTCCGGCAACGGACCGGCACGGCAAACCCCACCGGGAGCAAGACCAAATAGGGAGACGATGCCGCGACCCGCGGTGTCTCCGGGTAGGTTGCTTGAGCGTATCGGTGACGATGCGCCTAGAGGAATGACTGTCCACGACAAAACCCGGCTTATCGGCCGGCTCCGTCTTTATTTTCTCCAAGCACTTCCATACCCCGCTCGCGCCCCGCGCGAGTCGCCCCCTAACTCAGGGGGCATGTGCTTCGTCGGACGGGCCTCCTGTTTTCCTGGGCTGTGTCTGGAGAGCAGGGGCTTGGCGGTGCGCGAGCCGCCCGCTGACTCAGGGGGCCTGGCGCTGTCTGATTCGACCGATCAAGTCTGTAGAGCGGCCTTCAGGTCGCTGAAACTTCTCCGGACACGTGGCAGCGGGCTGAAGCCCGCTCTACAGGCCGCTGCCGACTCGCGCGGCGTCGAGCGGATTTCATGCTTCGCGACGAAGTCGTTCGACGTATTCGGCCTCCAGCCGCGTGTGCGTGCGCCAGAACGGGCGCGGCGGCTGCCCGGACAGGCGGTCTTCGAGAATGCCCAGATGTGTATGCCAGCCGCCGGCGACGCTGGTCAGTTCGCGAGTCGACAGACGCCGGTGGATCAGGACAAGCCTGACCCGTTCGCCTTCGGCAGTCAGTGCGATGTCGACTTCCGACTGGGCGTCCTGCGGTCGCGACGGGTCATCGCCCCAGGTGAAGACCAACCGCTGCGGTGGCTCGCATCGCCGGATGCGACCGCGGACTTCGCCGCTGTTTTCCTGCGCGCGATAGACCTCCGGGGCCCGGTCGTCGTCGGGCGAGAGTTCGGCGTTGTGGAATTGCAGCGCGATATCGCCGCCGGGGACGAGCGTCATCGGTCCATCCGCGAGCCACAGCCTGCGCTTTTCGGGTTCGACCAGATGCGCCCAGACGCGCTCGATCGGGCCGGGCAGCATGCGTTCGAAACGGAGGGCATCGTTGGCGATCGGGTGGCCGTATGCGTTCATGGCGAGGGTTCCTTGGGCGATGGCGTCGGGGGTGTCGCGTCTGTGGCGACCAGCAGGGCTTCAAGCGCGTCCAGTCGCTGGTTCCAGAACTGCGCGTACTCGCGCAGCCATCCGTCCGCATGGGCCAGCGGCGCGGCATCGAGTGCGCACAGGTGTGTGCGGCCGCGGACGGTGCGTTTGACCAGGCCGGCGCGTTCGAGCGTCTTGATGTGCTTGGAGGCGGCGGCGAGGCTGATCCGGTGCGGTGCGGCCAATTCGCCGACGCTGCGGTGATGCTGGCGCAACTCGGCGAGCATCGCCCGGCGGGTGGGGTCGGCAAGCGCCTGGAAGACGCGATCGAGCGATGCGGGTTGATATTCAATCATGAGGTTGAATATCCGCCGGCACACGGAGATTGTCAACCATATGGTTGAATACTGTCGTTCGTGTGACGGAAAGCCCCTCTGGAAGCCCACCTGAGCGCCGGTTCAGGCAGCCGCCGCAGGGCTCTCAATCTCAAAATTTGAGACGAAACAGAGGGTTGTGGATAAACCTTGAACCAGTCTGTGAACATCGCTGCAAGTCATTGACGAACTTAGTGAATTTGGTCTCAGAAAGTTGTTGACAACCCTGTGTACGACTCCTAATGTGGCGACTCGTGGGAAAACCGGGTCTTTAGTGGTTTTTTCGAGTTGACCAAGCCCGCCGAAGACGGGCACAACCAGGCAGGCAACGTGTTCCAGGGTGAGACCGCCATCACGATCGACGACAAGGGCCGGCTGGCGATTCCGACCAGCTACCGGGACTTGATCGCGCGGGCCTGCGAGAGCCGGCTGGTCATCACTTACAACCCGTTCGAAGCCGGCTCGCTGTACCTCTACCCGCAGCCGATCTGGGAGCAGGTCCGCGACCAGGTCAATGCATTGCCCAGAACCAAGAGCGTCAGTCGCACGCTGCAGCTGAAGCTGGTGGGTGCGGCGACCTTCGTCGAACCCGACGGCAACGGCCGCATCGGCGTGCCGGCGAGCCACCGCAGCGCGGTCGGCATCGAAAAGCGCGCGGTGTTGCTCGGGATGGGCGACAAGTTCGAACTATGGAGCGAGCAGGCGCACCACGCGCAGATCCGCATGACGCTCAGCGATGCGGATCTCGGCGAGGCGCTGCTCGACCTGCAACTGTGATCGCGGGTGGCGCGGGTGCAGTGCCCGCCCACCTTCCGGTGCCGCACTTGCCTGTCATGTACGCGCAGGTCATGGAAGGACTGCGAATTCGGGAGGACGGAACCTATCTGGACGGCACGTTCGGACGCGGCGGTCATGCGCGCGGCGTGCTGCAACAATTGAATGCCGGAGGTCGGTTGCTGCTGATGGACAAGGACCCCGAAGCGATCCTCGTCGCCGAACGCGAGTTCAGCGCGGATCCGCGCGTGTCGATCCATCGCGGCAGCTTCACCGATCTGGCGCATTGGGCGCTGGCCCAGCAGGGGCTCGACGGCGTGCTGTTCGATCTCGGCGTGTCTTCGCCGCAGCTGGATGTCGCCGAGCGCGGCTTCAGCTTCGGCAAGGACGGACCGCTGGACATGCGCATGGACCCGGACAGCGGCGAAAGCGCAGCGCAGTGGCTGGCGCAAGCGGATGATCGCGAAATCGCCGATGTGCTCTGGACCTACGGCGAGGAAAAGCAGAGCCGGCGCATCGCCCGGGCGATCGTCGCCCGCCGCGACGATGCGCCGCTGACGCGCACCGCGCAGTTGGCCGAACTCATCGCGTCGGTCGTTCCGCGCGGCGCCCAGAAGATCCACCCCGCGACCCGCAGCTTCCAGGCCATCCGCATCTTCATCAATCGCGAACTCGAAGACCTTGAACACGGCCTCGACGCCGCGCTCGCGGCATTGAAGCCCGGCGGCCGGCTTGCGGTGATCAGTTTCCATTCGCTGGAAGACCGCATCGTCAAACGTTTCATCCTGCAACACGCCAAGGCGCCACCGGCCAACCGCCGGATGCCGGTCGAAATCGCGTTCACGCCGACGCTGGCGATGATCGGCGGTTCCCGGAAAGCCACCGAGGCCGAACTCGCGGTCAATCCGCGCGCCCGCAGCGCAGTGCTGCGCGTCGCCGAAAAGCTGGCAGGTGCCGCATGAGCGTGCGCCTGATCGTGGCCGTACTGATCATCGCCGATCTGATCGCGGCGATCGGCGTGGTCCACGCGCGTTACAGCCATCGCCAGCGGTTCGTCGAGCTGTCGCGGCATGAGAAGGCGCGCGACGAACTCAATATCGAATTCAGCCGCCTGCAGCTGGAACAAGCGACCTGGGCGGAAAGCAACCGCATCGACCAGATCGCGCGCACCCGGCTGGGCATGAAGACGCCGGAGCCGGCCGATATCGTGGTGGTGCGCCCATGACCTGGATGGCGTCCCTGCGCGACCGCTGGCAGCGCCGCAACGACCGTCGCGGTCCGGCGCCGCGCGGTCGCGCCCGTTTCGACCTGCGCGGCCGGCTGATGCTGGTCACCGGCGCGCTCGGCGTGTGCGCGCTGGCGCTGGTCGCGCGCGCGGTCGATGTACAACTGGTGCGCAGCGCGTTCTATCAGCAGCAAGGCGACGAGCGCTTCCTGCGCGACGTCGAGATTCCGACCAGTCGCGGCATGATCACCGACCGCAACGGCGAACCGCTGGCGGTGTCGACGCCGGTGGAATCGATCTGGGCGAATCCGCAGGAAGTGCTGAAGTCGCCGCAGACGCTGCCGCGACTCGCGGCGGCGCTCGGTATCGATGCCGACCAGCTCACCCGCAAGCTCACCCAGCGCGCGGACAAGGAGTTCGTCTACCTCAAGCGTCGGATCAATCCGGCCGAGGCGCGGCGGATCCTCGCGCTGAATATCCCGGGTGTGTTCTCGCAGCGCGAATATCGCCGCTATTACCCGCAGAGCGACGCGATCGCGCACGTGCTGGGCTTCACCAACATCGACGATCGCGGCCAGGAAGGGCTTGAACTGGCGTTCGACGAATGGCTGCGCGGCACCGCCGGCCTGAAGCGTGTGATCCGCGACCGCCGCGGTCGCACGGTCGAAGAAGTCGATCTGATCCGCGCCGCCGAACCGGGCAAGAACCTGACTCTGACCATCGACCGCCGGATCCAGTTCCTCGCCTATCGCGAGCTCAGGCACACGCTGCTCGAAAGCGGCGCCACCAGCGGTTCCGCGGTGGTCCTCGATGTCGCGACCGGAGAAGTGTTGGCGATGGTGAATCTGCCGTCGTTCAATCCGAACGCGGCCACGCTGGGCAATCGCGAGGCGCACCGCAATCGCGCGGTGACCGATCTGATCGAACCCGGTTCGACGATGAAGCCGCTCACTGTGGCCGCGGCGCTGGAAGCCGGCGTGATCACGTCGAAAACGGTGTTCAATACCCATCCCGGCTGGATCGCGAACGGCAAATACCGCACGAGCGACACCCATAACTACGGGATGCTCGACACCACCGGCGTGATCACCAAGAGTTCGAACGTGGGTGCCTCGAAGATCGTTCACATGTTGCCGGACAAGGACTTCTACGATTTTCTTGTGCGCTTCGGTTACGGCCGCAGCACCGGCAGCGGCTTCCCGGGCGAAAGCCCCGGCCTGCTGCCGAAACCCGCGCGTTGGAGCGGCACCAGCAAGCAGACCATGTCGTACGGCTATGGCCTGAGCGCCACGCCGCTGCAGATCGCGCACGCCTACGCGACGCTGGGCAACGGTGGCCGCGCGACCGTGCCGACCTTCGTCAAGGGCGAAGTGGGCGAAGCGATCCAGGTGCTCGACGAACACATCGCGCGCGACATTGTACGGATGATGCAGACCGTGACCGAACCGGGCGGCACCGCGACCCAGGCCGCGATTCTCGGTTACCACGTCGCCGGCAAGACCGGTACCGCGCGCAAGGCCAGCAACGGCGGCTATTCGCGCCGCTACATCGCGTTCTTCGCCGGTCTGGTGCCGGTGGACAATCCGCGCTTCTCGATGGCGGTGGTGATCAACGATCCCGATCCCGCGCGCGGTTATTACGGCGGTCCGGTGTCGGCGCCGGTGTTCAAGAATGTGATGGAAGGCGCGCTGCGGCTGATGGACGTGCCGCCGGACGATATCGACACCTGGCTCGCGGCGCAGGCCGCCGCCGACGCCAAGCGCAATCGTCAGGCCGGCGTGGTGCGGGCCGCGCTGCCCGTGGTGCCGACGCCTGTCGCGCCGCTGTCCGCCAGGCCGATGCCGGCCGCGTTGGTCGAAGCGATCGATGCGCTGCCCGCTACCGGAGGTGCGCGATGAGTCGTCGCATGCGTCTCGCCGAGCTGCTGCCCGATGTCGCAGGCGTTGCCGCGGACGTCGAAATCTCCGGTCTGGTGCAGGACAGTCGCGCGATCGCGCCCGGCGATGCGTTCGTCGCGATCGCCGGCTTCGGCGCGCATGGCCTGAATTTCGTCGCGCAGGCGAAGGCCGCCGGTGCGGTCGCGACGCTGTTCGAGCCGCCGATGCCCGACGAATTCACGGCGGCGGTTGTCGGCGAGATGCCGATGATCGCCGTGCCCGATCTGCGCGCGCGCCTCGGCGCGATGGCCGACCGGTTCCACGGCGAGCCATCGCGGGCGATGACGACGGTCGGCGTCACCGGCACCAACGGCAAAACCTCGACCGTGCAGTTGTTGGCGCAGGCGTGGACATTGCGCGGCCGTCGCGCCGGCACCATCGGCACGCTCGGCGCCGGCCTGTACGGCGAAGCGGTGCCGAACGGTTTCACCACGCCGCTGGTGCTGCAGCTGCATGCGTTGCTCGCGCAACTGCGCGATGCCGGCGCCGACGCGGTGGCGATGGAAGTCAGTTCGCACGCGCTGGATCAGGGGCGCGTCGACGGCGTGCATTTCAAGGTCGGGTTGTTCACCAACCTGACCCGCGATCATCTCGATTATCACGGCACGATGGCGGCTTACGGCGATGCGAAGGCGAAGTTGTTCGCTTGGCCGGGCCTCGACACCGCAGTGCTGAATCTCGACGATGCGTTCGGTCGCGAACTGTGTGCCAGCATCCACGGGTCGATCCGCACGATCGGCGTGAGTTCGCGCGGCGTGGAAACGGCAGCCCTGCGCGCCGACGACATCGTGCTCGATCTTGCCGGGCTGTCGTTCTCGCTGCGTTTCGATGGCGAAAGCCATGCCGTGCGTTCGCCGCTGCTGGGTCGTTTCAACGTCGACAATCTGCTCGCGGTCGCCGCTGCGCTGCATGCGCTGGGCGACACGCCGGCGGACATCGTCGCCGTGTTGTCGGTATTGAAGCCGGTGCACGGCCGCATGAACCGCCTCGGCGGCGATGGACGCCTGCCGCTGGTGGTGATCGATTACGCGCACACGCCGGACGCGCTGGAGCAGGCGTTGACCAGCCTGCGCGCGCATGCCGCGGGCAGGCTGGTGTGCGTGTTCGGCTGCGGCGGCGACCGCGATCGCGGCAAGCGTCCGCAGATGGCCGCCATCGCCGAAACCCGTGCCGACGCGGTGATCGTCACCGACGACAATCCGCGCACCGAAAACGGCGATGCCATCGTTGCCGATATCGTCGCCGGCTTCGCGAACCCCGACGCCATCGTCATCCGTCGCGATCGCGCCGCCGCCATCGCGCATGCGATCGCCGCCGCCGCCGCGAACGATATCGTGTTGATCGCAGGCAAGGGTCACGAGTCCTATCAGGACATCGACGGTGTGCAGTCTCCGTTCGACGACACTGCGACCGCGCACGCGGCGCTGGAGACGCGCGCATGACGCCGCTGCCGCTCTCGCGTATCGCGCAGGCCGTGAACGGGCGTCTCGTCGGCGACGATCTGACCGTCGACGCGTGGGTCACCGACACCCGCCGCCTCGATGGCGAGGCCTCCTCCGCATCGCTGTTCGTCGCGCTGAAGGGCGAGCATTTCGACGGCAACGATTACGTCGCGCAGGCGGCTTCGCGCGGCGCGTGCGCGGCGCTGGTGTCGCGCCAGGCGGACGTGTCGATTCCGCAGATCGTGGTCGCGGATACCGAGCGCGCATTGGCGTCGCTGGCGGCATCGGTGCAGCGTACGCGCGCTACCCGGGTGCTTGCGGTGACCGGCAGCAACGGCAAGACCAGCGTGAAGGCGCTGACGTTCTCGATCCTCGAGGCGGCCGTCGCGGCGCGGGGCATGCCCGGTCGCGCCTACACCACACCGGGCAACCGCAACAACGAAATCGGCCTGCCGCTCGCGGTGCTGGATGCGCCGGAAGACGCGCTGTACGCCATCTACGAAATGGGCGCCGGCAAACCGGGCGATATCGCCTATCTCACCGAAATCGTTCGTCCGGACGTGGCGCTGGTCAACAACATCGCGCCGGCCCACATCGAACGCATGGGCAGTCTGCTCGGTATCGCCGACACCAAGGCCGCGATCTACGACGCGCTGCCCGCAGACGGCGTGGCCGCGATCAACGCCGACGATGCGTTCGCGCCGTATTTCGCTGAACGCGCGCATGGTCACCGTTTGATCCGCTTCGCGCTCGACGTGAATGCCGACGTGACCGCGCGCGACATCGCGCTGGATGTCGAAGGCTCGCGCTTCGTGCTGGTCGCGCCGCAGGGCGAAGCGCGGATCGCGCTGGCGATGCCCGGTCGTCACAACATCCTCAACGCATTGGCGGCGGCATCGCTCGCGCTGGGCGCCGGCATCGATCTGCCGGTGATCGCCGCCGGTCTCAATGCCGCGCAGCCGGTCGCCGGTCGCTTGAACACGCATCGCCTCGGCAGCGGCGCGATGCTGATCGACGACAGCTACAACGCCAATCCCGGCTCGCTCAGCGCTGCGATCGACACGCTCGCCACGGGCGGCGGCGAACGCTGGCTGGTGCTGGGCGACATGCGCGAGCTCGGCGACGATGCGGCCTCGTTGCATGCCGAAGTCGGACGCCGCGCGAAGGCCTCCGGTATCGCGCGGCTGTACGCGCTGGGCGAATTCAGCGCGGCGGCGACGGACGCGTTCGGCGACGATGGCCGCAGTTTCGAAAGCCATGCCGCCCTCGCGGACGCGCTGCGCGCCGATATCGCGGCGAATCCGACAGCGGACATGCTGCGGGTGCTGGTCAAGGGGTCGCGCGGCAGCGCGATGGACAGGATCGTGAGCGCCATGCTCGCGAATGAAACATCGATGAACGACACGCTCACGAACGACATGCACGCGAACGACGCGGGCGGGGGAGATACGCATGTTGCTTGAACTGACCCGCTGGCTGGAACAACTGCAAAGTCTGTTCGGCCTGTTCGGTTATCTGACCTTCCGCGGCATTCTCGCGGCGTTGACCTCGCTGGCCCTGTCGCTGTGGTGGGGGCCGGCGGTCATCGCGCGTCTCGCCCAGCTCAAGGGCGGCCAGCCGATCCGCAAGGATGGCCCGCAGTCGCATTTCTCCAAAGCCGGCACGCCGACGATGGGCGGTGCGCTGATCCTGCTGACGGTGATCGCATCGGTGCTGCTGTGGGGCGACCTGCGTAACCGCTACGTCTGGCTGGTGATGGCGGTTATGGTCGCGTACGGCTGCATCGGTTGGTGGGACGACTGGATCAAGATCGTCAAGCGCGACCCCAACGGCATGCGTTCGCGCACCAAATACGCGCTGCAGTCGGTGTGCGGCCTCGCCGCCGGTCTGTTCCTGTATTTCACCGCCGACGCACCCGCCGCGACCACGCTCTACATCCCGTTCTTCAAGGAAGTCGCATTGCCGCTGGTCGGGATCGGCGGCACGATCTTCTTCGTGTTCATCGCGTATTTCTGGATCGTCGGCTTTTCGAACGCGGTGAATCTCACCGACGGCCTCGACGGCCTCGCGATCATGCCGACGGTGCTGGTCGCATGCGCCCTGGGCGTATTCGCCTATGCGTCCGGCAACGCGGTGTTCTCCAGCTATCTGCAGATCCCGCCGGTGCCGGGTGCCGGTGAACTGGTGATCATCTGCGCCGCGATCGCCGGCGCAGGTCTGGGATTCCTGTGGTTCAACACCTACCCCGCGATGGTGTTCATGGGCGACATCGGCGCGCTCGCGCTCGGCGCCGTGCTCGGCTGCATCGCGGTGATCGTGCGCCAGGAACTGGTGCTGGTGCTGATGGGCGGCATCTTCGTGATCGAAACACTGTCGGTGATGATCCAGGTCGCGTCGTTCAAGCTCACCGGCAAGCGCGTGTTCCGGATGGCGCCGATCCACCATCACTTCGAACTGAAGGGTTGGCCGGAGCCGCGCGTGATCGTGCGGTTCTGGATCATCTCCGTGATCCTCGTGCTCGTCGGTCTCGCCACGTTGAAGATCCGCTGATGCAGAACTGGCTCTCCCTTCCGCGCTTCGGTCTCGGCCAGCAGGCCACGCGTCTCGACGCGTTGCCCGGCCGCTACGACCCGTGGCTGCTCGGCGCGTCGATCGCGCTGGCTTGCCTCGGCGTGGTGATGGTCGCGTCCAGCTCGATCGCGATCGGCGAAGGCCTCGATGTCGGCCCCTACTATTTTCTCACCAAGCACCTGGTGTTCCTCGTGCTCGGCGCGGGCGTGGCCGGGTTGCTGATGCGCACGGAACTCAAGAGCATCGAACAGCAGGATCGGTTGATGCTGGTGCTGTGTTTCGTGCTGCTGGTGCTGGTATTCGTTCCGGGTATCGGCAAGACCGTCAACGGCGCGAAGCGCTGGCTCGATTTCGGCATCATGGGTTTCCAAGCGGTGGAAGCGGTGAAGCTGATGTATATCGTGTGGCTCGCCAGCTATCTGGTGCGCTTCCGCGACGAAGTGAACGCGACCTGGGGCGCGATGCTCAAGCCGCTCGGGGTCGCTGTGGTGCTGGTCGCGTTGCTGGTCATGCAGCCGGACTTCGGTTCGCTGTCGCTGATCCTGGCGATCACCGCCGGCATGCTGGTGCTGGGCGGCGTGCACATGCCGCGGATGTTCGGTCCGGTGCTGTTCGGTCTGCCGCTGCTGGCGATCGTCGCGATCGCCGAGCCCTACCGCGTGAGCCGTCTGACCTCGTTCCTCGATCCGTGGAAGGATCCGTTCAACACCGGTTACCAGCTCACCAATGCGCTGATGGCGGTGGGGCGCGGCGAGTGGTTCGGCGTTGGTCTCGGGGGCTCCGTGCAGAAGCTCGCTTACCTGCCTGAAGCGCATACCGACTTTATCCTGGCGGTGATCGCCGAGGAGTTGGGTTTCGTCGGCGTGTGTCTGGTAATCGCGCTGTACGCGGTGCTGGTCGGTCGTGCGTTCTGGGTCGGCCTCAAGTGCGTCGAGATGCGCCGCCATTTCGCCGGCTATTGCGCGTTCGGCGTGGCGCTGCTGATCGGATTGCAGAGTTTCGTGTCGATCGGCGTGAATCTCGGCATGCTGCCGACCAAGGGGTTGACCTTGCCGCTGATTTCCTACGGCGGTTCCAGCGTGCTGGGCACGTGCGCGGCGCTCGGTCTGCTGCTGCGGATTTCCTACGAACTCGACCGCGCCGAGCGCCAGGTCGCGCGGCTGCGCGGCGAAGCGGCGCAGCCGCCAACGCAGCCGCCGCCGCCGGGCGCGGCGTCCACGGGCATTCCGATGGCGCCGTCGGCTGCCGGCATGACCGGCCAGCCGCTGCGGACCGCGCGCGGTACCAGCCGCCTGCGCGATCGCGTCGAACCGACGTTCGGGAGGAGCGCATGAGCGCGGTCGAATCCGTGTCCAACGCACCGGTGATGATCTTCGCCGGCGGCACCGGCGGCCATATTTTCCCGGGCCTCGCGGTCGCGGCTGCGCTGCGCGCGCGCGACGTGCCGGTGGTGTGGCTCGGCGCCGAAGGTGGCATGGAAACGCGACTGGTTCCTCAACATGGCATCGCGATCGAGACCATCGCCATCTCCGGGCTGCGCGGCAAGGGCATCGGCACGTTGCTGCGCGCGCCGCTGCGCGTGCTGTCCGCGATCCGCGCCGCCGCGCGCGTGCTGCGCAAGCACCGCCCGCGCGCGGTCATCAGTTTTGGCGGGTTCGCAGCGGGGCCGGGCGGCATCGCCGCCGCACTGGCCGGTATCCCGCTGCTGGTGCACGAACAGAACCGCGCGCCGGGCATGACCAATCGCGTGCTGGTGAAGTTCGCGCGCTGCGTGCTGACGGGTTTCCCGGACGCATTTCCGGGCAAGGAGACTGTGGTCGGCAATCCGGTGCGCAGTGTGATCAGTGAGGTCGCAGCGCCACGCGAACGATTCGAAGGCCGCAGCGGCGCATTGCATGTGCTGGTGCTCGGCGGCAGTCAGGGTGCGCGCGCGCTGAACGAATCGGTGCCGCAGGCGCTGCGTCAGCTGCAGGGCGCGGAGATCGAAGTGCGCCACCAGTGCGGCGAAAAGATGCGCGAGGACGCCGAACGCGCCTACGCCGCCGCTGGCGTCGAGGCGTCGGTCGAGCCCTTCATCGCCGATATGGCCGCGGCCTATGCGTGGGCAGACGTGGTGGTGTGTCGCGCCGGTGCGCTCACGCTCGCGGAAGTCTGCGCCGCCGGTGTCGCCAGCGTGCTGGTGCCGCTGCCGACCGCAGTGGACGACCATCAGACCAAGAATGCCCAATATCTCGCGCAGCGCCGCGCCGCCGTCCTGTTGAAACAGGACGCCGAGCTTTCCGATCGCCTCGCGATGACGCTGCGCGAACTCGTGCTTGATTCAGGCAAGCGGCTGTTCATGGCCGAAGCCGCGCGTTCGCTCGCCAGACCCGATGCGGCCGACCGCGTCGCCGACGCCGTGCTGCAGGTCGGCACGCAGCGCGCCGGCAAGCCACAGGAGTCCCGCGCATGATCCGCCGTCTGCTCGACACCAGGGATCTCTCGAAAGCTTTCCCGCGCGTGCATTTCGTCGGCATCGGCGGCGCCGGCATGAGCGGAATCGCCGAAGTGCTGTGCACGCTGGGTTATCAGGTGTCCGGCTCCGACAATGCCGAGAACGCAGTCACCCGCCGTCTCGCATCGCTGGGCATCACCATCTGTCGCGGCCACGCCGCCGCCAACGTGCTCGGCGCCGACTGCGTGGTCGTGTCCAGCGCGATCAAGCGCGACAATCCCGAGTGGATGGAAGCGCGCGCGCAGCGCATTCCGGTGGTGCCACGCGCCGAAATGCTGGCCGAGCTGATGCGTTTCCGTCGCGGCATCGCCATCGCCGGCACCCACGGCAAGACCACCACCACGTCGCTGACCGCAAGCGTGCTGGGCGAGGGCGGACTGGATCCGACCTTCGTCATCGGCGGTCAGCTCCTCGCGGCCGGCGCCAATGCGCGGCTCGGCAGCGGCGACTGGCTTGCGGCCGAAGCCGACGAGAGCGACGGCAGTTTCCTGCGCTTGAATCCGCTGATCGCGGTCGTCACGAATATCGACGCCGATCATCTCGAGAACTACGGCGGCGATTTCGCGAGAGTGCAGGCTGCGTTCTCGGAATTCCTGCATCGCCTGCCGTTCTACGGCCTTGCGGTGCTGTGCATCGACGATCCGGAAGTCGCCGCGCTCGCCGTCGATATGCCGCGTCATGTCATCAGTTACGGATTCGCCGCACATGCCGACGTGCGTGCGGAAGAGGTCGAACAGTCCGGCGGCGCGATGCGTTTCACCCTCTGCCTGCCCGACGGCACGCGCACGCCGACGACGCTGGCGCTGCCCGGCCGCCACAATGTGCAGAACGCGCTGGCGGCGGCGACCATCGGCTGGCAATTGGGCGTGGCGCCCGAAGCGATCGCGCGCGCGCTGGAGAAGTTCGCCGGCATCGGCCGTCGTTTCAATCTGCTCGGCGAGTTGACGACCACACAGGGCGCGAAGATTCAGCTGGTCGACGATTACGGCCATCATCCGAAAGAACTCGAAGCGGTGTTCGAGGCTGCGCGCGGCGGCTGGCCGGAGCGCCGTCTCGTCGTCGCGTTCCAGCCGCATCGTTACAGCCGTACGCGCGATCTGTTCGACGATTTCGCGGCGGTGCTGTCGAACGTCGATGCGCTGGTGCTCACCGAAGTCTATCCGGCCGGCGAAGCGCCGATCGCCGGCGCCGACGCCAAGTCGCTGGCGCGCAGCATCCGCGCGCGCGGGCGCATCGATCCGGTGGTGGTCGGCAGTGCCGCTGATCTCGCCAGCGTCTTGCCCGATGTGCTGCGCGACGGCGATCTGTTGCTGATGATGGGTGCCGGCGATATCGGCGCCGCCGCGCAGCAGATCTCCACCCAGGGTTTCGCCAACACCGTCGCCGAGGATCCGAAGTCGTGACTGCATCCATTCCCGCACCGCGCATTCACCACGCTGCCGCATTCGGTCGCGTCGCCGTGCTGATGGGCGGCACCAGCGCCGAGCGCGAAGTCTCGCTGGAGTCCGGCCGCAACGTGCTGGACGCGCTGCGCGCGCGCGGCGTCGATGCGCATGCCGTCGACGGCATTCCGGCGCTGATCGACGCGCTGCGCGCGGGCCGATTCGATCGCGTCTTCAATATCCTGCACGGCAACAAGGGCGGCGGCGAAGACGGGGTTCTCCAGGGCGCGCTTGAAGCGCTCGGTGTGCCGTACACGGGGTCGGGCGTGCTCGGTTCGGCGTTGAGCATGGACAAGATACGCACCAAGCAGGTGTGGGCCAGCGAGGGCCTGCCTACGCCGAAGTTCGTGCGTCTGCGCCACGGCGATGACATGCGGGCCGCCGCGCGCGCGCTGGGTCTGCCGGTGTTCGTGAAGCCGTCCTGCGAAGGCTCGAGTGTCGGTGTATTCCGCATCCTCGTCGACGGCGATCTTGCTGCGGCCGAAGCTTTCGCCGCCGGTTACGCCGGCGAACTGCTGATGGAGCAGATGGTGGTCGGCGACGAATTCACGGTCGGCATCTTCGGCGACCTCGCATTGCCGTCGATCCGCATCGTTCCGGCGGGCGAGTGGTACGACTATCACGCCAAATACATCGCCGACGACACCCAGTACCTCTGCCCGGGTCTCGACGGCGATGACGAGATCGCTGTGCGCGATCTCGCACTGCGCGCGTTCCGCGCCGCCGGTTGCGGCAGTTGGGGCCGCGTCGACGTGATGCGCGATCGCCGCAGCGGGGAACACTTGGAAATCCAGTCGGGCTTTCAGCTGATCGAGATCAACACCGCGCCGGGCATGACCAGTCACTCGCTGGTGCCGAAAGCCGCGCGCCAGATCGGCATCGATTTCGAAACCCTGTGCTGGCTCATCCTGGAAACCACGATGCCGGAGGCGGCAGAGCGATGAACGCCTTCCTGCGACTCGTCGCGTGGCTGCTGGCGCTGACGCTGGTGATCCTGCCGGTGGTGGCGGTCATCCAGGGCTGGGCGGGCGCCGAGCGTTGGCCGCTGCGCACGCTGCGCGTGGTCGGCGATCTGGAACGCGTCGACGACCGGCAACTGCAGGCTGCGCTGATGCCGCACGCGCAGCGCGGGTTCTTCGCGGTGCGTCTGGCCGATGCGCAGGCTGCCGTGGCCGGGCTGCCGTGGGTCGAACGTGCGGAAGTGCGCAAACAATGGCCGGATGTGCTGGTGGTGCACGTGGTCGAGCATCGTCCGTTCGCATGGTGGGGCAACGATCGCCTGCTGTCCGAGCGCGGCCGTATCTTCGCCAGCAAGGGCGTGGCCGTGCCCGAAGGTCTGCCGCGCTTCGATGGGCCGGAATCGCGCAGCGCCGACATCGTCGCGCTCTACAACGAATCGCGGGCCATGTTCGCGCCGGGCGGCCTGGACGTGCGCACGCTGCGCATCGATCGCCGCGGCAGCTGGTCGCTGACGCTGTCCAACGGCGCCGAACTGCTGATCGGGCGCGACGACGCCAAGCTTCGGCTGGCGCGTTTCGCGCGCCTGCTGCCGCAGATCTCGACGCGGGAAGGGCAGCGGTTGGACCGCGCGGATCTCCGCTACACCAATGGTTTCGCGTTGCGGTGGCAGGGGCTCGTTCCCGCGTCCGCCGTTGCGACGCAAGTGCAGGACAAGACATGAACCGCAAGGGCGACAAATCGCTGATCGTCGGCCTCGACATCGGCACATCGAAGGTGGTGGCGCTGGTCGGCGAGTATTCGCCGGGCAACCCCATCGAAGTCATCGGCATCGGCACGCACGAATCGCGCGGGCTGAAGCGCGGCGTCGTGGTCGACATCGAATCCACCGTGCAGTCGATCCAGCGCGCGATCGAGGAAGCCGAGCTGATGGCCGGCTGCGAGATCCGCTCGGTCTACGCCTCGATTTCCGGCAACCACGTGCAGTGCCGCAACTCGCCCGGCATCGTGCCGATCCGCGACGGTGAAGTCAGCTACGCCGATCTCGACCGCGTGCTCGAAGCGGCGAAAGCGGTGGCGATTCCGGCCGACCAGAAGATCCTGCATGCGATCCCGCGCGATTATGTGCTGGACGATTCGCAGGAAGGCATCCGCAATCCGGTCGGCATGACCGGCGTGCGCCTTGAAGTGCATGCGCACCTCGTGGTCTGCGCGCAGTCGGCCGCCGCCAACATCAGCAAGTGCGTGCAGCGCTGCGGCCTGCAGGTGGACGATCTGATCTTCTCCGCGCTGGCGTCCAGCACCGCCGTGTTGACCAGCGACGAACGCGAGCTGGGCGTGGTGCTGGTCGACATCGGCGCCGGCACCACCGACATCGCGGTGTTCGTGCACGGCGCGATCTGCCACACCGCATCGCTGCCGATCGCCGGCGATCACGTCACCAACGACATCGCGCACATGCTGCGCACGCCCACGCCAGAAGCCGAGCAGATCAAGGTCCGCTACGCCTGCGCGCTGGCGCAGCTGGCGACGGCGGAAGAAAGCATCCAGGTGCCGAGCGTCGGCGACCGCCCGCCGCGTCGCCTGCCGCGCCATGCGCTGGCGCAGGCGGTGCAGGGCCGCTACGAGGAAATCTTCGAGATGGTGCAGGCCGAACTGCGCCGCTCCGGTTTCGAGGAACTGGTTCGTGCCGGCATGGTGCTGACCGGGGGCGCGTCGAAGATGGAAGGCGTGATCGAACTCGCGGAAGAAATGCTGCAGATGCCGGTGCGCGTGGGTATCCCGCAGCACGTCACCGGGCTGGGCGAGGTCGTCGGCAACCCGGTGCATGCGTCCGGCGTCGGCCTGCTGCTGATGGGCAGTCAGATCGAGCATCCGCGCCGCCCGGTGATTCCGGCCGGCCGCGCGGTGGGTCTGTTCAACAAATTTAAGAATTGGTATCGCGGCGAGTTCTAGTCAGTAGCGAAAGATCGGGCTTCCTGTCCGACTTCCGCGCAAACGATCCAGACGAAGCCCGGATCGTTTGCCGGTTCGAGCGAATCGCTCGAACCGTCGGCACATCCTTGTGCCGATGCGTCGGATCTTCAGCGACATCGGTTTGCGCGACGAAAGAGATCAGGCGAGTAGAGACAAAACCAGTTTCACGGCGACACACGATCAGACAACAGCAACACTTATAACTAGACGAGGACACGGACATGGCATATTTCGAACTGGTAGAGAAGATGGCGCCGAACGCGGTCATCAAGGTCGTTGGCGTGGGCGGCGGCGGCGGCAACGCGGTCGCGCACATGGTCAACGGCAGTATCGAGGGCGTTGAGTTCATCACCGCCAACACCGATTCGCAGGCGATCAAGAACTGCGGCGCCAAGCTGCAGTTGCAGCTCGGCACCAACGTCACCAAGGGGCTGGGTGCGGGCGCGAATCCGGAAGTCGGTCGCCAGGCCGCGCTGGAAGATCGCGAACGCATCATGGATGCGCTGCAGGGCGCCGACATGGTGTTCATCACCGCCGGCATGGGCGGCGGCACCGGCACCGGCGCTGCACCGGTGGTCGCGCAGTTGGCGAAGGAGATGGGCATCCTCACGGTCGCCGTCGTCACCAAGCCCTTCCCGTTCGAAGGCCGTCGCCGCATGCAGGTGGCGCTCAAGGGCATCGAAGAGCTGTCGCAGCACTGCGATTCGCTGATCACGATTCCCAACGAGAAACTGATCACCGTGCTCGGCCGCAACGCCACCATGATCCAGGCGTTCCGCGCCGCCAACGACGTGCTGCAGGGCGCGGTGCAGGGCATCGCCGATCTGATCGTGCGTCCGGGCCTGATCAACGTCGACTTCGCCGACGTGCGTACCGTGATGAGCGAGATGGGCCTGGCGATGATGGGTACCGGCACCGCCCGCGGCGACGACCGCGCGCAGGCCGCGGCCGAGGGCGCGATCAACAATCCGCTGCTCGACGACGTGAATCTGGCCGGCGCCAACGGCATCCTGGTCAACATCACCGCCGGTCCGGACTTCACGATGGCCGAGTTCGACGAAGTCGGTCGCACCATCGAGAACTTCGCTTCGGAAGACGCGACCGTGGTCATCGGCACCGTGCTCGATCCCGAGATGCAGGACGAGGTGCGGGTGACCGTGGTCGCCACCGGCCTCAACCGCTCGGTGGCGCGTCAGGCCGTCCGCGGCAACGAGCGCGAAGAAGCGTTCGCCCCGGCGCGCCGTCCGCAGGTGCAGTTGATCAACACCCAGGGCCGTCGCGACGGCACCACCGGGATGATGATCGACGAGACCGAGAGCTTCACGCCGGGCGCCGGCATCGCCGCCAACCTCCGTGGCCGCGGTCACGCCGACCCGTCGGCGCCGGCGGCGGCCGATTTCGGCAGCGACAGCAGCTATCTGGATATCCCTGCGTTTCTGCGTCGCCAAGCGGACTGAGCGATCTCGCCTCGCCTCTGCCCGGCTTCCGGCCGGGCCGGGCGATGCAATACAACGGCACTCCGGTTGTCCGCTGGCGTGTCGGCAACGTGTCCTTCCCCGCCGGGTCTTCGTGGCCCGGCGGGCTTTTGTCATCAAGGGCGCCAGCCCGATGTTGCGGTGCGGGAACAGTCTGTCGCTTCCGTTCAGGTTCAGCATTCCACGTGTTAATCTCGCCGTCCGCTAGCGCCGAAATCGCTGTATTTCCGCACTCTGCCGCATCCCGAACTCCTTCCGGCACACGACCGACCATGGCCCAGCAACGCACCCTGCAGAACATGATCCGCGCCACGGGCGTGGGCCTGCACAGCGGCGAGAAGGTCTACCTGACCATGCGCCCGGCAGCGGTCGATACCGGCATCGTGTTCCGCCGCGTCGATCTGGACCCGGTGGTCGAGATCCCGGCCCGCGCCGGTTACGTCACCGAAACCATGCTCTGCACCGGCCTGTCGCACGCTGGCGGAAAGGCGATGACGGTCGAACATCTGATGTCCGCGCTCGCCGGTCTCGGCGTCGACAACGCATATATCGATCTTTCGGCGCCCGAAGTGCCGATCATGGACGGCTCGTCCGGCCCGTTCGTATTCCTGCTGCAGTCCGCGGGCATCGTCGAGCAGAATGCGCCCAAACGCTTCATCCGCATCCTGAAAACCGTGGAAGTCCGCGACGGCGACAAGATCGCCCGGTTCGAGCCTCATAACGGTTTCCGCCTCGGTTTCACCGTCGAATTCGACCATCCGGCGATTCCCGCCTCGCGCTCGCGCGCGGTCGTGGAGTTCTCCACCGAGAACTACATCAAGGAAGTCAGCCGCGCCCGCACTTTCGGCTTCATGCACGACCTGGAATTCATGCGCGAGCGCAATCTCGGCCTGGGCGGGTCGATGGACAACGCGATCGTGCTCGACGAATTCCGGGTGCTGAACGACGATGGTCTGCGCTACGCCGACGAATTCGTCCGTCACAAGATCCTCGACGCGGTCGGCGATCTGTATCTCGCCGGTGGCCCGATCCTCGGTGCCTACGAAGGTTTCAAGTCCGGCCACGCCCTCAACAACAAGCTCGTCCGCGCTTTGCTTGCCGAGCGATCGGCCTGGGACGAGGTGGTCTTCGAGCGCCACGAGCCGGTACCGGTCGTCTTCGGCGCCCCTCAGCTGGCCTGAACGGCCAGTTCGGCTCCCGCGCGGCCTGAACGGACCCGGCGAATTGCCCGATCCGTGAACTGCGGCCGTGCGTTTTACCAAAAATTAACGAAATGCCCTTGACTTCTTAACCTGCCGGCGGTTGCCGGCCGGTAGGATTGCCCCTTCGCGCCTTCCCGGCCGGCCCAAAACGGGGTCCGACAGGGCAGGGGGACATCAGGGAGAGTCCTTTCGTGGCGGTGTGTCGCCGTCGGAAGCGAGTGCGGTCGCGAAGGCTTCGCGTGCGGCCGCAGAGAGGGGAATGGCAGTGACGGTCGTTTCGCTACCGACGTTCAGAGGCCGCATCGCCTGCGGTCCGCTCGCGGTCTTGACGACAAGATCCGTCGCTTCCAGTCCGATGGAACGGGCCGCGTCGAGGATGTCGGTTGCCGCAAGCCGCAGTCGGGCATGCCAGACCGGAGCGTCCACCAGGTAAACGAGTCTTCCGCGATCGATGTTCGCAAGGCGCGCGTGCGCCGCGAGCCCCGGCGGGAGGCAGGGATGAAGTTGATGTTCCAGTGCTTCAAGCCACAGCGCCCGACGGATCGGGTCGCTGGCATCGCTGCCCAACAGGGCATCGATGGCGGTCCGCGGTGTCGCGGGTCGGTCGGGTGGCGTGCTGGAGCGCGAACGAGACATTGAACCCATGACTTTACACAGCTTCATACAGATTGCGCACCGTCATATGACGACCGCATCTCACGCTGTTCAGACCACCGCCGTCCATGCCTTCGAAAAGATCGGTCCGCGCGTTGTCCGCGCCGCCGAACTGGGCCGGCACGCGATGCGCGAAAAGCCCGGTTACGCAGCCGTGGCGCTGCTGACGGTCGGTGCGCTGTTCGGCACCACCGGCCAGGGCATGATCCGCGGCGCCGAGTACAACCGTTTGAAGACCGAGGTCGTCACCCAGCGCGATGCCCTGGACAACACCCGCCGCGAAGCGCAGCGCGAAGTGAATGCGCTGGCCGCCCGTCTCGGCGAACTGCAGGCCGAAGCCAATCGGCTCAATGCATTGGGCGAACGTCTGACCCGCGTCGCCCAGCTCGGCGATGGCGAATTCGATTTCGACAAGCCGATCGGCGTCGGCGGCGTCGGCCCGGTTCGCGACATGCCGGCCACCAGTCTGCGCCACGGCCTCGCCAACCTCGGCGCCCGGTTCGAGCACGCCGGCGGTCAGCTGTCGGTGCTGGAGTCGCTGTTGTTCAATCGCGAACTCGACAAGAACGCGATGCCCACCCGGTATCCGATCGCCGACAGCTACATCACCTCCGGCTTCGGCTATCGCGCCGATCCGTTCGGCGGCGGCAGCCAGTTGCACAAGGGCGTCGATTTCGAAGCGAATACCGGCGATCCGGTCCTGGCCGTCGGCGACGGCGTGGTGACCTTCTCCGGCGTGCGCTCGGGCTACGGCAACGTGATCGAGGTCGATCACGGCAACGGCTATGTCACCCGCTACGCGCACAACTCCCGCCTGCTCGGTCAGGCCGGCGACCTGGTCCGCGGCGGTCAGGAGATCGCCAAGGCCGGCTCCACCGGTCGTTCCACCGGGGCCCATGTCCATTTCGAGGTCTGGGAAAACGGGGTCGTGGTCAATCCGTTGCAGTTCCTGGGCGTCGCTGGAACCGTGAAGCCGCCCGGCAAGGGTTGAAGCCGTTCCGGGGGGGCTTGATACCCCGGAACACCGGCTCCAAGTACAATCGAGTGTTGCGGGGGGCGCGCTGCGCCCCTTTTTGTTGCGGACGGCCGTGGTTGCGGTGGCCGCTGCCCTTCCCTCTTTCGATTATTCCCAGCCCATGCTCAATCGCCTGTTGACCAGCATCTTCGGTAGCCGCAACGATCGTTTCGTCAAGCAACTCGGCGGCATCGTCAAGAAGATCAACGCTCTCGAACCGCAGATGGAGGCGCTGTCCGACGCCGAACTCCAGGCCAAGACGCCCGAGTTCAAGCAGCGCGTCGCCAACGGCGAATCCCTCGACAAACTCCTGCCCGAAGCGTTCGCGGTGTGCCGCGAAGCGTCGAAGCGCGTCCTCGGCATGCGTCATTACGACGTACAGCTGATCGGCGGCATGGTGCTGCATCTGGGCAAGATCGCGGAAATGCGTACCGGCGAAGGCAAGACACTGGTCGGCACCCTGCCGGTGTACCTCAATGCGCTGGAAGGTAAAGGCGTCCACGTGGTCACCGTCAACGATTACCTCGCCAAGCGCGACTCGGCGTGGATGGGCAGGCTCTACAACTGGCTGGGCCTGTCGGTCGGCGTGGTCTATCCGGGCATGAACCACGGCGACAAGGCCGCCGCGTACGGTTCCGACATCACCTACGGCACCAACAACGAATTCGGCTTCGACTACCTGCGCGACAACATGGCGCTGTCGAAGGAAGACCGCCATCAGCGCGGCCTGCATTACGCGATCGTCGACGAAGTCGACTCGATCCTGATCGACGAGGCCCGCACCCCGCTGATCATCTCCGGCCCGGCCGACGAATCGCCGGAGCTGTACGTCAAGGTCAACCGCATCGTGCCGCAGCTCAAGCGTCAGGAAGTGGAAGACGGCGTCGGCGACTACTGGATCGACGAGAAGAGCAAGCAGGTACATCTGTCCGAAGCCGGCCAGGAGCACGCCGAGGATCTGCTGCGTCGCGCCGGCATCATCGATGCCGAAGACGGCCTCTACGCCGCGCACAACATCCACGTCGTCCATCACATGAACGCCGCGATGCGCGCCCACGCGCTGTTCCAGCGCGATGTCGACTACATCGTGCGCGACGGCGAAGTCGTGATCGTCGACGAATTCACCGGCCGCACGCTGACCGGCCGTCGCTGGTCCGATGGCCTGCACCAGGCGGTCGAGGCGAAGGAAGGCGTGCCGGTGCAGCGCGAGAACCAGACGCTCGCCAGCATCACCTTCCAGAATCTGTTTCGCATGTACGGAAAGCTGTCGGGCATGACCGGTACCGCGGACACCGAAGCCTACGAATTCCAGAACATCTATGCGCTGGAAGTGGTGGTGATCCCGACCCATCGGCCGATGGTGCGCAAGGACCACGCAGATGCGGTCTTCCTCAACAAGGCGGGCAAATACCGCGCGGTGGCCAACGAGATCAAGGACGCGAACGAACGCGGCCAGCCGGTCCTGGTCGGCACCACTTCGATCGAGGTCTCGGAGATGTTGTCCGAGCAGCTCAAGGCCGCCGGTATCGTGCATGAAGTGCTCAACGCCAAGCAGCACGAGCGCGAAGCGCAGATCATCGCCCAGGCCGGTCGCCCGCACGCGGTGACCATCGCCACCAACATGGCCGGTCGCGGTACCGATATCGTGCTCGGCGGTTCGCTGGAAGCGGAAATCGCCGCGCTCGAGGCCGAAGCCGGCGCCGAACTCGACGATGCGGAGCGCCAGCGCGTCAAGGCCGAGTGGCAGCAGCGCCACGACGCGGTGAAAGCGAGCGGCGGTCTGCACATCGTCGGCACCGAACGCCACGAATCGCGCCGCATCGACAACCAGCTGCGCGGTCGTTCCGGCCGTCAGGGCGATCCGGGTTCGTCGCGGTTCTATCTGTCGCTCGAAGACAATCTGATGCGCATCTTCGCCGCCGACTGGGTGCAGCGGATGATGGCGCGGATGGGTCTGAAGGAAGACGACATCATCGAAAGCCCGCTGGTCAGCAAGCAGATCGCCGGCGCGCAGCGAAAGGTGGAAGCGCATAACTTCGACATCCGCAAGAACCTGCTCGACTTCGACGACGTCAACAACGACCAGCGCAAGGTCATCTATCGCCAGCGCGACGAGCTGCTGGAGGCCGAAAGCATCAAGGACAACATCGACGGCATCCGCAACGATGTGATCGCCGATGTCGTCGACCGCTTCGTGCCGCCGAATTCGATCGACGAACAGTGGGATCTCCAGGGCCTGGAATCCGAGCTGGCGAAGGAATTCAACCTGCAGTTGCCGGTGACCGATCACGTGCGCGACAAGAGCGAGATCGACGCCGAGGGCATCGCCAATTACGTGCAGGCCGCCGCGGCCAAGCTGTTCGACGACAAGGAACAGGCGGTCGGCGGCGACACCATGCGCATGCTCGAAAAGCATCTGATGCTGACCGTGGTCGATCAGAGCTGGAAGGAACATCTCGGTCGCATGGATTACCTGCGCCAGGGCATCCATCTGCGCGGTTACGCGCAGAAGCAACCGAAGCAGGAATACAAGAAGGAAGCGTTCGCGCTGTTCAGCGAAATGCTGGAGAAGGTCAAGCGCGAAGTGATTTCGCTGCTGGCCCGCGTGCGTATCCGTAGCGAAGAGGAAATCGCCCAGGCCGAAGCCGCCGAGCGCGCGCGCGCCGAAGCGGTCGCGCGGCAGATGCAGTTCCAGCATCCGGACATGGGCGGTTACGGCGCCGACGAGGAAGCCGCGGACGTGGAACAGGATCCGTCCTCGATGCCCAAGGTCGGCCGGAACGATCCGTGTCCGTGCGGGTCGGGAAAGAAGTTCAAACACTGCCACGGGCAGTTGGCGTAATCCCGCCCACGATGTTTCACGAAAGAGCCTGCCTTCGCGCAGGCTCTTTTCGTTTCGGGCCGTGCTTGCCCGACGCCCGGCGGGCCGGTAAAACTGCAGCCTGAACACAGAATCGCACGCGGAATGGAGCCGCACCCGGGAATGAGCGACAGCGATCGAAGTCGAAACGGAAGCGCAGATAGCAGCCCGTATGGAACCAGCGTCCATGTCGTCGCTGGCGTCATCAGCGACGCGCGCGGCCGTATCCTGCTGGCGCGGCGCACCGCAGGCCGCGATCTCGCCGGTCTATGGGAATTCCCCGGCGGCAAGGTCGACCCCGGCGAAACGCCCGAGCAGGCGCTGGTCCGCGAGCTCCGCGAAGAGCTGGATATCGAGGCCCGCGTCGGCGCGCCGGTGATCGCGGTGCCACAGCAGTATCCGCACAAACGCCTGCGTCTCGACGTGCGCCGCATCGCCGCATGGAGCGGCGCGCTCAAGGGCCTCGACGGCCAGGCGCTGGCCTGGGTGCCGGAGCACAAACTCGCGAGTTATGCGATGCCGGATGCGGATCGCCCGGTGGTCGCTGCGCTACGCGACCCGGCGCACTATCTGATTACGCCCGAACCCGGCGACGACGATGCGCCTTGGTTGTCGACTCTGCGCAAGGCGCTCGATGCCGGTGTGCGCCGCGTGCAACTCCGTGCGTACCGGTGCGATCCGCTGCGCTGGCGTCGGTTGGTCGAACGTGCGACGAGGCATGCGCGCGACGCCGCCGCCGAAGTCCTGATCAACGGCGATATCGCATTGGCGACCGCGATCGGTATCGGCGTGCATCTGCGCGCTACGCAGTTGGATACGCTGTCCGAGCGCCCGCTGCCGCGGCCGTTACCGGTGATCGCCTCCTGTCATTCGCACGCGGAGCTTGCGCGCGCGCAGGCGCTGGGCTGCGATGCCGCGGTGCTCGGTCCGGTGCTGCCGACGCCCTCGCATCCGGGCGAGCCGGGCATCGGCTGGGAACGATTCGTCGAGATGCGCGAACGCGTCGCGATTCCCATCTACGCCATCGGCGGCATGACCCGCGGAGATGTCGAACTCGCGCGCAGCCACGGCGGGCAGGGCATCGCCGCGATCCGCGACCTCTGGGATGCGAAGAAGTAGCCGCTGCTGAGGCAAAAGGAAACCCGCGTTTCCGCGGGTTTCCGGTCGACACGATGTGCGTGCGATGTCATTCGTTGAGCAGGTTCTGTTCCCAGAACAGGATGCTCGCCGCGCCGAAATAATCGTTGTTGCTCTTCTTGCGGAAGCCGTGGCCTTCGTCGGTGTAGAGGAGGTACCACACCGGCTGACCATTGGCGCGCACCGCTTTCACGATCTGCTCGGCTTCGGTCCACGGCACGCGCGGATCGTTCTTGCCCTGGGCGACGAACAGCTTCGCCTTGATCTTGCCGGCATTGTTCAGCGGCGAGATCCGCTCGAAGATGTCCGCCATCTTCGGGTCGCGCTCGTCGCCGTATTCCACGCGGCGCAGGTCGCGGCGGTAGCTTTCGGTGTTCTTCAGGAAGGTGCCGAAGTGCGAGATGCCGACCACGTCGATGCCGGCGCGGATGCGGTCGCTGTAATGCACCAGCGATGCCAGCACCATGTAGCCGCCGTAGCTGCCGCCCACCACGCCGACGCGCGATGCGTCGAGCTCGGGCTGTTGCGCGATCCAGTCGAGCAGGGCGCCGATGTCTTTCACGGAATCCTCGCGCTTCTCGGCGTTGTCCAGCGACAGATAGGTCTTGCCATAGCCGGTGGAGCCGCGCACATTCGGCACCAGCATCGCCACGCCCAACTCGTTCGCCATGAACTGCGCGGTCGGATTGAAGGTCGGCAGCGATTGGCCTTCCGGCCCGCCGTGGATGTTGATCACCACCGGCAGCTTGCGTCCGGCGGGTACGTTCGCCGGACGGTAGTAGAACGCCGGGATGGTGCGACGTTTGCCGTCGACGGTATCGAAGGTCGGGTAGCGCACCAGCGTGGGCGCGATGAACTTCGAGGCGTCCAGGCCGCCGACTTCGCTCTGCGTCCAGCGCGTGAGCGTGGTTTTCGCCAGATCGATCACGAACACGTCGCTGGGCGAGGTCGCGCTGTTCAGCGTGAGCGCCAGGCGCGTGCCGTCGGGCGAGAACGCACCGGAGCCGAACACGCCGATCGGCAGCGTCGGCAGCGTGATCTCGCGGTGCGACGGCAGCGACAACACGCGCAGCCGGCTGATGCCGTCTTCGTTGGTGACGTAGGCCAGATGCTTGCCGTCGTCGGACACGTTGAAACCGGCGACATCCCACGGAATCTTCGCGCTGATCACCGTGAGTTTGCCGCTGGCCGGATCGTGATGACGGAGGGTCTGGAATTCCTGCGCCACGCCGTCCAGCGGCTCGTCGGAGACGAAGTACACCGACTTGCCGTCGTGCGCGTAGGCGAAATTGCCGAACGCCGCCTTGCCGCCATCGACCGAGAACATCGTCAGCGCACCGGTGCCGAGATCGACTTCGCCCGGATAAGACTCGGCGGCGGACACGCCTTTCATCACCAGCAATTTCTTGCCGTCGGGCGAGAAATCCATCGCGCGCCAGCTGCCGCCGGCGGTGAGCACGGGTTTGGCCTGGCCGGTGGCGATGTCGCGCACCCATACGTCGGTGTCGGTGCCGTTGCGTGCGGTGCTGCGATACGCCAGCAGTGTGCCGTCGCGAGAGAACAGCCCGCCGGAATTCTGCGTGCGTTTGCCGTCGGTCAACAGCGTCACGTTGCGGTTGGCGTTGTCGAACCAGTAGAGCTGGGAGAATTCGTCGCCGCCCTTGTCCTTCGAGAATACGAAGCCGTCCTGCGCCGCGGTAGCCGGCGCGGGCGAGATGCCGCCCAGCGGTTCGGGATAGAACGTCAGCTGTTCGCGCATGCCCAGCGGCTGGCAGATGCGGTGGGCCTGGCTGGTTTCCGCAAAACGGGTGCTGATGAGCAGGCAGCCGTTCTTCGTCCAGCCGGCCACACCGGCGCCGCGGGTGTTCTGATAGCGGTTGAGCCGATCGATCAGGTCCTGCGGGATCGCGGGAATGTTTTCGCTGATGCGGTTGCCGATTTCTTCGCGGACAACGCCTTCGCGTTTGATTTCAGCGGTCTGCGCAAAGGCGGGAAGGGTGCAGGCGAAGCCGAGCAGGGCGGCGGTGAGCGTGTGGCGGCGCAGCATGGGTGGATTTCCCGCGGAGGACAGCCTTCGAGCATAGCCGCTGCCGGCCGGCTGCGACGTAGCCGAAAGTCATGGTCTGTCGTGTCTGCGCAGTGCTTCACGCTGTTTGGGCCATTTTCAACCCGATCCGACCCGCCCTCGCGCTGCATGCCAACGGTTGCGACGACTGCTTCGATCGCCGTGAGCCAGCGCCGGCATGAGGTTTGGCCGGGCGCTCGCTCAATGCCGGGCGCGCGTGCTGCGTTATGATCTGGCTGCAAATCGAGGAGACGATTCCGATGTCCCATGTGATTGATGGCTTTCGGTGCAGCGTTTCGGTGATGCGATGAGTCGTGCGGAAGCGATGACGGCACTGCCGTCGATGGAGCCGATACGCTTTGTATTCATTTGCCAAGGGGGGGTGCTCGAAGCGAAGTCGCTCCTGCTTGCCGCATCGATCCGCCATTTCACCGGCGATGCGCATGAATTGACCGCGGCGATTCCAGGCCCCGCGGATATCTGGCCGCAACCGGGTTCCGCGACGTTGGCGGCGCTGGAATCGCTGAATGTCCGCGTGGAGATGGTCGAAAATGCGGTCGCGCCGGATTTTCCCTTCGGCAATAAAATGCAGTGTCTGTCCCTGCCGACGCGCTGCTCCGTTCAGGCATACATCGATAGCGACATCCTGATGATGCGGGACTTCGGACAGGATGCATTGCCGACGCATCCGGTCTGTGCCGTGCCCGCCAGCTTCGGTATCGCCGATGAGAGCGAATGGCAGCGCTTCTACGCGGAATTCGAGCTGGATCTGCCGGTGCGCCGGATCTCCGCCCTGATCTCGCAGCAGTCCACGCCGCCTTATTTCAACGGCGGCCTGATCGTGGTTCGCGGTATGCCGGCATTGGCGGAGTCGTGGGCCGAATGTTGTCGCCGGTTGCGCGCCATGCCGGGTATTTCAGCCGAGATCCGCGACCGTTTCGTGGATCAGGTTGCACTGCCGATCGCGGCGGCTCGTCTGGGAGCCGATGTCCTCTCGTTGACGTTGCAATGGAATTTCCCGAGCTGGAACCTCGCGCTGGGCGATGGCCCAACACCGATTTTCTTCCATTATCAAACGCCTGAACGACTGTTGCGCGAAACGCGAACCGCCGACACGGTGAAGGCCGTTTGCGACGCGTATCCGCAGGCCCGGGCGGCGATCCAACGGATACCCGCTTACGCGAATCTTCTGGATGCCGTGTACGCGAATTGAAGCGACCCGCCGCATGGATCAGGTGGTCTGCGTACCCTGGCGAGCGCCGCCCGCTTCCGCCACCCGTCCCGCCGTCAATGACAAAACGCGATCCGCCGTCGCAATCGTCTCCGGCCGGTGCGCGACCAGGATCTTGGTGATCTTCAGTTCGCATATGGCGTCGTTGATCAGACGCTCGCGTTGCACGTCGAGATGACTGGTCGCCTCATCAAGGAAGATCAATCGCGGTTGGCGATAGAGCGCGCGGGCGAGAATCAACCGCTGCCGTTGTCCGCCCGACAGCGAGCTCCCCATATCCCCGACCAGGCTGTGGTACGACATGGGCATCGCGGCGATGTCGTCGTGAACGGCCGCCATGCGCGCAGCTGATTCGATGCGAACCTGGTCCAGGTCCGGGTCGAAGAAAGCGATGTTATCGGCCACGCTTCCGGCGAACAATTGGTCCTCCTGCATCACCGCAGCGACCATCCGTCGATAGCGTTCCAGACCCAAAAGACGGATATCTTGCCCGTCGACCAGAATCCGCCCCTCCGTGGGCGCCAACAGCCCGAGCATGAGTTTGATCAGCGTCGTCTTTCCGCAGCCCGAAGGGCCGACCACCGCGACGGTCGAGCCGGGCTCGACCGTAAAGCTGCAATCCCGCAGGATCCATGGTTCGCCGTCTGCATAGCGAAAAGAAACGCCCTCCACTTCGATGCCGAGCATACCCGTCGGAACGTCGTCCGTTCTGGATTCGACCTCTTCCGGTGCGGTCAGAACCACATCGGCCAGCCGTTCGGCATGCAGTTTCAGCATGCGAAGATCGACCCACTTATCGATCAACGCGGCGGTGCGCAATACGAACTGATCCTTGTAGGCGAGATACGCGATGAGCATTCCTACAGAAAAAACGCTTTCCATCGCCAGTGATGCACCGATGCAGATGACCAGGATGCGCTCGATCCCGAAAATCAACTGGTTGATGCCCGCGAAGTTGAGCGTGATCCGCGAGATCGTGAATTCCTGATTCACGGCATCGACGGTCAGGTTTTCGTACACCGACCGACGCAAGGGTGCGATGACGGCAAGTTTGATGCTCTGGATGCCGCGAATCGATTCGAGCAGATGGGTCTGCTGTCGTGCGGCGGAAATCAGATGCCGTTCGGTCGTGTCGCGTAAACGCCGGTAGAGCAAGGCGCGCAAGCCGAGATATGCGGCCACGGCGATCACGGTCACCAGCGCCAGGCTTCGACTGTAGAACAGCATCACGCACAAGGTGGTGAGCGCCATCATTCCATCGATGATCGCTTCGACGAAACTCGTCGAAAGCGTGCGTTGAATCGCCTGCACCGAAGACAAACGTGAGGTCACGTCGCCGATATTGCGCTTCTCGAAATAATCCAGAGGCAGACGCAACAGGTGCGTGAAGACGTTGCTGGTCCACTGCTGGTTCATTCTTGCGGAAAGATAAATGACCGCCCAGCCGCGTGCCTGCGAGACGGCGACCTGCATCAGCAACAACAGCGCGAAGCCGCCGGCGAGAACCAGGAGCAGGCCTCGATCCGCCGCCACCAGCACTTGATCGATCACCCACTGCATGAAAAACGGTCCCAGCAGCAGCAGGACCTGCATCGTGATCGAAAGCAGCAACAGTTGCCCCAGTGCGGATCGCAGGCCCGAAATGTTGCCTGCAAGCTGGCGCAAGGACACGACGGGTTTCGATTTTCTCGGCGTAAAACCCGCTGATGGCGACACCTCCAGCGCGACGCCGGTGAAATGCTTCGAAATTTCGGCGAAAGACAGCTCCCGCTCGCCGATCGCGGGATCGATCACCGTCGCTCTGTCCGAACCGACCTTCCGCAGCACCACGAAGTGATTCAAATCCCAGTGCAGAACGCAAGGAAGACTCAATTGCGACAGGCCTTCCATATCCAGACGCACTGCGCGGCTTTGGAAGCCGAGCGCACTCGCGATCTGGATCAATTGTGCCAGTCGTGCACCTTTCAGCGACAACGGGAATTTGCGCCGCAACTCGAGCAGCCCGATATCCAGTCCGTGGTGGGAAGCGATCATCGCCAAGCACGCCAATCCGCATTCGGCCACTTCGCTCTGCAACTGTATGCGCATCCTGCTCACGGGTCGGCGACCCGGCCGCGCAACGCGAACAAAGGCTCGAACACCCATTCGATCAGACGCCTGCGCTCGCCGAGGATGTCGGCCTCCATCTGCATGCCTGGCCTCAATGCCTCCTCGCGACCGTAGACGGTGACCGTCTGTCGATCCAGATGGACGACGACCCGATAGTAGGAATCCGCGTTCGACGATTGGGATTCGCTCGTGCCGAGTTCTCCTGGCGTCAGCGCACTGCGGCTGATGCGGGCGACGCGCCCATGATGATGGCCGAATTTCTGATAAGGGTAGGAATCGTAGCGGAGCAGGACGCGATCTCCGGGATCGATGAATCCGATCGCGCGACTGGGTACCAGCAATTCGGCTTCGAGCGAACCCGTTCCCGGCAATAGCGTCATCATCGGCTGTCCGGCGACGACGGTTTGTCCGGATTTCACTGAAAGGCTGGAAATCACGCCGCTGACCGGAGCCGTCACCAGATATTCTGCCTGTGCAGCGGTTTGCAGCCTTTCGCGCTCGAGTTCCGACAGCTTGCGCGCGTTGTCGGCGAGGCGCGCAGTACGCTTCGGCAGGAGACTCTGCAATTGCTGATGAAGATCGGCAATGCTTCGCGACAACCTCGTCTGCTCGCGATGCAGACCCAGCACCGCGGCTTCTCCATCCAGGATGATGCTCTGTTGTTGCTTGGTCTGGAGATCGCTCACCAACGACAAGGCGCGCAGCCGCTCCATCCGCTCGAGGGTATCCCGGGCGATCGCGATCTGCTCCCGTCGCGTCGCGATCTCGGCATCGAGCTGCGACGCTTCCTGGCGCGCGTCGATGATTTGTTGCTGCAGGCCGCTGCGCATCGTCGCGTTCTCGTCTTCTTCGGCACGTTCCGACGCGCGCAAGCTGTCCTCGCGCTGCTGGATGCCGCGTGCCAATGCGGCCGACACATCGCCACCGACCGGGATGGCGCGCGGCACCGACAGCAAGGCGATCCGTTGACCGGAGATCACGCGACTGCCTTCTTTTGAATCGATACTCCCGACCACGCCGGTGACCGGCGCAATGACGATGGCAGTGCCCTGCACCGACGTCAGTTGCCCGGACACGCGCGTTCTTCTGGTATAGCTGCCCTGCTGCAGAAATAGAATCACGGCCGCTACGATCAGCGCTGCCGCATAGCCGAAAACACGCAGCTTCAGCGGCTGCGCAAGCGCGATATTGCCGAGCCAGCCGCTACGATGCTCGTCGATGACTTCACGACGGAACAATGGCTTCTTCATCGGGGCATTACGACGCAGGCATGGGCCGCCGTCGCACCCGACGACCCTACGGTCCACTCGTCGAGAAGCGGACCCTGTTGCTGTCCGCTCGATGCCTGCACGGCTTTTTCGAACTCCGACATCGTCGCCGAGTGATCGCGATCGATGCCCGCCATGCGGAAGTGCACGGCGGCCGTCATGTGTCGGGTCTCTCGAGGCATCGTTCGATCGTTGCGATCTGTCGGCGAGGATATTCGCCATACACCCATGCCTGAACGGCCATGACGGCATCTTCCGGCGGCGCAGCGCAAACCACGGCGGCCTGGTAGGCGAGCAGCGCCGAACGGAGATCGCCCGCCAGATGACATGCGTCGGCGAGCAGGCAGTGCGCTTCCGCATAGCGGGGATCGATCGCAATCGCTTTGCGCGCAGCGTCCATCGCACCGTCCAGATCGCCGCAGATGAGACGGCAGCATCCGAGATAATAGGCGCTGTGGTAAAGCCCGACCCTAAAATTCCCGAGCTCCAGGGCGCGTCGATAACATCCGGAGGCCTCTTCGTCGCGGCTCGCACGTCGATGCTCGTTTCCCAGAAAATGCCAGAGCCTTCCATTCGCCGGATCCCTTTCCAGTTCGGCGAGCAGGATGCGCGTATTGCGCTCGTCTGCGGACTCCTTTCCGCGTTTGTCCGGCAGGTTGACCACCACGATGTCCCGGACGATGACGAATTCGCCGTCGTGGTGGAGATATTCATGGATCGGGCTTCGATAACCTCTCGCGTCAAGACGCCTGAACAATCGTCCCGATACCCATTCCGATCCTTCGGAACGCAGCGTCACCCCGATACAGCCGCGCGCGGCCGCGATGCGTTCGCGGATCGTGTCCGCGCCGGCTTCCAGCACTTCGTCCGCATCGATCTGAAACACCCATTCGCAGCGCGCCATCGCCAATGCCGCGTTGCGTGCCGCCGCGAAGTCCTCAATGGTGCCGTTCTCGCCGTTGCAGCCCGTATCCACCCGGACGTCGGCGCCGCGTCCGCGAAGATATTCGACCGTACCGTCGACAGATCCGGTATCGATCACGCAGAGCTGATCGTAGAGGCCGTCGAGACTTTCGAGGCAGCGGGGGAGGAGCGTCGCCTCATCTCGCACGATCATGCAAACGGCGAGACTCGGCCTGGGTCCGGGCGCTGAGGCCATCAGCCGGCTGCGTGATATGCGCGCACGCGCTCGGCCAATCTGTTCGCATCTTCGCGCCATGTGCCGGAAAAATCGCGACGGTCGTAATTGTCCAGAGCGGCGCGGAACATCCGGTCGCGGCTCTCCCAGCGCGACGATACGGGCGGATAAAAACCGATCCTGGCCTGATCGTCGTGCGACAGGTGGATGGCCTTGCCGTGGTTGATCCGCGTCAATCCAAGACCCAGCGTGAGCCGTGAGATCATGTCCTGGTCTTCCCAACCCCAGCCGTGCAGCCGGCCGTTGTAACCGTTGATCGCTTCGAAGTGATGGCGTCGGACGAACAGCAAGCCCGGCGCCTGGCGCGTTCCATCAGCGGCATCTTCTTCGTTATCGACGATTCTGAGGTGACGACCATCGGCGGTGCGGATGTTCAACTCGTACCCGAAAGAGACGACATGATGCGCGCCGCGCGAATTGAGTTCCGATTCGCGAACGCCTGCCAGCGTGCCGAAACTATTGTCGTCGCAGGACATGCGCTCGAGCATGGATCCGATCGCTTCGTTCTCGAGCACGATATCGCAGTCGCAGAAGAACAGCTGATCGCCATCGCTGTGCGTGGCGCCGATATTCTGGGCGGCGGCCTTGTTGAAATAGCGTTCGTCCGCGACTTCGATGACGTGCACGGATTTCGCGTGATCGCCGATTTGCGCATCGAGAATCTCGCGTGTGCCGGAGTAATTGACAATATGCAGTTTTCCGCCGACCGCCTCGAGCGCCGAGAGCATCGAAGGCAACGCATGCGCGAGTTCGACGCGGTCGCGCCAAGTCACCACCATCGACAACATCAGGCATTCTCCTGTTCTGGTTCTAGCGCTGTCCGGCGCGATTCCAACGCCCCGATGGCCGTGGCGAGCGATGCCCCGTCGAGGCCGTAGTGCTTCAACAGGGTTTCGTCGGGGCCGGATTTTCCGCAAAAATCGACAGGCCAGCCGAAATTGTACTGCGGGCGCTGGGGCAGGCGCATCGACAACAACGATGCCAGGCCGCCGAAACGGCTGTGATCTTCAACGACGATGATGGTCTCGACGCCGTCCAGCGCGCGCTCGACGGCCGGCAGCGGTCGCAGGCAGGGTACATGCAGCAGACCGACCTGGACGCCGTCCGCGGACAGCGCTTCGACCGCATCGAACGCCCAGCGCGTGGCCAGACCTGTCGCCACGATCGTCGTCGGCCGTTTCGGCGCGATCCAGCGCATCGGCGATGGCTCGCCGGGCAGGCTGTCGTTCTCGTCGAAGCGCGCGCGCGGCGTGCGGATATAGGCGGGTGTATCGCCCGCCAGAATGCCGGCGATCGCCAGGCGAACATCGTGATGATCAGCGGGCGCCCAGACTGCGATATTGGGCAGCGAGAGCATCAATGCGAGGTCGTTGGGAGCGGCATGGGTCTTGCCGTTTCGGCCGGACAGGCCGCCTGCATGCGACCCTACGAGCGTCACGGGCTGTTTCGATTGGCTGAGACAGATGCGTACCTGGTCGAAGGCGCGATAACAAAGGAAAGCCGCGAACGAAAACACCCATGGGCGCAGTCCGACATCGGCCATTCCGGCTGCGGTCGACACCATTCCCTGTTCGGCGATTCCGGCCATCAAGAACCGCTGCGGATGCTGCTGCGCGAAATGGATCGCGCCGTCGGAATCGGCCAGATCCCCATCGAGCACGAACACGCGCGGGTCGCGTTCGGCGATGTCGGCGAGCGCACGGCCGATGTTGTCCGCAAGCTTCATCTGCATTGCAGGCCCTCCAGGATCGCAGCATGTTCGTCGGCGGTCGCGGCATCGCAGTGGAAGCGTTTGGGGTCGGATTCGCACAAAGGAACGCCACGGCCTTTCACTGTGTCGGCGACGATGACGCAGGGCTGCGAAGACGGCGGCGTCGCTCGCGAAATGGCGGATTCGATGCTTTCGAAATCGTGTCCATCGCATTCGATGACGCGCCAGCCGAATGCCTGCCACTTCAGGGCCAGATGGGGCATCGGGGGAGGGGTGCCGTTGGCATCGGCATTCCATCCCCATTCCTGGAACCGGTTGCAATCGACGATCGCATGCAGTTTGCCCAGGCCGCACATTCCCGCAAGCATCGCCGCTTCCCAAACCTGTCCCTCCTGGCATTCGCCATCGCCCAGTACCACCCAGACCCGTTGATCGGTCTGACGCAGGGCGTGCGCCATGCCCACACCGACCGAAAGTCCCTGTCCGAGGGATCCCGTCGAAAAGTCGATACCCGGCAGCGCCAGCATATCGGGGTGACCTTCCAGCGGCGAATCGAAATCCGCGTAGTTCGACAGCGGAGCGTCGAAGAATCCCAGCCTGCGCAGAACAGCGTACAGCGCCAGGGCCGCGTGTCCTTTGGAGAGGATCAGTCGATCCCGTTCCGGCGCATGCGGTCGCTGCGGCGATATGCGCAGCGTACGCCGATAGAGCGTCAAGAGCAGATCGATGACGCTCAGGCATCCCCCGTAATGTCCGCCGCCCGTGGCATAAAGCGCTTGCACGATATCTCGCCTGAGCTCGAAGGCTTCATCGGCCAAGGGTATCGTCGAAGACTGCACGGCGACGGGAGGAATCTGCGGCGAAGGGAATGCTGCGGAGGATGTATTCATGGCCTGGTCGCGGTTATCCGATGTCCGGTGCCTATCCAGCGGTCGTACCATGCGCAGATCACGATCAGTATCCAGAGTTGTTCTGAGCGGAAATCGGCTTTGGCGTGGGCTGTCGATTCCGCATTTGTCGCAAGCAGCCGTTCCAGCCACTCCCGCTTTACGATACGAAGTTCCCAGAAGCCGCTTTCCCGCGCCGCCTCGATCAGTCTTCTGCCGATCGACGGGTCGGACAACCATCGCCTTATCGGTGCGTTGTACGACACCGGCTTGCGCGCGATGATCTCGACAGGAAGGCGATCAAGCGCAATACGCCGAAGCAGTTTCTTGTTCTGCCAGCGACCTCCCGACAGCCAGAAGCGCTCGCTCGCGCCAAGCGCGCAAGCGATCGAGACGACGCGCGGGTCGAGGAAGGGATAGTGAACCGCTACGCCGACAGCGCGGGTGATCTGTTCGAAGCCGGCAAGCAGAAGGTCGGGAATCCTGTGCTGGCATTCGTGCGCGACCATCAGTTCGAACAAATGCGCATCCGGTTTCATGCGCCGGCACTCTCGATAGAATTCCACGGAACGGGACGCATGATCGAAGCGGTCGAAGGGCCGATGCATGCCTGCGACCTGGGCAGCCCGGTCGAAGAAACGCGGCACGCCGTGGAAAAGCTTTTCCCGCGCCGGCGCCGGTTGCAGCAACAGGCCGTCGAAAGCGTCGATGGCGCATGTCTGCGGCCATGCATCCGCCTGTCTGCGCAAGATGCGATAGGACCCCAGGTACTGGGAATAACCACCGAACACTTCGTCGGCCCCGAGCCCGGACAACACTTGTCGATGCCCGTCGGCGCCGATACGCGCGGCCAGGTGATGGTGCGTGGCGGCAGCCCAGGCACTGCATGGTTGCGGGAGCCCAAGCACTGCGTCGAGACTTTTTCCGGCGTCGCTGATCGACATGGGCACCACGCGATGCCTGATGCCTGCCGTTCGCGCGACCAGCGCCGCGTACGCGGTTTCGTTTTCGATGTCGGCATCTTCGAATTCGACGGTATACGCTTCGTATCCTTCTGCGCCGCAGCGTGCGGCGCAGGTCATCGCGATGTACGACGAATCAACGCCGCCGGAAAGCAGCAACGCGCTTTGCCCGCCGCCCTCGCACGATCCGATCGCGTCGTCGAGCGTATCGACGATTCGCTGTCGCCACGCCTCGTCGGCGACCTTGCGATCGTCGAATCCGATCGGAGAGTAGTAGCGCCGCAGAAACAACGGGCGCCCCGGCGACCACACCAACGCATGCGCGGCGGGTACGCAGGCGATGCGAGCGGCCAGGGTGCGCCCCGTGGGCGGCATGCCGAAGCAGAGGAAATTGAATGCCGATTCGGCGTCCAGACGACGATCGAACCCGGGGTCTTCGATCAACGGCGCGAACTCCGAGCACACCAGGAGAATATCGCCGTCGTCGCGGATGAACATGTTGCGCTGCCCGACGTGGTCCCTCGCCAGCGCAAGCGTACGACGCGGTCCGTCCCAGTGCGCGAATACGAATTCGCCGCGCAACTCGCCCACCGCGTCCAGCCCGTGCCGGCACACATCGTCGAGCGTTGTAGCGTGGCGCCCCCGCGGCTCTGCGGGGTTCGATGCCTGCGAAGGCGCGCCCGACAGTGCGAGCGCGAAAGCGACGGAGCCCGACGCATCGTTCAAAGTACGGGGAGAATACAGGGCGACGCCCGCATCCGTATCGGCCCACCACGCTTCTGGGTTCTGCGGGAATCCGGGCGGGAGCAGTGCTTGCAGCTCGCCCTGGAAACGCTGGCGGCCCTTCGCGGTTTTCGCGAACAGCCCATAAAGGACGGTCACATCGCCTCCGCACGAATCGCTGCATGAAGTGTTCGATAGCGGAGCATGCTATCGGATGGGGCGAGCGGGGCCGCGAGTTGCGGCCATCGCGGCTGCAGTTCCGCGCAGAGCCTGTCCGTGAAATGTACCGTGCCGTCGTCGTCGATATCGGCCACCCCGTCCATTCGCGCCGCTTGCTGGTTGAAGCCCAGGACGTCCTGTCTGGTGATGCCGCTGGGGAAATCCAGATCGATCGCACCGCGCGCAACCATGACCGGCCAGCCGCCAGGCATGCCGAAAACGCCCGGCGCGGATGTGGAGAGTTCGGGAGCAAGGCCCAGATAGCTTTGAATCATCGAGACCGCGTGCGCTGCGGTGATCTCGTTCAAGCGGCGATCGGTTGCGATCGCACGCGCGCCCGCAAAAACGGATGCAGGGGCGTGCTCCTCGCCATCGAGGAAGAATCGCGGCGTGGACATGTCCGGATCGACCGGAAAACGTGAGGTCGTCGTCATCGAAACGTGCGCATGATGGGCCAGTGTGTGCAGTTTGCGACGATCGCCACGAGCGCGCAGAGCGCTCTGGGCGAGCATATGGATCATGCCCGCATTGCCGATGCCGAAAGTCGGCGCGATGCCGATTCGATGCAGAACCGCGTTGACGACATCTGGATAGGAGCAATTGATGATCGGGCCATCGAATCCGACGCGGCGGGCCGCCGAGAGCACCGAAGTCGCGATCGGCAACTGGGCCGACAACTCGCTCGCGAAGCCGGCTCGCAGCAACGCCTCCGCCGTCGGGCCGGGCGATTCGCGCAACAACCACGGCGAGTGCATCGAAGCGCATTGCACGAGTGCATGGGGCTGCAGTTCGCACAGCAGCGCCCTCACATCTTCTTCATCCAAGGCATCGACATGCCGGAAGGCGACTGCGGCGCCGACGCTGCAAGCGTCTATCAGGCTCGCATCCACGTGGCCGCGCGCCGGGTTGCGGCCGGCCAGCCAAATTCGATGGATACCCGCCGTAGCGGCGCAGCGCAGCGCGATGCGCAGACCGAGATCTCCTGCGCCAACAATCACGACACTGCTTCCGTTCGGCATACTTGATTGGAGAAAAGGTTGAGTAAGGACCAGGAAAGGGCATCGTCGAAGCGTTGAGTCGACGCGGCAAGGCCGGATTCAACGCCGAGCGAGAGCTGCCGACAGATCATTTGCGGGTATTGGGACTCTCGACAGAAGCCGTCGGTGCACATCCGTTCACCCGCGTGGAGTGCATGCCGTCTTCCCCAATAAACGACGGCACCGGAGAATACCTAGGCTTCAGAATAGCTGGGTCTCTGACAACAGGGAGGTTACGTGGCTCGGGAAATCAAACGCACTTCGAAGCGGACATTCCAGTGCCCGACCCATGTGTCCTCACCGTTCGTTTCGAAACGCAAGTCCGGCACTTGTCCGGACTTGCTGCTGCCTAAAGCAGCGGTCGCATGCTTGATTCGCGAACGTCACATCCATGTGACATGACAACACCGGATGTTCGGTGCCGCCTTCAACATTGCCATGTGGATCTATGGCTCAGTTGATTTGTACTCCGCCTTTGGTATTTTCCGGGCTGAGGCGCAAGTACCGGGCGAGGATTTCTCCCTGGCCGCCGGCCACTTCGTCGATCTGTTCCTGGGTCAGGTCCTGAATAAGCTTGTTATTGTCCGACATTGAAACTCTCCTGGATTGTGGGAAGACTGGTTTCATCCCGATATTGCACGAACGGAGGATTGATCCGTCATGGCGACCCTCACGGCCGACGAGACTGGCGCTTCGATCCGATCCTTCGATCTGATCCATCGGGCGACGGCACCGTCGCGCCGCAGAAGCGCAGAAAACAGGCCGCGCCCGACACTAGCACGGCGATTTGCCAGATACAATCGTGACAGTTTCACGCCGCTGCACATCGAATGACTGTATAGGCCTGCGGCCACTGCATGCTTTCGGAATCACAGCCCAAGCCGCTCGAGTTCCGGTTGTTCATAGATGGAATCCTCTGCCGGATAACGCAAGTCCGGATATCCGCGCTCTTTCGCCAGTGCCCAGACGATGCTCTCGCCTGCGGGAAGTGCGTCCGGCTTCATCCGATAGAGTGGATCGCGGTAGGCGCGTTTCGGGTCGATGAGGCGCCATCCGCGGGATTGGAACATCTCGATGATTTCCGGAAGAAACCGCGCATTGATCGCATTGGTGTGCAACAGCACCACATGCCTGGGGCTTCGGCCGAGGATCTTCCGCGCCAGGCCGTCGTAGTATTGTGCACGGTCCCAAAGGTGATCGAGATAAGCCTGCCTGATCGGTGTCAATTCGCACTCCGTGCACTTGGACAAGATATCCAGGTACCGTTGGTTGTAGTACCAGTCGCTGGTGTCGATGCTGGGCGGTGCGGGTCGGTAGCCGTGTTGCCGCATCCAGTCGCGCACCGCGTCGCGCTCGGCGGCGGTCGCGCCTTCCTTGAGATAAGGGAAGCGGAATTTTGGCGACCATCCCGGCATCTGTCGCAACAAGGCATCGGCCCTTTCCACATCGGCGATGAAATCTTGTGCGCTGACCGACTCCGCATTCAGATTGGGGTGCGTATAGGTATGGTTGCCGATGACATTTCCCGCATCGCCCCATGCGCGGACCAATGCCAGACCTTCGGCATTGTCGACCCTGCCGGCGGCAGGAAAGAATATCGATGTCGCTTTCGCGTCGGACAACGCGTCGAGCAGTTGTCGATTCCACTTCGCCGCATCCGATTGCTTGCGGGTGTCGAAGCCGTCGTCGAAGCTCAAGGCGAATGCCTGGGCCCATGCCGACGACGACATCACGCACAGCAGGACAGCCAGAATTGCGCGTGTTGTGCATGAAACTGAACGGCGCGACGTGCCGCAGCCGATGCTGGAATTCCCGTTCCGGCTCATGTCCATACCCAGATCCAGTGTGCATTTCGCATAGGGACAGACTAACGCATGGGGCTTGTCGAAGGCGAGCGGATCGTCGGTCCGGGCATGATTTCACGGATTCTGAACGACTTGTCAGAACTCAGGCCGTCATGCCGAAGGTGCCCGGGAGAACCATGTCCGGAACCAATGCGTCGTCGATGCGCAGCAGGCTGTCGCGAATCCGGCGGCCTAATTCCGGCGATGCGAGTTGCTCGGACAGCGCGGAATGCGGATTGATCGTGTCCAGCGCAAGATGCGTACCCGCTTGAGAATCGCGGAAGAAGGCATCGAAACAGCCGATGGGTTCGTTCCGTTTTAACCCGCAACGATCCAGCAGCTCTTCGATCGTGCGCCCGCGATTCGTCGCCAGATCTTCGTAACGCAGCGCGCCGATCCAGGCGGACTCGCATCGACGTTCGATATATCGCAGCACCGGGCCGGCCCACAGAGCGGCATACACGTCGTATGCGGTCGCCGGAGCGTCGATGGACGCGAGCAATGGGGCAAGCGATAGCCAGCCGCGTCGCTGCGTCTGGTCGAGAATCCAGGTCGATGGGTCGTGGCCGGCGATGCGGGCGGTCGACGCCGCCACGTCGATCGCATTGCGATAGACGAACAGTTGCAATGCTGCGGGCATCGCTTCGGACAGCAGGTCCGAGTGTTCGCAGACGATGCTCCTGAATTTTATCGCATGCAATGCGTGCGGGGACCTGCATAACAGCCTTATGCAACTTCTATAGGTTCGCCCCAGCACGGCGCGAAGTTCCCGGTCGATTTGTCCGCCGGCCATCGAAAATTGGGTGAAGACATCGGGCTCGGAAATCGCCGATACCTCGGGAACTTCGTTCAAAGCGTTCGTGAGCAGCGTCGAGCCGCATCGGCCTGTCGAATGGATCAGCAGCAAGCGCCGCGGGTCCGCCAACCGGTCGCATGCCGCGTTGAACCGATCCAGGTCGATCGAGAATACCCGTTTCGCGTACTGATATTGGGCCGAGTAGAAGAAGGGCTGCGCGGACAAATCGAGGGTCGAAGGCGTCTCGACCAGGATCATGCGGCCCGTTTCCGCATCTACGCAGTAAGGGGTTGTCGTGTCGGTATTCAGCACCTCGTCCGCACCGACCGTGCATTCGTCTTCCAGCTCGAAATCGCGCATCGAAGCGGTCGCGAGCGAGGTCGATTTATTGCGCGAGGCGATCGAATAACTGAAGGCTGTCATCAAAAATCATCAGGCCGGATGGATATCGCACAGAACGGAAATCGAACAGGGAAGGGGGCGAGGCTGCGGTTCGCGGTCGGTTCCATTGTCCGGAATGATGGGATTCGCCAAAGTATCCATGTCGATGCTCGCTTTCAATCGCCGAAAATCGCCGTTGGTATCGGCATGGTACAGGCTGTCCGGTCTTCATCCGGATGCGGCGATCCGCGGAGCGCATCCGCATGGGCCTGTCGTGCGCCGTGTAAGACGAATGGATCGATTGGCTTCGCACGCTGGGTCTGGTGCAGTGCTGCACCCTGTTTGAGCCATTTTCTACGCGACCTGCCCGCGTATCGCTTTCTGTAGAATGCCTCTGATCTTCGTGCATGCCGGGGAAAATCCGCTCGACCATGTTGAAGCGTGTGCACGAGGTCGGCGTGAAATGCATGCGGAAGCGGTGGGTTTCGTCAGTCATTTTTATCCAGGAATTGCCTGCCCATAACGCAGTTGTCGCAGGTCAAAGGCAGCACTTCGTCCTTCGGCGTTTTTCGATCAATCTGCCGCGAAAAATCGAGTTGGTCTTCCATGAGCGCTGTTTCATGATCATTCGTGCGAAGGCGCTGTGCCGGCCATGACTGCTCTGGAATGACATTGTGCGTTGATTTCGAAGCGTTACACTGGACTCTGCCCATCACCTCCGGAGGATGCCATGGTCACCCGTCGCGATGCCCTCAAGACCCTCGGCTGCGGTGCGCTGGCGTTGGCGGCCGGCAGCAGCGGCGCGGCCGCTCCCGCTTGGCCGCCCTTCCGCGACACGATCGCGATCGACGCGCTGACCGGGACCGATCTGTTCTATCTGAAGGAAGGCGACCCCGGCGTTCCGGCCGCATTGCAGGCGTTGCGCGACTGCGGGCTCAGCGGCGCGATGATCGCGCCCGCGCCGCAGGGGCGGTTCTGGTACGACGATGCGGCGTTCGAGCGCACCAAGCGCACCATGATCGAGTGGAAGACGGTCATCGAACGCTATCCCGATGCGATGCTGATCGTACGCGCCCATGCCGACCTCGAGCGTGCGCGCCGCGAACGCAAGGTCGGGATGATCTTCACCTTCCAGGGCACCGAGCCGTTGGGCGAGGATCCCGACCGCATCCCGATGTTCCGCGAGATGGGCCTGCGCGTATTGCAGCTCACCCACAACCGCCGCAACCTGATCGGCGACGGCTGCATGGAGCCGGGCAACGCCGGGCTGAGCAACCTCGGGCACCAGGTGGTGGAACGGTTGAATGCGGAAAAGATCGTGATCGACCTCGCCCACGCCTCGCAGCGCACGATGCGCGAGGCCATCCTCGCCTCGAAGGCGCCGGTGTTCATCGGTCACAGCGGCTGCCGCGCCCTGGTCGACGTGCCGCGCCTGTCCTACGACGAGGAACTGAAATTGCTGGCCGACCGCGGCGGCGTGCTGGGCATCATCTTCTGGCCCTACATCCGCAAACAGGGCCAGCAGATGGCCGCCGACGTGATCCGGCATATCGAATACGCGGTGAATCTGTGCGGTGAAGACCACGTCGGCATCGGCACCGATCTCGGCATTTCGCCGATCGAACTCACGCCTGCGTTCGTCAAGGACAATGCCGAATACATGCGGGGCATGATCGAGGACGGCATCTTCGAGAAGGACCGCGATCCGGATCTGCAGCTGTTCCCACTGGATCTCAACACCGCCGACCGCTTCGAAGTGCTGGCCGGCATGCTGTCCGCGCGCGGCCATTCCGATGCGCGCATCGCCAAGATCCTCGGCGGGAACTTCGCGCGGGTGATGCGGGAGGTGTGGGGGTGACGGCCGTTTCGCAGCGGTCGGCGCCTGCCGGACCTGTCGGCCTGATCCGTTCGCCTGATCGGGATCAGCCGGCCAGCAGTTCGAGAATCCCGCAGGCGATCTTCTGATTCTTCGTCGACAATCGGCGCGCGCATTCCAGGATCCTGCATTCGAATTCGGTCTGCGCGAAATCCAGCATGTCGATGGTCGGGTCGAATTCGCCTCCGTTGGGGCGCATCGATCCGCGACCGGTCGCCAGCCATTCGAAGTACACGCCGGTCAGCGTCGCGATCTGTTCGAGATGTTGGACGCTGGGCGAGGTGCCGTTCGGCTGCTCCCACTGCGCCACTGCGCTGCGGTGGACGCCGACCTTGGCGGCCAATGACGTCTGGGTGAGATTCGCAAGCCGCCTTGCCCGCAGGATCCTTGTCGACATCGTGTACATCGGCGCCCTCCGTGGATGCGCGAGTAGAGCATGGCTGTTCGATACAGCACAACTCTCCCGCGTCGTCGGTCGCGGGCTCAGCGTCCCGGCTGCAGCTTGCTCAGCAGCAGCGCGCGCATCTCGGCCTTGTCGTGGTCGTCCAGTCCGACTTCGCGCTGCTTCGCCTGCAATTCGTCGATCCGCTGGAGCAGGGTCTGCTTTTCGAGCTGCCCCATCGCGTCGAGGAATTCGTCGCGCCACAGCGCTTCTTCGCCCGGCATGTCCTGCGAGGCCAGTTTCTGCAACGCTGCGACTTCTTCGCGCCCCGCGAAATGTTCGAGCACGCCGCCGGTGGTGATGTCCGGACGTTCGCGCACCAGCGTCACCAGTTCCGTCAGCAGCGGTATGCCGGGCTGACGCAGGATATCGAAGGTGTAGGGGGGTTCCAGCGCCAGCGCCAGCGACGGTTGCTGCAGCAGCAGCGCGATCGCACTGCGCACGAGGCTGCGCTTCTGCGTCGGCCCGGGTTGCGCGCGCGCGCGCGCGGGTTGCGCGGCCGAAGATGCGTTCGCGTTCGCGCGCGCGCCGACGCCGGTGAGCTCGGTCAGGCGCTGGCGCATGAGATCGCCGAAAGCGCCGTCGGGAATCTGCGCCAGCAGCGGCTTCGCGCGCTCCGCCAGCCGGGCTTTGCCGTCGAGCGTGCCGAGGTTCACGTCCTTCGCCAGTTCGTCGAAGAAGAACGTCGACAGCGGCGTTGCGTCGCGCAGGCGCACGTCGAAACCTGCGCTGCCTTCGCTGCGCACCAGTGTGTCCGGGTCTTCGCCATCGGGCAGGAACAGGAAGAACGCCTGACGGCCGTCCTTCATCCGCGGCAGCACCGATTCCATCGCTTTGCCGGCTGCACCGCGTCCTGCGCGGTCGCCGTCGAAACAGAAATACACATCCGGCGCGTTGCGGAACAGCAGTTCGGCGTGGTCGGGCGTGGTCGCGGTGCCCAGCGTCGCCACCGCCTGGGTGATGCCGTGCTGGAACAGCGCGATCACGTCCATATAGCCTTCGACCACGATCAGCCGTTCGATCTTCTGGTTCGATTGCCGCACCTGCCACAGCCCGTAGAGTTCGCGGCCCTTGTGGAACAGCGGCGTTTCCGGCGAGTTGAGATACTTCGGCGAATCCTCGGGATCCAGCACGCGCCCGCCGAACGCGATGGTGCGTCCGCGGCGATCGTGGATCGGGAACATCGCCCGGTCGCGGAACTTGTCGTAGACGTGGCCCTTGTCGTTCTTCGAGAACAGGCCGACGCGCTCCAGCAGCGCCATCCGCCGCGGGTCGGTGCCCAGCGCATCGCGCAGCGCCGAAAAACCGTCGGGCGCATAGCCGAGGCCGAACTGGCCGCGAATCGCGTCGTCGACGCCGCGGCGGTCGAAATAGCCGCGCGCCTTGTCGCTGATCGTCAGCTGTTTCTGGAAGAACTTGCTGGCCGCCTCCAGCGCCGCGTATTGATCGATGCTGTCCGGTGTGGCGTTGCGCTGCTGGGTGTCGCGCGGCACTTCCATGCCGACTCGCTTGGCGAGTTCGTCCACCGCATCGAGGAATTCGAGACGGTCGTAATTCATCAGGAAGCTGATCGCGGTGCCGTGCGCCCCGCAGCCGAAGCAGTGGTAGAACTGCTTGGTCGGCGACACCGTGAACGACGCCGAACGCTCGTCGTGGAACGGGCAGCGCGCCGAGTATTCCTTGCCCTGCCGCTTGAGCGGCACGCGCGACCCGACCAGCTCGACGATATCGGTGCGCGCGAGCAGGTCGTCGATGAAAGCGTCGGGGATGCGGGCCATGTCGCTAGGATGCCACGCGCTGCGTCGGCCAGTGAGCGCGACCGGTCATCCGGCGGGCGGCGCGGGCAAGGTCGCGCGACCGGCATCGGGCGACAGATCGGTCTGCAGGCCCGCCTCGCGCAGCGTCCTGCGCGCACGCAGGCGCTCGTCGATCACTGCGGTGATCAGTGCGCCGACCAGGAAGACCACCGTCGCGTAATAGATCCAGACCACCATGATCACCAGTGCGCCCATCGAGCCGTAGGCGCTGCCGGGGGCCGCGGTGGCGATGTAAAGACCGATCCCGTAGCGCCCCAGCGCGAACAGGCCCGAGGTGATCAACCCGCCGAGCAGGCTTTGGCGCCACGCCACCGGGCGGTCGGGCAAGTAGCGATAGAGGAAGGCGAATGCCAGTGCGTACAGCACCAGCATGGTGGCGTAGCTCACCGCCGGCAGCAGCGACGGCAGCCGCGCGAAGGCGACCTGCAGCGCGGTGGTGGCGATCATCGACACGATCAGCAGGAAGCCCAGCGCCAGCACCACGCCGAACGAGAACACCCGCTTCTTGAGCCATGCGACGATGCCGTCCAGACGTTGGCGGTCGGTACGGAAGATCATGTTCAGCGCGTTCTGCAGCTGGGCGAACACGGCCGTGGCGCCGACGAACAACAGCAGGGTGCTCCACAGGCCGGCCATCGAGCCCACGCCGGGCTGGGCGGTCGCGTTCTTCAGCACGGTGCGGGCGACGATGATGCCGCCGTCGCCGGCGATCTGGCCGACCTGGGCCACCAGCGCGTCCTGCGCGCTGGGATACAGTGAGGCGGTGATCCAGAGCAACAGCACCAGCAGAGGCGCCAGGGAGAGCAGGCCGTAGAACGACAGCGCCGCCGACTGCGCCAGCACGTCGATCTCCACGAAGCGGTTCGCCAAGGCTGCAGGCAGGCTGCGCTGCAGGCGGAGCAGATGTTTGCGGATGCGTGCGGATGGCGGCGGTGCTGGCGTCATGAGCTCGGAAGAGGGTGTGGGCGTTTGCCACGGGTTCTAGCAGGTCGGTCGCCAACGTCGGGTGAAACATGGGGACGACAGCGTCCGACGGCACGGAACGCAGCGATGCGGGCGGCCGGAAGAAGGCGGGATGTCGCGTGGGCCGCGGTCCGGCCGCATCAGGCGTTGCCGGAATCGCCTTCCGCCAGCGCCCGCAGCGCATCGCCGCTGACGCGCTGCACGGTCCATTCGTCCATGCCGGCCGCACCGAGGCTGCGGTAGAAATCGATGGCCGGCGTGTTCCAGTCGAGCACCGACCACTCGAAGCGGCCGCAGTCGCGTTCGACGGCGATCTGCGCCAATCGCACCATCAGTCGCTTGCCCAGGCCATGTCCGCGGCAGGCCGGGCGCACGAACAGATCTTCGAGATACAGGCCCGGCTTGCCGAGGAAGGTCGAGAAATTGTGGAAGAACAGCGCGAAACCGGCGGCGATGCCGTCGACTTCGGCGATCAGCACCTCGGCGCGCGGGCGCTCGCCGAACAACTGCGCGGCGAGCCCGGCCTCGTCGGCGACGACCTCGTGCGACAGCTGTTCGTATTCGCCCAACTCGCGGATGAAGGCGAGGATCAGCCCAGCGTCGGCGGGGACGGCCGGGCGGATGGCGACGGTGGGCTGCACGGTCATCCGGGGCGGCTTCAGAGGCGTGTTCAGCCGGCCAGACGCTGCTTGATCAGCTTCGACACCTCGCCCATGTCGGCCTGGCCGGCGAGCTTCGGCTTGACCGCGCCCATGACCTTGCCCATGTCGGCCGGGCCGCCGGCCCCGATCTCGGCGATGACGGCATCTATCACCGCCAGCACTTCGGCCTCGCCGAGTTTGGCCGGCAGGTATTGCACGATGATCGCCATCTCGGCGCGTTCGACCGCGGCCAGATCCTCGCGGCCGGCACCTTCGTACTGGCTCACCGAGTCCTTGCGCTGCTTCATCATCTTTTCGAGGATCGCCAGCACCTGGGAGTCGTCAACCTCGACGCGTTCGTCCACTTCCTTCTGCTTGATCGCGGCGTTCATCAGGCGGATGGTGCCCAGACGCTCTTTTTCGCCGGCCTTCATGGCGGCTTTCATGTCGTCGGTGAGGCGTTGCTTGAGGCTCATGGCGGAACTCCGTGTGACGCGGCCCGCAGGGATCGGACCGAAGGGATGGGGTGGCCGGTAAAGACCGGAAACACAAAAAGCCGGCAACGCAGAGCGCGGCCGGCTTCGGGATTCACTGTGGATCGCGACCGCGGGGCCGCGCAGGAATCAGTCGTACTTGGCTCAGTACAGACGCTGACGCTTGGTGGCGTCGCGCGAGCTGCGGCGAGCCTGGCGCTTCACCGCCGCGGCGGCCTTGCGCTTGCGCTCCTGGGTCGGCTTTTCGTAGAACTCGCGCTTGCGGACTTCGGCGAGGACGCCGGCTTTCTCGCAGGTGCGCTTGAAGCGACGCAGGGCAAACTCGAAGGGCTCGTTTTCGCGGACTTTGACGCTGGGCATAGGAATCTCGGGCTTTTTGGGAAGCCGGCCAGCCGGCCGGGCTCTTGCGAAGGAACGCGTGCGATGGCATCTGCACCACCCGGTCCGTCCGGGCGAGCCGCGCATGATAACGGCGTCGGCCCCGCCGGGCAAGTTCAAAAGCGACCATCCGTCCGAGGCGGGGATAAACTACCGCCCCCGTTCCCCCGGCCGCCTCTTCCTGTGAAAGTCCTCGGTATCGAAACCAGCTGCGACGAGACCGGCGTGGCCGTCTACGACACCGCCCGGCCCGGGGCTGCAGGGCTGCTGGCGCATGCGGTCTACAGCCAGATCGCCCTGCACGCCGAGTATGGCGGGGTGGTGCCGGAGCTGGCCAGTCGCGACCACGTGCGCAAACTGCTGCCGCTGATCCGCCAGACCCTGGCCGAGGCCGACATCAGGATCGGCGACCTGAACGGAGTGGCCTACACCGCCGGCCCCGGGCTGGTGGGGGCGCTGCTGGTCGGCGCCGGCCTGGCGCGGTCGCTGGCCTGGGCGCTGGATCTGCCGGCGATCGGCGTTCACCACATGGAAGGTCACCTGCTGGCGCCGCTGATGGAACACGACCCGCCGCAAGCGCCGTTCGTGGCCCTGCTGGTCTCCGGCGGCCACAGCCAGCTGGTGGCCGTCGACGCCATCGGCAGCTACCGGTTGCTCGGCGACACGCTGGACGACGCCGCGGGCGAGGCCTTCGATAAAACCGCCAAGCTCATGGGCCTGCCGTACCCGGGCGGCCCGCAACTGGCGGCCCTGGCCGAGCAGGGGACGCCCGGCCGCTTCAGGTTCTCGCGGCCGATGACCGACCGGCCCGGGCTGGATTTCAGCTTCAGCGGGCTCAAGACCCAGGTGCTGCTGGCCTGGCGCGACAGCGACCGGACCGACGCGACCCGCGCCGACATCGCCCGCGGCTTCGAGGATGCGGTGGTGGACACCCTGGCGATCAAGTGCGAACGCGCGCTGCAGGCCGCCGGCTGCGATGTGCTGGTGGTCGCCGGCGGCGTGGGCGCGAACACACGCCTGCGCGCGCGACTGCAGGCGATGGCGGCCAAGCGCGGCGGCCGGGTCTGCTTCCCGCGCCCGGAGCTGTGCACCGACAACGGCGCGATGATCGCTTTCGCCGGCGCGCTGCGGCTCGAAGCCGGACAGCGCAGCGATGCGGCCGTCCACGTCGTGCCGCGTTGGGACATGGCGACGCTGACGCCGGTGGGCTGACTCGCGAATCGGATGCGGAGCGGGCTTCGGCCCGCCACCTTCCCCTCACCCCAACCCTTCCCCGCATGCGGGGGAGGGAGATTCGCGCGCAGCGCGAATGGGAGGGGGCGAAGCAGCGGGCTGAAGCCCGCTCTACGGGAATACATGGAGCGGTTAACATGCCCATCCCTCCGATTCCGACGCCCGGCTCATGGACAAGGTCTTCATCGAAGCGCTCGAAATCGAGACGCTGATCGGCATCTACGACTGGGAGCGCCGTATCCGCCAGTCGCTGCTGTTCGATATCGAAATGGCGTTCGACAACCGCAAGCCGGCGGCGAGCGACGATATCGCCGATACCCTCAACTACAAGGCTGTCAGCAAGCGTCTGATCGAATACGTGTCCGCGTCGTCGTTCGGGCTGGTCGAAACCCTGGCCGAACGCTGCGCCGGGATCATCCTGGCCGAGTTCGCGGTCTCGCACGTGCGCCTGAAGCTGAGCAAGCCCGGCGCGGTGCGCGGCGCGCGCGCGGTGGGCGTGATCATCGAACGCAGCCGGCCCTGAGGAATACACCGATGGGCAAGGCCCTCCTGAGTCTCGGCAGCAACCAGCGGCCGGAAGACAATCTGCGATCGGCGTTCATGGCATTGCGCGCGCGTTTCGGCGCGATCGCGGCGTCGGTGGTCTATCGTTTTCCGGCGGTCGGTTTCAGCGGGCCGGATTTCCTCAACGCCGGGGCAGTGATCGACAGCGATCTCGATCCGATCGCGCTCAACGACTGGCTGCACGCGCTGGAGGACGCGCACGGTCGCGACCGCAGCGGGCCGCGCTGCGGCGACCGGACGCTGGATATCGATATCGTGTTCTACGACGACCTGGTGCTGGACGGCCCCGGTCACCTGCAATTGCCGCGCGACGAGTTGAAGCATGCCTTCGTGCTGAAGCCGCTGGCGGACATCGCGCCGGACTTCGTCGATCCGCGCAGCGGGCGGACGCTGGCCGACCTTTGGGCCGGCGCCTCTGACCGCGACGTGGCGTTCGCGGCGGTTTTCGATCCGAATCCGCTCGATCCGAGCGCCGACGGGTGATGGATCTCACCCGCAAGAGGTGACTTCCAGCGCTTGTCCGGCGCAAGCGTCCGCCCCACGATAGCGCCTTCACACACCGTGTCCGCGGAGGGCGCAGGCGATGTTCGAGAGATTTTCGCGCAGTTGGGGGCTGGTCAAGGCCAGCGCGTCGGTGCTGCGCGCCGACAAGGAACTGATGCTGTTTCCGATCCTGTCCTCGCTGGCCACGCTGCTGGTACTGGCGACGTTCGCGCTGCCGATCTTCGCGCTGAAACTGTTCGCCGACGGCTTCAACGTCTTCGGCGCGGTGCTTGGTTTCGTCTTCTATTTCTGCCAGTACAGCGTGATCGTCTTCTTCAACAGCGCGCTGGTGGCTGCGGCGACGATCCGGCTGGAAGGCGGCGACCCGACGTTCTCCGACGGCATCCGCGCCGCGAAGGCCCGGCTGCCGGCGATCCTCGGCTACGCTGCCATCGCCGCGACCGTCGGCGTGCTGCTGCAGTCGCTGAAGAACCGCGACAACAACATCATCGTGCGCCTGATCGGCAGCGGCCTGGGCATGGCCTGGACGCTCGCGACCTTCCTGGTGGTGCCGGTGCTGGTCAACCGCAATGTCGGCCCGGTCGACGCGCTGAAGCAAAGCGTCGCGCTGCTGAAGAAGACCTGGGGCGAGAACGCCATCGGCAACGTCGGCATCGGCGCCGCGTTCGGCCTGATCACCACGCTGGTCATCCTGGTCGGTGCTGGCGCGACTTTCTTCGCGTGGCAGGCATCGGTGGGCCTGGCGATCGGCGTGGCCGCGGTCTTCGTGATCGGCGTGCTGGTGCTGGGCGTGACCCAGGCGGCGTTGAGCGGCATCTATTCCGCCGCGCTGTACCGGTACGCGGTGGCGCACGAAACCCCGGCCGAATTCCGCGGCCTGTCGCTGGATACCGCGTTCGCGCCGAAGCGCTGAGCGCGTCGAAGCCCGAGTCCACGGCTGTAGCGCGCGGACTCAGCCCTGCAGCAGCCGGCCGCCGTCCACAGGCAGGACATGGCCGGTGGTGTAGCCGGCGCCCTGCAGCAGCCACAGCACCGCGTCGGCGATCTCGTCCTCGCTGCCGGTACGCCCCAACGGCGTACGCGCCAGCAGTGCGGACTTCGCGGCTTCGGCCTTGCCGTCGTCCGGCCACAGGATCGCCCCTGGCGCGATCGCGTTGACCCGCACCTCCGGCGCCAGTTCCAGCGCCAGCGCACGGGTGGCGGCGACCAGTGCGGCCTTGCTCATGCAATACACGACGTGATCGCGCAGCGGGCGTTCGGCATAGAGATCGACGAGATTGACGATGGCCCCGCGCGTGGCTTTCAGGTGCGGGGCGGCGGACTGGGCGAGCACCAGCGGTGCGCGGGCATTGATCAGGAACTGCGCGTCCCAGTCGGCGGGCGTGATGGTGCCCAGTGGCGTCGGCGAGAACGCCGAGGCGTTGTTCACCAGCGCATCCAGACGGCCGTAGCGCCCGATCGTGTGCGCCACCAGCTCGGGCAGGCGGTCGTATTCGGCCAGATCGGCCTGCAGGGTGAGCACGCTGCCGGGGCGCTCGCCCTCCAGTCGCGCGACCAGCGTGGCCATGTCCGCGGCGGAGCGACGGTAATGCAGGACGAGATCGTAGCCGGCCGCGTGCAGGCGGCGCGCGATCGCCGCGCCGAGGCGGCGTGCTGCGCCGGTGACCAGGGCGACGGGGCGAGGATGGGGCATGCGGGACGTCCGGCGATCGATTCCAGGGGCATTTGATCATAGTCAAATGGTCGTGCCCGGGGGCGGCGCAAGCTCATGCCAATCCAGACTGGAGTACGGCCATGCATCCCATCCTCTCCGAATTGTTCGCCAAGCCGGTCGGTTGGATGACCCTCGGCGGCCTCGCTTTCATGATCGGCCTGGGTCTGTACCTGTGGTGGTTCGCGCGCAGGGAGATCCGCAGAGAGAGCCGCAAAGAGACGCGGGACGACTGAATCCAGCGCTGCGCGACGTCGTCCTGCCCACGGCGGGCGCGCCGCCGGACCCTGCGGGAAAGCGCCGCGGGCGTCGGGATTCGTTATCCTGTGGGCCCATCGCAACAGAGCTGGCGCATGCAGTACGACGACGATCTCGACGCCGATGCGAAGGCGCACAGCGCGCATCTTGCGTCGCTGATCCAGGATCAGATCGTGAGCAACGGCGGGGCGCTTCCGTTCTGGCGGTTCATGGAGTTGGCGCTGTACGCGCCGGGGCTGGGTTACTACAGTGCGGGCGCCACCAAACTTGGGCCGGGCGGCGATTTCGTCACTGCGCCTGAACTCGGCCCGCTGTTCGCGGAGTGCGTGGCCGACGCGCTGGCGCCGGTGCTGCGCCCGCTCGGCGACGATGCGGTGTTCATGGAAATCGGCGGCGGCACCGGCGCGTTCGCCGAAGCCGCGATCGGGCGGCTGCTCGCCACCGGCGCGATGCCGGGGCGTTACGCGATCCTCGAACCCAGCGCCGATCTGCGCGAACGCCAGCGCGAGCGCCTGCACGCGCGGCTGGCGCCGGAGATCTTCACGCGCGTCGAATGGCTGCAGACGCCGATCAACGAGCCCTGGAACGGCGTGGTGTTCGCGAACGAAGTGATCGACGCGCTGCCGACGTCGCGGTTCGCGGTGATCGAAGGCGAAATCTACGAAGAACACGTGGCGCTCGATGCGCAGGGCGATTTCGTGCGCGTGGATCGGCCCGCCGATGCGCTGCTCAGCGCCGCGGTGCGTCACGTCGAGCGCCAGTGCGAACATCCGTTGCGCGACGGTTACCGGTCGGAAGTGCTGCCGCAGCTGCCGTACTGGCTGCAGGCGGTGATCGGCGGCCTGCAGACCGGCGCGCTGTTGCTGGTCGATTACGGGTACCCGCGCCGCGAGTATTACGACGCGCGTCGCGTGGACGGCACCCTGCGCGCGTTCCATCGCCATCGCATGACCGACAACGTGTTCGCGCGCGTGGGCCTGCAGGACGTGACCGTTTCTGTCGATTTCACCGCACTGGCCGAAGCCGGCACCGGCGCGGGCCTGGAATTCTCGGGGTATTGCTCGCAGGCGAGTTTTTTGATCGGCAACGGCCTCGATCAGCGTCTCGGCGAATACGAAAGCCGGACTGCCGACGAGGTCGCGCGCTACGCCTTCCGCCAGCAGGCGAAGAAGCTGACCTTGCCCGGCGAGATGGGCGAACGCTTCCAGGCGATCGGTTTCGCGCGCAACAGCAGCCTCGACCATGCCTTTCTGGTCGGCGACCTGAGTTTCCGTCTGTGAGCCTCCAGCCGTGAGCACCGACAACAGAACGCGCGCGCCGCGCATCGGCCGATCCCTGAAACCCTTCCGCCGGCCGCTGCTGTGGTCGACGCTGTGGTGCGTCGCGGTGGCGCTGGTGGTGGTGCTGTCGCTGATTCCGGTGCCGGATCTCGGTCGACTGCCCTCGGGCACCGACAAGGTCGAGCATTTCCTCACCTATGCCGCGCTCGCCGCGGGTGCGGTGCAGTTGTATCCGCGCTGGCGTTCGCTGCTCAGCGTGGGCGTGGCGCTGGTGCTGATGGGCATCGGTCTGGAATATGCGCAGGGCGCGCTGACCGAGTACCGCATGATGGACCGCGCGGACGCGCTGGCGAACACGCTGGGCGTGATCGCCGGCCTGGGGACGCAACTGACGCCCTGGCGGGATCTGTTGTTGAAGCTCGACAACCGCTGAGGCGGACGTTCGAAAGCCCTGTGGGAGCGACGGAAGTCGCGACGAACAGAGATAAGCCTTTCCGCAGATCGTCGCGACTTCCGTCGCTCCCACAGGGACATTGCGCGCTTCGTCTATCAGGAAGCGGGTTTCCGCGCCCGGCGGATCGCATCGATCCGCGCCAGTCGCAGCGCTTCGCCCAGCGCGGGGCCTTGCAGACCTTCCTTGATCACATCCGCGCCGCGCACCGACAGCGCCGCTGCGTGCAGTGTCAGCAATTCCGCCGCCTGCGGATAATCGGACTCGCCCATGCCGCCGCGGCCGCGCTTGTCGGCTTCGCAGACCGTGGCGAGCAGCGCGATCCGTTGTGGCTGGCGGAAGCCGTCGTTGCGCGCGAACAGATCGTGGATGCTGCCGCTGCGCAATTCGAACAGGCGATGCACGTTGAGGTGTTCGCGACAGGCGGACAGCGCCAGATCGCGGTGCGCCGTCGGCACTTTCAGTCGTGCGCACAACGCCTGCAGCGGATCGAGGCCGCGCTGTTCGTGCAGGATGTGTTTGGGCAGTTCATCGCTCGGAGTCAGCGCTTTACCCAGATCGTGGGTGAGCGCGGCGAAGCCGACCAGGTCGTCGCCCGGCGCGAGCTGCGCGGCCATGTCGCAGACCATTTCGGTATGCACGCCGGTATCGACTTCGGGATGGTATTCGGCGCGCTGCGGCACGCCATACAGCGCGTCGACTTCCGGCAGCACCACCGCCAGTGCGCCGCAGTCGTGCAGCGTGCGCAGGAACGCCGACGGCGTCGCGTATCCCAGCGCGCGCGACAGTTCCTGCCAGACGCGTTCGGGCGTGAGGTCGGCCAGTTCGCCCGCGGCGGTCATCTCGCGCATCAGCGACATGGTCTCGGGCGCTACCGTGAAACCGTGCGCGGCGAAGCGGGCCATGAAGCGCGCCGCGCGGAGCACCCGCAGCGGATCCTCGACGAAGGCCTCGCCGACGTGGCGCAGCACGCGATCCTGGAGATCGCGCGCGCCGCCGTACGGATCGACCAGCGTGCCGTCGGCGGCTTCGGCGATCGCATTGATGGTGAAGTCGCGGCGGATCAGGTCGTCTTCCAGCGTTACCGTCGGCTCCGCGTGGACGACGAAGCCGCGATAGCCGCGGCCGGACTTGCGTTCGGTGCGCGCCAGCGCATATTCCTCGCCGGTCTGCGGATGCAGGAACACCGGGAAATCCTTGCCCACGGTCTTGAAGCCGGCGGCCAGCATCGCTTCCGGCGTTTCGCCGACCACCACGTAATCGCGGTCGCCGCAGGGCAGGCCCAACAATTTGTCGCGGACAGCGCCGCCGACGAGATAGGTGTTCATGCGTGGTTCGTTGGCATCGTCTGTAGGAGGGCCTTCAGGTCCGAGCTTGTGGGATTTCATCGGGAATGAAGGCTATGCTGCGAAACGTTGTTTGTTTGCCTGAGGCGGGTGATGCAAAGAGCTCGGACCTGAAGGCCCTCCTACAAAAGCATCATTTCGGTGCGTGCTGCGCGAGAAGCGCGACGATCTGCTGCGCGCCGGAGTTTCGGCCCAGATGCAGCTCGATCGGCGCGGCCTGTCCCGACAACCAGATCCGCAGCTCGGCTTCCAGATCGAAATGGCCCGCGGTTTCCAGCGAGAACATGGTGATCGCACGGTAGGGGATGCTGCGGTACTCGGTCTTCTTCGCGGTCAGGCCCTGCTTGTTGACCAGGATGACGCGGCGGTCGGTGAACACGATCAGGTCGCGGATCAGCGCGAACGCACGCTGCAGGGTCTCGCCCGGCGCGAGCAGCGGCGCGAATTCCTCTTCGATCTTCTCCAGCGGCTTTTCGCCGGCGTGGCCCAGCAGGCCGTCGAGCAATCCCATGACGTTGTCCTCGGTCCGAATACGATGGCGTGCTGAACATTATGCCGCGATCACGCGGCGACGCCGAGAATCTCCGGCAGTTTGGCGCGGACATCGGTGGGTGCGATGCCGAGCTTCGGCAGGCCGTTGTCGTCGCTGGTCGAATCGCGCTGCAGCGAGCGCCAGTTGTCGCGGCTGATCGGTTTGCCCGGCAGATGTTCGCCGACTTCCGCCTGGACCCGGCCCAGCGCGGCGGGCAGCGGCAGTACGAACCGCGTCCAGCCTTTCGTTTTCGCGGTGAGTTTCACGATCTCGCCCAGCGTCATGACTTCGGGCCCGACCAGGTCGTAACTGCGGCCGATGCTGGCATCGTCGTCCAGCGCGCGCACGAAGGCCTCGACGACATCGCCGATCCACACCGGCTGGAAGCGCGCATCGGCGCCGCCCAGCGGCAGCCCCGGCGCGAATCGCAGCAGTTGCGCGAAGCGGCAGAACAGGCCGTCGCCCGGACCGGCGATCACCGATGCGCGGAACAACGTCCAGTCGACGTCCGACGCGCGGACCCGCGCTTCGGCTTCGCCGCGCGCCTTGAGGTAATGACTTTCGCCGTCGCCCGCATGCAGTGCGCTCATCTGCAGCAGCCGGCGCATGCCCGTGCGCTGCATCGCGTCGAGCAGCCGCTCCGCCAGTTCGACGTAGACCTTGCGGAATCCGCTGCCGTCGTCGCCGCGCTCGTTGAGGATGCCGACGAGATTGATCGCCGCGTCGGCGCCGTCGAAGGCTTCGCGCAGGAAGTCCGCATCGAAGACATCGCCCGTCGCCAGCGCCGCGCCCGCGGGAATGCGGGCGCGGGTGTCCGCGCTGCGCGAGAGTACGCGCACGCGCTCGCCCTGCGCCAGCAGCCGCGCGACCAGCGCGCGGCCGACGAAGCCGCTGCCGCCCAGCACGACGATGCTGCGGTTCACCGCTGACTCTTGCGCGCGGGTGCGGGCGCTGGCGAGGCCGGCGGCGGTGCCGGCAATTCCGGAGACGGACAGACGAAGGTCTTGCGGGTATCGACGATGCGTCCGGCGAGGCGGTCGGTGATCGGCATCGCGGTGCGGTTGAGCCGCCAGTCGTAGATCACGCTGAAGGCGAGGATGCGCGCGACGTAATCGCGGGTCTCTTTATAGCTGATGGTTTCGATCCAGAAATCCGCGTCCATGCCCGGGCGCTGCGACTGCCAGCGCGCCACAGGCGCCGGACCGGCGTTGTAGGCGGCGATGGCGACGTAGGTCATGCCGTACTTGTCCTCCATCTCGCGCAGATACGCGCTGCCGAGCTGGATGTTGAACTCGGGGTCGTAGAGGCTGTCGCCTCCGCGCCACGGCAGGCCCAGGCGCTTGGCGATGCCGGCGCCGGTGCTGGGCAGCACTTGCATCAGGCCGCGCGCGTCGGCGTGCGAACGCGCCTTCGGATTGAACACGCTCTCGGCGCGGATCTCGGCCGCCACCCAGGTCGGGTCGATGCGATGCCTGGCGGCTTCGCGACGGATGATGCTGTCGTGATGCAGCGGGAACCGCAGTGCGTACAGCCGCAGTTCTTCGGGATACGACTTGCCGCCGACGTTCACCAGCCCGAATACGCCGCGATCGAACCAGCCGTTGTCCTGGGCGATGTCCACGGCGATCCGGCGCTGTTCCGGCGTGAATCGCGACAGCGCGTCGCTCCATTCGCGCTCGGCCCAGGCGCCGCGTTCGAGGCGGTACAGCAGCATCGCGCGCGCCATCGCCGGGTCGCGCGCCACCGCGGTCTTCGCGGCGGCGTCGGTGTTCGGCGTCCACGGACACAGCGTGTACGGCGCACCGATGCGGTCGGCGGCCAGGAAACCGTGGAATTCGGCCTTGTTCGCCGCATCGCGGTACAGGATCGCGGCGTTGGCCTTGTCGCCGCTCATTTCCAGCAGCCGCGCTTCGAAATAGCGCCAGCGCGAGTCGCGGCGCAGCTTCTGGCCCGCGGCGGTGTCGTTCATCTTGCGGATAGCGGCGAGTGCGGCTTTCCAGTCGGAGCGGGCCAGCGCTTCGCGTACCCGCCATTCGTGCAGTTTTTCGTCGTAGGCGACATCGGGTACCGCGTTCAGGCGGCGCGCCGACTCCGGGCCGTACGAGGCCACGGTCCACAGTGCGGCCTGATACAGCGCACGGCCCCGCTCGACATCGTTCAGCTCCAGCGCCTCGACGAATTTCGGCAGGCGGGTTTCGGCCACCGCTGGCTGCGCCTTGGCCTGACGGGCGAGGCCATGCGAGGCGATCAGGCGGCTGCGCGCGGTCTTCGGCCAGTTCAGGGCGCGATCGTGCGGGGATTCGATGAAGGCGGCGTAGTCGTTCGCGAGTGCGAATTCGGTCGCCGGCAGGCCGCGCGCGGCGGAGCGCATCACCGCGGGCTGCCATTCGGCGGCAGCCTTCTCGATCCGCTCCCATCGCAGGGCAGGCTCAAGCCCACCTTTGGCCGCCAGCACCGCCATCGGCGCGTCGCAGTCGCCCGGGAGCGATTTGCCGGTGCCGCGCCACAGCGCCTGGGCATCGGTGGTCCAGGCGCCGTCGCTGGCGCCCAGCGCCTGTCGGGCATTGAGTTCGGCGCAGCGCAGCGCGGTGCTTTTCACCGAATCGGACCAGGCGGCGCGGAACGACGGCCAGTCTTCACGCCTGGCCAGCGCCGCCAACCACTGTTCGCGGAAGGTTTCGGCCACGGCCTGGCCGCGATAACGGTTCAGGAACGCCTGGCCGCTGGCGGCGGGCAGGGTGTCGATGCGCTTGCGCAGGCTGGCGTACTCGACCCAGCCTGCCAGCGTGTGGCCGGCAGGCAAGGGGGGGTCGGGCTCGGTGCCGCGCTCGGCGGCCTCCAGCGCGGCGCGCGTCTGGACGAGGGTGGCGGTGTCGTTCTGGGCGTGGCAGGCGACGGACAGGCCGGCGGCCAGCAGACCGACAACGGCGGGGAGCATGGTGGGGAATAGTGAGATTCGCATGGCCGCGACTATAGCGAAGCCGGCGCATGTGGTCAGCGACAGCATCGTGGGAGCGACGGAAGTCGCGATGGGCCAAGGCAAGGTCTTCCGGAGTCCGTCGCGACTTCCGTCGCTCCCACAGGGCCGGGCTACGAGTCTTACGCCAAGCGCCGGGGCCGGCCTTCGGCGACCGCCTGCGCGAACGCGGCCGACAGCCGCTGCAGCGCGGTGCGGCGCTGGGCCGGCGTCCAGCGGTGGCGATAGGCGATGCCCATGCCGGCCGGCGTCTTGTTCGCGTCGATGACGTAGATCCGGCCATCGTCGTCGTCGCGCAGCACGTCGAGTTCGCCGAAGTCCAGATGGATCTCGCGGCAGAGGGCGAGGATCTGCCGTTGTTCGCTCGCGCTGAACAGATCGTCGGTGTCCACCAGGCGGCAGGCGGTGGCGTCGGTCTTCAGGTGTTCGACGATCGGCGCGCGCTCCAGCACGTAGCACAGCGGCAGGGTGCCGGCGATCACCGGCACCCGGTAGTTCACGGTGCGGCCGTGTTCGCGGCATTCGATCAGGCGCTGGTAGACCATCCGTGGATCGGGATCGCCGATCGGCGTGGACGCCACCCCGCCACGGCCGCAGGCGTTCTCGTCGGTCTTCACCGCGCATGTGCCGTGCCAGGTGCGCGGGTCGACTTCCGCGCCGTAGCCGAACACCGCGCGCATCGCGGCGTCGACGCGGCGTTTGCTGATGTCGCGACAGTCGATGTTCCAGACCGGCATCCGCGCGGCGATGCGCTCCAGCGCCGGATCCGGATCCATCCACGTGCGGTCGGCCCATGCCACCGCGAGATCGAAATCCGCGCCGATGTCGCTCACGCCCTGGTAGTCGAGCTCGTGGAACATCGCGACCAGCGTGTAGCCGTCCATGGTCGGGAATTCGGGATGGAAAAGGACGCGCATCGTCGGTCTCGGTCGGGTCTGTGCGGAAGGAATCAGTCGTGAATGCATCAATCGAGCAGGCGGGCCAGCGGCGTGGAGGCCAGCGACTGGCGCAGCGCGTCGGCGTTGTCGAGCAGTCGTTCCAGCGGTTCGGGATTCTGGCGGATGCTGCGTGCCTGCAGTGCGCGCGGCGACAGGTTGAGGAACGCGCAGAGCCGCTGTTGTTCTCCGGCATCGAACAGGGATTCGTAGCGGAGTTCGAGCCACCGCTGGCCACTGCGCCGCATCGAGCCGGTCAGCCCGTCGTAGAAGGCTTCGACTTGCCGCACATGCCGATCCAGCTCATCGTGCTCGATATGGATGCGCGGAGGCGGTCCGGGTTCGTCCTCGCCCGCATAGGCTTCCCAGCGGCCGGTGAGTTCGGCGATGCGCTCGGACACCAGCGCGCGCAGCGGATTGTTCCGGCGCAGCACGAGCTTGGCGATGCCGCGGTCTTCCAGCACCGCCTGCAGAATCTCGGGGTGCTGTTCCGGCGTCATCTTGAAACCGACGCACGCGTGGCCGCGCGCGTAGCGCCAGACCTGCGCCAGATAGGCGATCGGGTCGTGTTCGCGCGCGACGATGTCGTGCAGCGGCGTCGAGGTGTCGCGCAGATCCAGCGCGGTGAAAATGCCGCGCGGGTTGAACAGTTCGTGGTGGCACAGCGCGTCCGGATGGCTGTCGATCAGCGTGCACAGCAGATTGCTGCCGCTGCGCCGCGCCGACAGGATCACGAAGCGCCGTGTCGCTTCAGTCACGAACCGGCTCCGGCCGCTGCTGCATGGCCTGCAGGCGGTTCATCACCCGCAGATCGCTGCTGCGCACCAGATAATTGCTGCCATCGTAGGACGATGCCAGCAGGCGGTCGCCGTCGGCAGACGCGCGGGCAGGCACTCTTGTGATGGCGCTGATCCCGTTGGCCGCGATCTGCCGGCGCAGGATCGCGCCGGTGGTCAGATCGACGCGCAACAGTTCGCCCCAGTAATTGGTGACGACGACCGTCTGGCTGTCGACGAAGCACACCGCCTTCGGCGAACGCCGGCCCAGGTCGAAGGCCTGCAGCAGAACGCCGTCGTCCAGCCGATAGATCAGCAGGTGGAAATCGCGGCCGGTGCTGGCGAGAAATTCGCCGCTGGGGTCGAGATCGATGTCGTCGATGATCGCGGTGTGTCCGGCGAAACGCCGCAGCAGTTCGCCCGAGAACCGCCACGAGGTCAGCACGCCGTCGGCGCTGCAGCTCACGCCGATCGGGCGTGTGGGATGCAGGCGCAGCGCCTTCACCGCGTTTTCGTGGTGCGTGAAGCGGCCCTGCACCTGTCCATCGCGGTCGGTGCGCACGACCGCGCCGGAATAACAGGCGACGAACAGCGCATCCCGCCAATCCGCCTGTGTGCTGGCGCGGACGCAGTTGATCGGGCCTTCGCCGAGATGGGTGGCGGTCTTGGCGTGCAGGCCGTCGGCAGCGCGCGCGAAGACATGCAGATGTTGGTCGTGCGCGCCGCCGATGATGCGCTGCCCGTCGTCCAGCACGGTGACCGCATTCATCAGCATCCGGCCGGTGCGCGGTGCGGCCTGGGTCAGCCAGCGCGCGTCGGTATCGTCGAGACGTCCCAGCCGCACATGTCCGGCATCGTTGACTACGGCGATGTCGCCGCCGCCGGCGCTGGCGATGTCGTTGAAGCAGTCGTTGCCGATGGCGTCGTCGCCGGTGCCGGCGCCGAGTTCGGTCAGGAATCGTCCGTCCCGCGCCTGCCAGACCAATACGGTGCCGTCGAAAGTGCCGGCCACGAGGTGCTGCCCGTCCGGCGACCAGTTGAAGGAACGTTCCCATTGCCGCGCGCGCGCTTCCAGGCTCAGCCGATGGCTGAAATCGTTGCCGTCCCAGATGTGGATCGCCTGGTCGTAGGCCGCGCTGAGGATCGCGCCGTCGAGCGGCGAGCAGGCCACTTTCTTGATGCCGGAACGATGCGCCGGAATCGTCGCGAGGATGTCGCCGCCGAGGATCGGGAACACGCGGATGCAGCCGTCGTCGCAGCCCAGGACCACGCGTCCGTGATGGATATCGATCGCGCAGGTGTCGGTTTCGGTCTCGAACGGTCCCCACATCCGCAGCGGCGCGCCGCTGTCGATATCCCACACGCGCAGTGTCTTGTCGTCGCCGGACGTATACAGGTGCCGGTCGTCGGCGCAGATGCTCAGCACGTCGCGCTCGTGGCCCTCGACGCAGCGGACGATCGCGCCGGTGTCGAGATTCCACAGCAGGATGCGCCGGTCGCGCGACACCGATGCCCCGCGATGCGCACCGATGAAGCAGAAATCCTCGACATCGTCGCTGTGGCCGAGCAGTCGTTGCAGGCGCGCGCCGCTGCGCAGATCCCAGAGGATGATGCTGTAGTCGGACGACACCGATGCGGCGCGCAGTCCGTCCGCGGAGACCACGATGCGGTTGACCAGATGGTCGTGGTGACCCAGCAGGGTCGCCGCGCCGCTGTCCACATCGAAGCGCGCCACCGCGCCGTCGTAGGCCGAAGTGACGATCTGCCGGGTGTTCGGCACCCACGCCGCAGTGGTGACCGGTCCGCGATGACGGCGGAAATCGAACGTCGGCGCCGCGCTCTGCGCAGCGCCCGCGTGCGTCGCCGACATCGCCGAGGCATCAGCGGGCGTGGACGAAGGTGCGAGGTTGTCGATGGTCGCCATGATTCACCTGTACTGTGGATTCAGAAGCCGGCGCTTCAAAAACCGGCATTTCAAAAACGCATCGCCGTCGCGCTGCCGGGCAGGGGTTCGTGCATGCCGCCCTGCCACGCCGACAGCAGACTGGCGTAGGCCGCCGCCTGGATGCCGCCGACCGGGCAGTTGTTGGCATCGGCACCGAGCAACCAGGCCTGCGGGCAACGTTCGGCGATCACCTCGATCCAGCGTGAAAATGCGTGCAGGCGTTCGGCGTGGCGCAGATGCCACAGCGCATGCACCGACGAGAAGGCGTTGCTCCACCACACCAGTGACGGACCGGCCGGCGGCGTGCCCAGCGCGATCTCCGGCGCCTGCAGCAGATCCACCTGTACGAAACGGTGGCGCAATCGCCGCGTGGCGTTCCACTGCTCGGCGAAGGCCTCGGCGCCGCCCCAGTCCTGGAGTTCGCGCGCCCACAGTTGCTCGAGCTCATCGCGTTCCGGCATCTGCCCGCGCGCGGTCGAACGCAGCCAGTAATGGGTTTCGGCGGGATTCAAGCGCGGCAGCAGGAACGCCGGCAGGTCGTAGCCGTCCCAGTCTTCGATCAATAGCCGACGGAACGCCAGCGCCTCGCCGCTGTAATCGAAGAACACGACCTCGGTCTCGGCGGTGTAGCCGTGGCTGCGCAGGATCGCGTTGGGTTTGAAGCCGGCGGCGACGCAGTAGAGCGAGCGCAGCGGTTCCGCATTCTCCACGTGCATGCCCTCGACGAGGATGTCATCGTAGGGTTCGAGATTCCAGATGAAGACGCCGCGCTGGCACTGGTCGAGCGTGCGCGCCAGCGATGCGACGAATTCGCCCAGTGGCGGCTGCAATTGCGTGGTATCGACCTGCGCGGGCGACTGGCGCAGTGCCTGCGCATGCGCTTCGCGCTGCGGCTCCAGATCGCGTCCGCGTAGCAGCGCCTGCGGCGGGCTGTCGGCGATGCCGTCGGCGGTCGCGAGCGATAGCCACGGCTGCTGCGCGTCGCGTTGCAGCTGCGGGCGACCGCGCGTCTGCCAGCGCTGCAGATCGACCAGCCAGCAGGCGTCGTGGATGGCGTTCGCAGAGATTTTGCGCCCGACCAGCCAGGCGTCGTCGCCGAGCGCGGCGATCAGCAATTCCACCAGCTCGGGCGCTGCGGCGCCTTTCGGCCGCAGGGTTTCGATCACCAGGTGGCCACAGGCCTGGACCAGGCAATAGCGCACGCCGCGCTCTGCGGCCAGCGCAAGCAGTCGGTCGGGATCGCGGTGTTCGACCATCGATCCGGCATACGACCAGCGCGACCATGCGAAGGTCAATTCGCGGCAGCGTTCGCCCAGCGTCGCGTCGGGCAGGCGATCGCGCACATCCAGTACGCCGTAAACGAACGTGGGCGATATGTTCATGCGGCGCCTCCCGGGCCGTTGTCCGCGCGTTGCGGTCGCCCCCACACGACGAGATCCTCGCCGACCGGCAGGTAGCGCGGCTGTGCGATGCGCGTGTGCTGTTGGCGCAGCAGACCCTGGCGCGGCGCGAAGGCGGGCACGCCGCCCACCATCAGCGGCGCTACGGTCAGCACCAGCAGATCGAACAATTGCCGGTTGACGATCTGGGTGAGGATGCGTCCGCCGCCTTCGATCATCAGGTTGCGTACGCCGCGCTGACGCAGTTGCGCCATCAACGCGACCAGATCCACGCGATCGGCATTGTCGGCGGGGACGATCAGCACTTCGGCGCCCAGCGCTTCGAGCCGCTGCACGCGCTGCGGATCGGCACGGTGGGTGGTGGCGATCCACACCCGCCGGTCCGGATGCGACAACAGCTTGGCGTCGATGGGAAAACGCAGGCGACTGTCGACGACGATCGGCTGCGGGTGATGGCCTTCGGCCTCGCGGACGGTGAGGCTGGGGTCGTCGGACAGCACGGTGCCGATGCCGACCAGGATGCCGTCGTGCGCGGCGCGCAGTCGATGCGTGAAGCATCGCGCAGCGCCGCCGCTGATCGCCAGGGGGCGGTCTTCGACGCCGGCCGCGCAGCCGTCCAGGCTTTGCGCATAGCTCAGGGTGACGAACGGTCGCGCGGTCATCGGCTGCGCGCGGTGGTGCTCGAGCAGATCGAACAATGCATCCATCGCCGGTGCCGGCGCGACGTTGTCGTGGCTTGCCGGCGCATCGAGCAGGTGCCCCATGCGCTCGGCCTTCGTATGCAGGTAATCGCGATTCTGCGGCCGTGGCGGGATGACCAGCGGAACGCGTGCGGCGACGTTGATGCCGTATCCGGTGAGGCCGGCGACCTTGGTCGGGTTGTTGGTGAGCAGTTGCACGGTGTCGATGCCCAGCTCGCGCAGGATCTGCGCGGCGACGCCGTAGTCGCGAGCATCGGGCAGGTGGCCGAGGCGGATATTCGCATCGACGGTATCCAGGCCCTGATCCTGCAGGTTGTACGCGCGCAACTTTTCGGCCAGGCCGATGCCGCGGCCTTCCTGGCGCAGATAGAGGATCACGCCGCGACCGGCGGATGCGACGCGACGCATCGATTCGGCGAGCTGCTCGCCGCAGTCGCAGCGGCGCGAACCCAGCACATCGCCGGTGAAGCACTCCGAATGCAGACGGACCAGCAGCGGCGGGCCGTCGTGCAACTCGCCCATGTACAGCGCCACGTGTTCCTTGCCGTCGAAACCGTCGAACACGGCGGTCTGGAAATCGCCGACATCGATGGGCATGCGTGCGCAGGGCACGTCGAGCCGGGATATGTCGTTCCTGGGCGTGCCATTGTGAAGCACGCCATTGTGAAGCGTACCGGTCTGAAGCGCGCCGTTCTGAAGCGTACCGCTTTCGGTCATGCCGCTCTCCAGCATGCCGTTCTGGGGTGCGGCGCTGTGGGGCATCGCATGTTTGCTCGTCGCGTGCTTGGTCATGGCATGGGCTCCAGTTCGGTGCGCGGTTGCATCACGGCCTGCATCTGCGCCGTTTCGACGGCGAGGCTGGCGGCCACCGCATCGTCGGGCGCGGTTCGCGGCATGAGGTCTTCCAGTTGCTGCCAGAGTTCGTAGAACTTGGCGAGACTCGGCGCCTGGTCGAACAATTCGGGTGGACGCGGCTCCCAGGGCTTGTAGCGACCGGCCATGTGCACGATGCGCGCATCGTGGAAATGCAGTCGGTAAGCGCGGCGGATCTTCGCTTCCAGTATCGGCATGTAGTTGTAGCGGCCATCGAGCAACGTCGCGCGACCGGCGAAGCGCCGGTTGAGGATCAGTTGATCGGTCCAGCCCAGCGTTTCCACGTCGGCCCAGGTGGCCGGGTCGATGTCGGCGACCAGACGGTCGCGTAGCGATCGGTCCAGCATCGCCTTTCCGATCGAGACCACCCCGGTGTTGAAACAGTGGGTCAATGCGGCGCCGTAGCGGCGCTGGTTCGCGATGCGCGCCGCGGCGGCGTCGCCCAGCAGTTCGTCGTAGTGACTGCCGTCCGCACAGGCGAGCAGCGGATGCTCATTGAAGAACAGCGCCGAAAGATCGCCGGTCACGAACGCATCGCTGTCGATGTAGACCACGCGTTCGAAACGGTCCAGGCCGAACGCTTCCAGCGAGGCGAAGCGCGGGCCGGCGGCGCGCAACTGCGGAATGGCGGCGGCGAGCGCGGCGACCCGGTCTTCGAGGTCGGCCCCGGGCCGGATGAATGCCACCGCGCCAAGCCGAGCGAGCCGCGTCCGCGATGCATCGCTCAAGGATTGATCGCACAGCACCGCGATGCTGCCGCGAAACCACGGGTTGTTGCGCAGGAAACCGAAGATCAGCATCTCCGTCCCAGCGACGAAGCCATCGTCGGAGATCGTCAGCAGGCAATGCGCGACCGAAGCCTGTTCGCGACCGTCGCTGTCGATGGTGTCGGATCGCACGCGTATCGATGCCATGACCCGCTCACTCCGCCGTATCGGCGACCGGTACCCGGTCGAAGAGGAAACTCATGTCGCCCATGCCGAACGGCCAGCCGGGTTGGTTCGTCGCGGGTGCGTGGCAGGCGAAACAGTCGCGTCCCATCAGCGGCGTCGCGCCGGGCGAACTCACCATGCAAGTGCCGTCCTGCATCCAGGTTTCCATCGACGTGTTGGCCAGACTCAGATCGCCGGCGCGCGCGCGCAGCGGTGCGGTGGTGGAGCCGGCGCAGGTGCTGGGAAAGCGCGAACGCGGCGGTTGCGTCGTCAGCATCGGGCCATCGTCGTAGCGGAAACAGCCCACCCCCGGCGCGTGCCCGGCCATGTATTCGGAACCGATCAATACGTAATACCGCCACTTGCTGTCCAGCGTGGCGGGGAAGTCGCCCGCCAGGGCCTGATTGAGGCATGCGACCTGCTCGCCCTCGGCGCCGGAGCCGCTGCAGCGCGGCAGCGCCACCGTGCGACACACGTTGATGCGATGGAATCCCGCGTTGGCATCGCTGCCGGTCGCCGTGCTGTCGACCGGCACGCCGCCGCGCTGCGCAAGGCGCGGATCGGTGTTGCACAGCGGCGTCTCCGAAGGTGCGCCGCAGGTCTGGTTCTGCAGGGTCTGCCCATCTGCGGCCACGGTGTATCGGTAGGCGCCATCCGGCACCGCGCAGCGCGCGCCGTCGCCGCCCTGTGCGCGATAACTGCGCCAGTCGAAGAGATGCCATTCGGGCAAGGTGTTTCCCGGATGCAACGGATCGGCCGGTGCCGGCGCGATGGGTGCGCTGCCGCCGGGCGAACAATCCGGTGCGTTCGCGACATGCTCGAACGTCGCCCACGTCATTTCGCCCAGCGTCGGCGTCTTCTGCACCAGATGCAGGCCGATCAATCCCCACCAGTGGCCGCGTGCGTCGCGTTCGCAGTGCATCGTCGCGGCGGGGCAGGGCTTGCCTGCCGGGAACGAGCGCCACGAGGTCTTGATGCTGAGTACGCCGGGCGTCGTTTCCGAACCCGACGGCAACCACACGCCGCCGCTGGACGGGTCGCGCTGGAATGCGGCGGCCGCGGCCGAAAGCACGTCGGCGCGATAGGTGCCGGATGTCGTGAGGTAATCCACGAACACCTTGTTGACGCGTACGTCGTAGCCGATGCGGCGATGCGCGCTGTCGATCAATTCGAAGCTGTCGCCGGGCTGGCCTTCGCGCGAGGTCTTGCGCAGCGCGCGCGTCGACAACGGTTTGAAACCGTCGCGCCAGCGTGGCGATGAGCCGTCCTGCGGGATCGCGTCGTACCACGGCGCCAGCGACATGAAGCGCGGATGCCCGTCGCTGTCGTCGTGTGCGAGATAGAGGAAATTGTTGAGCACGAACCGCTGCATCCCGCAGTTGTCGGCCTGGGCGGGAACATCGGTCCACAGACGTTTGCCGTCCACGCCGGCGATGCTGCATAGCAGGTGTGCGTCGGCGGCGGCGCGCATGGGTTGCCGGGTGAGCGCGTCGTCGTGAGGGGCGCAGGCCGATGTCACTGCGAGCAGCACGGCGATCGCCGGACAGGCTGTTTTCATGGGTTCCCTCCCTGAAGACTATGGCAGCGACGCATCCTGCTGTCGGGGGCACTGTACGGGAAAAAGAGCAGCGATGGAATCTGCCGCGCATGATGCCGTGCGGGTACGGCCGGGCGTCGAAAAAAACCGCATGCGGCCTGTGCGCCGATGGTGCTTCGAATGCGTCGTGGATGTCCCGCTCGCTGTACGCGGGTCGTATCGATCACGTAGGATGCCGCTGCGGCGATATCGCATCGCCGCATTCAATGGGGGGCACGATTTTCAACCACCGCCTACCCGCCCGATGCCGGGCGGATGCGCGTTTCCCGCGGATATCGGAACCGTCCGCCTTTATGCGTCTACCCGTGTGTCATTCACCGGTTTGTCGTCCATCATGAAAGGAGTTCACTGATGTCCACAGTCATCAACAGGCTCGCGACCGCGCCTCGCGCCGCGAACAATGCCCAGATCGCGCTCGCGGCTGCGCAGGTCCATGCGCAGGTCGCCGTCGCCGTCGAGCTGTACACCATTCCGTTCTACCTCAGCGCGCTGGCTTCGATCGTTCCGCCCGGCGCCACTGGCGCGACCGATCGATCCAAGGCCGCCTATGCGTCCGTGCTGAGCGTCTGCACCGAAGAGATGCTGCACCTGCAGCTCGCCGCCAACATGTGCATCGCGCTGGGCACTTCGCCCAACTACACCGCTCCGATCTACGGCAGCGTCCCGACGTTCCCGGACGGCATGCCGATCCTCGATCCCACCGATCCGGCGACCGGCGACAGCGGCATCCTCAATGCGACCATCGGCAATATCCTGCAGGCACTTCCGACGATGCTGGACATCGAAGTGCCGACCGAGTTCGAAGCCGCGCGCCTGACGCCGCCCTATCGATCGATCGGCCAGATGTACGCGGCGCTGCGCGCACTGACGCGTCTTGCGGGCACGGAGGTGCCTTGGACGATGACGAATCAGCAGAGCGTCTTCGCATCGGGCCAAACGTTCCCGCAGACCATCGGCAGTTTCGCCGATCTTTCCGCAGCCATCGATGTCATCTGCGAGCAAGGCGAAGGCCAGGCGCAGTCGCCACCGCCATCCGAACCGTTCACCGCCAGCGAATTCATGGTCGCTGCCGGCGACCGGCTCACCGGCGCGGGCTCCGACCCGGCGGACCAGGCGCAGTTCAGTCATTTCGGCCGGTTCCTCAATGTGCAGGCACTGAATCTGACCAGCGCCGATCTGGTCTATGCCGGCACGGCGAGCTTCGCCCCGACCAGTCAGGAAAACCTGAAGCTGCAGGCGGATTTCGCCGCGCTGATCACCACGCTCAACGGTATCTGGGCAGGCACCACCAGTGTCGGCAGCATCTGGAGCATGACCAACCTGCTGACCGATGCGGCCAACGTATGGACCGCCGGAAACATCCCGCAGTGGACGCCAGAGGTGATCTGTTGAGCCGGCGGGCGTAGTCCGGTACCGGCGGTCACGCTTCGACTTGTTCAGCGGTTCGATATTCGTCCGCCGAACGCAAGTCTTCAAAGGAAACCGCGTGGCGAAGGCTGCGCGGTTTTTTTGTGGTCGGCAGGGATGTTGCGACTACAAAAAGCCGGGTCGGTCGGGCTTCCAAAAAAACCGTGATGAATATCAAAAAATGAGATCGTGGCACGCTATGATTTGCCCGAACGGGGATCGAGGGTTCCAGATGCAGGATCGGCACGTAAGCGCGGCGCGGCGCAGTGGTTCAAAGTTGGCGACGGGGGGCGGTTTGCTGGGGCGCTTGCGGGTCGGGGGCGCGGCGTTGCTGGTTACCTTCCTGGTGGGTTTGGGACACCCGGGCGCGATCCCCAGCAGTTACGCGCAATCTTCGCCGATTCCCTTCGATCTGATCGGCGATCAGGCGGTAGTAAGCCTGGCCGGCGAGTTGCCGGCCCATGACCCCACCGTCGGCCGGCTGGCCGGCTCCGCCGGGGTGTCCGGTGGTTCGGCGAGCTACGAGATTCCGATTGCGGTACCGCCCGGACGCCGCGGGATGCAGCCGTCGGTGTCGCTGAACTACAGCAGCCGCGCCGGCAACGGTATCGCCGGCATGGGCTGGTCGCTGTCGGGGCTGTCGTCGCTGCATCGCTGCCCGCAGACGCTGGAACAGGACGGCCAGATCCGCGCGGTGCAGCTCGATGCCGGCGACCGCCTGTGTCTGGACGGCCAGCGCCTGGTCGCCACCAGCGGCAGTTACGGCGCGTCGGGCACGACCTACGGCACCGAGATGGAATCGTTCGTGCGCGTGACCCAACTCGGTGGCGACCTGGCCTCGGCCGTCACCTACTTCAAGGTCGAGCGCAAGTCCGGCGAGATCGCCTGGTACGGCAACACCGGAACTGGTGCCTCGCCCGCGCGGGTCGTTCCGGGCGGTGTCAGCGTGCCGTTGACGTGGATGGTGGCGCGCGTGGAAGACCGTGTCGGCAATGCGATGCACTACGGCTATACCGACTACGGCGACGGCGAGACACTGGTGAACGCGATCTGGTACACCGGTACCTTGACCGTGATGGGCAACCGTCGCGTCTCGTTCAACTACGAAGACCGCCCGCTGGGCGCCGGCACCAACGACCGCTCCTCATCCTATCTCGCCGGCGGCCTGACCCGGCAGACCAGGCGTCTCGCCTCGATCGTCACGTTCGTCGACAGCACGCCGGTGCGCAGTTACATCCTGAGCTACGGCAGTGGCGTGAGCACCTCCACCGGCCGCAGCCTGCTGCAGTCGGTGGCCGATTGCGCCTACGACGGCGCCAACTGGGTCTGCAAACCGCCGACGACGTTCGAGTGGCAGCAGGGCGCGCCGACGCATGCTCTGAAGATGGCGAACCTTCCGACCGAAGTGGCCGGGACCGCGGTCATGGCGATGATGCCCGCCGGGGATATGGACGGCGATGGCGCCACCGAAGTCATCGTCAACTACGGCACCATCGTGTCGTTGACGCCCGAGCGCACCGTACGCTGGTCGATGCAGGCCCCATACGGGGTTTACGACACTAAACAGCTCGCCGACTTCAATCAGGACGGGCGCGTGGATTTCGTGGCCCGCGACGCGACCACCGGTACGCTGGTGGTGCGAGCCTGGAGCGGCGCGCCGACCGAGACCACGTTCGCGGCCGCATTCGCCACGACCATTGATACCGGGATTCCAGTGGATGGTCTCAACGGCGACATTTATGGCCTAGAACATGTTGGCGACATGGACGGCGACGGTCGCGCGGATCTGGTGCTGATCAAGCCCGGCAATGGCTCCAACAGTTGCTCGCGCAGAATCCATATCTATCGCAACCAGTACAACGGCGCATCGGCGCCGACCTTTCCGGAGATCGCGACGCACTGCCTCGCCAAGCCAGACACGAGCAACCCTTTTTTCAGGGGCGAAACTTTGCAGGGAGTAAAGGATTTCGATGGCGATGGTCTTGCGGACATCCTGGTCGAATCGATACTTGACTATTGGAGCGGCGGCATCGAGAAAGGCCGTCGTCTAGACCGTGTGCTGTTCGGCAGCAGGAGCGGCAGCACGTATGCTCTGGTGAACAAGCCGTTTTCGACGTTGTTCCAGAATGGTCACGCCCGGACCTCGCAGGAAGCCGAGACCGGCCTGTATGCGCTGTGGACCGACGTCAACGGCGACGGTCTGGACGATTGGCTGTACGCCCGTTACGACAGCGGCGCGGGCGTGCCGCGCTGGTTCCTGCGTTACAACCGGGGCGGCGTGCTCGGGCAGATTTATCCGCTGAATAGGTCGGAAGGACTTGTGGGCTGCGGCGGGACAGACAGTGTCAGTCGGGCACATTGCCTGGAAGTCTGGCAGCCGTGGCAGGCGCAGCATCTGAGCGTGCAGGATTACGATGGCGACGGTCGCGGCGAACTGATGTTCCCGAGTGCCTTCGCAGCGAACGTATGCCTCTGGAAAGACATCGACTACGGCGCGTGCCCTGGAGGTGACGGTAATGGACCCGCCTGTAGGCAGCACTGGGTGTGCTCGGAGCATCCCGCAACTGGACAGCCGCTGGTGGCCGGAGTCGCTCGCGTTGGCGACGATGATGATTGGGTAGGTGCGCTCGCGATGGCTGCTCATGCCAACGGCTGGCCGGACATGAGCAGCTACAAGCTCAGCGCGTTACGCTTTGCCGAAGCGGCCGATGGCAGCCCCGTCATGACGGTGGTGTCTACGGCGCTGATCTCCGGCACGAAAAATTTCGGTGCAGACGACCTCTACGGCGACGGGCATACCGATTCGATGTTCTCCACCGATGTGGGGTATACAAGCGCCGGCATTCTGGTGGGGCGCGGGAACGGGACGGTGATCAGCGAGACGGATTCGCCGCGCACGCTGCCGGGCGGCCTGCCGATCTTCACCAATAAGCTGTTGATCAACGAAAACCTGGGCCCGTCCGCACTCAAGAACCAGGACGGCATCACCCCGCAGACGCAGGACATGCTGAAGATGGTCACCGATGGCTTCGGCCAGCAGGTGGTCTGGAACTATTCGCCTTTGGCGGGCGAGGCCGGGCGCACGGCGGGGATGACGCCGCTGTATACGGTGCCGATGGTGGCGTCGCAGCGTTACATCGACGAGCGGCACATCTATTTCACCTCCTCGATGCAGGTGGTGGACTCGATGATCCAGAGCGATGGCATCGGTGGGTTCCGCAGCTGGCGCTACGGCTACGGCGAGGCGATGTACAACACCCAGGGCCGCGGGTTCCAGGGCTTCCGCACGATCATCGAAGAGGACGTGCTGTCGGGCCTGCGCACGACGACGACGTTCCACCAGAAGTTTCCGCTGACCAGTCAGCCGGAGCGGGTGGTGACCAACCCGATCTCGCGTACTGGCGAGGACGGCCCGATCGGCAAGCAGCTCTACACCTGGCGCTGCGACCGCAGCAACCGCGCGAACGCGGCTGCATGCGTGCCGGCGCTGGGCACGCCGACGCGCTACTTCCCGTTCCTCGACGTGAAGGAGAGCTGGAACTACGACGCCACGACGGCCGCGGCCGGCGGCACCCCGGCGACGCTGGGCTACACGCAGGAATCGGCGGCGAGCAGCGCGGGCTGCACCGCGGCGCTGGCCTCGACCTCGGGCTACGACGCGCACGGCAACCTGACTGCGCGCACCGTCTACAGCAGCGACCTGGGCAGCGGCACGGCCAGCGGCACGCGCGCGCGGCTGGACTGGCAGTGCGTGAGCGAGAGCAACACGTACACCGTGGACACCGCGAACTGGTGGCTGGACAAACTCACCGCCAAGTCCGCGACCACCTCGGTGAGCTGGGATGCCGCGCAGCACGCGCTGCCGTCGGGCACTGCCAACCCGCTGCGCACGGTCAGCAGCAGCTATGTCTGGAACGCCGACCGCACGCTGTCGACGGAGACGGTGCAGGCGGGGGTCGCCCATCAACAGCGGGTGACGGCGTATACCTACCCGTCGAGCAACAACTACGGCCTGCCCACGGGCGTGGCGGTCAGCGCGGACGGCGACGCCAACGGCACGCGCAGCACCGGCACCAGCTACACGGCGGACGGCTACTTCCCGCTGGCGGTGGTGAACGCGTTGAACCATAGCGCGACCACGACGGTGCGGGCCAGCGACGGCCAGCCCACCAGCGTGACCGACGCCAACGGGTTACGGACGCTGATCGAGTACGACGCGTTCGGGTTCGCGACGCGGAAGAAGTTCCGTGGCGCGAGCGATGCGGTGTATCTGGCGCCGGACCAGCTGACGTCGCTGGTGCGTTGCGATGCGAGCTTCTGCTGGCGCCCGATCGAGCAGTACCAGCTGACGACGGTGCAGGACGGCAGCCCCACGCAGGTGCAGCGCTACGACGCGCAGGGCCGTGCGTGGATGCAGGCGCAGCGGCAGCAGGATGGGGTGTGGACGCACGTGATGATGGAGTACACGGCGCGGGGCCCGCTGAACTGGCAGACCGAACCGTTCCGCGGCGGCGACGCGATCGTGAGTACGGCGTTCTGGTACGACGACCTTCTGGGGCGGATGACGAAGAAGATCGTGCCCAAGCAGGGCGAGGACGGTCGCGGCGACATGGTGACCACGTACGCCTACGCCGGTCGCACGACGAACATCCAGGTCTGCGGCAGCGCGGACAGCGGCACCGGCAATTGCTTGAACCTCAGCCGCACCACCGACAGCCTGGGGCGCTACGTCGAGACAAGAGATGCGCTGAACGGCCGGACGCGGTTCTGGTACGAAGCCAACGGGAATGTCGCTGCGATCGAGGACGCGAACAACGTGGTGACGAAGGCGGTCTACAACAGCATCGGCCAGCGCACCGGGGTGAACGATCCGAACCAGGGCGCCTGGGGCTTCGCGTACAACGGCCTGGGTGAAGTGCTGGCGCAGACCGATGCGCGCGGCATCGGCACGCAGCTGACGTACGACAAGCTGGGCCGTCCGAAGACGCGCACGGCGACGGTGGATGCGACTGGCGACGGCGTCGCGGACGCGGTGAACGACAGCTGGACCTACGACCCGAGCAACGCCAAGGGCGCGCCCGAGGTGGCGCAACGCATGATCAATGGCGTGCTCGAACGCAGCAGCACGCACTTCTACGACACGCTGTCGCGACCGGTGCAGACCTACTTCGCGCAGGGCACCGGCACGGGCACGCAGGCCTACAATCAACGGACGAAGTACGACAGCTACTACGGAAGACCGGTGGGCCAGGAATACCCGAACGGCGAGTCGTTGCAGGTGCTGTACTCCAGCTACGGCGACGCGATCGCCGAGAAGGAGCCTGTCAGTGGCGTCGAATACCGGCGCACCAATGCGGTGAACGCCCGCGGCCAGGCCACGCAGGAGGTGTTCGGCAACGGGGTGACGCTGACGCCGACGTACCAGGTGCAGACCGGCCAGCTGACCGGGCTGACCTACGCCAACAGCGGCGGCACGCTGCGTCAGCTGGGCTACGGCTACGACGTGTTCGGCAACGTCAAGCGCCAGAGCCTGAACAACAACGCCAGCCGCGAGGACTACAGCTACGACCAGTTGCACCGTCTGGTGCAGTCGATCCGCAGCGGCGCGGCCAGCGGCACGGTGCACTACGGCTTCGACGCGGTGGGCAACCTGACGAAGAAGAGCGACTTCAGCGCGAACACCAGCAACGCGTACAGCTACACCGGCGGCGCATGCGGCGGCGGGGCGAACGCGGTGAAGTCGGTGCAACTGGCGGCGGGCGGCAGCCGGACATACTGCTACGACGCCAACGGCAACCTGACCGGTGACAACGCGGGCCTGAGCCTGAAGTACGACCACCAGAACATGCCCATCGTCGCGCAGCGGGGCGCGTTGCGGGACGACTTCCGCTACGGCCCGGACGGCATGCGGACCAGAAGCTGGGGCAGCGACGGCGCAAGGGTTTACCTGCCGGGCTACGAACACCGGACCGACACCGGCGAGACCAAGGTCTACATCGGCGACTATGCGGTGATCAGCCGGACTGGCAGCACTCGAAAGGTCGAATATCTGTTGAAGGACCGGCTGGGCAGCGTGGATGCGGTGGCGAACAGCAGTGGCGCGGTCACGGAAACAAGAGGCTATGACGCGTTCGGTAAGCCGCGGTCGGGCGCTTGGAACGACCTGAGCCCGGCGAAGATCGCGAGTACTGCGGTCACGCCGAAGGGCTTCACCCAGCACGAGCACCTGAACGAGCTGCAGCTGATCCACATGAACGGGCGGATGTACGATTACAACGTCGGGCGGTTCATGGGCGTGGATCCGTTCATCCAGTTCCCGTTGAACTCGCAGTCGTTGAATCCTTACAGCTACATCCTCAATAATCCGCTGGCTGCGACTGACCCTACCGGCTATCTAGTTGGCTGCGGTCCTGGCTATATGGGATGCGATACGAACGATCGTTTTGGCGGTGGGCTACAGAGCGGAAACTCAGTTTGCAAGGGCTCAATGTGTCGCTTTGCGTTAAATAGTAATGGAGCAAAGAACGGTGCGAAGGAAGGATCAGCTGCAACGTCCGAAAAGCGCGATGAATCGAAGGGTGGTGCCTCCGGGAAATTGTCTGAAATTGGTGGCGCGGTTAAACGGGGTTTGTTGGGTCCAATCGCTGATTATGTCGAGCGCGGCCAGCCGGGGGATCTTGGAGATCACCTTCAGAATGCTGCGATATGGGGCAAGAACACAGTTCTTGACCTGTTTTCAGTATCACCAGTAGGCCAAGTATTGGAGCGTACTGGAAATCTGCCGAGGACCGAATATAAATCGGAGGGCTTGCTGACAGCCGGAGTTCTTCAAACAGTTTCCTTGACAGGCGGGGTGTTGAAGGGAAGTGCTTCTGTTGCTGGAAGAGTTGGGAAGGCTGGGAAGGTCGCTGGCGAGGTGGCGGAAGCTGGTGCTCCGTCGATGCGGCAACCGAGTGCTGGGCGCGGGGCAGATGTGGGTCTTGGCCCTCACGCGCCTGGCGATGTGCCTGATGGCTGGACTGTTGTGAAAGGAGGGGCAAGCTCGCCACCCGCGCCCGGTACAATTTATTCGGGATCCATGGGGCGTGACTTGGCTGAAGCAGCGGCAGGCGTTCCTCATAATCCAATTTGGCGAGCAACTGCGGCCGAAATTCGGCAGGCAGGTGGATCTGTCGATGTCTTGCCAGAGTTGCATACGCGAAGCGGCACTATGAACTATCAACATGTAAATGTTGTCGAAACTTCCGCCCCATCATCATTTAGACCGGCAGGCAGAAATCCGGTTCCAGAAGACAATCGCATTGGAGGGGCGTCATATGGACAATAGAGACATTGACATTTTCATCTCGGAATTTCTTGGAAAATATCCCAATGTCGAGTCATGGCAATTGGAGGTTATGCATGCGGCCGACGATGATGGAATCTGGTATTTTCAAGCGGGTAAGATTAGGTTTCATGTTGAATCGAGTGATGGAAATTTTCCATTTGTGGTCGAATCGAACGTTGGTTCCAATTACATATTGGTTTCAACGTCGGAGCATCTTTATTCGTTGCTTGAGTCTGGGCTTGGGCTTGGGGGAAATGAATCGCCCTATGCAAGACCGTAACCCGTAAGACGGATAAAACCCGCCGTGTCGAAGCGGTGTCGCCGCGAGCTGCGAGAACGCAAAGGCCTGTAACTCGTACAAGCGGCGTGCTTGAGCCTGAGGTATCCCCACTTTTTCTCATTTCGGATCAATGAGATGACGAAGATTCGGTGAGATGTGTGCGTGCATGACGCGGTTATTCTCTGGTTGTCTACGCCTGAGGGCCACGCCATGCACGCACAACGGATTTTGCGCCGATCTCTTGCTGGGGTGCTAGACCCCATGCACGCCAACCCGTAAGACGGGTTAAAGAAAAGAGGCGAAAACAGGGGTCAGAGTGAACTTTCCCCGATGCTCGCTCGATGATCGAACGCCAAGCCCCGCCCGTGCGGGGCTTGCGCGTTGTGGACGTTGTGTGGGCTTAGCTGGCGTGCTGCTGCAGCATCGCATCTAGCATCTGCGCGATGGCGCGTTGCTTGGTGACGGGCAGACGGCCGATCTGTTCGAGTTGCTGTTGGATCTTCGGCGCTGGTCCGCGTTTGCCGGCGCTGCGCTTGGTGCGCGTGCCGATCAAGTCTTCCACGTTGGTCTGCAGCGTCTCGGCCAACTGCGCGAGCGTCTCGACCGCGATGCGTGAGACGCCGCCTTCGTAAGGCCTGTAACCCGTACAAGCGGCGTGCTGGAGCACGCCCTAAACCACCGGAATTCTGTAGGGTGCGCCCTGGCGCACCGAATGAGCGAACGACGAGCCCCGCCCCGCGCGGGGCTTGTGCGTGATGGGCTTGCGAATCGCCTTCTACTTGGGTAATCCCCCCACTTTTAACGGTCGTCAAAAGTGGGCTATGCGGCTAGCGCCAGTTTTTTGCATCGGCGTGATGCCGCCGAGCGCCATGTACGGGCGCTTCGCATGAAGACACCCGCTGAGGCGTACGCATTAGCGGCCTGACCTGTGCAGGAAGTACTGGGTCATTACATTCACATCAATCCGGTCAAACATAGGCATGCGGCTGCGGTGCGCGATTGACCGTATTCCCGTTCCATCGTTTTGCTCGACTGGGCCGACTGTTGCCGGATTGGGTGGGGAGCGATCCGTGATGCCTGCTTCGATCAGGATC
>JAIMKJ010000004.1:117915-145499 GCA_020692565.1 Thermomonas sp.
CAAAGGATCGCGAACGCCACGGGCTCCGCTGATGCTGGGCTTGCTCCAGCGTACGCAAGGCTGCCGATCGCTGTCGAACCTGCAGCGATGATGAAATCTTCGTCATCGTCAGGCTTTTGAGCGCCATCGTCAGCCCTTCGAGCGCCATCCTTGCCTTTCGAACCTTCGATCGGAGCCCTTGGACTGGCGGTGTTGCTGCTCCGAGGGCCGTGAGCGGCCGTAAACGTTGCGCTCGTGCTGTCCAGACAGGCAACCGCAGGGCAAGGAAAGGCGCGCATGCCACCCTGAGCCGGCAAAGTGTGCTGCTGGAAGCAGCACGCTTGCTCCTTGCCGGTCCGTCGATCATGAAAACAGCATCGGCGTTGCGGGGAATGAACCGCAACGCCGGCAATGCAAGCAGCGCAATTGGAGAAAAGCGCCTGTCAGTCGCATACCTCGCCTCGCCCGGTTTTGGGCGTCGCGATCGATAGTCACGCCTCGCCTGAGTCGCATCAGCCGGAACGCGCTGCCTCGAATCGGGCGATTGCGCGCACCGGTGTCATGAATCGGCTGGGTGCCGTACGGCTGCGCATCGATCGCACGCGCGTCATTCGGTGAGGGCCGTCCCATGCGCGCCACCCGCCCCTTGCTCCGGCTTCACAAAATGTTTACAAAGTCGGGTGCCGCCGGGGCAAGGGGGCCTGCGCGGTGGTCCTCGTAGCCACCTGATCAATTCATGGAGAGATAGATAATGAGTAAGTTGCGCCGTAATCGCCTGACGGCCGCCGTCCACCTGACGCTGCTCCTCGCGCTGCCCGGCATCGCCGCGGCGCAGGAAGCCCGGGATGACCAGGGCACCCTCGACACCATCGCAGTGACGGGTTCACGCATCAAACAGACCAACGCCGTGACCGCGCAGCCGGTCTTCGTGCTGGATCGCGCCAAGCTGGAACAGACCGGCGCCAAGAGCGTCGGCGAAATCCTCCAGCAGCTCACCGCCAGCGGCAAGGCGCTGAACGCCAAGTTCAACTCCTCCGGCAACTTCGGCTATCCGCCGGACGGCGGCGGCATCGGCGCCGGTTCGGCGCAGGTCGACCTGCGCAACCTCGGCTCGCAGCGCGTGCTGGTGCTGGTCGACGGCATCCGCTGGGTCAACGAATCCTCGGCCTCGGGCGTCAGCGGCAGCGCCGACCTCAACACCATCCCGCTGGCGATCGTCGAGCGCGTCGAAGTGCTGGAAGACGGCGCTTCGGCGATCTACGGCTCCGATGCCATCGGCGGCGTAATCAACATCATCACCCGCAGGAATTTCCAGGGCGCCGAAGTCCGCACCTACTACGGCGAATACAGCCGCGGCGGCGAAACCAAGGATGCCTCCTTCACGTTCGGCGGCGGCGGCGATGGCTGGTCGGCGATCTTCGGTGCGACCTATTACGAGCAGGAGAACATCAGCTCCGGGTCGTGGGGCCAGTCCTCGCTGCCGCAGCCCGGCGCGGGCCTGGGTGCGGGCAGTTCGGGCACGCCGCAGGGTCGTTTCATATTCTCCGATCCAACCGGCACGACGAACTACGACATCACGTTGAATCCGGGCACCACCACACCGGTATTCGTGCCCGGCAATTCCAACGGTGGTACCTACAACCAGTTCGACGGCTCCGACCGCTTCAACTTCGCGCCGTTCAACCTGCTGCTCACCCCGAGCGAGCGCAAGTCGCTGTTCACCAGCATCAACATCGATCTGAGCGACAACACCCGCCTGCACATCAAGGGCCTGTTCAACAATCGCCAGTCGTCCAACCAGGCTGCGCCGGAACCGATCTTCATCGGCCCGGGCGCCGGCACCGGTGGCATCGCCGATAACATTTCGGTTGCGGCGAACAATCCCTACAATCCGTTCGGCTTCGCGCTGGATGCCAGTCCGGGCGGCAATCTCGTTCTGATCGGTCGCCGGCCGCTGGAAGTGGGGCCGCGTTTGTTCACCCAGAACGTCGACACCTGGTACTTCAACGTCGGCCTCGACGGCCTGTTCGATATCGGCAGCCGCAGCTTCGGCTGGGACGCGAACTACGTCCACAGCCGCAACTCGGCCACCCAGCGTTTCACCAACGGCTACAACGTCGCCAAGATCAGGCTCGCCCTCGGCGATCCGGCGGTCTGCGCCGCCACGCCGGGCTGCGTGCCGCTGGATATCTTCGGTGGTCAGGGCCGTCCGTTTACGCAGCAGATGATCGATTACATCCGCACCGACCAGCGCGATGCCAGCACCCAGGTGCTCGACATCTTCTCGGGCAACATCACCGGCGACCTGTTCGCGATCGGCGACCGCACCGCCGGCTTCGCGGCCGGCGCAGAGTACCGCCGCTACAAGGGCGACTTCGACCCGGATCCGCTGCGCCAGACCGGCGAATCGCAGGATTCCTTCGCGTCGCCGGTGTCGGCCACCTACGACGTCACCGAAGTCTACGGCGAGTTCAATTTCCCGGTGCTCGCGACCCTCGACATCACCGCGGCCGTGCGCTGGTCGGACTACTCCACCTTCGGTAGCTCCACTACCGGCAAGGTCGGTTTCCGCTTCCAGCCGTTCGAGGATCTGGTCCTGCGCGGTACCTATTCGCAGGGCTTCCGCGCGCCGAACCTGGGCGAGTTGTATGGCCTGACCCAGTTCGGCGCGACCCTGGTCGATCCATGCGGTCCGACCGGCTCGCCTGTGGTGGACCGCACCGATGGCGTGTCGGCCGGCACCGAAGCGGCCTGCGTCGCGCAGGGCGTCCCGGACAACTTCGAACAGGCCAACACCCAGATCACCACCTTCACCGGCGGTAATCCGAATCTGGAGCCGGAAGAGTCCGACAGCTTCACCCTGGGCGGCGTCTACAGCCCGGGCTGGGCTGAAGACACCGGCTGGTCGCGCAAGCTCGACTTCGAAGTGAGCTACTACAGTCATGAAATCGAAGGCGCCGTCCAGTCGCGCGACATCCAGGCCCTGCTCAATGCCTGCATCTCCGGTGGCGGCACCAATGCGACCCTGTGCTCGCCCTTCACGCGCCAGAGCAACGGTAATCTCAACCCGCCGAGCAATTTCCTGCAGAACTTCGGCAAGATCGAGACCGACGGCGCGGACCTGAAGATCAACTGGCTCAGCCCGGAATGGGATTTCGGCAGCCTCAATGCCTCGTTCCAGACCACGTTCGTCAACGATTACACGGCGATCGACGGCGATGGCATCCGTTCTTCGCGTCGCGTCGGCGTCGAAACCAACGACAGCGCCATCCCCGAGTGGCAGAGCAACCTGCAGCTCGGCTGGAGCCGCGGCAACCTCGACTTCAACTATGGTCTGCGCTACATCGACGCGGTCGTGGAAGACTGCACCAGCGCGGTCATCTCCGCTGTGGACGGTTGCCGCAACGCCAGCCGGACCAACAAGCTGGGGTCGGTCGTCTACCACGACGCCCAGTTCGGCTGGAAGAATGCGTTCGCGCTGGAAGGTCTGAAGCTCTCGGTCGGCGGCAACAACCTGTTCGGCAAGGAACCGCCGATCTGCGTGACCTGCTCCTTGAACGGTTACGACGCAGGTACCTACGACCTGCCGGGTTCGTTCTGGTACGTCAGCGCCGATTACCGCTTCTGATTGTGGTTTGAAGCCATTTCCGCCCGGCGTCATGCCGGGGCGGATGCGATACGAAACGGGCGACGGATCATTCCGCCGCCCGTTTTTTTTCTGGCGACGGCCATCTTCCGCGGCGAGTCACATAACGCCGGGTTTGGGCTGCGCATGCACGCAATTTGCCGTAATGTCCGCGAATCGCAGGGAGCGATGACAGGGAGAGCGTCATGATCAGGAACGGGCAAGATATCGTCAGCGGCAGCGAAATTTCCGCGCAGGTCTGCATCATCGGGTCGGGGCCGGCGGGCGTGACCGCCGCTTGGCATCTGCAGAAGGCGGGCATCCAGGTGGTGTTGATCGAAGGCAGCCGCTACGTCGGCAGCGGCGATGACCAGCGCGAGGCGAGTTGGCCCGACAAGACCTTGCTGTACGAGGGTGAGGCGGTTGGCGTGTTCGCGAACAGCGAGCCGGATTTCCTGATCCAGCCGTACAGCGGGCAGAGCAGCAACGCCTGGGAACGCGAACGCATTCTCGGCGGTACCTCGACGCATTGGGGCGGGCAGTCGCGTCCCTTGTCGGCGATCACGTTCGAGGACCGTCCGGGATATCCGGGCTGGCCGATTTCGCAGACGGATCTGGACCCTTACTACAAGCAGGCGGTCGACTTTTGCCGTTTGTACGCGAACGAGTTCGGCCCGGAGTACTGGGCCGGCGTGCTGCAGGCGGAGGTGCCGGCGCTCGAGGGCTTCGATATCGAGATGTACCAGTTCATCGGTCCCGACGACCGTAATTTCGCCATCCGCACATTTCCCGACGGCACCACGCTCGCGAACTGCGGCGTGGACGTGATCCTCAACGCCAGCCTGCAGCGGATCGAACACACGGGCGGCCATGTCCAGCGGCTGCGCGTCGCCAGCATGGGCATGGATCTTGCGCAGCCGCCGACGAAAGCGACCGAGTTTTTCATCAAGGCCGATATCGTCGTACTGGCTTGCGGCGCAGTCGCCAATGCGCACCAGCTGCTGCTTTCGAATGCCGGTAACGAGCACGATCAGGTCGGTCGATACTTCGGATGCCATCCGCTGTCGAGCGGCGGCGTGGTCAGCATCCTGCGCGATTACCTGAAACCGGCCCAATCGCGGCTCATGAACGGCAAGACGCCCGCCGGCAAGTGGTATGCCCCGGGGACAGACCTTTACGTGGAGGGCCGATTCGTCCCCGACAGCGCGACGCTGCGACGCGAGGACATCGGCGCCTGCTGGTTCTGGGCGGGTGGCGGCCAGTGCTACTTCGAAATGGCGCCGAACCCGGCCAGCCGCATCACCTTGTCGGACAGGAAGGACAAGGTGTTCGGGCTGCCGCAGGTCCATATCGACTGGCAGCTGTCGGATCTCGATCAGCGCACTTACGAGGTGACGGCATCGCTGTTCAAGGCGTCGGTTGCGAAGCTGGGCGGCCAGGCCTGGACTCAACAGTGGCCCGACGTGAAGGCGCAGATGACCGTCAACGGCCACCATATCGGTACCACCCGGATGTCCAGCGCACCGGAGGACGGCGTGGTGGACGCGAATCTCAAGGTCCACAGCATCGACAATCTGTATGTCGCCGGCTCGTCGGTGTTCCGGACCCCGGGGATTTCCAATCCGACCTTCACCATCATCGCGCTGTCGATCCGTCTGGCCGACCATCTGCGCCGGACCCTGGGTCAATAGGCCGCCCTGCGCCCGCAGCCGTCCGCAGGCGGCTGCGACAATCTTCCTTGCTTCGGCGGCTCGGGCCGCCCCTTGAACGCCGCCGGCCCCGCCCCATATCAGCCGGGTCCCGGGCTTCCGGGCGTTTTTTGCCCGCGGCTTTGGCACTCCCCCTGGGGGACTGCTAAAATCGCCGCCCTTTCTTCCATCAATCAACCACTTGCGAGGGTTCACATGAATCTCAAGCCGCTCTACGACCGCGTGGTCGTCAAGCCCATCGAAGCCGAAGAAGTCACCGCCGGCGGCATCTACATCCCCGACAACGCCAAGGAAAAGCCGACCAAGGGCGAAGTCCTGGCCGTGGGCGACGGCAAGGCGCTGGACAACGGCACCGTGCGCACCCCCAAGGTGAAGGTCGGCGACAAGGTGATCTACGGCCAGTACGCCGGTTCGGCCTACAAGCACGAAGGCGTCGAATACAAGATCGTCAAAGAGGACGACATCCTCGCGATCCTCGGCTGATCTGCGCGGGCGGTCGTTCCGCCCGATGCGCGCCGATGAATTGAATTCGCAATGGCGGGTGCAAGACCCGCCCTACGCAATCCCCAACATTTTCTGGAGTTTTCGCAATGGCTGCCAAAGATATCCGTTTCGGTGAAGATGCCCGCGCGCGCATGGTGCGCGGCGTCAATGTCCTCGCCAATGCCGTCAAGGCCACCCTCGGTCCGAAGGGCCGCAACGTCGTGCTCGAGAAGAGCTTCGGCGCCCCCACGATCACCAAGGACGGCGTGTCCGTCGCCAAGGAAATCGAACTCGCCGACAAGTTCGAGAACATGGGCGCGCAGATGGTGAAGGAAGTCGCTTCGCGCACTTCCGACAACGCCGGCGACGGTACCACCACCGCGACCGTGCTGGCCCAGGCGCTGATCCGCGAAGGCATGAAGGCGGTCGCCGCCGGCATGAACCCGATGGATCTCAAGCGCGGCATCGACAAGGCCGTGATCGCGGCCACCGCCGAACTGAAGGCGATCAGCAAGCCGACCGCCGACGACAAGGCCATCGCCCAGGTCGGTACGATCTCTGCCAACTCCGACGAATCCATCGGCAACATCATCGCCGACGCGATGAAGAAGGTCGGCAAGGAAGGCGTCATCACCGTCGAGGAAGGCTCGGGCCTGGACAACGAACTCGACGTCGTCGAGGGCATGCAGTTCGACCGCGGCTACCTGTCGCCGTACTTCGTCAACAACCAGCAGTCGATGTCGGCCGAGCTCGATGACCCGTACATCCTGCTGCACGACAAGAAGATCTCCAACGTCCGCGACCTGCTGCCCGTGCTCGAAGGCGTGGCCAAGTCGGGCAAGCCGCTGCTGATCGTCGCCGAGGAAGTGGAAGGCGAAGCGCTGGCGACCTTGGTCGTCAACACCATCCGCGGCATCGTCAAGGTCTGCGCCGTGAAGGCCCCGGGCTTCGGCGACCGTCGCAAGGCGATGCTGGAAGACATGGCGATCCTCACCGGCGGCACCGTGATTTCGGAAGAAGTCGGTCTGTCGCTGGAAAAGGCCACGATCAAGGATCTGGGCCGCGCCAAGAAGATCCAGGTCTCGAAAGAGAACACCACGATCATCGACGGTGCCGGCGTGGGCGACACCATCCAGGGCCGCATCAAGCAGATCAAGGCGCAGATCGAAGAGACCTCTTCGGACTACGACAAGGAGAAGCTGCAGGAGCGCGTCGCCAAGCTCGCCGGCGGCGTTGCGGTGATCAAGGTCGGTGCCTCGACCGAAATCGAAATGAAGGAAAAGAAAGCCCGCGTCGAAGACGCCCTGCACGCCACCCGCGCTGCGGTGGAAGAGGGCATCGTCCCGGGCGGCGGCGTCGCGCTGATCCGCGCGCTGGCGGCGATCTCCGGTCTGAAGGGCATCAACGAAGACCAGAACCACGGCATCCAGATCGCCATGCGCGCGATGGAAGCCCCGCTGCGCGAGATCGTGACCAATGCCGGCGAAGAGCCGTCGGTCATCGTCAACCGCGTGAAGGAAGGCAAGGGCAACTTCGGCTACAACGCGGCCACCGGCGAATTCGTCGACATGGTCGAAGCCGGCATCCTGGATCCGACCAAGGTCACCCGCACCGCGCTGCAGAACGCGGCGTCCATCGCCGGTCTGATGATCACCACCGAAGCGATGGTCGCCGAAGCGCCGAAGAAGGACGAACCGGCCGGCGGCGGCATGGGTGGCGGCGGTATGGGCGGCATGGGCGGCATGGATTTCTGATTCCGCTCGCTTCACGTTCCACCTAACGAAAAACCCCGCCGATCGGCGGGGTTTTTCATGGCGGGGTATACCGACGGAATCGGTCATCCGTCCCGCGCGTTGCAGGGGCGCCTGTCGACGCACGGCAATACGGTGCGAAGACTGCGGCTGAGTTCCGGTGATCCACGACTCCCCTTCGCAGAATCGCGTCCATCCCGGTCATTGCATCAGGTCGGCATCGCATGCGTCGCTGATCGGGATCATGTCGGTTTTCGTGCGCGCTGAATGGAAACGTCCGACTAGGATGCGTGTCATCGACGTGTTCCCAAAGGAGATTCGTGATGAACATGCTTCTGGAAGATTCCACCGCATCGACTTTCCCGGATCCCGCTTTGTACTGGAATCTGGTGGCGCTGGACGTGAATCGTCTCGCGCATTCGCTGGAAGGCAGTCGACAGGGCGGCCCGCCCATGAGCGCGCGTGCATTGGGCATCGTGCATCTCGCGATGCATGATGCGTGGTTCGGCATCGTCGGCGCGCAACCGGGGTTCGATACCTGGTTGACGCGCAATGCGGCGCAGGACGATCTCTTCAAGTTGCCTCCGGTCCCAGCAGGCGCAGACCCGGCGCGGGCGCTGGCGGGCGCTGCCTATGCTGCGCTGCATGCGTTGTATATGTGGCCTTCCGGCGCAGGTGTGCCGAGCGAGGAGCAGAAGTCGGCGGCCAAATGCATCCTCGATTTCCTGCAGCGGCGTCTGGCGGCCGCCCAGCCGAAGCCCAATATCGCAGACACGGGTTTCCAGTTCGGCGTCAAGGTTGCGCAGGTCATCGTGAATCTGCTGGAAGTGCGTGCGAGCGAACCCGGCGTCGATGACCGTCTGCCAGACGGGACGCGTTACGTGCCGTCGGATCTCCCCGGCAAGTTCCGGGCAGATCCCACCAATCCGGTCGTATTGTTCAAGAAGAAAGAGGGTGGCAGCCCCCCGGCGCGGCCTGTCTATCATGGTCCGTTCTACGGCGGAACGGCCGCGCGCATCGCCGCGCAGAAAATGCATGTCAATGCGGCGCCGCCGTCGGCATCTTCGATGGACGCGGAATACATGCAGTCCTATCGTGCCGTCTACGCGCTCGGCGGCTCGCCTGCGCTCAATACGACCCTGCGTTCTCCGGATCAGACGGTCTCGGGCCTGTATTGGGCATACGATGGCGCCAAGCTGTTGGGGACGCCGCCGCGGCTCTACAACCAGATCGTCCGCACCGTCATCGCATCGAAACGAGCGCCATCTTCATCGCCCGACGCGCCGTATGCGCAAGAACATACGAACGAATCCGTGCGCTTGCTGGCGCTGGTGAATGTCGCCATGGCCGATGCCGGGGTCTTCGCATGGGCCGAGAAATACCGGTTCGAATATTGGCGTCCGCTCTCCGGTGTGCGCGAACACGATCCCAGCGCCGGGCCTGCGGGCGCAGCCGATGGCAACGCTCCGATCGCAGGCGATCCGTTCTGGACGGTGCTCGGCGCGCCCAGGACCAACACCAACGGCATCGCGTTCAAGCCGCCGTTCCCTGCCTATCCCTCGGGTCATGCCACGTTCGGTGCCGCGGCGTTCCAGATGGTGCGCCGTTTCTATGCGGCGCGCGACAACATCGCTCTGGACCCGCGCGGCGTCGACGACATCGCGTTCGACTTCGTCTCCGACGAACTGGATGGTTACAGTCGCGATCTGTACCAGTCGCACGATGACAATACGGTGATCACCCAGCAGCCGGGCAATGTGCGGACCCGCGTGGTGCGTCGTTTCGATAGCCTGTGGGACGCGATCCGCGACAATGGTTTGAGCCGTGTCTACCTGGGGGTGCATTGGCTTTTCGATGCGTTCGCGCGGGCCGATGGCCTGGATGGCGATGTGGCCGCCGACGGCAGTATCGGTTTGAAGCCGATCGAAGATGTGGATTACGCCACGACCGGATCGCGTCCCGCGGAGAATGGCGCGGTCGTGCAGAGACTGCCGATCGGCGGCGTACCGTTGGGGCTGGAGATTGCGGACGACATTTTCGTCGGCGGCATGGCGAGAACGCCGCTGGGCATGCAGCCCGCATCGATCCAGATGCGATATGCGTCGCCGCCGATCGGCAGTTCGAAGCCGGCGCAACTGCGAAGCATCGATGAAGCATTGATCGATGGCAACGACGACCTGGCCGAATCGATCCGGTCGTGGCCGATCTCGGGCAAAGCGACCGATACCAACATCCGTTGACCCTGGAAGCGACGATCCTAAAAAACGACGATCCTAAAAAACGACGATCCTAAAAACGACGATCCTGGACGCGACCACGGATACCCGGCGGGTATCCGTGGTCAGGCACCACCGTCGACGAGCATCGTTTTCATTTCGACGAAGAATGAGGAGCGTGAGATGTCTGCAACACTGATTGAGCAATACATGCTTGGCTGGCATCCACAGGGCGGAAGTGCCTTTCGCATCAAACAGGTAGGCACGGGTTGGAGTGAATGGATCCGGGTGCCCGCTTCGGACCTCGCGGCCCTGGCAGCCATCTTCAACGAGCAGCCTGTCTATCTGCACGCCGACAACTCGATCACGACCGGTCGGGAACCCATCGGCGCCTAGTCGCATCCCGACGATGCCCTGCAAGAATGCACTGTCATGGACGTCGCGGCATCCACGCGGCGACTCGCATTCCAACGGCTTGCACGCGCCTGGCGACCGTTCAAGTCGAGCCTGCAGCGGCGCGGGTCAGTCCTTGAGAATGTAGACCTGGCCGAAGACAAGTTGTGCGTTGCCGTGCCAGTAGATGGCGGTTTCGATTTCCTCGAAGCAGGGGTTTTCGAAGTGCAGGGTGAAGAACTGCCAGGTGTCGGCGGCGAGGAAATCGCGTCGGGTGATATCGCGCTGGGCGAGGATGCGGCCGCCTTTACGGGTGTAGACCTGCAGCGAAGCGATCACCGGCCGGGGCGTGGTGGTGATGTCGTTGACCTTCAGGTAGTAGGCGGCGCGATGTTCGCCGACGCCGAAGCGGGTGTCGTAGGGGCCATAGACCATGAACCCGGGTTGATCGATGTTGGGTCGCACCCGCCAGTCGAGGCCGTAGTACGCGCCTGTCTGATGGAAGGTGTTGCCGGCATGGAACTGATGGCTGCCGGTGGCGCCCGCGGCGCATTGGGCGAGCGCTGCCGGCGCGATGGCGGATGAGAGCGCCAGCGCGAGTGCGGCGGCGGTACGTGCGAGGTAGGAACAGGGCATGGCGATTCCTTTGTCTGGAGTGGGTCGGGCTGATGGTGCGTACGTCGATGGGTCGCAGATCCGACGCGGCGGGGGCTGCGCCGGAGTCGCGATGACAGCGGCTTGGGTCTGCGCATGTCAACCCGGCGGGTCCGCGGCGGTGCGTTTCGGATTCCCGGACCTCGAGGTTGCGCTTTCCCTGCGCTGATCGCTTGGCGCAGAAGACTGCGGAATCTCTCGCGATCGCCGAGAGATCTCTCGGCGCGCGACTCCCGGACGGAAGTCACGCTTTACGCACCTCCCGATCCCTAGGCTGCCGTCCGCGCCGGGGCCGCTCGACCTCCGGACGCGTCTCTCCCGCTCGAGCTTGCCGCAGTCGCGATGCGCCCCGCTGCGCGCGCCCTGCGGCCCCAACAAGGAACGTGACACATGACGGACCCCACACGCGTCACGCTGCGGCTGTGCATTGCCGCAGCGTTGATCTCCGCGGGCATCGCCCATGCCCAGACCTATCAACAGCTCAATCCGCTGCCCGGCGGCATGCAGGGTGTGCCGATCCTGGTCAGCAACAATCCCGAATCGGTGAATCGCGCCGGCCTGCTGCTGGGCATGGATGCGATGAACTCGACCGATCCAGGCAAGGTGACCCGCCGCCTGACCGGCGCGGCTTCGCTCGACGGCGGCTGCGCCAGCGGCGGCATGCGCGAGTTCTCGTTCTACATGCACCATATTCTCGGCGACCCGATCGGTACCGACGCGCGGGTGGATCGCATCTTCCTGGTGCTGGAGCCGGTGGGCGGCAGCGCGACCTTCACCGCCTACGGCGCGGCGATCTCGCAGCGCGACATCCTCGAAAACGCCGCGTACACGCTCGACCCGGGCCGCAGCCCCAGCTACTCGGTCGCCCGCGTGCTGGTGACCGGCGCGATGCCGGGCTGGGTGGGCACCGCCAACGGCTCGAAGATCGTCAGCTTCCCGACGTCCGCGCCGCGGACGATCACCGGTCCGACCGAGATCTTCCAGCTGCGCGGCGGCAGCACGCCGAAGGGCGCATCGCTGGATGCGCGGATCACCTTCAGGGCCTCGGCCGGCTGCCTGCGTGCTCGCGTGGTCGCAGCGCCCGCCACCGTCACCACCGCCACCGCGGCCAACGATCTGGGCAAGTCGCTCTACGCCTGGGGCAACGTGCCGACCACCTATAACGCGGACGGCAGCACCAACGTCTTCGGTGGCACGCCCTGCACCTCGCGTCAGTCCCAGGTTCCAAACAGCAGCAACTACAACTGGACCGGCTGGGGCCGTCCGGCGGGCATTTATCAGTACAACAAGTGGAACGGCACGGTGCCGGTGTCCTTCACCGCAACCGGGCAGACGTTCGGATATCGCTACCTGGCGGCGCCGGCCAACCTGATGCAGGCGCCCAGCACCTCTCCGGTGACCATGCCCAGCGGCGTCTGCGATCCGCCGGCCGGTTCGCCGACTTCGCCCTCGGGAGACGCCCAGCGACCGCTTGCGCTGCGGTACTACTCCAGCAACACCTCGCTGTACGCAGCCGGACGACCCGCCGACCGCGACAGCGACAAGTTCTCCACCGCCAACTACGGCGCGGAATACAACGTCGCCTACAACATCACCAACAACAGCGCCTCCTGCATGAAAGCGCAGTTGGTCTTCACCGCCTATCCGGGCGGCCAGACCTGCGCGGCCTACACCGGTGCGGCGACACGCCATTACGACGGCGATTTCAAGATCACCCAGACCGGGGTGGCCAGTCCGTTCGTGGTGCGGTCGTACATCAAGTGCAATACCAGCGTGAACACCACCCCGTTCATCCCGGCCAACCGCGTCACCGAGACGGTGCTTGCGGAAAAGGTGCTGGGCACCGCCAGCGCCAACCGTTCGGTGACCTGGACAGCGCAGAACTTCATCCCGGGGCTGATCTCGATCCCCGCGGCGATGCTGGTGCGGTCGGTGCCTTCCAACTGCCCGTAAGCAACACCCCAGCGACACGATGATGTCTCCGGCAGCCCCGCGATCGCTCGCGGGGCTGTCGTTCTGCGGCACGCATCGCAGGCGGGACCGACCTCTGGCACATGCCGGAGCGGTGGATTCGGGCATGCTCCGGGGCAGGTCCGTGCGCGTTCGCTGCACGGCGACGCCATCCCTTTCCGGAGAGTCCACATGATCCGTGGCACCACCCTCGCCGTGGTCGCACTGTGCATCGCAGGCGTGCTGCCGTCCGCGCACGCGCAGGCGAAGAAAGAACCCTTCACCGCCGAACGCAGTTGGAAGATCCAGCGCATCGGCGCGCCGACGTTGTCCCGCGACGGCCGCACCATCATCGCGCCGGTCACCCGCTTCGCGATGGAGGAAGACAAGTCCTACGCCGATCTGTGGATCTGGAACGCCGACGGCAGCGGCCAGCGCCGGCTCACCACCGACGCGGCGAACGAAGGCGCGCCGACGATCAGTCCCGACGGCAAATACGTCGCCTTCACGTCGCAGCGCGGCGACGACAAGGCGCCGCAGCTGTACGTGATGCCGCTCGGCGGCGGCGAAGCGCGGCGGTTGACGAAACTCGCCACCGGCGTGCAGAGCCCGAAATGGTTCGCCGACGGCAAGCGCCTTGCGTTCGTGTCGCGGGTGTTCGCCGATCTGCCGCTGGCCGATCAGGGCAAGCGCCTGGACGAACGCAAGGACCGCAAGATGACCGCGATGGTCTGGGACGGCGGCCCGATCTCGGCCTGGGACCAGTATCTCGACGAGCGTCAGTTCCACGTGTTCTCGGTCGCCTTCGATGCGGCGGTGGACAGCGCCGAGCTGCCGGCGGTGCGCGCATTGACCCAGCCGACCGGGCTGCAACTGCCGCGCGGCGCGGTGCAGGACACAGACGGCCACTTCGCGATTTCGCCGGACGGCAGGGAGCTGGCGTTCGTCGCCGATTCCGATCCCGCGATCAACCGCAGCAACAACGACGTCTTCACCGTCGCCATCGCCGCGGACGGCAGCGGCGGCAAGGACGCGCGCAATCTGACCGGCGCCAACAAGGCCAGCGACAGCGGACCGCAGTACAGCCCGGACGGGCGTTACCTCAGCTTCGTGCAACAGCGCATCCGCGGTTTCTACGCCGACAAGGGCCGGTTGATGCTGCAGGACCGCCGCGAAGGCACGGCGCGCGAACTGTTCGCCGACTGGGACCGCAGCGCCGGTGGCCTGGTGTGGTCGCGCGACAGCCGCCGCCTGTACGGCGCGATCGACGATGCCGGCACCGTGCGCGTCTACGACCTGCCGCTGGACGGCACGCCGCGCAAGGTGACCGCCAGCGCATCGTTCTCCGCGCTGGCGGTGTCCGACAGCGGTGCGATGGTCGGTCTGCGCGAGAGTTTCGTCGAGCCGCCGACGCTGGTGCGGATCGATCCCGGCAGCGGCGCCGCGACCAAGCTCTCGACGATCAACGATGCGCTGCTGGCGGCCACCGAACTGGGCACCTACGAGTCGGTGACCTACACGGGCGCGAACGGGAAGGACATCCAGATGTGGGTGAACTATCCGCCGGGCTTCGACCGTTCCAGGAAATACCCGTTCTTCATGCTGATCCACGGCGGCCCGCACAACGCGATCACCGATGGCATGGCGTTCCGCTGGAACGCGCAGGTGTTCGGCAGCTGGGGCTATGTCACCGCATGGCCGAACTTCCACGGCAGTTCCGGCTTCGGCCAGGCGTTCGCCGACTCGATCAATCCCGAATGGGCCGAGCAGCCCTACCAGGACGTGATCAAGGCCGCCGACTGGTTCGCGGCGCAGCCGTGGATCGATCGCGAGCGCATGGTCGCTGGCGGCGGCAGCTACGGCGGCTATCTGACCACCCTGATCCTCGGCCGCGAGCATCCGTTCAAGGCGCTGGTCGCGCATGCGGCGGTCTACAACCTCTACGGCCAGTACGCGGCGGACTTCTCCTCCGAAGCCCCGCGCTTCGGCGGTTTCTGGGAAGGCGACAACCGCGCCGTGCTGGAGCGCAATTCGCCGCATCTCGGCGCCGCCGCGTTCAAGACGCCGACGCTGGTCGTCCACGGCCAGTCCGACCTGCGGGTGCCGGTGAATCACGGGCTGGAGCTGTATCACACGCTGCTGAACAAGGGCGTGCCCAGCCGATACGTCTATTACCCCAACGAAAACCACTGGGTGCTGAAACCGCAGAATTCGGTGTTCTGGTACCAGCAGGTCGGCAAATGGTTCGAGGAACACAATCCATCGAAGTGACGCCGCGGCCGTTGCGTCCCATGATGCGTCCGACGCGGGAACACTCCGCAGCGATGCGGGGTTTTCCGTGTCGGCGGCGAATGCGAGCGCTGGATTCGCGCGTGCGTTCGTGATGGCGCGGCTTCAAACGAGAATGATTCCGATCGACATGATCCGCAGAGGTGCGTCCATCCGCCAGCGCATGGGCCGCGCGGACGATATGCCGACATAGGGAAAACGCGGATTTTTCAGGGGAAATACCTGGTTGCATGCGATGCGGGGGCGTGGGCTCCAAGGGGCGTCAGCCGGTCTTTCTTGTACCCATGAGTTCTTTTTTGCACTGCAGCGTGCGTTGAAATAACGCTTCCTTCACGATGCACGCGCATCCCGACGTGGGGGAGGGAGCAAGCCCGCTACCGGTTCGACCGGGGCGGGCTTTTTATTGCCCGCGTTGCGGTCGCCGGGATGCCAGAATCCACGGATGGATCATTCCGAACCCGTCACGTCCATCGTCGCCGATCGCGCGCTCGCGCGCCTGCGTAGCGCGGCGCCGGATCTGCCCGACGATGCGATCGCGCAGGCGCGGATCCGCACCCTGGCGGTCGCCAGCGACTTCGCGATCGATGTCTGCCTGCGCCAGCCCGCGCTGCTGCCGCTGCTGCTCGCCGACGACGGTGCGCTGCCGTTGCCGCCGCCGCTGCTGACCGTCGAGAACCGCGCCGACTGGCCGACCCTGCTGCGCCGCTTCCGCCTGGCCGAGTCGGTGCGCCTGATCTGGCGCGACGTGCACGGCTTCGACGCCCTGGACGACACATTGGCCGCGACCACGCGGCTCGCCGAAGACTGTCTGCAGTGCGCGCTGGCGGCGCTGGCGGGCGAGTTCGAGCAGCGCTCCGGCATCGTGCGCGGCGCGGACGGCCTGCCGGTGCGGCTGGTGGTGTTCGCGCTGGGCAAGCTCGGCGGCGGCGAACTGAACTTCAGTTCCGACATCGATCTGGTCTACGCCTACGAACAGGACGGCGACAGCGATGGAACGCGCACGCTGGCCGCGGAGGATTACTTCGCCCGCCTGGGTCAACAACTGGCGAAACTGCTTGATGAGGTGACAGCGGAAGGCTTCTGCCATCGCGTCGATCTGCGCCTGCGGCCGTTCGGCACCGCCGGGCGCATCGCGATGTCGTTTCCGGCGATGGAGCACTATTTCCAGCGCGAAGGCCGCGACTGGGAGCGCTACGCCTGGCAGAAGGCGCGCGCGGTGGCCGGCGATCTCGACGCCGGCGCGCGCTTCCTCGACACCCTGCGACCGTTCGTCTATCGCCGCTATCTCGACTACGGCGCGCTCGACGGCCTGCGCGAGATGAAGGCGACCATCGCCGCCGAAGTCGCGCGCAAGGACATGGCCGAGGACATCAAGCGTGGCCCGGGCGGGATCCGCGAGATCGAATTCCTGGCGCAGGCGCTGCAGCTGATCCGCGGCGGCCGTGAAGCGCCGCTGCGCGAACGCCGCCTGCAGCCGGCGCTGCGCGCGCTGCGCGATGCGCGGCACCTCACCGACGACACCTGCGATGGATTGATCGCGGCGTACCGGTTTCTGCGCCTGCTCGAAAACCGGCTGCAGATGCTGCGCGACGCGCAGACCCAGCAGTTGCCGGAAGACCCGATGATCCGTGCGCGGCTGGCGCAGGGCCTGGGCGAAGCCGGTTGGGCATCGCTGTATGCGCGCCTGCAGGCGCATCGCATGCGCGTGAGCCGCGAATTCGACGCGCTGCTGGCGCCGCGCGGGCGCGCGGCGCAGCCGGATGCGCTGGTGGCGTACTGGCGCAGCCTGCGCGAGGCTGGCGGCGACGAACGCGAAACCGGGGCGTCGGACGCCCTGCGCGACGAGGGCTTCGAGCAGGTCGAAGCCGTGGACCAGCTGCTGCGCGACTTCGCGCGCGCGCCGGGCGTGCGCGACTTGTCCGACGCCGCGCGGATCCGGCTCGACCGACTGATGCCGGCGCTGCTGACCAGCGTCGCGGTGTCGGCCGAGCCGCTGCTGGCGCTGCGCCGGCTGCTGGCGGTGCTGCACGCGATCCTGCGCCGGGCCAGCTACCTCGCCCTGCTCGACGAACAGCCGGCGGCGCTGTCGCGGCTGATCGACACGCTCGCGCGCAGTGCGCTGCTGGGCGAGCGCCTGGCGGCGCATCCGCTGCTGCTCGACGAATTGCTGGATGTCCGCGTTGCCGGGCCGTTGCCGCATCCGGACGAAATCGATGCCGCGTGCGCGGCGGCGTTGCGGCAGGACGACTCCGAAGCCGCGCTGCTGGCGCTGAACGAAGCGCGTCAGGCGCTGAGTTTCCGCATCGCACTGGCGACGCTCGACCGCCGCGTCGACGGTGTGGAGACCGCGCGGATTCTCGCTGCGCTGGCCGATGCGATGCTCGATGCCGTGCATCGGCTCGCGGTGCGCGAACTCGAAGCCCAGCACGGCCGCATCGCCGGCTTCCGCTTCGCGGTGCTGGGCTACGGCAGCCTCGGCGGATGCGAGCTCGGGTTCGGCTCAGATCTGGACGTGGTCTTCGTCTACGACGCGCCGCGGGATGCGATCTCCGACGGCACGCGTCCGCTGGACGCGCCGCGCTGGGGCGCCCGGTTGGCGCAGAAGATCGTCGCGCTGCTCGGCGCGCCCACCGGCGCCGGCCGTTTGTACGAAGTCGATGTGCGCCTGCGCCCGGACGGCGCCAAGGGGCTGTTGGTCTCGACGATCGCCAGCTTCGAGGACTACCAGCGCCAGCGGGCCTGGACCTGGGAGCATCAGGCGCTGGTCCGCGCCCGCGCGATCACCGGCGATGCCGCGCTGTGCGCCGATTTCGAGCGCGTGCGTGCGCAGACGCTGGCGCAGCCGCGCGACGCCGCCAAGCTTCGCGAGGATGTGGCGTCGATGCGCGCGCGGATGCGCGCCGAGCTGGATCGCTCCAGCGCCGGGCGATTCGATCTGAAGCAGGGTGCGGGCGGTCTGGTCGATCTGGAATTCCTGCTCCAGTACCTGGTGCTGCGCGAACTCGATCTGCGCGAGTCCGCCGCATCCGCGGCCCTGCTCGACCCGCGCGACACGCCGGGTCTGATCGATGCGCTGCGGGCGACAGGGGCGTTCGATGCCGAGGCGGCCGTGCGGCTGCGCGCGGCGCATGCGGTGCTGCTCGATGCGGGCCTGGCCTGCACCTTGGACCGGCGGGCGCGCATCGTCGTGCCGGACGACGATGCGACGGATGCGCGTGCGGTCATCGCAGCGGCGTCGACGGCATTCGCCCCGGGCCCTGTCGACGGATGAGTGCGCGTGCCGTGTCTCGCGCTGCGCGTTCTGCACGACGGCATCGCCGATTTCATGCGCAATGCACGTGCGGATGCCTGTTTTTTCGCCGAATGCGGATGCGAGCGGCCTGTTATGAACGGAAACGGGCGACCCCTGCCGTGGTGTGGGTGGCGTTGGGCGTTTCGCACGGTATGCTCCTCGCCGGGGAAACATCCCGATATGAACATCCTGCTTGAAACGAGCCGATGCAGGCGCCAAGTCGGATGTTTCCGGATCTCTCCCGAACACATCCCCCACACAATGCCACGGAGTCAATCATGTCGAAGATCAATATCTTGAATACCGATGAGCTGGTCACCGACGCCAAGGTCGTGCTGGAAGACGTCGAAGCGCTGCTCGACGAAGCCGCCAGCGCCACCGGCGAACGCGCACAGGCCCTGCGCGCCCGCGCCAGCGAGGCGCTCGGTCGCGCCAAACAACGCCTCCACGACGCGCAGACCGCCGTCGCCACCAATACCCGCGCCGCCGCCCGCGCCACCGACGACTTCGTCCACGATCACCCCTGGGGTGCGATCGGTGTGGCGGCCGGCGTCGGCTTCCTGGTCGGCCTGCTCGTCTCGCGCCGCTGATCGGAGCGGTCATGGCTTCGGCTTCGCCCCTCGATGCCGTGCGCCGCCTTTCGGCGGCCACGGTCAATCTGCTGTTGTCGCGCGCCGAGTTCGCATCGCTGGAACTTGCTCAGGCGCGCGCGCAGGTGCTGCGCTGGTTCACGCTCTCGCTGCTGGTGATGGTGTTGCTGCTGTTGACGCTGATCATCGGGTCGGCGCTGCTGACCGTGGCGCTGTGGCCGCAGTTGGGCTGGATCACGCTGGCTGTGCTGCTTGCGGTGTACGCACTGGGCGCTTGGCTGGTGTTGCGCAAGCTGATGGGCGAAGTCGCGGCTGCGCCGCCGGTGCTGTCGGAAACCCTGCACGAACTGTCCAACGACCGCGATGTATTCATCGCCCGCGTGCGTCAATCGGCCGATGAGGCCGGCGGGGAGGCGCGATGAGCGAAAAATCCGTCAATCGCGAATTGCGCATGGAGATGTTGCGCATGCGCGCGTCGATCGAGCGCGCGGAAGTCTCCGCCGCCCTGCGCGAACTGCGCGGCAGCACCAGCCGGATGCGCAGCCTCGCGTCCGTCGCCGGCGGCATCGGCGCGGCCGTCGCCGGCCGCAGCGGCTGGATGGGGCTGCTCGCCAGTTCTGTCACCGGTCGTCCCTGGCTGGCGGCGCTTGCCCTGGGCGCGGTGCGCACCTTGAAGAAACGGCCGCTGCTGGCGGCACTGGCGATGGGTGCGGTGGCGATCGGCATGCGGACTGCGAAGAAATCCTACGCGCCGCAAACGCCCGGCGCATAGGTCGGGCCGTCCATATCGCACCGGCGGCCCCATGCACGGGCACGCCGCTGTTCGAGCGTTTGAAAATCACGATTGAAATGTCGATTCCAGTCTTTGGAATCGACATTCGGGGATGAATCCACGTCGCTTGGGCGCGGTTGTCCGGCTTTGCAAAGCCGGGGGTTCGAACGCCTCTGGCTTTCTGCCGTCAACGACCCGCGACCGCGTACTCGATGTCAAACAATCTCACTTTCGAGATCGACTGCTTGCCGCAGTCGAAGCTTGCGCTGTATTTGAGTTTGGCCTTCGCCGGTACGGTGAATTCGTTCGTGACCCCGATCGACGTGCATGCATAGCCATCGCTATCGAGAGCGGTCACGTGCCCGTTCGTGGCAAGGTCGGTCACGCGCACCGGCGCATCGCCTGCATTGCTGAAGCCCAGAGTGACCGCGGCCGACTCCCCGTCGGCTTTGACGTCCAGCACTTCGCCGCTGAGCGACGCCGCGAGTTCTTTCCCGGTGGTAACGATGAGGGCGCCATCCGCGCTGGTGCTGGCTTTGCGGCCTTCTTCAACGCCTTTGCCGATTCCGGTCGATGCGCCTTTCGCGACTTCGACCGCTTTCGCGACCGCGCCCGAAGCGGCCTTTTCGGCATTCTCGCCAGAGCATGCGGTCGCCAGCGCCGCGATCGACAGGGCGGCCAGCCAGTGTTTTCGGTTCAAATTCATCGGATCCTCAGGTGTTTGATGATGTCGCCGCACACCGTGCGGGACATGGTGCGATCCCGTTGAATCCTACTGCACTTCAGCTGCCGCCGTGCGCGAAGGCCGGTGTGCCGCAGGCTTGGTCGCGCCGGTTGCCGGTGCATCGCCCGTGCATGCAGGTTCGTCAGCGCGAAGACCCGATCCCCAGTCTTGCCCGCACCTCGGCGGACACCCGAGCCGCTTCGCGCAGCGGTTCGACATCGAACGACGCAAGCGTCGCGTCCATCGCGCGGATGCGCCCACGGGCAAGCAAGGCGTCGATGAACGCCCGCGGTCGCCCCGCCACGCGGCCCGGATCGAACACGAACACCGGTACGTGCGTGGCGCAGGCTTCCGACATCATGTTCACCGAATCCGGCGAGCACAGGATCCGATCCGCCCAGGCCAGCAGGCCCGGATACGGGTTGGGGCCGTCTTCGGCGCCGCGCCAGACCATCCCGGGCGTATCGTCGTAGCGGTGGGCGAGCGCTTCGACCAGCTCGGGGTCGGTGCGGCGCGAGGTGGTGATGAGCACGCTGCCGCCTTCGCGGGCGAGCACCGCTTCGAATTTCGCGGCCATGACTTCGAACGACGTCCGGTCGAAACGCGCATGCGCGCTGCTGCCGCCCAGCAGGAAGGCGGTGCGCGGCGAGGGCAGATCGGCGTAGGCGGCGTGATCGTGTCGCGCTTTCGCGAGCCAGTCGTCGTCCACCGGGTGCAGGCTGCCCAGCATCGGGATGACATTCGGCCCGCGCAGCGGATCGTGATCGGGCACCACCACCAGATCCCAGTGCCCGGGGTCGAGTCGCGGGTCGAGGATCTGTACCGTTTTCGTGCCGCGTTCCCGCAATAACCGGGTGGCGAGGGCGGCCTGACGGCCGCAGCCCACGGCCAGGGCGGGCGGAGCCGCGAGCAGCGAGGCGAAAGCATCGCCATAGGCTCGTTCGGCGCCGGGCCAACGGCGGGGCGCCGCCCAGCGCCAAGGCGATCGCGGCTGCAGCGTGAGCGTGTCGAACCCTTGGGCCCCAAAGCCGGCGTCGCCGGCCAGCAGGCCCGCAAGGGCGTCGGCCTGGCGGGCGTTGCCCGCGCGGCCATCGCTGATCGCCCGGATGCGTCCTGAGCAAATATGCGTTGAATCGGTGTGAGTTGTGCTCATTGTTCCGAATTTGACTCGATTCGTTCTCGTCATGCCGCTGCCTCACGACCGCACGGACTCTACACTGCCGCCTCGCCATCCTCTTCAGACCAGGGATACTCAGACCGATGTCTTCGCCGCTGACCGACTCCGCTCTCGATCGATTGTTCCGCACCGCGCGCACCTACAACGCATTTTCCGGCGACATCGACGACGCCACGCTGCATCGCCTCTACGACCTGCTGAAGTGGGGCCCGACCGCCGCGAACGCCTGCCCGGCGCGCTTCGTCTTCGTGCGTTCGCCCGAGGCCAAGGCCAGGCTGGCGCCCGCGCTGGACGACGGCAATCGCGAAAAAACCCTCGCCGCCCCGGTCACCGTGATCGTCGGTCACGACATGGCGTTCTACGACAAATTGCCGGTGCTGTTCCCGCATGTCGACGCCCGCCCCTGGTTCGCCGGCAAGCCAGAAGCGGTGCTGGAAACGGTGGCCCTGCGCAATGGCAGCCTGCAGGGCGCCTACCTGATCCTGGCCGCGCGTTCGCTGGGCCTGGATACCGGCCCGATGTCCGGCTTCGACAACGCCAAACTGGACGAGGTCTTCTTCGCCGGTACGTCGATCCGCTCCAACTTCCTGGTCAACCTGGGCAAGGGCGACCCGGCCTCGCTGTTCCCGCGCTCGCCGCGGCTGGGTTTCGACGAAGCCTGCCGCATCGAGTGATCGCTCTGGCGTTGCGCGTGCGCAACGTTCTACGCTTCCAGCGCCTCTATGGCGTGTCCCCCGACGCAATCCGTGACGCAATCGATCGCGTCGCCCATATCGCAACCTATCCAGGAGTCTTCCGATGAAACGAGTTCTCGTCGCCGCCGCTTTCGCGCTGGCCTCTACCGCCGCCTTCGCCGCGCCGCTGACCTACAAGATCGACGCCAACCACACCGACGTGGTCGCCAGCTGGAGCCATTTCGGCTTCTCCAACCCGATCGCGCATTTCGGCAAGGTCGACGGCAGCATCACCTACGATCCGGCCAACGTCGGCGCCTCGAAGGTGGAAGTCACGCTGCCGCTGTCGGGCCTGAATTCCCACGTCGGCGATTTCGACGACCACCTGCGCAGCGACGATTTCTTCGACGCCGAGAAATTCCCGAACATCACCTTCAAGAGCACTTCGGTGAAGGCCGCGGGCAAAGACAAGCTGACGGTCGTCGGCGATCTCACCATCAAGGGCATCACCAAGCCGGTGACCCTGGCCGTGACCATCAACAAGACCGGCATGCAGCCGATGGCGAAGCGCGAAGCCGCCGGCTTCGACGCCACCACCACCATCAAGCGCAGCGATTTCGGCGTGGGCAAGTACGCGCCGAACGTCAGCGACGAAGTGAAACTCACGATCACCACCGAAGCGATCGTGCCGAAGCCGGAAGCCGAAGCGCCGAAGGCCGAAAAGTAAGCCGCCGCAGCGAAGCCTCCGGCTTCGTGGTTCAGGTTTCACATGTCGTTGCACGAACGGGCCGCAGATTGCGGCCCGTTCGCGTTCCGGGCGCGCGCATTTCAGGCGCGCGTCGGGAGATCCGGCGGCGGCGCGTCGAAACGGTAGGGCGTGGCCTGCGCCGACGGCCGCGTGGCGAAACCACCCGCGAACGCCGTCAGCCGCGGCATCGACGACAGGTCGATCGGGTTGCGGAACGGCAGATGCTCCAGCAGGCAGAACAGCCCGAGATCGAAGATCGCGATCCGTGCGGGCGGCAGCTCCGCGCGGATGTCGTCCCAGTGCCGGTCGAGCCAGGCCAGGCATTGGACCAGACTCGTCCGCCGCTTGCGCGAGGCCGGGTCCGGCGGTCGTTGCGACACGATCTCGTGGAACACCACTTCCACCTGCGCGGCCATCGCATGCGCCAGCACCTCATGGGCGTTCATCGCCAGCGCGGTCCCGGCCTGTTCCGGCCAGAACACCCGTGCGACGCCGTCGTCCGCCTGCCGCGCCAGCCATCGGCAGGCGTTCAGACTGCCCCAGACGACCGTGTCGCCCCGGCGCAGCGCCGGCAGCTTCAGCGCGGGATTGCCGGCGAACACCGCCGGGTCTTCGCTCATCAGGTCGTGGATCGGCCGCAGCGCGTATTCGACGCCCAGTTCGTGCGCCAGCAGCCGCACCTGGCGGGTGTAGTGGGAACTCCGGTGGCCGATGATTTCGAGCTGCGACATGGGCATCGCTCCGATGGCAGCCGGGCAGGGCTGCGATGTGGGGCAACGGCGCGAATCGCCGCAGCGAGGCATTCTGCGGCATCCTCCCGCCCGCGCGCTGGGCTAAAATGCCGCTTCCGCGCAGGACGACCCCCATGACCGCTTCCCAGCCCAGCCAAGCCAACGCCCAGCAACGTTACGAGGTGCATCGCGGCGATCTGCCGTTGAGTTGCCCGAGTCCGTCGATGGCGCTGTGGAACTCGCATCCGCGCGTGTATCTGCCGATCGAGGCCGAAGGCGGCACGTCGACCTGCCCGTACTGCGGCGCGGTGTATACCCTCGTCGATCACACGCCGATTGACTGATCCGCGACCGTGCGAGGCGCTGAGCCGATGCAGCGCCGCCTGACCGTCGTTCAACTGCTGCCGGCGTTGCATTCGGGCGGCGTCGAGCGCTCCACGCTGGAAATCGCCGATGCGCTGGTGCGCGCCGGGCATCGCGCCATCGTCGTCTCGGCGGGCGGGCGGCTGGTGTCGCAGCTCGAAGCCGCCGGCGCCGAACACCTCGCGCTCGACATCGGCCGCAAATCGCTGTCGACCTTCCGCCATATCCGCCGTCTGCGCGCCGTGTTCGCGCAGACCGGCGCCGACATCGTGCATGCGCGTTCGCGGTTGCCGGCGTGGATCGGCTGGCTGGCGCTGCGCGGGATGCCGGCACGGGCCCGTCCGCATTTCGTCACGACCGTGCACGGTCTGAACTCGCCTTCGCGCTACAGCGCGATCATGACCCGCGGCGAACGCGTGATCTGTGTGTCGGACACCGTGCGCGAGTACGTCCGGCACCACTATCCCGCGACCGATCCGGCGACGCTGCGCACGATCCCGCGCGGCATCGATCCCGCGGCGTTCCCGCCTGCGCCCTGGCCGGATCGCACGGCGCGCGCGCGCATCGCCGCATCGCACCCCGCGCTGGACGGCGACGGCCCGTTGCTGCTGCTGCCGGGGCGGGGCACGCGGCTGAAGGGCCATGCCGATGCGCTGGCGCTGCTGGGCGCGCTGCGTGCGGACGGTCTCGATGCGCGGCTGTGGATGCCCGGCGCGCGCGAGCCCGGTCGCGAGCAGTACATCGCCGATCTGGAAACCGAGGCCGCACGCGGCGGCTTCGCGCACGCGCTGGCGATCACCCCGCCCACCGCTGCCATCGCCGAGGCCTATGCCGCCAGCGATCTGGTGCTGCAGGTCTCGCGCAAGCCGGAGGCGTTCGGACGCACGGTGATCGAAGCGCTGTCGGTCGGGCGCCCGGTGCTGGGCTGGGCGCACGGCGGCGTCGGCGAACTGCTGCGCGAGCTGCTGCCGGCCGGCGCGGTGGCGCCCTTCGACGCCGACGCCCTGCATCGCGCCGCGCGCGCGTTGCTGGCGCAGCCGCCCGGGGTATCGGATGGGATGACGCTTTTCGACGGGATGCCCGCTACGATGCCCGCGTCCCTGCAGCGTTATTCGCTGCAGGCGATGCAGGCGGCGACGCTGGCCTGCTACGACGAATTGACGATGACGAACTGATTCGACGAATGATTCCCACATGACCCACGCCACGATCCCCGTCACGACCGCAATCACCCCGTCCGCTCCTGGCGCCGGCTGGCGCTGGGCGCCGTTCTGGGTGCTGGCGTTCGTCGCATTGTGGCCCGCGCCGGGTATCGCCGAAGCGGTGATGGCGCTGGGTGCGCTCGCGGCGATCGGTCGTCTGATCTTCGTGCGCTTCCGCGGCGGCGGCGCCCTGCTCAGTGCGCAGGCCTGGGCGCTCACCAGCGTGCTGTTTTTCGCCTATTGGCTGCCGGAGCTGATCGGCGCCGTCGATGCGGTCGATCGCGCCCGCGCGTTCCGCGAAGCGGCGGTCGATCTGCGCTATCTGCCGTTCCTGTGGCTGGCTGCCTCGGCGGTGGCCGATGCGCGCGGGCGGCGCATCACCTTCATCGGTCTTGCCGCCATCGTCGCGGTGTGGACGCTCGATGCGATCGTGCAGGCGGCCAGCGGCACCAGTCCGCTGTTCTTCGCGATGGATTCCGCCAACGTCGCGGTGCGCGGCAAGCCACTGTGCGAGCCGAACGACTACCTGCTGCTGGATCGGCTCGGCGGTGCGCTGGGGCCGTGCAATCTGAAACTCGGTCTGGTGCTGGCCAGCCTGTCGCCGTTCGCGATGCACGCCGCCGGGCGCCGCTTCGGGCAGTGGGGCTGGCTGCTGGCCGCGGTGGCGATCGGCTGCGTGATCCTGCTTGCGGGCTCGCGCGCCTCCTGGATCACCTTCGGCCTGGTATTGCTGCTGTCGGGCTGGCATCTGCTCGGCTGGAAGCGCCTGTTCGCCGTCTTCGCACTGGGCGGCGCGCTGCTGGTCGCGTTGACCTTCGTGTCGCCGCAGGTACAGCAGCGGGTCGAACGTACTCTGCATGCGCTCAGCGGGGATCACGCGGGGGTGGACAGCGCACTGTCGGGGCGCAGCCGCATCTGGAGTGCGGCGTGGTGCATGACCAAGCAGCATCCGATCAACGGTGTCGGCCCGCGCGGCTTCCGGGGCGCCTTCCCGGCCTGTGATCCGGAGCCCGGCGAGGTCGCCGCCTGGGGCGAAGGCCCGGCCTTCCACGCGCATCAGATCGTGCTGGAAATCCTCAGCGAGACCGGCGTCATCGGCCTGCTGCTGTGGCTGGCCGGCGCGGCGATGGCGCGACGCGCATGGCGCTATGCCGAGCCCGCCGCGCGCGACGCGGCGTACCCGGCGATGCTGGCGCTGGCGGTCACGGTCTTCCCGTTCAACACGCATCTCGCGTTCTATTCGACGTTCTGGGGCGGGGTGACGCTGCTGCTGGCGGCGTTGTTCGCGGGCAGTCTGCTGGCGCGCGAACAATCCGGTCCTCCGGCGGCGGCACGCTGACGGCGCACGCATGTCGCTCAGGGATTTCGAGACCTACGCTGGGATTACCCGCGAATTTCGGTTCCATCGCCTGCGACCGACGTTCGCCACGAACTCGATCAAGCTATATCGCGCCGCGAGCAAGGGACGCTCCGTGCCCTACCTCTGGATCGATCCGCCGTGGCAGATATTCCGTGGCAACGAAGCCTTTCTGCATTCCAGCACTTATCCGCAAGTAGAGCGGCCCGGCAGCCGTGCCCGGGAACGCGAGTGGCTCGGCCATGCGCGTGGCTTTCCGGGCGGTTATCTGCTGACCTTGCGCCTTGTGCGCTTCCAGCAACGGGTGGTGTTCGACTTCGCGGATGGCTGGCGGATCGAAACCCCCATGCGCGACCCGGAGCCGGATCCCGACTGGTGGTTCGACGACTGGTATGCGAGAGGTCGTGCCGACCTTCAGTCGTAAACCCGCGCGCCGTCCGGCCGCCGCTTGAAGCGGCGATGGATCCACAGGTACTGCTCGGGCGCGGCGCGCGCCATCGTTTCGATCGCGGCGATCACCCGCGCGGTGTCGATGCCGGCATCCTCGGAGGGGAAGTTGTCCAGCGCCGGCCACAGGCGCAGGGTGTAGCCGCCGTCGTCGCGGCGGATGTGCTGGAACATCACGACTGCGGCGCCCGAGAGTCGCGCCAACTGGTGGGTGGAACTCAGGCTTTTCGCCGGCTGGCCGAAGAACGTCACGTAGACGCTGTCGCCCTTGCTCGGGTCCTGGTCCGGTGCGTACCAGAGCAGGCCGCCGCGTTTGAGATGTTTCACCACGCCGCGCACGTCCTGCTTGGTGAACATGCCCGCGGCATAGCGCGCGCGCCCGCGCAGCACCGCCCACTCCATCGCCGGCTGCGAATACGGCCGGTACATCCCGGCCAGCGGAACGAAGTCGCACAGTA
>JAIMKJ010000004.1:145505-149293 GCA_020692565.1 Thermomonas sp.
CGCAGACTTCGAGCGTGGTGAAGTGACCGGAGACCACGATGACGCCGCGCCCGTTCGCGCGCGCCGCGTCGATGTGTTCCAGGCCTTCGACGATCAATCCGCGGCGCTGCGGTTCCACCGAACCCCACCACGCACGGCCGAACTCGAGGATGGCGGTGCCCAGCGCCGCGAAATGCCGGCGCAGCAGTTCGGCGCGGGCACGTTCGTCCAGTTCCGGGAAACACAGCGCCAGGTTGCGCTCGGCGATGCGGCGGCGTTTGCCCAGCGCGTGTCGCAGCACTGCGCCGAACGCCCGGCCCAGCGCGCGTTGCAGACCCCACGGCAGGCGCGCGAGCAGCGCCATCGCGCCGATGCCGGACCAGGCCGGCCAATGTCGGGCCGCGCGCGGCGGCGGAGCGTCGAATTCGAAAGGCATGCGTCATTGTAAGGGCCCGGGCCGGTCGTCGCCGGCCGCCTCCAGCCGGTATCCTGTCGCGATGCGGGCCGACAGCTTCGAACGCGTGATCGAGCACACCCTGCGCGGCCTGTATTCGGCGGCGTTGTATCTGCTGTTGCCGGTGACCGTGTATCACCTGATCTGGCGCGGCTTCCGCCAGCGCGCGTACCTGCTGCGCTGGGACGAGCGCTACGCGCGCTATCGATTGCCCGAGCCGCCGCCCGGCGACGGACATCTCTGGGTGCATGCAGTGTCGGTGGGCGAGGTCAACGCCGCCGCGCCGCTGATCCATGCGCTGTTGCGCGACCATCCGCAGCAGCGCGTGCTGGTCACCACCATCACGCCGACCGGTTCCGAACGGGTGGCCGCGCTGTGGGGCGAACGCGTCGACCATGTGTATCTGCCCTACGACCTCACCGGCGCGGTCGCGCGTTTCCTGCGCCATTTCCGGCCGAAGATCGCGCTGATCGTCGAAACCGAGCTGTGGCCGAACCTGCTGTTCGCTTGTCGGGATCACGGTATCCCGGTGTATCTGGTCAATGCACGTCTGTCGGAACGTTCGTTGCGCGGTTATCGCGCGCTGCGGGCGCTGGTCGGGCGTGCGCTGCGCACGATGCGCGCGGTCGCCGCGCAGTCGGAGGCGGATGCGGCGCGGTTCGTGCGGCTGGGCGCGAGGCAAGCGCAGGTCGTGGTCTGCGGCAACCTCAAATTCGACACGCGGGTGGACCCGGGCATCGACGCGTTCGCCGATGCATTCCGCGCACGCATCGCCGGTCGTCCGGTGTGGATCGCCGCCAGCACGCACCCCGACGAGGAGGCGCTGGTGCTGGCGATCGATCGACACCTCCGCGCGCGTTGGCCCGATCTGCTGATGCTGTGGGCGCCGCGACACCCGGAGCGCTTCCGGCCCGCGACGCAACTGGCGATCGACACCGGCCTGCAGGTGGCGACCCGCAAGCTCACCCAGTTGCCGGACGCCGGCGATGCCGTGTTCGTGATCGATACGCTGGGCGAACTGATGAGTTTCTACGCCTGCGCCGACGTCGCCTTTGTCGGCGGCAGCCTGCAGGCGGTGGGCGGCCACAACCTGCTGGAACCGGCTGCGGTCGGCACCGCGATCGTCACCGGACCCCATCTGCACAACTTCAGCGATATCGCCGAGCAACTGCGCCAGGCCGATGCGGTGAGGATCGCGCCCGACGCCGCGGCGGTGGCGGAGGCGCTGGAACGCCTGCTCGCGGATTCCGCCGAGCGCGACCGCATGGTCGAAGCCGGACGCATGCTGGTCGAACAGGGGCGCGGCGCGTTGCGCCGGACCATCGCGCTGATCGGGGATTCGCTCTGACGGAATGTCGCGCGCTGCGATGTTTTCTTCCGCGCGCCGCGCATTCCACGACGCCCATGCATTGCGCGTGATCGATCCAGACGATTTCGCCGCGCACGATGCCGGTGTGACGCGTGCGCCGGAACGACGATGGCCCGCATCGCGCGGGCCATCGAGGTGTGCTGCCGTGATGCGCCGGTCAGGGTACCGATGGCCCGCTGGCGTCGGCGGTGAGCTGGCGGTTGACGTCCCGCAGATCGTCCACGTCCAGCGTACCCGCGGCCTGTTCCAGCAGCAGGCGGTTCTGCAGGAAGTTGTAGCGCGACAGGGCGTATTCGCGTTCGGCATCGAACAGGGTCTGCTGGTTGTTCAGCACGTCCAGCACGGTGCGGGTACCGACTTCCAGGCCGACCTGCGAAGCGTCGTAGGCGCTGCGCGCGGAGAACACCGCGGCCTTGCGCGCTTCCACTTCGCTGATGCCTGCGACCAGGGTCTGGTAGGCATTGCGGGTGTTGCGCACCAGCGCGCGGCGCTGCTGGTCGAGCTGATCGCCGGTGACATCGCGCTGGGCGAGGGCCTGGCGTACCCGCGACTGCGTCGCGCCGCCGGCGAAGATCGGAATGCTGACGGTCACGCCGATGCTGGACGTGTCGGACGATTCGACGCCGGTCGGACCGATGTTGCCGTCGAACAGGGAATGATTGTTGCCGTAGGTCGCGCGCAGGCCGATGCTGGGCAGGTGACCGGCACGCGCGGAGTCGACGCTGGCCTCGGCCGAGCGCAGTTCGAGTTCCTTGGCTTTCAGCGCCGGGTTGCTGTCGATCGCGGTCTGCACCCAGCCGTCGACGTCGAGCGACGACGGCAGTTCGGGCTGGAAGTCCTGCGGCAGCGACTTGAGCACGCGCAGGTCCCTGCCGGTGATTTCCTCCAGCGCGCGGTAGGCGTCTTCCAGCGCGTTGCGGGTGACGATGGTGTTGGCGCGCGCGCGATCGTACTGCGCGCGCGCTTCATGCACGTCGGTGATCGGCGCGAGACCCACTTCGAGGCGCTTGTCGGCGAAGTCGAACTGCTTCTTCAGCGCGGTTTCCTGCGCTTCCGCCGCAGTCAACGTCTCCAGCGCGACCAGCACATTGAAGTAGGCGGCGGAGGTGCGCGTGATCAGCGAATCGCCGGCGGCCTTGAGCTGGAAGTCGGCGGCCTCGGAGAGCGAAAGCTGCGAACGATGGCGCGCGATGTCGCCGAAGTTGAGGATCGACTGGTCCACCGAGAGGCCATAGCTGCGGCCACCGCCGCCGTCGGAGACTTCCAGGCCGCTGCCCAGCTCGGAGGTGGTGTCGGAGTAATTCGCGCCGACCGATCCGCCGACCTGCGGCAGGAACGTCGCGCGCGTCTGCACCGCGCCTTCGCGGGTGGCGAGGCGTCCGGCTTCGGCGGCCGCGAACTGCGGGTCGCTGTTGCGTGCGAGTTCGTAGGATTGCAGCAGATCTTCGGCCTGTGCGCCGAGCGGCAGTACCAGCAGGGCGAGGGCGAGGGCGAGAGGACGGCGAGTCATGATCTTCCTTTTGATATTGAACGATCCGCGCGTGGGCACAGTGCCGGGCAGGCGGGTCACAACTGGAATTGGGGAATGGGGGCGGCGCCGACAAGATACGGAAGCTCTGTTTCGAACAGAGATTCGACCTCGAAACCCGCGGCATTGTCGGCAGGGCGGACCAGCGCGGCTTCCATCGCCGGCGCCAGCCCGTGGATCACGAACATGCGGCCGCCCGGGCGCAGCCATTGCAGGAAGCGCGCGGGCATCGCGGCGACCGCACCGCCGACGCAGATCGCGTCGAACCGGCGTTCGCTGTCCCACTGCAGGGCGTCGATGGTGTCGATACGGACATTGCCGATGCTCTGCGCCTGCAGCCGCGCGCGTGCGGTCTGTGCCAGGTCCGCGTGTCGTTCGAGGCTCACCACGTCGCGGGCCAGGCTGCCGAGGCAGGCCGACAGATAGCCGCTGCCGGTGCCGATTTCCAGCACATCCTC
>JAIMKJ010000004.1:149330-163826 GCA_020692565.1 Thermomonas sp.
TCCAGCACCGGTTTCATCATCGATTCGCCGTGGCCGATCGGCAGCGCCAGGTCGGAGTAGGCCAGCGCCCGGTGCGCTTCGACCACGAAACGCTCGCGCGGCAGCCGTGCCAGGGTCTCGAGGACGCGGGGCTGGAACACCTCCCAGGGGCGAACCTGCTGTTCGACCATGGTTTCGCGTGCTTTGGCGTAATCGATCGTCATCGGGGGGTCTCTTGCGGCGGTGCTGCGGTGGGAACGCGTGATCGGGCGTGAAGTTTACCGGGATGGCCCTGCTGCGACGACATCGCTGCCACGGGACGCAGGATCGCCGCAAGCGGGGTTGCCCGCTGAGTGCCGGAAGTCACCGGGACACAGAGCATGTCGGGACGCATGCGGGCGGCTCAGGCCGTAGCCCCGGCGCCGGTGCCGTAGGCGCGCAGGAACAGGTCCACGGTGGCTTCGACATGACGCTCCACGTCCCCGGCAGGCGCGCCGGAGCACATCCCGCAGAGCATCTGCATGTGCAGATCGCCCTTGATCAGACAGAAGAACTGCGAGGCGGCGCGGGCGATATCCGGGATATGGAGTTCGTCGCGGGCGACCCGGGAGCGCAGGAAGTCGGCGAAGGCGTCCTTCACCTGCTGCGGGCCCGCCTGCCAGAACAGTTCGCGGACATGGGTGTCGCCGGTGCCGGGCATCATCATCATCCTGTGCATCGCGACCGCTTCTTCGCTGCTGATCAGGATGAAGAACGCGTGCGCGATCGCGGTCAACTGTTCGCGCAGGCTGCCTTCCAGGCCGGCCAGAAACAGCGCCGACGGCAATTGTTCCTCGCACTTGGCGCGGATCGCGGAACTGAACAGCGACTCCTTGTCGCCGAAATGGCTGTAGACGGTCAGCTTGGACACGCCCGCCTCGGCCGCGATCTGATCCATGCTCACGCCATCGAAGCCGTTCTGGCTGAACAGCCGCTTGGCGACGTCGAGGATCGCGGCGCGCTTGCCGAGGTCCTTGGGGCGTCCGGGGCCGGCCGGTTTGGCGGGCTCGGGCGCGGCGGGATTGGGGTTCGAAACGACCATGCTTGCAATACTAGACTAATTGGTATGTTATTTATACGATACCAGCCAGTTTACTAATCCAGATACATTCATCGAATACTCCACCCGGATGATCCCGGGGATCGCTCGAGGCGGCCATGGCAATGCGTGTGACAGGAACAACGAGGGCCGCACCGGGCCTCAGGGCGACAGGCTTCAGAACGGTTGGGTTGCTCGCGCTCGCCGCTGTGCTGGCTGCCTGCGGCAATGGCGAGAAGACCTCGCAGCCGCCGCGACCGGTGCTGGTGGCCCGTGCGGATACCGCGACCGGGCACGGCGCCGATGGTCTCAGCGCCTACGCCGGCGAGATCCGCGCCCGCGAGGAAGCCGCGCTTTCGTTCCGGGTGGGCGGCAAGCTGGTACGCCGTCTCGTGGATGTGGGCGATCGCGTCCAGCGCGGCGATCCGCTCGCCGAGCTGGACCCCGGCGATCTGCGTCTGCAGGTCGAAGCGCTGCAGGCCGAGCTGACCGCCGCCGAGGCCCAACTCGCCCGTGCCCGCGCCGATCATGCCCGCACCGCCAGCCTATCGAAGGATCAACTGGTCAGCCGCTCCACGCTGGATCAGCAGACCGCGGCGCTCCGCGCGGCCGAGGGGCAGGCCCGCGCCGCCCGCGCCCAGCTGGATCTGTCGCGCAATCAGGCCGGTTACAGCCAGTTGCGCGCGCCGCAGAACGGGGTCATCGCCAGCCGCCAGGTCGAAGCCGGCCAGGTGGTGGCCGCCGGGCAGTCGGTCTTCGGGCTGGCGGTCGACGGCGGTCGCGAGGTCGCGTTTGCGCTGCCCGAATCGAATATCCGCGACTTCAAGGTCGGCCAGGCGGTCGTGATCGAACTCTGGAGCGCGCAGGGCGAGCAGATCCCCGGCCGCATCCGCGAAATCGCACCCGCTGCCGACCCGCAGGCGCGCACGTATGCCGCTCGCGCGACCCTGGAAGGCGATATCGCCGGGCGCGTGGATCTGGGGCAGAGCGCGCGCGTGTACGTTCCGGCCGGCTTGAGCGGCGATGCTCTGCGGCTGCCATTGTCCGCCCTGCATCGCGGCGACACGGGCCAGACGGTGGTCTGGACCGTGGATCCCAAGGCCGGCAAGGCCCGTCGCGTGCCGGTGCGGATCGGCCCGTACGCCGCCGACGGCGCTGCAGTGCTGTCCGGGTTGAAACCGACCGAGTGGGTGGTGATGGCCGGCGGCCATCTCCTGCACGAAGGCCAGGCGGTGCTGCCGGTCGATCGAACCAACCGCCCCGTCAGTCCGAACTGACCGGAGCTTCCGACATGAACGCTGCAGTATCCGGTCTTCGAAGCACGTCCCGCACGGCAATCACTCCCCTTCCCGCGCGCGCGCGGGAAGGATGGGATGGGGGACATCACGCTGCGGCAGAAGCCATCGACATGAACGTTGCAGCATCCGGATTTCGAGGTGCTTCCGGCACGGCGATCGTTTCCCTTCCCCTGCCTGCGGGGGAAGGATGGGTGGGGGGCAACGCCGCAGCAGGGGCCGTTAGCGGCAAGGCCCGTTCCACAACGCGCGGGAGCGCCTGACCATGCGCAGATTCAATCTCTCCGAGTGGGCGCTCGCGAACCGCTCGCTGGTGCTCTACATGATGCTGGTGCTGGCGATCGTCGGCGCCTGGTCGTATCGCAGTCTCGGGCAATCGGAAGACCCGCCCTTCACTTTCAAGGTGATGGTGGTCAGGACCGCGTGGCCGGGCGCCACCGCCGAGGAAGTTTCGCGCGAGATCACCGACCGCATCGAAAAGAAACTGATGGAAACCGGCAACTACGAGGAAGTCCTCTCGTACTCCCGTCCGGGCGAATCGCAGGTGTTCTTCATCGCCCGCGATTCGTTGCACAGCGATCAATTGCCGGAGCTCTGGTATCAGGTCCGCAAGAAGGTCGGCGATATCCGCCCGACGCTGCCGCAGGGCACGGTCGGCCCGTTCTTCAACGATGAATTCGGCGACACCTACGGCAACATCTACGCGATCAGCGGAAAGGGTTTCGACTACGCGTTGTTGAAGGATTACGCCGAGCGCCTCGAACTGGAGCTGCAGCGCGTCCCGGACGTCGCCAAGATCGAACTGCTGGGTCTGCAGGACGAAAAGATCTGGATCGAACTGTCCAATACCAAACTGGCGACGCTGGGTATTCCGCTGCCGGTGGTGCAACAGGCGCTGGCCGAACAGAATGCGGTGACGTCGGCCGGATTTTTCGAGACCGCCACCGATCGCGTGCGCCTGCGGGTCAGCGGCGCGTTCGCATCGGTGGAAGAGATCCGCCAGTTTCCGATCCGCGCCGGGGATCGCACCGTGCGCCTGGGCGACATCGCCGAAGTCACGCGCGGTTATGCCGACCCGGCCGCGCCACGCATCCGCTACATGGGCGAGGACGCGATCGGCATCGCGGTGTCGATGAAGGCCGGCGGCGACATCCTGCAACTGGGCAAGGCGCTGGATGCCGAAACCGAACGCCTGCAGCGTTCGTTGCCGGTGGGCATGGAGCTGCACCGCGTCGCCGACCAGCCTGCGGCCGTGCGCGACTCGGTCGGCGAGTTCGTGCGCGTGCTGGCCGAGGCGGTGATCATCGTGCTGCTGGTCAGCTTCTTCTCGCTGGGCCTGCGCACCGGGCTGATCGTGGCCGTCACCATCCCGCTGGTCCTGGCGATGACCTTCGCCGCGATGCAGTACTTCGGCATCGGCCTGCACAAGATTTCGCTGGGCGCGCTGGTGCTGGCGCTGGGCCTGCTGGTGGACGACGCGATCATCGCGGTGGAAATGATGGCGATCAAGATGGAGCAGGGCTACTCGCGCCTGCGCGCGGCCGCGTTCACCTACGAGACCACCGCATTCCCGATGCTCACCGGCACGCTGGTCACCGCCGCCGGTTTCCTGCCGATCGCCACCGCGGCGTCGAGTACCGGCGAGTACACGCGCTCGCTGTTCCAGGTCGTCACTATCGCGCTGCTGGTGTCGTGGGTGGCGGCGGTGTTGTTCATTCCGTATCTCGGCGACAAGATGCTGCCGGACCCGCATGCGGTGCCCAGGCCGCGGTCGCTGGAAGGCCGTATCCGCGCCTTCCGCGAACGTCTGGCCGACCGCTGGCCGCAGTACGCAGGCCTTCTGGGCCCGGCACCGATCATGGCCGAAGGTGCGCATGCGCACGATCCCTATCACTCCGGGTTCTATCGGCGCTTCCGGACGATGGTGCGCTGGTGCATCCGGAGACGCTGGCTGGTGATCGGTGCGACCGTCGCCGCATTCGTCGTCTCGCTTGCGTTGTTCCGGTTCATTCCCCAGCAGTTCTTCCCCGACTCGACCCGGCTCGAACTGATGGTCGACATCGAACTCGCGGAAGGCAGCTCGTTGAAAGCCACCGATCAGGCTGCGCGCAAGCTGGAAAAACTGCTGGCGGCGCGCAAGGAAGTGGAAACCTATACCGCGTACATCGGTACCGGTTCGCCGCGTTTCTATCTGCCGCTGGACCAGCAACTGCCGCAGACCCATTTCAGCCAGTTCGTGGTGCGCACGAAAAACATCAAGGCGCGCGAAGCCTTGCGCGATTGGATGATGGGCGAGGTGCGGCAGCAGTTTCCGGAATTGCAGCTGCGGGTCACCCGGTTGGAGAACGGCCCGCCGGTGGGGTATCCGATCCAGTACCGCGTCTCCGGCGAGCACGTCGAGCGCGTGCGCGAGATCGCGTATCGGGTGATGGCGCAGGTGCGCGCCAATCCGAACGTGATCAACGTCAATCTTGACTGGGACGAGCCGAGCAAAGTGATGCGGCTGGTCATCGATCAGGACCGCGCCCGCGCCCTGGGCGTGAGCACGCAGCAGGTCGCGAATTTCCTGTCCAGCTCGCTGTCGGGGCTGCATGTCAGCACCTATCGCGAGGACAACGAACTGATCGACATCCTGCTGCGCGGCCCCGAGGACGAGCGCGCGCGCCTGGAGTTGCTGGGCAGTCTCGCGGTGCCGACCGCCAGCGGCAAGGTCGTGCCGGTGATGCAGATCGCACGGTTGGAATCGGTGTTCGAGGACGGCGTGATCTGGCATCGCAACCGGCTGCCGACGATCACCGTGCGCGCCGATATCGTCAATGGGCCGACCCCGGCGACGGTGGTGACCCAGATCGATCCGACCCTGGATGCGATCCGCGATTCGCTGCCGGCGGGCTATCTCATGGCCACCGGCGGCAGCGTCGAGGATTCCGCGCGCGGCCAGGATTCGATCAAGGCCGGCATGTCGCTGTTCTTGTTCGTGGTGGTGACGCTGTTGATGCTGCAGTTGCGCAACGTCTCGCGCGTGCTGCTGGTGATGTCGACCGCGCCGCTCGGCCTGATCGGCGTGGTCCTGTTCCTGCTGGTGTTCCGGGTGCCGTTCGGATTCGTGGCAATGCTGGGCGTGATCGCGCTGTCGGGAATGATCATGCGCAACTCGGTGATCCTGATCGACCAGATCGAACAGGACATCGCCAGCGGCCACGATCGCTGGACCGCCATCGTCGAATCGACCGTGCGCCGGTTCCGTCCGATCGTGCTTACCGCGCTCGCCGCGATCCTGGCGATGGTGCCGCTGTCTCGCAGCGCGTTCTTCGGACCGATGGCGGTGGCGATCATGGGCGGCTTGATCGTGGCGACCGCGCTTACGCTGCTGTTCCTGCCCGCGCTGTATGCGGCGTGGTTCCGGGTGCGCGACAGCGAGGTACGCACCGGGCCCGTCGGCGGGTGAGAGGCACAACGCTTTCGCATCCGGGTGGCCCAAGCAGAACTTGACTTGCAACGACATCCGGGCCGTGCCCACGGCCAATGGCAATGAAACGGCGACGTATCACGTAAAGCGGCCTTCAGGCCGCCGTTTCATACACAGGCATCCACAGAAAGCGACCGGAAGGCCGCTCTACAGGATCAATAATCGCTCACGCAGCGCCGCATCGTCCGCCGCCAGCGCTTCGCCGTGCGCGGGCCGCGCCAGACAGGCCGCGAGTGCGGGCGGCAAGGCGACCGGATGTCCCACCAGCGGTTCGACGATGCTGTCGAACTTCGCCGGATGTGCGGTCGCCACTACTGTCCACGGTCGCGCATCGCCCTGTGTCCGTAGCGTTTCGAGCAGATGCAAGCCGCAGGCGGTGTGCGGGCAGGGCACGATGCCGTGCCGCTCCGGCGCCGTGGCGATCGTCGCGCGGATGGTCGCATCGTCGACCGCATGCGCCGACACCGCGGCGCGCAGCGCCGCATCGTCGCCGTGCCAATGGCGCAGACGCTCGAAATTGCTCGGCGCGCCCACATCCATCGCATTCGCGAGCGTGGCCTTCGTCGCTTCCGGCGCGTAGTCGCCGCCGGCGAAATAGCGCGGCAGTACATCGTTGGCGTTGGTCGCCAGCAGGATTTCGCCGATCGGCAATCCCATCCGTTTCGCGACAAAGGCGGCTGCGGCGTTGCCCAGGTTGCCGGTGGGCACGATCAGGTTCAGCGGCAGAGCATGCTTCGCCTGGAATCCAAGCGCGGTGTGCGCGTAGTAGGCGACCTGCGGCAGCAGCCGGCCGAGGCTGATGCTGTTGGCCGAGGTCAGCGCCATCCGTTCGCGCAGATCGCGGTCGGACAGTGCGGTCTTCGCCATCCGCTGGCAATCGTCGAAACTGCCGTCGACGCGGAAGGTGCGGACGTTGTCGCCCCAGCATTCCAGTCCATGCGCCTGGCGCGGCGACACGCGGCCTTCCGGATACAGGATGACGACCTCGAAGCCCGGGCGGCGATGGAACGCGCCGGCCACCGCGGCGCCGGTGTCGCCCGAGGTCGCGACCAGGATCGTGGTGACGGGTGCGTCGTCGTCGCGCAGGCCGGCCAGCGCTTCGGCGAGAAAACGCGCGGCGTAGTCCTTGAACGCCGCGGTCGGGCCGTGGAACAGTTCCAGCAGCGAATCGCCGCCGCCGCGCATCGCGACCAGCGGCGCGTCGAAATCGTAGGCGCGCGCGCAGATCGATGGCAGCGCCTCGCGCAGCCGCGATCCGGCGAAGTAGGGCGCCAGCACGCGGGCCGCGGTGTCGGCGAGCGTCATCGAAGACCGCCATCCGCCTTCGAACGACGGAATACGCGCCGGCACGTACAGCCCGCCGTCCGGGGCGAGGCCGGCGATCAGTGCGTCGTCGATCGCAGTGGCCGGCGTATCGCCGCGGGTGCTGACGAACATCACGGAAGCACCTCGGCGCGGGGCGCCGCAACCGGAGTAACGTAGGCGCGCGCGTCGTAGCCTGCTGTCGCGAACGCGGCGCGCATTGCCGGTGCGGCCGCTTCGGCTTTCGCTTTCGATGCGAACCAGGCGAACACGCTGGGGCCGGCGCCGGAGATGCTGGCGCCGAGCGCGTCGTGATCCAGCGCGGCCTGCTTCACCGCTGCGAAACCCGGAATCAGCGGAGCCCGCCGTGGTTCGACCAGCACGTCGTTCAAGCCTTCATGGATCATCCGCGCATCGCCGCGCTGCAGGCCCGTGAGGAACAGCGCCAGATGCGTCGACTGCACGACGAACTGCGACAGCGGGTAGGGATCGGCCAGCGCGGCGCGCGCGCGGCGGGTTTCCAGCACCTGATCCGGATGCGTCACCACGCAATACAGCCAGCTCGGCACGGACAGGGGAATCATGCGCGTCTGTGTCGCCAGCACCACGCCGCCGAGCAGCATCGGCGCGACATTGTCGCCGTGCAGGCTGCCGCTGGCGACGGCTTCGCCCTGCAGCGCGAACGGGTACAGCGCGTCGCGCGACAACGGTTCATCGAGCACCGCGTTCGCTGCGATCAGTGCGGCGACGCAGGACGCCGCCGAGCCGCCGAGGCCGGAGCCCAGCGGAATGCCCTTCTCCAGTTCGATCTCGAACCCGTACGGCAACCCCAGCGCTTCGCGCAGTGCGACCAGCGCGCGGCCTGCGGTGTTGCGTTCGGCATCCAGCGGCAGCGCATCGGTGTCGATCACCGCGCCGCCGCCGACCATGCCGCGGATCGCACGGATGCGCACCTCCGGCGTATCGATCCTGCGGACGATGGCGATATCGCGCGGTCCGTCGATCGCGTGACCCAACAGATCGAAACCCACGCCGATATTGCCGATGCTCGCGGGCGCGAACGCGCGGGCTTCGTGCTGGTTTCCAAGGTCCTGTGCCGATGCTTGCCTGGGGTCTGCCCCGGTCGAAAGAAAATTCATGCGCGGGCTCCGAGCGTACGTGCGATCGCAAGGATATCGCCGAACACACCGGCCGCGGTCACATCGGCGCCGGCGCCCGGCCCCTGCACCACCAGCGGATTGTCTGCATAACGTCGTGTGCGGAACTGGATCAGATTGTCGGTGAGCCGGCTGTAGAGACTGGCGTGGCCGGGTTCGGGCATCGCCAGGCCGACGCGCGCGCGGCCGTCGGCATCGAGTTGCGCCAGATAACGCAGGCTGCGGCCCTGCGCGCGCGCCGCGTCCAGACGCGCCTGCATCGGCGCGTCGAGTTCGTGCAGGCGCGCCAGGAATTCGTCGCGCGACACGTCGCACAGCGGCGCAGGCACCAGACTTTCGATCTCGACGTCGTCCAGCGAGAGCGACGCACCGGCTTCGCGCGCCAGGATCACCAGCTTGCGTGCGACATCGGTGCCGCTGAGGTCGTCGCGCGGGTCGGGCTCGGTATAGCCGAGCGCGCGCGCTTCGGCGACGAGTTCGGAGAACGGCGCGCTGCCGTCGTAGCGGTTGAACAGCCAGGCCAGGGTGCCCGACAGCACGCCTTCGATGCCGGTCAGCGCGTCGCCGGTGTCCAGCAGCGAGCGCAGCGTCTGGATCACCGGTAGTCCGGCGCCGACGGTGGCTTCGTAGCGGAACAGCCCGCCGTGCTTCTCGGCATCGCGGATCGCGCGATAGCGCGCCCATTCGCCGCTGCCGGCGTGTTTGCTCGGGGTGACCACGTGGATGCCCATCGCCAGCCATTCCGGATAGTGGGCGGCGACCGTATCGCTGCCGCTGCAGTCGACGATCAGCGCGTGCGGCAGATGCTCGGCGCGGACGTGCGCGGCGAACCGGTCGAGGTCGAGCGCTTCGGCGCTGGCGGTGGCGAGCGCATCGACCACGGAGGCGGGATCGAGGCGCGCACCGCTCAGAAACATGCTGCGGCTGCTCGCCACTGCGCGCAGGCGCAGATCGAGGCGGTGTTCGATCTTCGATTCGTCGGCGAAACGCGGCAGTGCCTCCGCCAACTGCGCGAGCAGGGCGCGGCCGACGTTGCCGGGGCCGATCAACCCCACCGACAGCGTGGCCGGCGACAGCCAGAATGCGCTGTGCGCGGCGCGCAGCCCGCGGACGGCATCGGCGTCGGCGACCGCGACCGAGATGTTGCGTTCGCTCGCGCCCTGGGCGATCGCGCGGATGTTCACGCGTGCCCGCGCCAGACCTTCGAACAATTGCGCCGACACCCCGGGCATGCCGACCATGCCGTCGCCGACCGCGGCGAGTACGGCGATGTCGAACGTCACGTCGATGCCTTCCACCTGGCCGTTGGCGATCGCATCGGCGAAGGCGTCGCGGACCGCATCGCGACCGCGTTCGGCCTGTGCGCCGGTCACCACGCAGCAGATCGAGTGTTCGCTGGAACCCTGCGAAATCATCGTGACCGAAACCCCGGCGGCGTGCAGTGCCGCGAACATGCGCTCGGCGGTGCCGGGCACGCCGATCAGGCCGGCGCCACTGAGTTCCAGCACCGCCATGTCGCGCACCACGCTCAGGCCTTTGACAGGCGAGTCGCTGGCCGATGGCAGGTTGTCGTGCGCGATCCGGGTGCCCGGCGCGGCGGGATTGCGCGAATTGCGGATCAGGATCGGCAGGCCGGCCTGCATCGCCGGCGCCATCGTCTGCGGATGCAGGACTTTCGCGCCGAAATACGCCAGTTCGCAGGCTTCGGCATAGGACATCGACGGCAGGCACACTGCGTCGGGTACCAGGCGCGGATCGGCGCTGAGCACGCCGTCGACATCGGTCCAGATGGTCAGGTCTTCGGCACCGAACAGTACCGCGAAGATCGCACCGGAATAGTCGCTGCCGTTGCGGCCGAGCGTCGTGATACGGCCGGCGCCGTCGCGCGCGGCGAAGCCGGTGATGACCACATCGCGCTGCGGATGGCGCGCGCGCCAGTCGGCGAACCGTTCGCGCGACTGCGCCCAATCGACGCCGGCGCCGAGTTCGCCCGGATGCACTACCAGTACCTCGCGTGCGTCCAACTGCGCCCAGCCTGCGGCATCGCCGCCGAGCGCGGCTTGCAGCAGTCGCGACGACCATACTTCGCCCAGGCACTGCACGGCGGCGAAGTCGTGCGCCTGCGGCGGGGCTGGTGTCGCTGCACGGTCCTCTGCGATACGGCCCAGCAATGCCGAAAGCGCCGAAAATTCGGCATCCAGCCAGGCCGCCAGCGCATGCCTGTCGCTGCCGTCGATGCGGTGGGCGGCGGTGAGGTGTTTGTCGCGCAATGCCGACCACGCGTGCTGCCAGTCGTGGCCTGCGGCGGCGGACTGTGCGAGTGCGGTCAGCGCATCGGTGACGCCCTGCATCGCCGACACCACCACTGCGCGTGGCTCCGGAGCGGCCTGCAGCAGGTCGGCGACATGCTGGTAGCGGTCGGCATCGGCGACGCTGCTGCCGCCGAACTTGTGCGCGCGATAAAGCAGGCCGGCGAGCTGCGGCGAGGCGTGTTCGGTATTACGGTGTGGTGCGAGCGAATCCATGGTGAGGCTCCAGTGGGGAGCCCCGCGGCCCTGGGTTCGCGGGTACTCGCCCCGCGGCCCTGTTGGGGTGCGGGGCGAAGGTCGAAGGAATTATTCCGTTTCGCTGCCGCAGCCCGCACCACCGGTGGTACCGGTACCGGTGGTGGTCGTGGTGGTCGAGATCATCGCGATCGTCGCGGCGACCACGGCCCGGTGCGGGGCGCGGGTGACGGAGGCGGCGATGGCAGTGTGGCTGTGCATGGCGTCAGGTGTAAACGATCCGGAGGCGGGGCGTCAAATGATTTTTCCGGGTACGGACATGACCTGCTTCGCAGAAGCATCCCGTAGCGCGGGCTTCAACCCGCTGCACTGTCTCCGAAGAAGGAAGCAGCGGGCTGAAGCCCGTTCTACGGCCCGCGCTACGAGGACAGGTCAATCCCGCAGTTCCACGGCGATGCAGTCCACTTCCAGCCGCGCGATCACCGCCGCGGCCATCGCCTCGGTCCCGATGGCCGTGCCGGAGGGGGCCAGGTCGGCAGTCAACGCGCCGTTGTTGATCGCATCCGCGACCGCGCCCTCGATACAGCAGGCTTCGGCCTCCAGCCCCAGCGAATGCCGCAGCAGCATCGCCGCGCTGAGAATCGCGCCGCAGGGATTGGCGATGCCGCGACCGGCGATGTCCGGTGCCGAGCCGTGGATCGGTTCGTACAGGCCACGGCGGCCATCGCCGAGCGATGCGGATGGCAGCAGTCCCATCGAGCCGGCCAACATCGACGCTTCGTCGGTGAGGATGTCGCCGAACATGTTTTCCGTGACGATGACGTCATATTCGCGAGGATGCGCGATCAGGTGCATCGCCATGCTGTCGACAAGCTGGTGTTCCAGGCGTACGTCTGGAAACTCGTCGCGCGCGATCCGGGTCGCGACCTGGCGCCATAGCCGAGAGGTTTCCAGCACATTGGCTTTGTCGACCGAAACCACATACTTGCTGCGTTCGCGCGCCAGCGTGCAGGCGCGGCGCACGACGCGCTCGATCTCCTCGACGCTGTATTCGCACAGATCGCTCGCGCGGGTGTCGGTGCGCGTGCGCTGGCCGAAATAGACGCCGCCGGTGAGTTCGCGGACCACGATCATGTCCACGCCGGTGAGCAGGTGCGATTTGATCGGCGATGCGGTCAGTGCGACCGGATGGGTCTTCACCGGGCGCAGGTTGGCGTACAGACCGAGCGCCTTGCGCAGTCGCAGCAGGCCCTGCTCAGGACGCACGGCGCCATCCGCCCACTTCGGGCCGCCGACCGCGCCGAGCAGGATCGCATCGGCCTTGCGGCAGGCGTCGAGCGTGGCGTCGGACAGCGCCGTACCCTCGGCATCGATCGCGGCGCCGCCGATCAGGCCGGTGTCGAAATGGAAGGTGTGGCCGTAACGGCGCGCGGCGGCCTGCAGTACGGCGACTGCGGCGGCGGTCACTTCCGGGCCGATGCCGTCGCCGGGCAACACCACGATGTCAGCGTGCATGGTAAACATCCTCGTAAGCTTGAATGGAAGCGCTGTGTTTCAGCAGATAGCCGAGTTGATCGACGCCTTCGAGCAGGCAGGTGCGCGCGAAGCCGTCGATCGGGAATGCCAGGCTGCGGCCGTCGGGCAGGGTCACGCGGCTCGCGGCGATGTCGATGTCGAGTTCGATGCCCGGGTTCGCCAGCAGTTCGTCGACGACGGCGGCGTCCAGCACGACCGGCAGCAATCCGTTCTTCAACGCATTGCTGCGGAAGATGTCGGCGATCTCGGCGCTGATCACCGCCCGCAGTCCGAAGTCGCGCAGCGCCCACGGCGCGTGTTCGCGCGATGACCCGCAGCCGAAATTGCGGCCGGTCACCAGAATCTGCGCGCCCTGCGCTTCGGGAGCGTTCAATGCGAACGCCGGATCCGGGCTGCCGTCTTCGCGATAGCGCCAGTCGTTGAATGCGAACCTGCCCAGACCTTCGCGCGTCGTGGTGGTGAGAAAGCGCGCCGGGATGATGCGGTCGGTATCGATATTGCTGTCGGTCAGGCAGGCGGTGCGCGAGCGGACGCGCGTGAGAGCAGCATGGTTCGTCATGCCGCGTCCTCCTGCAGATAACTGCGTGGATCGACGACGTGACCGGCGATGGCGCAGGCCGCGGCGGTGTAGGGCGATGCCAGCACGGTGCGCGCATCGCGGCCCTGTCGTCCCTCGAAATTACGGTTGCTGGTGGATACCGCGAGTTGTCCGGGTCCGACCAGGTCGCCGTTCATCGCGATGCACATCGAACAGCCCGGCTCGCGCCACTCGGCACCGGCGGCGCGGACGATGCGGTCGATGCCTTCGGCTTCCGCGGCGCGCTGTACCTGCACCGAGCCCGGCACCACCAGCATCCGCACGCGCGGATGCACGTGATGGTCCAGCAGGATTTCCGCGACCTGGCGCAGATCGCTGAGTCGGCCATTCGTGCAACTGCCGACGAACACCACATCCACCGGTTGCCCGGCCAACGATTTGCCGCCGGGAAAGCGCATGTAATCGAGCGCACGCTGGGTGTCGGCATCGTTTGCGACCGGCAGTTTGGCGTCGACGCCGGCCACCTGCCCGGGATGCGTGCCCCAGGTCACGGTGGGTACGATCGCGCGGGCGTCGATGCGGACCTCGCGGTCGAAGCGCGCGCCGTCGTCGCTGCGCAGCGTGCGCCAGTGCGCGACCGCGCGGGTGAAGTCGTCGCCTTGCGGCGCGCGCGGGGTGTTCGCGAGATACTCGAACGTGACCTCGTCGGGCGCGATCAACCCGGCGCGGGCGCCGGCTTCGATCGACATGTTGCAGACGGTCATCCGCTCTTCCATCGACAGTGCGCGGATCGCGCTGCCGCGATATTCGATGACGTGGCCGGTGCCGCCGTCGACGCCGATGGCGCCGATCACGTGCAGGATCAGATCCTTCGCGGTCACGCCGACGCCGAGTTCGCCGTCGACCTCGATCGCCAGCGTTTTCGCCTTGCGCTGCAGCAGGCACTGGGTCGCCAGCACGTGGCCGACCTCGCTGGTGCCGATGCCGAAGGCCAGCGCACCGAACGCACCGTGCGTCGCGGTGTGGCTGTCGCCGCAGACGATGGTCATGCCCGGCTGGGTCAGGCCCAGTTCCGGCCCGATGACATGCACGATGCCGCGATGATCGCTGCCGAAGTCGAACAGTTCCACGCCGAAGCGCGCGCAGTGTTCGCGCAGAGTCCGCACCTGTTTTTCGGCGTCGGGCGTGTAGTAATCGAGTTTTCCGGTGTGGTCCGGCGGCGTGGTGGGCGTGGAATGATCGAGCGTGCCCTTGGTGCGTTCCGGTTGGCGCACCGGCAGGCCGCGTGTGTCCAGTTCGGCGAACGCCTGCGGCGTGGTCACTTCATGGATCAGATGCAGGTCGACGTAGAGCACCGCAGGCGCGTCGGCGGTTTCCGCGACGACGACGTGCGCGTCCCACAGTTTCTCGAACAGGGTTTTCGGTGGATGTGCTTGCGGATCGGGAGTCATGGAGAAGGCTCGATGAAGAACGGATGGATCCTGGGCGTCGGAATACGCAGGGAATCGACGTTGCTGTTGCCCCCTTTGGAAAAGGGGGCGGGCCTCGCAAAGCGAGGACGGGGGATTTGCGGAGTCGCCGCAGAGCAAATCCCCCCGCCGATCGCGCTGCGATCGACGACCCCCTTTTTCAAAGGGG
>JAIMKJ010000072.1 GCA_020692565.1 Thermomonas sp.
GTTCCAGATAGTCCTCGGCAGCGACGCGCAGGCGTCCGTGGACCAGGGACGGCGGCGCATCGAAGCGCTCGGCGAACTCGTCCGGTGTGCGATAGGTCAGCATCGCCAACTGCCGCGCCAGCGCCAGCCCCTGCGATTCGTCGCACTGCAACTGGCCCAGCGCCACCGCCTGACGCTGCAACGCGCGCGACGCGCTGGCGAACGGGTGCGCGCGATGCGCGCCGCTGATCGCGACCAGCCTGCCGACGCGCTGCGGATGACGCGCCGCGAACTGCAGGCCGACCATCGCGCCGTAGGAACAACCAAAGAATGCGGCCACCCGGTCGATGCCCAGCGCATCGAGCACAGTGGCGATCGCATCGGCCTGATCGGCGCTGTCGATCGGCGCATCCAGCGTGCCGTCGGCACCGATCCAGTCGATCGCCAACACCTGCACGCGATCGGTGTCGAGACCGACGCCGCTCTGGCTCTGCCACCAGCCCGATTCGGGAAAGGCCTCGCTGGCGACGACATGCCGGTGCGCGGAGATGCCACCCGCCACCAGCACTACCGGCGCACCGACCGGGCCGACCCGTTCGTAGCCGATGTGCAGATCGCGCACGCCCGCATGCGCCAGCGTCAGCCGCGCGTGCACGCGGCCGCGGATCGCAACGACGGGCGCAGCCGCGGCGAAGGGTCGACAGTCGTAGGAAGTCGAATCCGCGAATTGCGATTCGGCGAAAGCGGCGAGGGTCATGGCGGTCTCCGGGGCGATGGGGCCATCGAAGCCGCGGGGAGACCGGAGGGAAGCTGCTGCGCACGGACACAACGACACGACCGGAGCGCGCAACCATCTTCACGGCGGACACAGGGTCCCCGCAGGAGTTGGCACCTTGTGGAGCCATCGCGGTTGCGATGCCTCCATCAGGTTGCCCCGGCGTCTTCGGGCCTGTCCCTCAGCCGGTCTTGATGGATGCGCGCAGATTGCCGGAGGTGCCCAGGCTTGTCAATCGCTTCATCCGCATAGAACGATAAATCATAAGCACCACCCCGACGACGGCGATTCCGCGATACTTCGCGCATGCGTACTCTTTCCTTCCGCCGCGCCTGTGCGGCCTTCAGCCTCTTCGTCCTGTTCGTTTCCACTGCCCCGGTCACGCCGAGCGCCGCCGCGAAACCGCCCCGCCCGTCGCCGGCCGTTGTCGTCGAGACCTTCGTCTCGGCCGAAAGTCCGACCAGGGACGAACTCGACTCGCTCGCCACCTGGCGCCACCCCGACGGTACCGCCTGGCTGATCGCGACGGCCAAATCCAGCCACCGCTTGGTGGTCTTCGACGCCGACACCGGTACCCGCCTTCGCGAATTCGGCGAACCTGGCAGCGAACCCGGCCGGTTCAAGCGTCCGAACGGCATCGCCGTCCACGGCGACCGTCTCTTCGTGGTCGAGCGCGACAACCGCCGCGTGCAGGTGCTCTCGCTGCCCGATTTCCGCCCGCTCGGCAGCTTCGGCGAATCCCAGCTGCGCGCGCCCTACGGCCTCTGGCTCAACCCTTCGCAGGACGGCGGCATCGCCGATGCCAGCGCTGACGTCATCGATATCTACGTCACCGACAGCTTCATGCTGGGCGAGCGTTTCGACGTGGTGCCGCCGCTCGAACAACTGGATCAACGCGTGCGCCGCTATCGCCTGCGTTTCGATGCGGAAGGCGGATTCGCGGCCGAGTCGCAAGGCAGCTTCGGCGACACCAGCGAGGCCAATGCGCTGCGCATCGTCGAATCGATCGCCGGCGACCCGGCCCACGACCGGCTGCTGGTCGCCGACGAATACCGCCCGCAGTCGACGCTGCGCGAATACACCCTGTCCGGCCGCGCCACCGGGCGGCAGATTCCGGGCGACACCTTCGCGTTCGAAGCCGAGGGCGTGTCGTTGTGGGCCTGCAAACGCGGCAAGGGCTACTGGGTCTCGGTCGACCAGCTCTCGCCGCTGACCGTGTTCCACGTCTTCGACCGCAAGACGCTGACCCGCATCGGCAGCGTCACCGGCAAGACCGTCGCCGCCACCGACGGCATCACCTTGCGCACGGACGCCAGCGAACGGTTTCCGAAAGGCGCCCTGTACGCGGTGCATCAGGACAAATCGGTCGCCGCCTTCGACCTGCGCGACATCGTGGCGGCGCTGAAGCTCAGCCGCGACTGCCTGTAACGCCCGACGATGCGCGCAGCGGGCCTCGCACTGCTGGTCGCCTGCGCGGTCTGCGCCACCGCGCAGGCATGGGCTACGTTCCGCATGGCCGGGACACAGGATCCGCGCGTCGCGGTGCGTTTCGTCGAAGCGACGAGCGGCGATAGCGCCGGCATGGTCGAGGTCTGGGCCGAAAACAGGCTCGGTGGCCCGGTGGAAGTCTCGCTTGCTCCCGAGAGCGGCAGCGGCATCGCCGGCGACCCGCCGCTGCCGATGCGCACGCTACTGCGCGGGTTCGAGCGCAAACGGGTCGCTCGGTTGAACGCGCAGCCCGACCGCAGGTTGCGCCTGCACGTCGTGCCGGGCACACCCGATGCGCAACCGCGCGATGTCGAATACGCCTACCCACTGCAGACCTCGCAGCTGCGGATCGAACAGGGCTGGGGCGGCGCCTACAGCCATCGCGATGCCCAGAACCGGCATGCGGTGGATTTCGCGGCAGAGATCGGCACCCCGGTGATCGCCGCGCGCGCCGGCACGGTGATGGAAGTCGAAGCCGATTTCGCCCAGGCGGGACTCGACGCCGAAATATACGCCGGCCGCGCCAATTTCGTGCGTATCGTCCACGACGACGGCACGATGGCGCTGTACGCGCATCTCGACGCCAACGGCGTGCTGGTACGCGTGGGCCAGCGCGTGCGCAAGGGCCAGGCCATCGGCCTCTCCGGCAACACCGGCTTCACCGCCGGCCCACACCTGCATTTCACGGTGCAGGCGAACCGCGGCATGCGGCTGGAATCGATCCCGTTCCGGATGTTCGGCCCGCAGGGCATCCTGCGGTTCACCGAACCCAAATAATCCGTTCTCGTAGAGCGGCCTTCAGGCGGCTGCCTGCACATCGCGAAACCGGTTCTGTCGTCCCGAACGAATGCAAGGGATCTGCTGTTGTCTCAGCAGCCTGAAGGCCGCTCTACCGAGCATCCTGCATCCACACCGGATTCAATTTCGCGACACGCTCGAACGCCGGGCAATCCTCGCGATGCGCACCCGGCAGGTACCCGAGACTCATCAAAAACTCGCCGACGATCTCGCCGCCGGTGAATCGGAACTGCGTCTTGAACAATTTCACCCATGCCGGCTTGTCGCGCAGCGTGCCATCCAGCCGGGCGTGCGCGTCCAGCCATCCGGCGAAACCGCCGTGGGCGTCGCGCAGACCACGGATAACCTGGGCGTTGTGGATCGCAGCCTCCACTTTCAGGCGGTTGCGGATGATCCCGGGGTCGGCCAGCAGCCGGGCGCGGTCGGCCTCGCCGTAGGCCGCCACGGTGTCCACATCGAAGCCGTCGTAGGCGCGGCGGAAGCCCTCGCGTTTCTTCAGGATGGTTTCCCAGCTCAGCCCGGCCTGGTTGATCTCCAGGATCAGCCGCTCGAACAGCGCCGACTCGTCGCGGGTCGGAACGCCGTATTCGTGGTCGTGGTAAGGCCCGTGAACCGGGTGCCCGGGGGCGAAATCGCAGTAGGTGCTCATGACGCGAGCATAGCGCCGACCGCTGACAGGACATGTCAGCAGGGCCGGCCGGCTTTGTAGGAGCGGCGGGAGCCGCGATGCTGTACTGGAAATCTTTCCGGTGCCTATCGCGGCTCCCGCCGCTCCCACAGGAAACTTCCGGCCCCAGGGGTTTCGGGCTTGAGGCAAGCCGGGCCCGTATAATTCGGCCCTTCCTTCGATCCCGGGCGCTCTGGCGCCACTCCCCATGTCCGATGTCTCCACCGAAGCCGCCCGTCGGCGCACCTTCGCGATCATTTCGCACCCCGACGCCGGCAAGACCACGCTGACCGAAAAGCTGCTGCTGTTCGGCGGCGCGATCCAGATGGCCGGCTCGGTCAAGGGCCGCAAGGCCGCCCGCCACGCGACCTCCGACTGGATGGCGCTGGAAAAGGAGCGCGGCATCTCGGTCACCTCCTCGGTGATGCAATTCCCCTACGAGGGCCGCATCGTCAATCTGCTGGACACCCCCGGCCACGCCGACTTCGGCGAAGACACCTACCGCGTGCTGACCGCGGTGGACTCGGCGCTGATGGTGATCGACGTGGCCAAGGGCGTCGAAGAACGCACGATCAAACTGATGGAAGTCTGCCGGCTGCGCGACACGCCGATCATGACCTTCATCAACAAGCTCGACCGCGAAGGCAAACCGCCGATCGATCTGCTGGACGAAGTGGAATCGGTGCTGGGCATCCAGTGCGCGCCGATCACCTGGCCCATCGGCATGGGCTCGCGCCTGAAGGGCGTGGTGCATCTGCTCAGCGGCGAAGTGCATCTCTACGAAGCCGGCCGCAACTTCACCCGCCAGGATTCGACCATCTTCGCGTCGATCGACGATCCCGCGCTGGAAGCGAAGGTCGGCAGTGCGATGCTGGCCGAACTGCGCGACGAATTGGAGCTGGTCGAAGGCGCCTCGCATCCGTTCGACAAGGACGCGTATCTGTCCGGCAAGCAGACGCCGGTGTTCTTCGGCTCGGCGGTCAACAACTTCGGCGTGCAACTGCTGCTGGATTTCTTCGTCGAGCACGCACCCGCGCCGAAAGCGCGCGCCACCACCGGCCGCGTCGTGCAGCCGGACGAAGACAAGCTCACCGGCTTCGTGTTCAAGATCCAGGCGAACATGGACCCGCAACATCGCGACCGCGTCGCATTCATGCGCATCTGCTCCGGCCAGTTCAGCGCCGGCATGAAGACCCTGCACACGCGCACCGGCAAGGACATGAAGCTCGCCAACGCGCTGACCTTCATGGCCAGCGACCGCGAGATCGCCGAAACCGCGTGGCCGGGCGACGTGATCGGCATCCACAACCACGGCACCATTTCCATCGGCGACAGCTTCACCGAAGGCGAGAACCTCAGCTTCACCGGCATCCCGAACTTCGCACCCGAACTGTTCCGCCGCGCGCGCCTGCGCGATCCGCTGAAACTCAAGCAACTGCAGAAAGGCCTCGCGCAGCTGTCGGAAGAAGGCGCGACCCAGTTCTTCCGCCCGCTGATGAGCAACGATCTGATCCTCGGCGCCGTCGGCGTATTGCAGTTCGACGTGGTCGCGTACCGGTTGAAGGACGAATACGGCGTCGACGCTTCGTTCGAGCAGGTACAGGTCGCCACCGCACGCTGGATCCGCTGCGACGACGCGAAGAAGCTGGAAGAATTCCGCGACAAGAACGCCATGAACCTCGCGGTCGATGCCGCGGGGCAGCTGGTCTACCTCGCACCGACACGCGTGAACCTGCAGCTCGCCCAGGAACGCGCCCCCGCGGTCAGCTTCATGGCCACCCGCGAACACGCGCATGCGGTGGCGATCGACTGAGGTCGAGGCATCGGGACGACGCGCATTCGCCGATGCGCGAGGCAGTGCCTCGCAGGCGCGTCGGCTCACTCCCTTTGAAAAAGGGGTCGACATCCCACCGCGATGGCGAGGGATTTGCTCTTCGCGCAAGCGCGCCACCCATCCGGCCCGCGCTACTCGCGCGGGCGTTCGCCGACGCGCGAGGCAGTGCCTCGCAAGCGCGTCGGCTCACCCCCTTTGAGAAGGGGGTCGACATCGCGCAGCGATGACGGGGGGATTTGCACTTCGCGCCACCATGACGCGGAGATTCTCTTTTCGATCAGAATGAGCCACCGCAGACATCTCGCCCGAACCCATGATCCACACGATCCGAACATGGTGGCAATACCTCCTCGGCAAGCGCGGCGAACTCGCGCACATGGACCACAAGGATGCCTACATGGCGAAAGTCGTCATGGATATCCACCGCAAGCGCACCGGCAAAACCCTGGTGCAGGTACCGCTGGCGCAACTGGAACCGATCCACCGCATCGACCGCGAATCCGCCTTGCGCAGCGCCCGCGAACGCGCCGACGCGCTGCGCGCGCATCGCGACGCACTGCTGGCGACCAGACTGCTCGACAGCCAAGCGCTGCAGGCCATCATTCCGTCGGTATCGCAGATCAAGGTCGTGCGCGACGGCGACCGCTGGCTGGCGTTCGAGGGCAACGGCCGGCTGTACGCGATGCGCGAGGTCTTCAGTGTCGACGACGGCATGCAGGTGGAAGTCGAGGAATATCTGTTCGCCGACCCGCGCAGCCTGCAGCGCCGACTGCGACGGGTGCGCAAGCTCAACCGGCTGGAGTGACCGGCCGCCCCGACCTGCACGATTTTGGGCTAGTCTGCGCCTGCCGATCCGGCAAACATCTCGCGGGGAGAGGGCTGTGTTCTATCTTGGATCACTACTGAGTTTCATCGGCGCGATCTGGATCATCGTCAACGCATTCCGCAACGACGGCCTGTTGTGGGGCATCGGCAGCCTGCTCTGCGGCCCGGTGCTACTGGTCTACGCGATCATGCATTTCGCCGCCAACAAAATCCCGCTGGCCTTGATCGTGGTCGGCGTCATCCTCGGCGTGATGGGCGGCATGCCCAGCGATCTCGCCTCGCAATTGCCGACCCAATGACCATTGCGCATGACCCGGGCGCACGCCGCCCGGGTCATTGCGAAGCGACGCTCAACCGCCCGCAGTCACCCGCGCCAACCAGTCGGGCGTCGGCTGTTCGGTATCGAAATATTCGAAGATCAGGTGGATGCGATCGGCATCGCCGGCATTCATCACCGCATGCACGCCCATGTTGTTGACCTCCGCGGCCTCGCCCTCGGGCAAGTGATATCCGACGCCCTCGACAAAGAACGTGACCTTGTCGTTGGTCAACAGCGGCACGTGGATCTTGTGCGGCCATTTCGCGGCGGGATTGGCGTCGCGATGCGGCTTGATTTCGCCGCCCGCGCCCATCCGCGCCAGCATCACCCGCGGGAACTGCCCGTCGGCATAACCGTACGGCAGCACCGCCGCGCGCATCACCGGTTCCAGCAGGGCGCGCCACTCGGCCCATGCCGGGCGGTCGTGCGAGCCGCGCCAGTCGCGCGGGCTGTCGACGAAGCGGAACACGATATGCCGGGTCCTGTCCAAGGCCTCGAAGCGGTTCGGCTTGTCGGCGTTCTCGGCGTCCCATACCGCTTCCGGGATCGCCAGCACCGCGGCCTTCAGCGCGGCGATATCGACCGCGCCGAGACGGCGGATCGTGGTGGTCTTGCGCGGGTTGGCGTAGGGGTCGTGGCTCATCGCAGGTCTCGCATGGAAAGCGTTCGTTTCGAGTGCCCGGGTCATCGGGCCCGGTCAGAAGCTGTAGTCGAACAGCTCCAGATCGCGGCGGTACAGCTCGGCCACACCGTCGATCAGCGCCTGATCGTAGTACTGCCGGTAATCGCCGCGTTTCGAGCTGTTGACCTTGTCCAGCGCGCGACCCGGGATGCCGATCCTCGCGCAGATGGCGTCGTAATCGTCCTGCATGCGCTCGACCCGGCCGATGACATCCATCTCCAGCGCGTCGGCATCGTCGGTCAACAGCGTGTACTGCGGCTGGAAGTGGACGTGGTCCATCGGCCGCAGCTCGAACAGGATCCTGCGCATGGTGCCCTGCGGGTCGCGCTCGAACGCGCCGTGCTGGCGGGTCATGAACGCGCAGTACGACACGAAACGATCGAACGGATTGCGCACGAAGGTGAATTTGAAATAGCCGTCGCACACCGCGTCGCCGAGATACGGCCGCATCTGACGCACGCTGAGATGGCCGTGCTTGATCCGGGCGACTTCATCGAACGGGAAACGCTTGTTCACGAACAACCCGACCTGCTCGATATCGTCCGGGCCGAGATGCTCGCGCAGCGCCTGGCGCACCGAATGGGTGCCGGTCTTGGGCATCGCGACGAACATGTAACGGTGCAGATGGGAAACGATCATGGGCAAACCGGTGGCCGATCGCGCATGATCGCACAGCCGGGCAGCGCCTCGCCGGCGTTTGAACTGTCTGCACGACACGAATCCGGAGATCGTCGACGCATGAGCGAACTGCATACCGACCGCGACGTTCATCGCCACGCCTCCCGGCCGGGCGAAGCCCATCTCCGCGAAGAACTGGCCAGCGCCCTCACTCACGGCGTCGGCGCCGCCGCCGCACTGGCCGGCGGCGCGGTGCTGGTCACCCTCGCCGCGCTGTACGGCGACGGATGGCAGCTCAGCGCCGCCATCGTCTTCGGCATCACCCTGCTGCTGTTGTACGTGGCCTCGACCCTGTACCACGCGATCCAGCACCCGGTGGTGAAGGGCCGGCTCAAGGTCTTCGACCACTGCGCGATCTACCTGCTGATCGCCGGCACCTATACGCCCTTCACCCTGATCGGCCTGCGCGGCCCGCTGGGCTGGTGGCTGTTCGGCACCATCTGGGCGCTGGCGGTGTTCGGGGTGATCTTCAAACTGTTCTACACCGGCCGTTTCAAACTGGTGTCCACCCTCGTCTACATCGCGATGGGCTGGCTGGTGATCCTCGCCGCGAAGCCGGTGATGCGCGCGCTCGATCCCTGGACCTTCGGTTGGCTGCTCGGCGGCGGCGTGGCCTACACCCTCGGCACGTTTTTCTATCACCGGCCGAAGCTGGCGTACTCGCACGCGATCTGGCACCTGTTCGTGATCGCCGGCAGCGTCTGCCACTACATCGCGGTGATGGCGCAGGTATTGTCGGAACGTTGATGCGCGCCACGCGCCGGGCAATGCCCCTGCGTCATTTCGCCGGTCGATCGGCGATCCACCGGCTCCAGTACGAGAGCACCAGCGCCAGCGGTTCAGGACGCTGCATCGTGGTCCGGGTCAAGGGCATGGCGCCGGCCCAGTCGTCGTTGGCGATCGCCTGGAATGCGTTTTCCGGCGGTTCGCAGAAGCCCATGTGCCAGTCCGCGAAATGCCGCTCCCGCAGCGGCGTATCCAGCAGCACCCTCAGGGAGTGATGGCGCGTCGACGCCAGTATCCGCGCGTACACCTCGCGGACGGCATCGTCGGCGCCTTCGAAATACTGGAAGAATCGGCCGGAATGATGGAACAGCACGCCGGTGACGCCGATCCGCGCGTTGAAGCGCCGCGCGCCTTCCAGCAGCGCGGTCAGTTCGTCCGTGGTCATCGGACAGGCCTCGCTGGTATAGGCGATGCCGCGCATGGGCGTCATCCCTGCCGCCCCACGCCGACGACAGGGCGTACCGCCGAACGGATCGGAGCGAGAGGTGCGCGGGTCTGCGGATTCATGCCTTCGATGTGCGAAATGCCGGTGCGTGGGGTCGCACACGTTAAGCGTCGGTGCCGTCGACCGCATTAATCCGGATTAAGGATGCCCCGCCCATCGCAGCGCATCCGGCCGCCGGCCGCGCTGCCCGCAGCCGCTCAGGCCTTCGGAAACCAGGTGGTGTCGATGCGGAAATGCCGATCCTCGAAATCCACGTGCTGCTTCATGCGCGGCTCGTCGAGCAGATCGATCCCGCGACCGTCGCGGCGGATCAGGCCTTCTGCCTGCATCTGTTTCAGCGCGCGGCTGACATAGACATTGGTCAACCCGACCGCGTCTCCGATCATGCTCTGGCTGAGCGGCAGATCGAACTGCGTCCTCATGTCGCGGCGGGTCACGCGCAGCCGCGACACCACTTCCAGCAGGAAATGCACCACGCGCTCTTTCGCACCCAACCGGCTGATGATGCGGATGCGATCGGCCAACACCGCATGCTCGACCATGCCGATGCTGAAGAGCAGCGCCGACAGGCGCGGCGAGCGCTCGAAGACTTCGTACAGTCCGGACTTGGGGAACGGGCACAGCATGCCGTCGGTCGCCGCGGCCAGCGCGGACGCCGTTTTCGAAAACGCGACGTCCGGAATGCCGACGATGTCCCCCGGATAGTGGAGATGCAGGATCTGCCGGCTGCCGTTGGGCAGGATCATGTACGTGTAGAACCAGCCCGACTTGACCACGTACAGGTGCTCGGCAGGCACACCGATATCGCGGACCATCGCCTTGATGCGGACCGGCTCTTCCGCCTCCTCCAGCTTCGCAAGCAACGCCGCATCCTGCGGTCCGAGCGGGATGTGGTATCCGATCTTCTCGACAAGGCAGCTTTCGGTCATGGCGACAGCATAGCGTCTGCGGGTTCGCGTGCGAATGTCCTGCGATCGTCTCCCGGAGGCCTGGCGCGCCTGTCCCGGGCGGTCCTCAGACCCGGTCCTGAGGACCGCGAAAGCGATGGGTACACCGGACTGGAATCCGTGCGGCCATCAGCGCGATCAGGATGAAGCCCGCGCTCACATGGCGCGGCCGTTGAACTCGTGCACCGGTATGGCCGGCAGGTCGATTCCATCGATACAGCGCAGGTTGATCGCGGCCATGCGGTTGCCCTTCGGATCCGTGCCATCGCCGTATGCGTGGATGCCGCAGGTGGGGCAGAAGCGATGCTGGATCGCATGCTTGTTGAAGGTGTAGGTGCTGGCGGCGTCTTCGGGGGTGAGCAGGGTCAGTGCGTCTCGGGGGACGAACCAGAGCAGCGAGCCTTTGCGCGAGCAGATCGAGCAGTTGCAGGACAGGGCGCTGTCGATGTCGCCTTCGACCTCGAAGGCGACGGTTCCGCAGTGGCAGCTTCCTTTGTGTTTCATGGGCTTGGCTTCCTGGGTGGTGTTCTTCGAAATCATTCTGGATATTAAAGGCAACTGCAGAGCTTCCGCGCTTTGCGCGGGTCACTTTCTTTGTCGCAAAGAAAGTGACCAAAGAAAACTCTTTAGTGCCGAAGCAAATCTGCCATCGGTGATTTTGCGGGGATTTTTCGATGCGGCATCCTGCCGCGTCGAAAAACGGTGCGCATCCCTGCGCACCGCCCTCCGGGTCTACTATCCAGCGTAGATGCGCGCTGACTGATGCATCTATGGGACGAAGCAATTCTAAAACGCTTTTTGTAGGGCGGGTCCTGACCCGCCGCGAACGAAGCACTAATCTGAAAGTCGCTGCGACGAATCGACGCTGGAGCTGGCATATAACGTGGCTTGAGCGTGACGACGAAATTTGGAGACGGTAGCATTGACGGCAAGGCTTTCGCACTTCACGAGCCGGATGCACTAAAAGCCAGTTTCGCAACACGTTTTCGATAACCTTCACCGTCTCAACGACATGTCAGTGCCCACGAACTCGCCCAAGCCTGAAGACCCGGAGGGCGGTGCGCAGGACGCGCACCGTTTTTCGACGCGGCAGGATGCCGCATCGAAAAATCCCGGCCAACTATCCGACGGCAGATTTGCCTAGGTACTGAGAGTTTTCTTTGGTGACTTTCTTTGAGGGTGTTGCCAAATCATTTCTCTGTGAGGCCACGTAAAAGT
>JAIMKJ010000026.1:0-32521 GCA_020692565.1 Thermomonas sp.
GCGTTCCTCGGCCGTCAGCAGATCGATCTGCGACACCGGCAGATCCGGCGTTCGCACCGTGGTTTCGAGCAGGCGGACCAGGGCATCGGCCATGCGCGCCATCGGGGCCGGGTCGAACACGCTGCGGTTGTAGCGCCAGTCGACGACCAGGCCGTCGTCCGACGGGAAGGCGTCGATCTGCAGCTCGAATTTCACCGGCGCGTCGGGATTGTCCAGCGCCTCGACCTCGAGCCCGGGCAGCCGCAGACCGTCGCGCGGCTGCGCCTGCAGCGCGAGGAAAATCTGGGTCAGGGGCGTGTAGGCGGGGCTGCGCTCCGTACGCAGTGCATCGACCAGTGTGTCGAACGGCACGTCGCGATGTTCGAGGGCTTCGACGAGCGCCTGCCGGCTTGCGGCGAGCACGTCGGAAAACGACGGCGCGTCCTCCAGCGAGACGCGCAGCACCAGGGTGTTGACGAACAGGCCGACCACCGTTTCCAGCGATCTGCGCTCGCGACCGCCGACCGGGAAGCCAACCACGATGTCCCGCTCGCCGCTGTAGACGGCGAGCACCGTCGACAGCGCCGCGTGCAGGTACATGAAGAGCGTCGATCCGCGTTCGCGGCACAGCGTCTGCGCGTCCTGCAGCCAGGACGCCGGCAGGCGCCGGCGCACGCTGGCGCCGGTGTAGACCTGCACCGGCGGGCGCGGCCGTTCCAGCGGCAGCCCGTGCGATGCGGGCACCCCCTTCAGTCGCGTCGTCCAGTAGTCGATCTGGGTCTGCAGCGCGCCGGCGCGGGCGTGCTGCCGGCTCCACGCCACGTAGTCGATGTATTGCGCCGACGGCGGCGGAAGCGGATCGTCGCGTCCGGCCAGGAAGCCTGCGTACAGCACGCCGATCTCGCGCTCGAGGATGTCGATGGACGCGCCGTCGCCGGCGATGTGGTGCAGGTTGAGCACCAGCACCCAGTTCTCGTCGCCGAGCTTCGCGCAGGCGCCGCGGAACAGCGGCGCGACGGTCAGATCGAAATGGCGGTCGTTCTCGCGGTCGAGCAAGCGCTGCAGCGCGGCGTCCCTGCGCTCGGCGGACAGCCCGGAGAGGTCCTCGCATTCGAACGGCACCTGCACCGCGGGCATCACGCACTGTTGCAGGTCGCCGTCGATGTCGGCGAAGACCGTCCTCAATGCTTCGTGGCGGGCGACCACCGCATCCAGCGCCGCCCGCAGGCAGTGCGGATCAAGCGTGCCGCGCAGGCGGTAGGCGCCGACCATGTTGTAGGCCGCATGCGCGCCTTCGAGCTGGTCGATCAGCCACATGCGGCGCTGCGCGGTGGACGCCGGTAGCCGCGCCCGGTCCTGCGCCGGCAGCGCGGGAATCGCGTCCTCGCCGCCGTCGGTCTGCCGGTCCAGATGCAGCAGCAGCGCCTGCTTGTGCGCGCGCAGTTGTTCCAGCATCGCGGGATCGGGCGCTTCGCCGTCGAAATGGACGCGCAGGTCGCCGTTGTACGCGGCCAGGCGGATGCCGCTGCGGACGCAGGCCTCCAAGAGATCGTGCAGCGTCATGCGAACGCCTGCGGAAAGAGGGAAGGAGTCATGCTCGGCGGCGGGCACCGCGTTCTGCACGATCGAAACGATCCGGCCCCCCAGCCCGGATCGCGGCCGATCAGCGCGAGCGGCCAGATGTTCGCCGTGCCCGCCATGACGCTCAGCGCGCTGGCGGAGAGTATCTGCATCCTGCTGCGTTTGATGAGGTCCAGCACCATGATTCGAGGGTCCGTCCGGGCGTCCGTCAAAGGTCGATGAAGTTGTCGGATCGCGCGTCGCGCGGATCGCGGGTCACGGCCTGCCGCAGCCGTTCGAGCGCGCCATGCTCCGCGATCAGTCGGGCCTGGGCCTCGATCGTGGGGGTGGCGAACAGCAGCGGCAATTCGATGCGCACGTCGAACTCGCGCTCGATGGCCGACGCGAGCCCGAGGAAATGCAGCGAATCGCCGCCGCGCGAGAGGAAACTGTCGTGGATACCGATCCCGTCCTGCTGCAGGGTCGCGCTCCACAGCGCGGCAAGCCGGCGCTCGGTGTCGTCGCGCGGCGGCGCGCGATCGGCCACGACGCGCGGAGCGTCGCCGGGGTCGGGCAGGGCAGCGCGATCCACCTTGCCGTTGGGCGTCAGCGGCAGCGCGGGCAGGATCGCGAAGCGCGACGGCACGGCATGGGCGGGCAGGCGCGCGGCCACGAACGCGGCGAGCGCCTCGATCCCGATGGGGTCCGCCGTCGCCGCGTCGTCGACCGCCGCGACGATGTAGGCCGCGAGATAGCGCGGACCGGCGCCGTCGGGCGGATCGCGACCGACCACCACGCAGTCGGCGACCGCCGGATGTTCGCGCAGGCAGGCCTCGATCTCGCCCGGTTCGACCCGGAAGCCGCGGATCTTTTCCTGGTGGTCCCTGCGACCGCGGTACTGCAGCGAACCGTCCGGCATCCAGCGCGCGAGGTCGCCGGTGCGATAGAGCATGGCGTCGGCGTGCCGGTTGAAGACGAATCTTTCCGCGGTGAGCGCGGGCTGGTTGAGATAGCCCCGGGCCAGCCCGGCGCCGCCGATGTGCAACTCGCCGATCGCGCCGGTGGGCAGCGGATCGCCAGCGTCGTCCAACACGTGGATCCGGGTGTTGTGGATCGGCTTGCCGATCAGGGGGGCGCCGCCCGGGCGGCGCAGGCAGACGGTGGAGTAGGTGGTGGTTTCCGACGGACCGTAGAGGTCGTACACCTTCGCCGCCGGCAGGCGCGCGTAGAGCGCTTCCACCAGATCCTGATGCAGCAGTTCGCCGGCCAGATTGATGCAGCGCAGATCGCGCGGCACGGCATCGGCCTCGAGCAGGCCGCGGATCGCCGACGGCACGGTGTTGATCAGGCTCAACCCGTCGATCGCGCGGTCGCGCAGCGCGAGCACATTCTCGACCAGCGCGATGCGGCCGCCGGCCGCGAGGGTGACAAAAATCTCGAAGATCGACAGATCGAAGCAGATCGAGGTGGCGGCGAGCACCACCGACAGATCCGCCTGCGGATAGTGCGCGAGCGCCCACTGCACGAACGCGGCAGCGTTGCGGTGTTCGATCAGCACGCCCTTGGGGCGGCCGGTCGAGCCCGAGGTGTAGATGACGTAGGCGACATCCTCCGCGCCCGATCCCGTCGCCGGACGCGCCGGATCCGCAGCGTCGGGGCCGTCCTTGACCGCCGCGGCGAAGGCGGCGGCGTCGGTGCGGAACAGGACGCCGGCGAATCCGCCAAGCGCGTCGGCGCCGCGCCCATCCGCGATCACGATCGCGGGCCGCGCATCGTCGAGGATGTGCCGGATGCGCGGCGCCGGATATCCCGGATCGATCGGCACATAGGCTGCACCGGATTTCGACACCGCCAGCAGCGCGATCAGCAGACCGAGCGAGCGGCCGTGGCAGACGCCGACCATGCCGCCCGGCCCGATGCCGTGCGCGATCAGGCGGTGCGCCAGCAGGTTGGCGCGACGGTTGAGTTCGGCATAGGTCAGCGACGCCTGCCCGCAGCTCGCGGCCACGCGTTCGGGACCGCGCCGCACCTGCTCCTCGAAGAAGTCGTGGAGGCGGGCGCCCTGGCGCAGCGGCACCTCGGCGCCCTGCCAGTGGACGAACTGGTCGCGCTGCTCGGCCGGCAGCAGCAGCGGGTAGGCGCCGATCGGACGCGCACCGTCGTCCGCCACCTGACGCAGCAGATGCACTACGCGTTCGAGCGTGTCCCGCGCCTGCGCGGCGTCGAAGCAGTCGAGGGCGTAGTCCAGATGCAGGCGCAGGTCCTGGCTGCCGTACTCGCAGAGCACGAACGTCAGCGGCACGCGCTCGTGGGCGTGCGACAGGAAGTGCGTCTCCACCGGCCGCCCGTGCAGCGACAGTCCGAAGTCCAGTTTCTGGTAATTGAAGGCGATGTCGTGGGCCGCATGGCCGGCGGCGCCATGTTTGACGCGCAGCGCCCGAAGCAGATCGCCCATTGGAAACCGCCCGTGACGATGGTCCTGGCGCAGCGCTGCGGCCACCCGTCCGAGCAAAGCCGCGAACGGCATGTCCGGGGTCGCGTCGAACCGGTGCAGGTTGACGTTGACGATCGAGCCGATGATGGCCTTGTCGATCGCGGTGCGCCGGTTGTGTACCGGCGAACCGACGACGATCTCGCGACGCTGGCAGGTTCTCGAGAAACAGACGTACAGCGCCGCGTAGAGGACGACGGCCAGATCCGATTTCGCGGTCGCGGCCAGTGCCCGCAGCGCCGCGATCAGCGAAGGCGCCAGCACTTGGCTCGCGCGCGCGCTGGCCGCCACCGGCGGTCCGTGGCGCGGGAACAGCGGCGCCGTCGGGGCATCGTGGCGCGACAGCCAGTAGTCTCGGCTGTTCGCGTACTGCGGGCTCCGGCGATAGTCCGATTGGCGGCGCATGTACTCGACCATGGACGGCGGGGCCGCGGTCTCGTCCTCGTCGCGGGCTCCGGTCGCGTCGTCGCCCACGTACATGCCCAGCAGGCGCTGCATCTGCAGCGCGAACCCCCATCCGTCCATGATCAGATGGTGCGCCTTTGCGTAGTACCAGTGGACGCCGTCGTCGATCCGGAGCAGTGCATCCTCGAAGACTTCCGTGGACAGATCGGCGAAAGGCGTCGCTATCCGCGCCTCGACCCAGGCCAGCGCCGACGCCTCCGTCGCGCAGACCACGACGGGCAGTTCCGGCGGCGGCGCATCGCTCAGGAACGGCTCGCATCCGCCGCCTGTCCCGTCAAAACGCAGCCGGTAGGCGTCGTTGTCGCTCAGCAGGCGGTCGCGTGCGCGGCGGAAGCGGGTCGCATCCAGAGGGCAGCGGTAGACCTGATAGCCGCCGATGTTGTTCACCACCCACCCGAAGAGCTTCCCTTCGAGAAAGATGTCCTGCTGCGCCGGCGTCAATTCGGGACGGGTCTGCATCGCGTCGATCGCTTCGATGATCGGAACGGACGGGTCGGGCACGGCGCGCCCGATCCGAAGACCTTCGGGGGTCATCGGCAGGTGACGATCGCGGCGGTGCGCCGGGTCACTGGTCGACATGACTCATCACGATGCTGCGATCGCCGCATCGGCCATCGAGGCGATCGCCGAGTTCGTCTGGATCACCACGGTGGCCGGGATGCGATCGCCGAGCGTCAGTGTCAGCGCGATTCCGCTACAGGCGTCACCACGGCAGTGCAGGGGGTCGTAGCGGTCGCCGCCGGAGCGGTCGCCGGTGTAATCCAGGGTCTGTCCGTCGATGTCGATGGCGCGCAGCCGCATCGCCTTCGGGAACAGCAGGCTCACGTGCTGGGTGGGTCCGCCGGCAGGGAAGACCGGCGTCATCGCCGCACCCCTGCCCAGCGCGCGGGCGACGCCGCTGCCGTCGTCACTGGCGCCCGGGCCGGCGGCCACCGAATCGGAATGCGCCGACAGCAGCACGGTCCGGCCGGGAGGTGCGCGTTTGCGCACTGCGACGATGTTCCGGACCCGGGCACAGACGTAGACCGCGAGTCGGCGGCAGGCGGTAGTCTCTTGGATCTCGGGCTGGTAACCAGAGGCTCTCAGCGCGACCAGCATCCGCGCGCGGACCTTCGCATTTGCCTCACTGTCGGCCGGGAGTGGCTTGCCATCGGCCAGGATGCCCGTCAATACATTCACAGCTCGATCGGCTGAGAACCTATCGATCGCATCCCGTCCCGCGGGAGCAACCTGTGCTAGCCGCCACGCGACCAGTCCTGCGACAAGAAGGAAGAGAATGGCGGCGGCGAGTGCAGAATCCGACTGCTGCCCGCGTATTGCCAAGGCTGTTTGTGCATCCATACATGCAAGTGGCTGTCCATAATTAGCGTGCATAGTTGCATAGAATCTGGCGCCAGATTGTTAAAAAAATACATGCAAGCACGTCCAGCGTATGTGCCGGGTTCACTGATTTCGAAACACGGTGCTCATCTTTAAACTGGGCTGACCGTCCGCGCCTCCAACATCCGCAGGCGCAATGCATCCAGTGCCAAGGTTTCGGGAGTTGGACCCGTCTGCAGATCGAGGCTTCGATTTTCAGGGCGACGCACGTATGCGCGGCCGGCTCATGGCTCAGCCAAGGCCAAAGAGTGGGGTTTCGTCTGTATCTCGGGCGTTTCGATGCGCCGGCTACCCAATGGCTGGGAGCAGCCACGGGCAAGAAGCATTTAATTTCGCATAATGCATATTATGTTAAAAGACGAAAGCAGCAGCTGGCCTTCAGCATGTCCGATGCAATGGAAATCGCGCGTTGCAGATAAATGAAACAAGGAATGCACGATGCAACCCGGCAGTTCATGCCCGACACAGGAGGATGTCATGTCAGAACCTACACTCACCGCCGCTGCGCGACTCGATCGCAGCGACCACCACTGCGAATGGCGGCCCAGAACCAAGCGCACGCATTACAGGTGCATCGGCACCGACCACCCGCCCAAACGGCCTGACCCGGCGATCTACAGCCAGACCCAGCGTCTGTCTTCCGGGCAAAGCGCCAGTTGGGAAAGCCCCGATATCCAGACCAACTGGTGGGACGACTGGCGATTCATGGAGAGCATCCAGGTCCGGGTGCATAACGCCTCGAACGAAGCCAGCGCGGTCAACACGCTCGTGCAGGTCCGCTGGGCGCCTTTCGGTATCGGCACACATTACAGCGCACTGGGCGAGCAGATGATCAGCCTCGGATACGCGCCCGACGCCAAGGATCTGGCTTTTCCGATCAACGATATGGTTCGCGCCCTCGGCAACGATGTCTCGATCCAGGTCCAGATCAGCCACCCGCATGACAAGGCTCCGGACAACAATCTCGGACACCAGGCGATCCACGGCGTGCGCACATCGCAGGCCGGGCGTTCGCCCAGCATGACGTTCGCGGTCGTCAACGCCGCCCCGACCTCGGACACCATCACCCTGATGGTGCTGGCCAACGATATCGGCGCGGCGGTCACCCCGGCGAATCGGGTCTACGCGCCGGGCGAGCAGATCACCGCCACGCTCACCACCGCCGTACCCGCCGCGATCGTGCCGACGACCGGCGGTTTCGTGCTGAAGGAAGCGACCGTCGTCGGCTATAACAGCAGCGGCAAGCTGCTGGGTGGCGTAACGCTACTGGTGAGGGTCGACTCATGAACGCTCTCATCCGCAGTATGCTTGCCATCACGCGCCCGTTCTCGCAGCGCCTGGGCCCATGCGAGCTCAACGGCATGTTGATCGGCGCCCTCACCGGTTTCATGTTCAGTGTCGCCTGGCTGATGGGCACCGCATTCACGCCGGTCGCTTATCCATTGTGGCTATACATCGCGCTGGTACTGGCGCTGTTCTGCTGGGGCGCGCTGTTCGCGCTGCTGTGCGGGCCGCTGCGCTATGCGCCATCGACGGTAGCCGGTCCGCTTCTCATCAACGCGCTGCTGACCAGCACGCTCACGGTGTATCTGTGCAATCTCAGCGGGCAGCCGTTCCTGTTCTTCCTGATCGGCATGCTGGTCGGTTTGCTCGTCGGTCGCGTGCTTTGCCGCTACTGCCGCAAGCCCACCCAGCGCAGCAAGGAGGGCTGAATCATGATCATCACCAAACCGCCTTGCGGCGTGGGCAGCGCTTCGACCGCAACCACGTTTTCCGACCTCTGGAGCGTGATCCTGCTGTTGATCTCGCTCGGTTCCGGCATCGTCGCACTCATCACCAACTTCAAAAAAGCCAGTGCTTTCCTCGCCCAGGCATTCACCCTGCTCGGCATCACCACACCGGTAGCGGTGTGGCTCGCCGCGGTCGCCGCCTATGTCGCCGTGCTGATCGTCATCAGCGTCTTCTTCTACAAGAATTGCGTCGAAGAGCCCAGAGGTCTGGATACCTGTTCCTCCGGCGTGATCGAGGAAGTGTTCCCATCGTTCGAGGACTGGAGCGAATGGGTATTCCCGTTCGCGGCCAGTCATCCGCGCGTGGATGTGGTCGTCAAGCGCGATTACTGGGGTCTGGTCGACAACGGCGGCGCGACGGTCGTGTGCAACGATGACGCCGAACGGTCCCCCATCCTCAGCGCGATCTTCCACAGTTCCGAGGTTTGCGCAGCGGGCGGCGGCGCCATCGCGGGTGCGGCCATCGGTGGCATCGGCGGCATCATCGCCGCAGTGGCGATCGGCGCTGCCATCGGTTGCGCGGCATCGGGGCCGTTCTATCTGCTGTGTCTGCTGGTGGTCCTGATCATCGCCGTCATCGTGGTGACGGTGGCGGCATTGATCGGTGCGTTGATCGGCGGTCTGATCGGCAAAGCGGCTGCGGGCAGCGACGATCCGATCACCGATGGCGCTGGTTTGACCGTCGGCGACTACATCACCACCCCGGGCAATCTGATCATCATGGGCAATCTCGACAACGCCCGCGCGTACTGGTTCGTCACCGAAGGCGGGCACACCGTACACGGCCGTTCCACCGGAAGCGCGCCGTTCAGCCACCTCGATCCGGATACGAACCTTCCTGTGGATGCGTGCTGATCGAGCCGTGTCGCGGGCGCTCCGGGAGACCGGGGCGCCTGCACCTCCGAATTTTCCGATCGATCGAGAGCGTCAGGACATCGCTACGGATACGCATCGATGCGAGCCCCTGCTCCACAGCCGATCCTGTCGACATGGATCGCGGCGATGCGCTCGACATCGAAGAGCGCTTTGGAACTCTGCGCAGGATTCGGCCCCGGGATCGAGATCAGTGTGAGCGTCACGAAGGCGCCTTTTTCGATGACGCCGTCGAACTCCAGTCCCTTGTCGAAAAGATAAGTGTCCCGACAGCCTTCCAACAGTACCCGGCGATCATTCGGGGTATAGGCGAACGCGAGCGTCCCTTGCACTTTACGCATGATCTGTCTCCCTGGAGCGCAATCATGGTCTGGCCCTGTAACGTCTTTCTAGCAGGCAGCGCGTGAAGAAAGCATAAGGCCGGCACTCACAATGCGTTATGCAGCATGCGACATCCGGAATCGTGCAATCCGCGAGGCTTCCCGGCAGCATGTTCGCCGTGTCCGGAATGCTCTAGGATCGTTGTATGGACATAACCGTTTCCCTGCGGATGATCGTTGATGTCGCGCTGGCGATGGCGCTCGGTGGCGCGATCGGCCTCGAACGCGAAATCAAGGACCGGCCCGCCGGATTCCGTACGCACATGCTGGTCGCCGGCGCATCGGCGCTCCTGGTCTGCGTCGGGCAGATCGTCCTCGCCGACAGCAGGTTCAACACGGGCGATGGCGTCACGATGGATCCACTGCGCATGGTCGAAGCGGTCGTCGCGGGCGTTGCGTTCATCGGTGCGGGCACGATCTTCGCGCAGCGCGCGCAAGGCGCGGTGGTCGGCATCACCACCGCCGCATCGTTATTGATGGTCGCGATCATTGGCGTATCCATCGGTTTCCGCTATTACGCCATCGCAATCGGCGCGAGCGCGCTGACCCTGGTGGTGCTTGTCGTACTGCAATGGATGGAGCGGCGCCTGCCCATGCGATCGACGCAGGACGGTGGCGAAAACAGCGATGGAACGCACCCGACCTAGCATCTCCGGCATTCCGCCAGACCGCGCAACGCAAGTTCGAATTCTGCAGCGTATTGCTCATCGCGCGCGGCGTTGCCTTGCGCGTGATGCAGCGATCTCGAACCCGGTGAATTCCGATCTGCGACGTTTCCGAGCCGCGCGCTGAATCGTTGCCGATCGCCATGCATGTGATTGGCACGATCCTTGATGCACTCCTACGGACGGTGAAGTCCAGGAACGTCCTGGAACGCTTCCCGCGACGCCCCGAGGCTCCAACGCCTTCCTTTCAAGCACCCCTGCTCCATTTCCCCCGAGGAGATATCCCATGCAAAAGGCCGATACCGTGAAAGAACTCGTGCAGATCGCCCGCGACGGCGCCATGTTCTATGAAGAGTCGATAGGCAAAGTCGAAGATCCGCGCTTGAAGTCCATCTTCGCCGACATGGCGAAGCACAAGCGGGAAGTCATCCAGTCCCTGTCGTCGACATTGCGGGTGAACGACGAGGAGGTGCCGAACGACGGCACGATCGTCGGTAAATTCAGGCAGGGCTACGCGGACCTGCGCGCTGCGATGACCAAGGACGATGCGAAGGTCTATGTCTCCCAACTGGAAGAATCGGAAGACCGGCTGCTGCATCATTTCGAGAGCGCGATCGAAGGCGTCGACGATCCTTCGGTCAGATCCCTGCTTCAAACGCACATGCCGCAGGTGCGTGCCTGCCACGACCAGATGCGCGCATTGAAGCAGGCGATCCAGCACTGATGCGCACACTGCCTGCCGGACGCACCACCGCCCGGCAGGCAGTACTCCTGCGGCCGTCTCAGTGCGAGAACCGGCCCTGCAGCCGATGCGGCTTCACCCAGCCAGCCTCGGCATAGTGGTCGATGAAGCATACGCAGACATCGGCCATGCCGATGCTGCAGGGAAAAATCCAGACGGTGGCGTCCTGTTTGTCGCGGGTAATGAACCACAGTCCATCGCCCCCGGCCAATCCCCAACTGCCGACCCGATGCACCAGCAGATCGGCCTCGCCACGCGTCGGAACGATGGCCACGCGGATATGCGCTTCGCCCATGCTTGCGGTCTGATATACCCTGGCCATCGTTTCTCCTCAATTGACTTGCCCGCAACGGCAACGGCTCGCATACTCGGCGCATCGTCGCGAACGGATGCGGACCATGCTGCTGGATATCCTGCTCGACCTGCGCAACGGCCGCGAACGCGTCAGCGTCATTCATCGCGTCGACAGCGCCAGGCCCGAACTGGGCACCGCGCATCCGCAGGAGGATACCCGGCGAGCCTCCATTCCAGGCGACTGGGGCTGGATCGAGCACGCCACGCGTAGCGAGGCGCCCGCCTCCATCGATGAACCCCTCCCGGCGCGCACCCGGACCATCCTCTCTTATCGCGTGCCGCCCGAAGTGCGCAGGGCCATCAACGGCGATGTGACCGATGCGCTACCGGCATCGCGCAAGCATGGAGTCGCACTCGACCTGAAGCTCTGATGTCGTCGAGCGCTCCCACCGCCGCATGGACTGCCTAGCTGCCTTCATGGCGTTCGCGTAGCGCAGCGGCCCATCCGCGAGGCAACTCGCCCAGGCCATGTTTCTTGAACTTCTGCTGCGCGTACTCGCCGACGCGCTGCCAACTGATTTCGCCCCCCGCCCCCCTGCCGATACCCTTGTCGATCGCGCGTTGGCCGGCGGAAACCGCAGCGTCGTGGCGCGACTGGGCGATCTGATGCTCCAACGGCGATTCTTCCTGATCGCGCATCTTCTTCACCGTATCCAGCTGTGGATACTTCGATGTCAGGTGGCTCAGCAATGCGCCGGTATCGATCGCACGACCTGCGCTTCTCGCCGACCACTTCTGATGCAGCGCTTCGGCCATCAGACCTGTGCCTGCGTTGTATTCCGGATGCCGGCTCGCCTCCGACCCGAATGCGGTGGTGGCTTCGTTCACCCGCAACAAGGTCGCCGTGAACGCCGCCGGCTGCGAATACGGCTTATGGTGCCAAGTGTTGGGTTCCGGACGCAACGAGTCGCTGTGTCCTGCCACCAGCGCTTTGTTGGCCCGCGTCAATTCGGACACCTCGAAGGTCGGGAACAATTTTTCGTACTTCGTACTCTGCTTGCTCACTTGGCTGGTCGCGAGCAGTTGCGTCCAGCCGGTGCCTTCGGTCGGCGCGAAATGAACGGCCGGACCTTCGAAAACGCTGTGGCTGGCAGCGCCCGGACGCACCGCAAATGGCCCTCCGGTTTCGAGATGCCGCTGTACATCGCCCAGACTTCTCGCCCGCGGCGGTACCTGCGGAGCGAATCCCCCGGGATAGAATCCTCTGCCGTCACTCATCGTACGCTCCTGTCAGAATTTGAAGATGGGATCTTTCACGCGCCGCACCGGACTCAGCGGTCTTCGTGTCAGATGCTTGTCCTGCGACATCTCGCGCAGGCTCTGCAGATCGAGTCGCGGCGTCTGCGAGTGCGTGGCCGTATTGAACTTGATGGTCGACTTCGGGTTACTGCTTTCCTGATGCAGCAGCTTCATCGCTTCGTCGACATTCCCCTTGGTCTGCACCAGCAAGTCCCGGTGCGTTTCGGGCACCAGGTTGTGGTAACCGCTGATCAAGAGATTCTTTGCGGTATGCATCCTGTCGGTCTCGCGCACGATCTGCACGCGTTCGATGAAGGTATCGAAACCGCTGGCGTTGCGATCGATATTCATGCGGACGAATCTCCATCCGGCACCCGTGGACAGGAAGCGACATCGGTACGCGACGACGATGGGGCATGCAGATGCATCGCGAGATCCGCGATCAGCGCTGGCATGCCGTCGCACTCCCCTGCCCCGTCGCCATGCGGGTAATGCTGCGCGCTGCAATAGGCCAACATGTCGCGCCATTGGATCAGCGCAGCGCCCTCAAGGCTCGGCCCGGCTTCCCGGATGTGCCGCGACAGGACCGCCAGCGCACGCGGATCGCCGGCCTGCGCATGCAGCAGCGCCAGACATTGCGCGGCAGATGCGGCGGACAGCGCGCGCATCGCAAGCAGCCATTGCACGTGATCGTCGGGATGCGGGAGCCCCAGCACTTCCGGCAGACATTCCTGCAATCGGCCGCCGGCGACATCGTGCAGCGCGATGTGCAGCACGCGCCCCTCGTCGTCGCGCTGCGATTGATGGACGCTGGCCCCATGCGCTCGGTGCCAGCGCGCCAGCGCTTCGAAATTCACGCGCAGCGCATGATCCTCGACGTGGGGAGGCCGATCACGACGTTCGAAATCCAGCACCCCTGCGCGGATCTGCGCGATATCCATCGCGCCCTGATCCGATGCGCGCAAGAGCATTCGGCCGCTGCTGGCCCGCAGAAGAGCGGATAGCCTGTCCATCGCTCCGCGCGGCAGGGTGAACGCCGCGTGGTCGATGGACTGCCGATATGCCGACAACAGGCGCATCACGCCATCGCGCTGGGTCGGCGCCCGCCATTCCATACCACCGCGACCATCGCTCCAGGCTTCCAGCAATTCACCGGCATGCGCAGCGTAGAATCCCTGCGCCATCGACGATAACCCCTCGTGCGCCAGCACCACGATGGGATTGCGCACGATGTGCGCAGGCGTTCCCCTGCCCTCCCGATCCAGACACAGACTGCCGGCGGAGATCAGCGGTTTCAGCAAAGGGTGCGCTGCCAGACGCGCGCAGTGTTCGGCGTCGGCGCAACACACCATGTACCGGATCGGAGCGCCGCGGGGCGCGCGACCCGAGAGCGCCTTCAATACCCGCCATGCGCGCTCACCTTCGCCGGGCGCGAGATCGATCACCCAGACGACCTCGGCCGGATCGATCGCATGCGTCGCCAGCCCGGTGAGCTGGAACGCAAGCACCGTCTGCGCATCGTCTTCCGCCTCGCGCAATGCGCGCACACGCCCGGTCACCCACGGGGGGCGACCGGCCCCGCCGAAAGGCCGCCATCGGGCACCGATGCGAGCGCTCCCGGACACGGCGTCGGAGCCGATCAGCATGCCCTGCTCCATGCATCAGCCGTCTGCCCCACGATCCTGCGCGTGGCGCGGAGGCACGCAGGCGCCTTCGCGCGCTGCATCGCGGCATCGGGCACGGTCATGTCCTGTCCTTGAACGGCGACAGGCCCTTGCCGTTCCTGCGGGCGATCAGCATCAGGGCGAACGGGCTCGCATCCGGACCCTGCGGCGCTTTCACGCTTGCGGATGTCGATACGGACATCGACGTGTCCATCGAACGGATCGCGGACGCCGGTTCCGGAACGTCGTGCCCGGCGAGGGTGCGCGCCGCACCGTGCAATGCACGCAGCATCTGCACGCTCTGTCCGAACGTCGAGAGCAATCCGGGGCGCGGCCCTGCGTGCGCATCAAGTCCCGGCGTGATGGCGGGCATCAGCGACGGCTGCGCCGATTCGCTCTGGATGCCCTTCGTCACTTGGCGCAACGCACGCATGGCTTGAAACCCGTGACCGAGCGAAGATAGCAGACCCGGGTTCGGCGCCTGTTGCATCCTGCTCAGAGCGGCGACGTGCTTCTGCGCCTCCGCTGCCGCCGGGCCCGTGCTTTTGAATGCGGCTGCCGCCATCGGCGACGAACTCGCCGCCGTCTTGAATGCCGATCCGGCGGATCGTGCGGCGGAAGGCGTCTCCCTGGCCATTTCGCGCGTTGCCTGACGCAGCGAACGCATCGCAGATACGCCGTGTCGCAATGAGGACATCAACCCGCGTCCAGGCTGCGTCAACGCCTTGAGATGCGGTGTCGCCGCCTTGACCGCCGGAGCAGCACGCTTGAGCGCCGCTTTCGACGCGGGCGACGAATTGGCTGCATTCCTCAACGCATGCTTCACGTTCACCGGTGCGTGCGCGTAGGGTTGCGCGGCTCCCGGCATCGCAATGCGCATCTTCGCCGCGATCAGCACGGCGACGGGTTTTGCGGCGGTGCCCTGACGAAACGACCGATGCATGACCTTGCTCCTTTTCGAGATTCCGTGCGATTGCGATGACGTCGTCCGCTAACCTTCATCCGGTCGGCTGTTGTCCGTGCGCGGCCGCAGGGTCGCCCAGACCCAGCAATTCGAAGATGTTGATCTGCCCCCCGCAGCGCACGAACACTTCGCTGTAGAGCTGCGCCGTATTCAAACCGCCCCAGGCCACAGCCCGCCGGATGAGATAAGGAACCGGACTGTGCGGCTCGATCGTTTCGAGCGCATGCGCGATGTCGGCGAGCGCGGCATAGACTTCGCGTCGATCGAGCGATCCGACGGCCGCATCCTCGACGCGCACGTCGCTGCCGGTCGCCGTATCGGGCGCGGCATCCTCGCTGGGCATCTGCGCGTTGATGCCGCGCCTGCGCGCTTCGGCGAACAGCACCACTTCGATGCGTTCCAACAGATTGCGCATGGCGCTGAATCCCGGGGCATCTTCTCCGAACTGCGCATCCAGCGTGCACTCCAGCGCCTGCAGCGCGGTCAGGCCTTCGCTCAGGCACACCTGCAGGAACACGATGCGCTCATTGGAAGTGCAGGCCAGCGCAGCGCCCACGTCGCCGAGCGTTGCGCCCTCGATCTCGGATTCGCGCTGTTTGCCCAGGCTGGCGCGCAACTGTTCATTGCGCTGCGCCTGTTCCCAATCGTTCCAGGCGTAATCGCGATCAGCGCCGGTCGCGGTGATCGCCACCCGCCGGAGCGGCGGCAGCAGCTTCTGTCCGACCCACAGCAGCAGATTGATGCGGTGCTCGCTGTTCTGGGGATGCAAGCTGGCGCCGTACCGCTGGAAGAGTGCGTCGATCAGACCCAGACCGGGCGCCAGCGCCTGGAAACCACTGCGCGCGATCAAGGCTTCCAACAACCATGCCGCCAGTTGCAGGTCCTTGCTACGCGTCGCCATCGCCGCGGCGGCCAATTCGCTGGCCGCCACCCAGTTCGCGCGCTTGAGTTCGCGCTCCCAGGCCCCCAAAGGCAGGCTGGCGTCTTCCTCTTCGCGCTCGTGGCGGATGCGACGATAGCTTTCATCTTCCGCGGCCGGCACCCCTTCCGGTGCGGCGACGGACACCGGGGCGAGTAATGCCTCCAGCGTCCGCCCGACCGTGGCCTGGAAAAAACGATCGGTTTCACGTGCATGTTCCTCTGCATTCCTGTTCATACGCTCACCTCCACTGACACGCATTCTTGATCGATCCCTGCCGCCGGCCGACCGCATCCGGCACCGTAGAGACCTACTCCATCGGCGCACTGCGCGGAAAATCCGCCGGCAACGCGATCGTTGTCTCCGTCTGCGTCTTCGGGTCGACACCCGTGAGCAGCCAGGTCATGAACACCTTCGCTTCGCTGCGCGGCGGTTTCCCGTCGCTCCCTGCCACTTGGCCTTGCACCGGCACGCGGAATCCGAGCAGGATCCGATCAGGCTCTTTCTTGCTCGTATCGGGCAGTCGATACGTGTCGATGAAACGCAGCAGCGCCCACGGCCCGCTGGCATCGAAGCGCGCACTCGCATCCTTCACGCTCAGTCCCGGCTGCGCGGAATCGGGCTGTGGGCGCCATTGCGAACGCGACGCCCAGCGCAGATGCAACGCAATCGTGTCGCCGGGGTACCACTGCAGCGGTTTGAGGCCGTTCGGGAATACGGATTCCGCACCTTCCACGTCCAGGCGCCAGGTCAACATCTGATCGCTGCCGACCGATCTGGACGTCTCCGCCGGGAATACCGGCGTCAAACCGACGACGTCCATCTCTCCGGCTGCGCTCACATTGCCGGCGAAGAACGCGGCGGCGGCATCCAATGCCGCGATGAACCCCCTGGCGTCGCGCCAACGATCGCTGTTCATGGCCTTCAATGCAGTCGCCAGACTGGCTCGCTGCTCCGCGTAATCGAGGAAGAACGCCCGCGTCGCGGCAAGCCCGGCATCGCGCGCATCGAGCGCGCCGAAGGGGTAGCGGCCGGCAAGATCGCGATTGAAGCGCGTCGCCAGCGCACCGTAGAGATCTTCGGCCTGCGCCTGGCGTTGATCGCTGCAGCGCAATTGCACCTGACGCTCCAGTTTTCGGCGGCGATCGGAGAACAGATCGTTGCCGTACTCGGGAGAGGTGTAGGCCGCGAGCACGCTGGCGCAGTTGGCGTAGGTCATCCCGGTCAACTGCGCGGCGAAATACGCATCGAGATTGGCGATCTGGCCCGCAGGCTCCTTGCCCTTGGTGTAGCGATCGATCTCGTCGCGCGTATTGCGCCAGAATGCCGCCGTCTGCGCAGTGTCGCGCCAGGCATCGTCGACCCCCGGCGTATCGCTCAGCACGGCCAGGAACGGATCGGCGTATCCGGACAGCACTTCCGCTCGGGCGACCTGGCGGGCCAGGTAATCCTTGGTCACCGGCAGGCCGCCGTACGTGAACATCGCCTCCGTGCCGACCGCTGCGGTGGGCGCATACAGGCGACTGCCGTCGGCCAGCGCATCCACGCCGCCCAGATTGTCCGCGGCGAAACCGCGCGCGCACTGGCGCACTTCGGTACCGCCATCCGAAAAGCCGTAAGCGACATAGGCATCCAGCACCGCTTTCAGCGAATCCATGCCGCGCGCCAGTTCATCGCCGACCCTGGCCATTTGCGCATCGGTGCGAGTCGCGGCCTCCAGGCTGACCTGGGAATCGGGCGGAACCCGCTGCGCGCGACGCAGTGCATCGTCCAGCGCGTGCGCCAGCGATGCGCGCGCCAGCGTGTCGTAGAGCGGGCGGGCGCCCTCGGGCAGTTCCGGAAGTCTGCGCGATTTTGCGAAGGCCTCGTACTGGCCGAGATAACCGGCGGCTTCGGCGATCTCGTTGGCGCGCCATTCCGCAGCAGCGCCCACGCACGAGAACGGCTGCGTCGTCGTCAATTGCATGAAGGGCAAGGCCACCAGCGCCGGCAGTCCGGACAGTTCGCCCTGCAGCTCCGGCGCCAACACCAGCCCGTCTTTGCCCGGGACGAACATCGGGCCATACGGCGCCATCGTCATCGTCGCCAGCGTCTGGATCTCGGGCTGATGGCATTGTTTGGCGCCGAACCTCTGCAGCATGCCGTCCAGGCTCGGAATGTCGCCGTAATAGGCGATGAGCGCCTCGACATCGGCCTTGCTGGCATTGACGATCTCCTGGCAGGGATTGCGTTCGGGAGAGGAGCCCAGCCACGACCGCTGCACCCAGGCCAGCCAGATGCCCATTCGGCGCGTGTTGTCGAGGATCGGCGGCTGTCCCGCGTCCAACAGCGCCAATAGATCGTCGCCGACCGCCACTTCGCGGGCGAGCGCCGCACGCAGGCCGACGCTCCGCGCATCCATCGCAGCGGCGAGACGCGCGTGCAGGCCATTGGGCATCACCGGCTGCTGGACGTCGGCGATATCCCGGAATGCGTCGTCCAGCACACCGCCCTTGCGCCATGCCTCTCGCGGCAACGCCTCGTCGTAGGCGTAACGCAGAAGGCCGTCGAGCGTCGCGATCAACTCGCGCTCCTCGAGTACGCCGCTGTTGTTCGCCAGGGTTTTGAAGCGCAGGAGATTGTCTTCCAGCGCGCGCGCATCGACGATGATCTGCCGGAAATCCGCACGCTGCTGCGACCAGCCGGACGGCTGCCCACCCGTTGGGGCGCGCGTGGATGCCAGCAGATCGCCCGCGCGCTGCTCCAGTACGCACGACAGGGTCGGCATCAATACCTTCTGCACCATCGAGCGCCCGATCACCGTGGCGCTGCCGCTGGTCAGGCGTCCATCCAGCCACGACAGCGGAATGAACAGATAGCGCGAACGGGTGTCGATTTTCGATATGTGCCCGAGCAACGGATACACGTCTTCACGGGCGAGGCACTCGCCGCTGCCGGCGCTCGGCACTCTGGGCGCGATCTTCTGCAGCGATCCGATCGCGCCGACGATGAGATCGACCTGCTTCGACACCCGATGACCGGCAAGACCCAGGGCGATGAACAGGCCGAAAGCCGCAGCGACGGCGGCGATCTGCATCCGGCGGATCACGCCGTTGCGCGACCAGATGCCCTGTCTCGTCGGCCTGGCCAATGCGGGTTCGCGCAGAAGCTTTTCCGAGACCAGCGCGTCGACGAAATCGACATCGTCTCTTCGGCCTTCCACGACAGCGCCCGCAGCTTCGGCCGAGCCGGTGAAGTACAGGCCGCGGAACAGATAGCCGCTCTGCCACGCCGTCGTGCGGAACACCGTTTCCAGCCACTGCGCCAGCGGGTCGCGCAGGCTGCGGAAATGGCCGGGGAACAGGAAAAAACCGTCGACATCGTCGATCTTTTCGCTGAGCGCCGCGGCATCGACCTGGATTTCGCGCATGCGCGCGCCGATCCGGTCGAACGCAGTCTCCGCCCATGCCGATGGTTGCAGCGTCTGATCCTGTGCGATGGCGGAGTAGCCGACCATTTCGCCGCGGCGCGCATCGTCCTGACTTTGCCAGAACGCCGTGAAGCCCGGGATGTCGTCGCACTGGGTCACCACCACATATGCGGGCAACATGAATTCGACGCTGGTCTGCAACTGGCTGATCTGTCGATTGACGTTCTCCGCAAACGCAGCGCGCTGCGACTGCTTCGCGTTCCGCAACGTGCGCGCGGACACGCACAGCACAATCCCGTCGAGAGGCCGCTCGGGACGCAGCACATTGAGCTGTTCGAGCCCTTTCGCCCATTGCTTCCCCGGATCGCTGCCCGGTTCCGCGGCAGCGGATCTGCCGTCGCCATCGATCAATACACCGTAACGGAAGTACGACCATGCCAGGCCTTCGGCCTGCAACTGATCGGCATGAGGCGGCGGATGATGGCGCCACGTGGACGACACCGATGCGATCAGGCTGCTCTTGCCCGCGCCCTGCTCGCCCAGTACCAACAACCACGGTTGCGCGTAGCGCCATTCGCGGCGCGTGGCAAGATAATCGATGTCGTCGAGAAAGCGCTTGATCCAGGCCCAGAGTCGCGCGCAGATCCCGCATTTCCCATCGGTACCGCCCGCACTGAGGGTCGCCGGTTTTCGCAACCGACGCACGATCACGGCGACCACCACCAGAGCCGCCAGACCGCCAGCGACAGCGACAGCGAGCGATGTCCTGAAGACATCGATATTGCCCAGATCGATCCTGTCCAGACCGGTCGTGGACAACAGATCGCTGGCGGTCTTCGAAGCCATTCAGCCCCTCCCCACCGTGGTGCGGAAAGGCTCGATCAGCAACAGCCACATCGCGCTGGAGATCGCCAGGTATGCGATCAACAGCACGATCGCACCCGTATACCAGGGCGACAGCGGGGCGAGGCGCTGAGGCTTGCCGCCCGCCTGCAGTTGCTGCAGGGTCTGCGGGAACGCCGCATCCATCCTGGGTCCGCCATGCTCGCGCTCGACCAGCCGGAACAGCCGATCGCGCAGGTAATGCAGTTCGCTCTCGTCGCGCGCACCGCGATATTGGCCCTTGAAGCCCAGTTGCAGCGCCATCACCATTACCGCCGCCAGATCGACCTGCAGCGGATCCGGCGTGTGCGGATCCAGCAGCGCGTTCGCCATGTCGAAGAAACGGATGCCGGCATTGCGCGAATGGAACAGCTTGTACTCCAGCAGCGCATCGACCCACGCGTCGCGACCGGCCCACTCCAGTTCAAGAATGAAGACCTCGTCGGTCACTGCAGCCATGACGTACATCGCCTTGCGATGGGCGTCTATTTCCGCTGGCGTGCCGCTGCGGGACACCTCTTTCTGCTGCGCCAGCAACACCCCCGCAAGCTGCGCACTGAGGCGCGCGGCGAGTTCGCCGGAATCGCTCGACGGCAGTTCGTCGCCCACGGCTAGCTGCGCGCCGAGCCGTCCCTCGGCGATCGCCAGCTTGCTGCCCGCCACCGCCTCGAAGAATTCGGCGAAGCGCGCCAGCAGGAACAGGGGAGCTCCGATGCGCTCAGGCATGCCTGGGCCCTGTCGATGGCGCGGATGTCGATGGCGCGGATGTCGATGATGTTTGTGCCGGGGATGGTGTCGTCGATGCCGCTGGCGGCTTGCCGCCCGCATGCTTGCGGTGATGGAGAATGATCGCGGCCGGCGCATGCACGGCATCGCCCTGCACCACCATCGCGCGACCCGCACGGAAGCTGTCCACCGGTCCCTGCGGCATTTCCAGACGCTGGCTGGTCACCGCACAGATCATCGCATTGGCGCGCAGTCCCAGTCCGGATACCTCGCGCGCACTGAGTACGCGCACCGACGCACCCGGCAGCCGCCGCTGCCGCAGTACAGGCAGCAGATCCTCGCTGGCGATCCGCGCTTCGCTCAGCCAGGCCTGCAGATCGTTCGCGGTCTGTCCTTCGCGCGTGCGAAGTTCGAGATAGACCGTCTGCGGGCTTTCCTCGGGCAGGCGACGCTCGTAGGTGCCCTCGCCCACCCGGATGAACTCGGGGCTGTCCCAGTCGGTATTGATCAGCGCCAGCTTGCGCTTCACGAACGCCAGCGCCGTCTGGAACTGCGGGAAACAATCGGCGTGGCGGTAAGGATCCATCGCCAACGGCCTGGGGTTGCCGCCGACCGCCGTCATGCGCCCGACGATCTGCGCCATCGCCCACCACGCCTGTGCGGGCGACGACAGCGGGTCGAACAGAATGGTATCGATCAGCGGCAGACATGCCGCCACTTCGCGCGCGACGCACAGATGCATGCGCGCTTCGGCACCCAGCACGGCCACGGATTCCGGCGCATCGTCGACACCCGTGCCGGCCAGTTCGCGCAGTTTTTCCCACATGTCGTTGCGCAGCGCGGCGAACTGCTGCTGCAGCCCCTGCGCGCCGAGGAAGGCCGATGCGCCGACGCGGAACATCGGCGGGTGATACGCCGTCAGCGCCACCGCGCCATACGCGTCGCGGACGACTTCAAGCAGTTGCAGCGCGTGATAGCCGGAAGGCAGGTCCTTCTCGGAAAAAAGCTCGAAGCGCGCGCGCTGCCGATCCACGACCACGTCGCCGATCCCGGTGACTTCGTCCAGCGTCTTCCTGCCGGGCAGGTTTTCGTAGCGACGGATCGTGGTGCTGGGCACGTCCAGCGCGCCGGACCGCGGCGGGATGGCGAGATAGACGCGCACGGGCGCGGGCGCGCCGTCGGCGGCGAACCTGGCTTCCACCGCCACGCTCAGATCGAAACCCGCGGTCATGGCCCGATACGCCAACGGCAGGCCGTCCGGCATCACCGCATCGCATTCGGTGACCCGGACCACGCCGTCGGCCAGACGCGTGGCGTCCAACTGCAGATGGCGCACACCCCACGCGTTCGGCGTCAGGCCGAGCAGACGCTGATGCAGCATCGCCTGCCACTGGATGTCGTTTTGCTGGAAATGCTGCGGCGAGAGCAGCATGCCTTCGGACCACTGCACGGGGTCGGGCAGGAATTCATTCTCGGTCATTCGACGTCCCTCACTGTGCTGCATTCATCGGTGTTGCGTTCATGGTTCTGCATTCACTTCTGCTCCAGTTCGATGGAGGTCGACTGTAGCCGCAGCGTGACTTTCTTGTACGGCGCCAGCGCGATCAGCGGCCAGCCCTCCGGCGCGACGTAGTTAGCGAATGCGTAGACGGCGAAGCTCTTCTTGACCCTCTTCGGAAGCTTGACCGCGAAGCCCGCGCTGGGCGTATCGACCTCCAGCGGAACGACTTCGATCGCCGTCGCCAACGCCTTCTGCAACGCATCGCGCTCGCGGAACCATTCCGGCCCGGTTTTGGGCAATCGCGCGACGACGCTGTCGTCGTAGACCACCACGATATCGATCTGGGTCGCATTGCCCTGATTGGCGCCCTGCTCCGCGAGCATCGTGAGGCTGCGCAGGTCGGTACGCGGCGGTCCGATGCCGAGCTTGCTCTTGATCGAACCGCAGCCGGCCAGCAGGCTCAGCGCCAGGATCGCGATCAGAACGCAGCGGACGGCGTTCACGACAGCACCAGCACACGGAACTGGGTCGGCACCAGACAGATGCCGACGGTGTTGGGAAGCACGCCGTTCTGGCCGTTGATCGAGGTCATCCGCGACACGAAGATCGCCCCGACCAGCAATTTGAAACTGCCCAGAAAGGAACGCTTCGGCCCCATGCACATGCCCGAGGCCACGCCGATGCCGACATCGGCCGTGCTCAGCACGCTGAGCGTGATCAGATTCTCGACCAGCCCCCCGCCGTACAGCACGTTGAACACGGTCGGGATGTTGGTGATGGAGAAGTCGATGTTCACTTCGGGCACCGGGATGATGCCGACGATGCAAACGTCCGGGAATCCGAGGCTCATCACACCGAGGTTGTTGTTGGCGAACATGGCTCAGCCCATGCTGATGCGTTCGGCATCAACCTTGATGTCGCGCGCGGCGGTAATGAGTGCGTCGTTGCCGTGCAGGCGCAGCAGAGCGCGCACGTCGAGCAGGTATTGACCGACCTTGCCGACGTAATGGCTGGCCTGTTCGACGATGGAATCGGCCACCGTGACGAACAGGTTGCGACCGTTCAACGACAGCGTGCCGCCGGCCGCGCTCAGCGAGGCTTCGCCGGCGCTGCCCAGATGCAGGCTTTCGCCGGCATGCAGTGCGATATGCGACTGGCGCAGCGCCACGCCGGCCGCGCCGGGGACGCTCAGATAAGCGGTTTCGCTATCGCTGCGCGCGAGGATGTGCAGCACGTGGCACAGGCCGTCGGCGGCCGCGCTCGCGAGCACGCGGTCGCCGATCTGCGGTTCCACCAGACAGGTGACGGCGCGCACCGCGCGCATGCCGTTGCCGAGCAGACAGCTGCCGTCGTCGAACAGCAGCGCGATGCGCGTGTCGGCGAGCGCGGCCGGGGCGACCGGTGCCACCGGTGCGGTCGGATCGGCGTTCAAGGTGCGCATGGGATGTCCTCCAGTTCCAGGGTGGGAGCTTCGATTTCGAGCAGGGCCGCATTGGTGCTGCGCATGCCCTTGCGTTTCGCGGCGCGCATGCGCACGTCGGTCTGGCGGGTGTTGTGGAAACTGCTGTTCTGCAGCTGTACGCGCACGAATTCGCCGTCGTCGAGGGTGGCGTGATCGAAACGCGTATCGCGCAGATCGCAGTCGCTGAAGCGGATGTCGCGCATGCGGCTCTTTTCCCAGCTGACCTCGCGCATGGCGCAATGCTCGAAGCGCACGCCGTCGAGCACCGCGGCGTGGAACAGCGCGCCATGCAGGTCCGCGCCGCGGACGCTGCAGTTCGCGAGCCGCGCCGACAGGAACATGCCGCGCCGGGCGTGCAGTCCGTCGAGGTTCGCGCCCTCGAAATTCACCTGGATGCAGCCGGATTCGCCCAGATCCGCCCCGCGCAGATCGGCGCCGCGCAGGTCGCTGCCCTGCAACTGGCAGCGCAGCAATCGGCTGCCGGCCAGTTGCTGGTCACGCAGATCGTTCTTCATCAGCGCGCTCAGGGTAGCCTGAAGCCCGTTCAACGCGGTCGTGCGCAGGTCGGTATCGCAAAGCGCCGCCTGATCGAGCACCGCATCGCACATGTCGGCGCCGTCCAACTTCGCCTGCCACAGCACGCTCCGCTCCAGGCGCACGCCGCGCATGGCCGCACCCGAGAGATCGCAGCCGCTCGCTGCGCTGCGTGCGACATGCGTGCCCTGCCAGTCGGAACCGGTCAGGACGCAGTCGACCAGCACGAGCTGCGCCGGGGCGCCGATCGGCATGCGCGCACCCGCCAGTTCGCAGCGCACGAACGTCGTGTTGGACAGACTCGCCGCACGCAGATCGACATCGCGCATCTCGCAGCCGATGAAGGTGCAGTGGCCCAGATCGCTGCCGTTGAAGTCGGCCGCGGTCAGGTCGCACTTCTCGAACACCCCGCCCGACAGCGCGCGTGCGCGCATCGACACGGCTTTCAGCGACAGACCGCTCACCGGCCGCGACAGGCGCAGCAGGCGCGCGATGTCTTCCCAGGTCACGATGGGCGAAGAGGCTGCGGTTGCGCTCACGACAGCCTCGCCGGTCGATCGACGCGCGCGCCCGCCATCCTCGCGCCCTGCATCGCGGCCTCGCTCAGGTCCACCTGCACCAGGATCGCGCCTTCCAGTCCCGCATCGCTGAAATCGGCCTTGCGGCACATCGACTGGAAGAAGCTGGCCTTGCCGGCATCGATATCGCGCAGCGTGCTGCGCATGAACAACGAGCGGTACAGTTGCGCATCGCGCATGCTCGCGCCGCTGAGGTCGGCTTCGCCGAAGTCGCAACTGGTCAGCACCGCGCCGTCCATGCAGGCGCCGGTCAATGCGCTGCCGCGCCAGCCGCATTTGTTGGCGCGCATCAGCGACAGCCGGCTGTTGCGCCAGTCGGACTTGCCGCCGGCATAGACCGTATCGAGACTGGCGCCCTGCCATGAGCTGCCGGCCAGCGACGCATCCATCAACACGCTCCGGCTCAGCCTGGCGCCATCGAAGCAGGCGCCGGTGAAGTCGGCCGATGGCGCGACGCACATGCTCCAGCGCGCGCCCACCCAGCGGCTCCGCGGCGCCCTGACCTGCATCAATACGGTGCGCGTGAGCTGGCTGTCGTCCAGCTGCGCATCGCTCAGATCGATGCGCATCAGCAGCGCATCGTCGAGCAGCGCGCCGCGCAGATCCGCGCCAGCCCAGTCGGCATCGAAGGCATGCACAGACGTCAGCACCGCATGCGCGAAGGTGGCGCCGCGCGCCGATGTGCCGCAGAGATTGGCGCCCTGCAGCCGCGCAGCGGAGACATCCGCTTCATCGAGCCGCGCCGCGGTCAGCGCGGCTGCGGACAGATCCGCGCCGGCCAGACAGGCGCCGGTCAGATCGGCGCGCTCCAGTTGTACCTGGCGCAGATCGGCATCGCGCAGATCGGCGCCGCGCAGCCACGCACCGGCGAAATCGCGCCCTGCCAACAGCTCGCCGGCGCGATGCATCGCCAGCAGGCGTGCACCGAGCGCCTGCGCGACCGGATCAGGCAACGCGTCCTTCAGGGTCGTCGGCTCGGGCGCAGCGGTCCGCGCCGCCCGCTGCAGTGCGGGCAGTCCGGCCATCGCCGCACGCGCCTGTGCCAGTTGCTTCGGGTCCACGCTGCCGGGCGGAGCCTGTTCGGCGAGCGCCAGCGCATGAGCCAGTTCAGGCGACAATGGCGCCTGCTGCGCCGGCGTCAGCAGGTCGTACACGGGCTGCGCCGCACGCGTCAGTGCGGCATCGATCTGATCGGCAAGACTTTTTTCCGGCGGCGATGGCGGCGCGGCGGGCAACTGGTCCGACAACGTCGCGAGTCTGGCTTCGCCCTCGCGTCGAGCCCGATCGGCCAGCACCTGCGCGCAGGCGTACAGTTCGGCCAGATCGAAATCGCCTTCGGCCAGCGCATCCGCCGATACGCCCGGCAGCGACGGCGCAGGCGCCTGCGGCGGCTGATGATCCGTCGGTTTCGCCATCCCGCTGCGCTGCCAGAACTCCTCCATCGTTTCATCCAGCAGTGCCTGGCGATGCGCCTGGGTCGCAAGTGCGTGCCGCGCGCGCGCGGCCTCGCGTTCGGCCTGCGCCTGCGGGCTGCGCACCGGTGCCAGCTGCGATTCGTTGAAGGCGTGCAGCGCCGCCGTCTGCGGATCGCGGCGCAGGGCCATGACGTCGCGATAGTGGGCGATATCGCGCGGGCGCTCGGCCGCATCGTAGGCCACCATCAACGTATCGACATCGAGCGCATCGCTGTCGGCGACCGGCAGCTCTCCACGATAGACCAGCAGACCGACGCCGACTTCAGGGAAAAACCAGACGGTGTCGCATGGCAGTGCGACCTCCCAGGTCGCATCGGCGCCCTGCCCCTGCATCACGACGAAAGCGCGGGCCTGCATCGCCGGCAGGCTGCCCGCCAGCACCGTTTCGGTTGGATGCAGTCCCTCCAGCCGATACGCCTCTCCGCCGACGATGCTGCCGCGGAACTGCTGGTCCGGCGGCGCGAGATTGTAGAGCGAGAAATCGAAATCGCGCGGCAGGCCCGGGAAATCCTCGGCCAGCCAGCGCTGGTCGTAGGTGCCGCTGGCTTCGCGCTTGCGCTTGGCGTGCGCGAGTTGCTGCGGCGCATACGCGGCGTACGACTGATCGAGACGACCAGGCGCGGTCGGCCGGTCCGGATACTCGATATTGGGCATCTTCCCGCCCTGCACCTGCAGCCACGACAGCGGCGGCAGATAGCCGCAGCCCAGCGGGTTGTCGTGCCCGGGGCCGCCGAAGGCGCGATCCAGCGTGAGCGGCATCGCGGTGAACGGTGCGGGCGCATGCACGCAGACCGCGCGCGACCAGGTGCGGTCCCAGCGCCGATCGCCGATCACCCGCAGGCGCTTGTCCACCGGACCGCACTGCAGCCGCACCTGCATCGATTCGACCGGCTTCGGCGCATGCGCCGCGCCGCAGAGCATCACTTCGGCATACGCTTTGGGCAGCACGTGATCCAGCGGCTGCCCCGCCGGCAGATGCGGCAGCACGCGCGGCCACTGCAGATTGTCGACGAGGAAGCGTTCGTCGCTGCGCCCCAGCGCGAAGAAACCCAGCGCAGCGATCGCCAACCTGTGCCGGCCCTGGAAGCGGTAGGGCTGATGCAGGATTCCCAGCGTGAGCGGCTTGACGATCTTCATCGGTCACAACACCAGGACGATCACGGGAATCTGCATCACCGGCCCGTTGAGGTCGATGTTGGCCTGCGCGGATTTGGCCGAGACGTGCACGCCCGGCCCGGCCACTTCCACGGTGGTGCTGGGGCCGGTGACGCTGACGCTGTTGGATTCTCCGTTCACGCTCAGCGTGTCGTTCATCAGGGTCATGCTGGTCCGGTTTTCCATGCCGGTCATGGACACGGTGTTGCCGGTGCCCACCAGACTCAGATCGATATTCGCGCCGACCAGCGAGTTGCGATTGCTCGCGACGGTGGCGGAATTGGAATTGCTGACACCGATGGCATCGTTGCTGTCGTTCGCGCCGATGGCGGTGGCACTGGTCTGGGCAACGACGTGGGTGATGTTGTGGACGATATTGTGGGTGCTGTGATTGGTGCTGGTGCCCGTAATCGTGGAGACATTCTCCGAATCCGCATGGATCGCGGACGTGCTGCTGACCTTGCCATAATGGGTGCTGTCGTTGCTGGACGTGCCGCTGATGGTGGTCGTGGACGCCACGTTGCCGGTGTGTGTGCTGTCGTTCACGACGTTGCCCGTGTAGCTGGCGACCGATTTCGTGTCGCCGTGACTGTCGCTGTTGGAATAGGTGTTTCCCCACACGACCGAGCGCGAAGACTGCACCGCCGCTTTCGCATCGGCGTCGGGCGCCTCGGGCTGGACGGCCGCCGGATCGCTCTTGCCGATCACGGATTGGTGATGACTGGATCCGGCGGCGCTGAAGCTCTTCTGTTCGAGGCTCCAGGATTCGCTGTAGGTGGAACCGAACGACAGGGACTGGCTGAGCATGCCCTTTTCGGCGTTCTCGGAGGTCGAATAACCGTAGTTCCCGCCGCGCGAGTACGACGCATCGCGGAATGCTCCGGTGGCGTAAGCGTCCTCCACCAGCTTCACCGCAACGCTGACGTCGGCGCGGCTCCACGGCTGACCGAAGCGCACGCTGCGGCTGTCGCCGTAGCTGGTCGAAAAACTGTTGCCGGCCTGGGTATGCGCGGTCCAGCCGGAATCGGTGATGGTCTTGCTGCCGTCGGCCTGCACGATGTTCTGGATTTCCGGCAGTTCGGACTCGTCGTTGGCGCGCGAGACCCAGACGCTGGTGCCGACTTCCGGAATCGTCTGCATATGCGCGGCGAGCTTCACCCAGACCGGCGTGGCATCGGGACCGTCGCAGGAGAAACGCACGTGCACACCCTTCGCATTGAGCCGCTGGCGCACGCCCTGGCTGTCTTCCAGCGGCTGACGCCCCAGACGGAAATCGTCAGGCACGTAATACGGCCAATCCTGCACCGTCTCGCTGCCTTCTGGCGTGGTCACGTGCGCCAGCACCATGCCTTGCTGCGTGTCCTGGAGACCGACCGCGGACACCAGCCCGGTCGCCAGCGTGGCGGAGAACTGGTTGCTGTACTGGCCGTCCAGACTCGAGCTGTGCTGCACATGCGTCAGCACGAATTCCACGCCCGCCAATTCGGGGCGCACATCGTCGCCGGTGTCGTCGGATGGCGTCGGATTCATGCTGAAACGATGGCCCACCCGGAACGCCGGGCAGAAACTGGCGCCGCTGAACTGCACGTTGGCGGTGTGCATCGCCAACTCCGTCGACTGCGCGAATTCGCGCACTTCCTTGTCGCTGAACCCGTACTGCACGATCTTGTACTGTCTGAACGGCAGTTCGCCCGGATCGGGCCGGCTGTTGGCGCGGAAACTGGTGAAGTTGGCCAGCGGGTCGCCCGGCTGGGTCACGTCCCAGGCTTCGCTCTGCAGGGTGAACACGCCCTCGACGCCGCTGATGCCCATCGACTGCTGGTAGTTGTACTGCGACACCACGTCGTACTGGTGCATGCCCAGTTCGTCGATGCCGCTGTACGTGTAGCGCAGCGGCACGTTGCCGGACAGCGCCGGCGGATACGCGACCTGATTGTCGAACACCATCACGTGCCGGTCGGCGTCATGCCTGAAGTAATAGAAGACGTGCGCCTTGGTCATCAGCCGGCGCATGAATTCCAGATCCGATTCGCCTGCCTGCAGCCAGTCCTGGATCCGGGTGGACGCGATATTCGTGCTGCCCTTCAGGCCTTCGAAGGACGCCTCGACGCGATGCTCGCGACACAGCTGCTCCAGCACTTCGCGCAGACTCTTCTGCGCGAAGATGCGATAGCGATTGGTGAGACTCATGCGCCACGCGGCGGGCCGCATCGTCAAGCGATACACCCCGGGCGCCTCGATCGCGAACGCTGCCACGATGCCGTTGAACAGCGCGAACAGGCCCTTGGGGTCGCTGCCGTCCAGTGCGCGCATGAAAGCTTCGTGACCGACGTCGGGATCGTCGAACGGCGTCATGCCGATGCCCACCGTCATCGGCCGGCCGATGATCTGCGAGAACACCAGCGGCTTGCCCGCGCCGGTCTTCACCGTGTCGCCGTGCAGCTCCAGCTGATACTCGAACAGATCCGACACGCTCTCCTGCCCCTGGAACTGCACAAGGCGCAGCGCGCTTTCGCCCAGGATCTGGCCCTGGGGCATGTCGATCCGGCAGTGCTGGAACAGCAGCGGCTGTTCGACCAGCTCGACCGCGCTGCCGGCGATGGGATCCAGCGGCAGGTTCACGCGGCGGCCTCCCCGTCCAAGCGGTCGAAGGCCTCGACCGTGAAGCGCAGCGGACGCTCGGTGCGGCGCTCAAGCGAGGCGATCCGGCTCAGACGCGGCGCCGAATCGCCGCTGCGTCGCGGCAACAAGGGAAACGAAGGAGGCCCGGTGTGGCGCCCCAGCCAGGCGGTCTGGCCCAGGCGCAACCCCAGGCCGCCGCGGAGCCACGGCAGCGACAGGCGCGAAGGCGGAACGGTGCTGGAATCCAGGATCAGTTCGACCTCGCAATCGAATCGACGGTCCAGCAGCATCCGGATCACGGCGACCAGGCCGCGATGCGCGGCGTTCGGCTGCGCATCGTCGCTGCGCGTCGCGCGCAGCGGCAGCAGCGCGCAGGCCGTGTCGTAACGCATGCGTCCGACGTACAGACGCACCGATGCATGCGCGTCCCAGGTGCGGCGACCGAGCAGGCTCTGTTGGCCCAGCGCGTGTTGTCTGCGCCCCAGCGCCATGCGATCGGCGTCCTCGATGTCGCGCCAGCGCCCGACCAGCGTCTGCAGGCGGCACTCGACGCCGAGATACGCGGTGAGGATCTGCGCCACCACCGCCGCACTCTTGCGGCTGTTGACCAGCAGGCCCGACAGCCCCAGCCAGGCGCGCATCGGCAGCGGAATCTGCGCCTGCTGTTCGGGCAAGGCCACGCCCATCAGTGCGGCCAGTTGGGCGGCGTAGCGCGACTGCGCCGGTAGCGCCGGGTCCAATGCGCGCAGGGAGCGCAGCTTCAATTCGTGGCGCAGCACATGCACGCGCTGGTTGAACACATCCAGGAATGCGGCCATCGCGCGGCCACCGACGCGCTCCTGATCGCGTACCCATTCCAGGAACGGCTCCGGCAGCGGCCCAAGTTCGCTCGCCACGCAGTAATTCGGGGTGCGCAGTTCGAGACGCGCCGGCATCTTCCGCCCCGAACGCGCCTCGCAGCGAAACGCCGGCATGCCTTTGGCCCGCGTCAGGCGGGTGACTTCGTGCCCCGGAAAACCGGCGCGCAGATCCGCGCGGAAGCACAGGCGCGTCGCGAGCGGCCACGCTCCGCCGGGCACGGAACCACCGGGCACGGATCCCTGTGGCGCGTGGCGCAGCAGGCGCACGAGCTGGAATACGTTGAACCGGGCGTACTGCCCGGCGATCACCTTGTTCAGAGAAGGAGCTGATTGCCTGCCAGCGGTGGCCATTCCTTCAGTACTCCTTTCACGTTGGGCATGCGCAGGCGCACCTGCACCACCGTGTTGACGGCGGCATACAGGGCGAAGAAGTGCCGCAGAACGGCGCAGAACAGAACAGCGCTGCTCTCCTCGAAACGGGCGTGATCCAGGGTCAGATCGATCTCGAAGCCCTGCATGTAACCGCGCTGGCCGGCCTGTGCCTGCCAGCGCACCACGTGACGGGTGTCGATGCCCAGGATGCCGTCGATCGCCCGGTGTCCGAGGATGCTGCTGGGGCCGACGTGCTGGCGCAGGATGTCCTTGAGCGCGGCCAGCGCATGCGGACCGCTGGCCAGCGATAGATGATTGAGCGCCAATTGCGAGACCAGCAGCCACGGGCGTTCGCCGGTCATGGGCGGCGTTTGATGCGCGGTCGGCTTGCCCAGCACGCGCATCGCCGTAGTCGGCGGCGCGCCTTCGATCTGCAGGCGATCGCCGACGCGCAGTCGTTCGGGCATGCGCCGGTTGGTGCACAGCGCGCTGCCGCCGATCACGTCCTCGGCCGGATCGGTCAGCACGAATTTGGCGTCGAGGAACGACACGTGCAGTTCGCTGCCGCCGATGCGCGGGCGTTGACTGGCTTCGCGCCGGGTAATGTAGAAGTAATCCTGGCCCTCGATGTGCTGGAAATCGTCCATCGAAAAATACGGCGCCACCACCCGCGGCGCGGCGCCGGCGCGCACCGCATGCAGCCGTTCGAGCCGGTAGATCTCGCAGTTCGCATGCTGGGTGGCGTCGCCGGTGAGGCGGTACTCGAAGCGCGAATGATCGAGATTCAGCGGATCGATACGCTGTTGATACAGATTCACCAACGGTACGCAGTTGGTCAACAGCATCGACGAGGTGAGCCGCAGCGATGGCTTGGGCGGCACGTCGAGCAGGAACAGCAGGTCGACGGTCTCGTCGGCCACCGTCAGCGCCAGCGACGCGATATCGAAGAACAGGAATTTCTCGGGGAATGCGAAATATTCCTGCAGGATGCGGAACGCCGGGTGCGCCTGGGGATGCGCCGGCAGCGCGGCCTCGTCGTCGTCGAAACCGACCCAGCGCAGACTGTCCGCCGGGATGAGATGCGGCAGCGTCCGGCGATCGGGCTCTTCGATCACCGCCAGGCCGCGCAGGTGCGCGCACAGCAGCTGATGCAACGCGTTGGCGGTGCCCGATCCGGCCTCCGGATTCAGATGGAAACGCAGGTTCTGCGGCTGCAACTGCTTGAGCGGCGTGCGGCCGTTCTTGCGCAGTCGCGCCCGCAGCACGCCGCGCACATCCGGATCGCGCGGAAGCTGCGGATAGTCTTCCGGCGACATGATCGCCAGGTCGACGACCGTCAGCGGCGACAGCAGGGTATCGAAACAGGTCCGGAACCGGCAGACGGCGCTGCCGCCGCCTTCGATCGGCACCGACGCCATCACGCTGCGTCCGCGTTCGATGATCGCCGCGCCGTCGGGTTGCATCTGGATTTCGGCGATCA
>JAIMKJ010000026.1:32588-33259 GCA_020692565.1 Thermomonas sp.
CAGATGCGGATACAGGTCGCCCAGCAAGGCATTGGGCAGATCCGCCTGGTCTACTTCCAGCTGGTGGCGCAGCCGCCCGGTCAGATACGAGAACGACTGCATCAGCAGTTCCACCTGCGGATCCGAGGAACGGCCGCGATGGATTCCGAGCAACGCCGCCTGTTCGGGATAATCGTGCGCGAACTCGCTGGCCTCCTCGCGCAGCGAGGACAGCTCCTGCTGGTAGAAATCCTTCAGTCGATCCGTCGAGGTCTGCATGCCGAATCCAGCCCGACGACTCAGTACGGCGCGGCGATGCGGACGTTGCGCGGCTGCGCTTCGCCGGGGAACACCGCATTCACCAGCAGCCCATACGGGCTCAGAGGATCCTCGCCGCGTTCCACGCTGACGCCGACCGAGGTCAAACGCGGCTCGTACCGCACGATGGCCTCGCGCAGCAGCTTCGCGTACGCCTCGATCTGCACGGTCGCGTTCGATCCCACGGTCACGACCGAGCGCATGCCCCAGGGCACGGCGGGGATCGCCTCGCCGGCGTGTCGGCTGGTGGCGGCGATACGCTGGATCTGCGCGGTGACCGCCGCGACTTCGTCGAATGGCTCGGCCCGGCCATCGAGCCCGCGCGGCGGAACGCTGAGACGTTCGAACAGGAACTGCATGAAACCCCCGCCTTC
>JAIMKJ010000026.1:33266-53993 GCA_020692565.1 Thermomonas sp.
CGTGGAAAAATCGACTCCGGTTGCGCGCGACGGTATCGCCGCACGGAACCGGTGGGCCGAACGAATCGGACGGCCAGGACCGATCGGATTCGATCGGCCGGGCTGCGACCATCAGGTGAACGCGTTGCCGATCGGACGGTTGTGCATGACGCTCCAACCCGCCTGGACATTGCCGGCCACCGACATGTCGTGCTCCTGGACGGTGAAGGTCCAGAGGATCTCGGTGAAGCTGAGCTTGAACTGCTCGGTCGGCATGTCGTTGGGATGCGACTGGAACTGGATCTCGCTGATGATCGCGTCGCGCAGCGCCATGGTCATGATGTTGATCGTCTTGCTGTCACCCGAGTTGCGGGCGATGTAGATCTTCGTCGGATTCGACTTGTCCGAGCCCAGCGAAGCCGCGCGCAGACAATAGTCGTACATCTTCACCGACGTCTGGTCGACGTACTTCACGCACGTGAATTCGGTGATCACCGGCCGGCCCGAGGTGCGGGCCTTGTTGCTGACGTCGGTGGTGATCTGCTGTTTCATGCCGTGATGGATCGACACCAGCTCCATGCACTTGCCGAACTGCAGGACATCATCGCGCCAGACGTTGTCGATATAGGTGGAACTGGTCTCGCCGATGATGTCGGAGTTTCCGGGTTGCAGAAGAATCAGGTCCATTGCGTTCGTTCCTCATATTGAATGTGTTTGGCGGTCGCCGTCGGCGCGCTGGTTCCGGCCGACCTTCCCGGCGGACTCACTTCGGCAGATCGGCCACGAGCCGGATCGATGTGGTCAGCTCTTCGAGCTGGAAATGCGGCTTGAGGAAGACCGTTGCCTTGTAAGCGCCGGGCTCGCCGGGAACATCCACCACGACGATATTGGCTTCGCGCAGGGGGAACGCCGACTTGACGTCCTGCGAAGCGTTGTCGTCGAGCAACACGTACTGGGAAATCCAACTGTTCAGGAACGCCTCGACGTTGCCGCGGGTCAGGAACCCGCCCACCTTGTCGCGCACGATCACCTTGATGTAGTGCGCGAAACGCGAGGCCGCCATGATGTACGGCAGGCGCGACGAGAGTGCCGCATTGGCGTTGGCGTCGGCATTGATGTATTTCTTCGGCTTGTTGGTGGTCTGACCGCCGAAGAATGCCGCTTTGCCGCTGCCCTTGCTGTGGCACAGCGCGATGAAGCCCAGATCGTTGATCTCCTTCTCGCGCCGGTCGGTGATGGCGACCTGGGTCGGGCAGAAGATTTCCTTGATGCCCTCGTCCTCGCCGCTGCTGAAGTTGTAGATCGGCAGCCCTTCGACCAGGCCGCCGCCTTCGACGCCGCGGATCGCCGCCGTCCAGCTGTACAGCGAGAACGCATTGGTGATGCGCTCGGCGAGGAAGTACGCAGCATTGCCCCACAGGAAGTGGTCGTTGTCGGGAACGCCGTCGGCGGACAGCACCGCTTCCTCGAAGATGAAGCCTTCCGCCGGCAGGGTGTTCTGGCCATAGGGCAGACGCAGCATCACCCGCGGCAGCACCAGCGAGACGTAACGGGAATCCTCGGTGCCGCGGAATTCGGACCACGCCGCCAGGTCGGCGCCTTCGAAGATCTTTGCGAGATCGCGCGGTTTCGCCAGATCGCCGTAATCCTCCAGGCCGAACATCTTCGACGAAGCCGCCGCCAGGAACGGCGCATGCGCCGCCGCCGCGACACTGGACATCGCGTTGATGAAGGTCATGTCGGACGCACTCGGCCCGATATCGTAGCCGCCGAGCAGCATGCTGTAGGGCGATCCGCCGAAGGTGCCGTATTCGGCCTCGTAGATCATCTTGAACAGCTTGCTCTGGTCGAACTCCACCGCCTTCGTCATGTCGTCCTGAAGTTCTTTCAGGGTAGCGTTGAAGATGCGCAGTTTCAGCCGGGTGCTGGTCTCTGTGCGCGAGACCAGATGGAACAGGCCGCGCCAGGTGGCTTCCATCGCTTTGAAACTGTCGCTGTGCATGATCACCGACAACTGCTTGCTGAGCGCGGCGTCGATCGACGCGACCGCATAATCGATCGACAAGGCCGAACCGCGCTGCCGACCGCTGCCGTCGGCCACGGTCACGACCGGAAACACATGCGCCTTCAGCGCGGCGGCCACATCGTTCGCGAACGTTTCGTTGTCCGGGAACGCCTCTTTGAGTTTGGCCTTGACCGCCGTGTCGAGCGCGTCGCCGTATGCGGGCTGCGCGGCCAATGTGTCGATCAGCGGCGGCAGCGCGGTCGCATTGGCCTGCAGCTTGGTCGCGGTCGCGTCGGGCACCTTGGGGGTCGCCGGCACCAGCGCAACCACGGCGGCTTCGGCATCCGTCGCCGCCGCATCGAGCGGCGTGGCCACCGCCTGAAGCGCTTGCAACGTTGCCGCAGCGGCCTTGCCTGCGCCTTCCGCCGGTAGCGCGCCCTGGCTTGCGACCGCAGCCTTGAGCCGGTTCGCCGACGCCCTGATCACCGGCGCCGCGGCCCTGAGCGCATCGCCGGCCGCCTGCACCTGCACGGGGGTCGCCGTGTCGGGCTTGGCATCGGCGATCGCCCTGAGTGCGGCGTCCAGCGCCGCGAGGGCCGACTTGGATGCAGCGACCCACGGCACAGCGATGATCGTATCGGCCGTCAGCGATTTCTCCATCTCCGCGACGGCTTCGTCGAGTTTCCTGGCCGCCGTATCGTTGACTTCGGCGCGCGCCTGCGCGTCGCGCAGCGACTTGCGCCGCTGATAGATCGCTTCGAGCATCGGCACGTTGTGGACGACCCGGATCGGTTCGAAATCGTCCATCGAAGTGAACACCAGCGCGCCGTTGACCTTGAGGCTGGGGGCGCCGGCCGCCGGGGCGGTCAGCACGTCGTCCACTTTTGCCAGGTTGACGCGCGGCATGCTCTGCTTGAGTACGTCGTTGAAGTTGTCGCGATCGATCTCGACGATCTTCCTTTCCTTGTACTCCGGCGGCACCGGCGTGGCAGCCAGCGGATCGCGGTCGCCGGAGAGATCCGCGAAAATGCCGACAACGAACGGCAGCTCGCGCTTCTCGATGGCGCCGTTGGTATGGACGTCGTAGGTGATGCGCACACGGGGTGGACGCACTCGCAACAGTTTCTTCTGAATGCTTTCGCTCATTCGCTTGCCCCAATCCAGGGTTGTGTTGATTGTTCGGTGCGTCCGGCATGCGGACTCGTGGCGGCTGCGGGACTGCATGCAACCTTCGCAACGTCAGGCGATCCATCGCGATCGCGTTGGCGGTCCGTCGCTGCTTCTTGGATACCAATAACAAGTTGCGTGCCAACTCCATGAAACTCGAAATTCGCTGTATTTCATGGGCTTTTCTCGTTCTACCGGAATCCGGCGTCGAATGCTGGAGTGCGCCTGCACTCATCATCGGAACAATGATCAGCCAGCATGCAGTGCCCTGCTGCGACCGAAACCCGTTTCGAATCAAGGCCTCGCGCGTCGGCCGCCGCGACCATCCGGCCGCGACGCGCGGTGAGCGAAACTTCTCCCGACTGGGTGAAAATCGACCTCATCGGGCGTAAATGCATGCATGGATGCCACCCGGCGCATGGATATGGCGGGCGCGCGGATGCGATCGCCGGTCCGCGGGATCCTCCAGCGGGTCGATCGAAATAGAAAGCAGGTGCCACCGCATCGCGCGGACGTGGCTGCACGCCATCGAATCGGCCATCGAATCTGCGACCCAACCGATCATCGAAGCGGCATGTGCGGAGCGTGTCTTCAGCCCCGGACTGGCCGATGTGCGCCGATGATCGCTTTCAGCGCCCGCGTCCGCAGGCGCTTCGGCCATCCTGGATCGACACCGGCACCGCAATCCGGGTGTCCGAGCCCATGCGTTCGAACAGAGTCCGCATTTCTTCGACGCTGTCCTCGCGGCACTGCGGCGCACCGAGCCGATACAGCACTTCATGCGCGTTGGGCGGCACCGGGCAGAAGTCCAGCGCGTCGAAACCCAGCTTTTCCAGTGCGCGTCGCGAGGGCGCATTGTCTTCGAACACTTTCGCGTAGCAGGTGCGCATACCGCGATGCCGGCATCCATGATCGAGCAACAGCCGCGCCGCCGCCGGACCGAGACCATGACCCTGGAAATCGCGCCCGATCCAGTAGTAGAAGAACCCGACGTCTTCGCGAAGGATCAGGCTGACGCTGCCGATGAACCCCCATTCCGGGTGGAGGACCGCATACGTGTACTGATCGCCGTAGCCCCAGCACCGATCCAGCCAGCGGTGCCAATGGGCGTGATCGACGAACGCGGGCAGGCAACAACGCTCGGCGATGACCGGATCGTAGTACTGCCAGGCGAAATCCCGCGCGTGGTGGTGCCCCAGCGGTTCCAGGCGCAGCGACTCGCCGATGATCGGCGGTGCGACCGCAGCGATGAACCCGAGCCATTGCTGCAGCGCATCGTGGGTATCGCTGGCCCAGCGCTCCTGCGGATGCAGCAACGCCCGCGTGCGGCAACGCGCCAGCGCCGCCTGCGCGTCGCCGGTCCGGAGTTCGGCATCGACCATCAAGGGCGAGGCCCATGCGGGAAGTTCGCCGGCCGCTTCGAGGCGTTCGGCCGTCGCCAGCAGCAGCGGCCAGTCGCACCAGGCGTTCGCCGCCCGCAACAGGGTCTCGCCGACCTCGACAGGGGCCGCCCAGACATGCCGCGACGCTTCGCGCAGCCGCACAAGCCATCCGACGCGCGATTCGGGCGCCAGTGCGGAGGCATGAGCGACGATCCCGGGAAGCCAGCGCCGCAACGCGCGGGGCGACCAGGCGGCGGCTTCGAGCGCTTCCCACAATGTCGCCAGCGAAGCGTCCACGGCCGTGACGCCGGGATCATCCTGCGGCGGACATCGGTGGTCGAAGGCTTCGACGTGCATCCTCACCTCTCCCGGAGTACGGCTGGTCGCATCGCTGTCGCTAGCGCGGCGCAGTCAATGTACAGCGGCAGGCGGTTGTGCTGCAGGTCGACGATGACGATCGACGCCGTGCGCACCGCCGCGCCGGTCAACGTCCGGACGATTTATGCAGCACCGTTTCGGTCGGCGCCTCCCATTGCATGCGCGAGGTCTTGATGCGCCGATCCATCGCATTGAGCGAGCCCTGATCCAGGCGTCCGGGATTGCCCACCTGCCCGATCGGAAAGCTCACGCCGTTCGGATGCGTCCGCGCCATGGACAGTTCGCCCATCGTCTTGCTCGCCTGCGACGGCAGCATGCCCATGCGGTGATAGAAACCGAACGCACTGGGCGCGGTCATCGTGGTGCGCACGAACGGCTTGCCCATCTGCTGCGCATCCTCGGCTATCTGCTGCATCAGGAACGCTCCGCCGCCCGGCTTTGCCGAAACGATGCCGTGCACGGTCAAGTCATGCGCATTGCGGTCGTAGGTCGCGTTGCCCTGCGGGTTGTCGATCTCACCGCGCCGACCGTCCACGGAGGGCCGATCGTGCCGGTAGGTCTGCATTTCCACCCATTGCCCACCCCCCTGTTTTGGCTTGCCGCCACCGCCGAACCAGCTCATCGCAGCTCCCTTGCCTTTCCGCACCAGGAATCGCCGATCGGCATCGACCCGATGGGATCGCCCTGACCGGCACGTACTCGGATACAGGGCGCAGCAATTTCCGCGCCAGTCGGCATGCCTTCCTGTCGGCTTGAAAAACAGACGCTTGCAATGGGCACCGTGCGAAACATCACCGTATGCGAGGTGTTTTTTCACCCACGGCGCGCGCATGCGGAACCCACGACCGCAACCGGCGCTGCGGCGTGGAGCCCTGGAAATCCAGACATTCGCAGTGGCTTCGAGCCTGCGTCCAGAACGCATCGAACGCGTCGGCGGCCCGGGTCGATTCCGACCCGGTGGGTGGATTCGCACCTCGGCATCCCGCGGCAACGATGCCCAGGCCGATCACAGGCGATGGAGCACGGGTGTGAATCGAGCCGACTGCGCACGGTCGCGCAGGTCGCGGGTGCACACCGGGCGGGTCAGACCGCCTGCTCGGAAACCGCTTGGGGCTGGCTGCGCGGACGGCGCCACAGGAGCTGGTTGCCGATGCTGAAGGATTCGATCTCGCCGGTGGCGGCAAGACGCTCCAGCGCGATCTGGGTCACGACCGGCGATTCCGCCAGCCCGGGCCAGCGGATCCACCAACGATGGACGCCCTCCAGCGTATCCGCGCTTTCCGGGCGCTCGGCCAGGTAGACGCGAATGGCATTCTCGGCAAATTCAACCAGTTGCTCGTCCATAGGAGGCGGATTCGAAGTGGGGGCGTCGCAGAATCGCGGCTCAAGAATATCGCGTCGGCGGCCTGAACTGCCGATATCCGGCAGCGGATCGGGAATGCGGTCCGGGCAGGTCCGGCTGCGTGGATCCGGCGCAGCCCCGAGTCCGCGGAACGGCGGTCGGCAGACTCGCCGAGGGGCATATCAGGCGACCTGGCCCTCGAAGCCGCCGAGCTTGTATTTGCGCACCAGTTTGCCGAAGGCGCTGCGCTCCTGATTCGACAGGCGCGCCGCCTGCGAGATGTTGCCGCCGGTGCGCGCCAGCATCGCGCGGACATAACTGCGCTCGAATTCGGCCACGGCGTTGGCCTTAGCATCGCGGAAAGGACGATCGATAGCGTCGGCGCCCGTCTCTTCGACGACTTCGCCCATCAACAGGTCGCGCGATTCGCGCAGATGCAGTTCGACATCGTCGCTCATCAGGAATTCGCGATGGATGATGTTCTCCAGTTCGCGGACATTGCCGGGCCAGCGATATTGCTGGATGAACGCCAGACCATCGGCGTGCAGTTGCTTCAAGGGCATGCGGTATTGATGGCTGAGGCGTTGCAGCACGCTTCGCGCGAGCACCGCGCCATCGCCTTGCCGGTCGCGCAACGCGGGCATGTGCAGCGACAGGACATTGAGCCGATAGAGCAGATCCTGCCGGAACTGGCGCTTCTGGGCGAGGTCGACCAGATCGGCATTGCTGGCCACCAGCACGCGCACATCCACCTGCCGCAGACCGCCGCCGCCGACCCGGCGATAAGTGTGATCCTGAAGGAACCGGAGCAGCGCCGCCTGCGCCTTGGCGCTCAGCGTATCGACTTCGTCGAGGAAGAACGTCCCGCCTGCGGCCTCGCCGATCAATCCTGCGGAAGCGGTCTTGGCGTCGGTGAAGGCGCCGCGTTCGTGGCCGAACAATTCGCTTTCGACCAGAGAGTCGGTAAGCGAACCGCAATTGACCGGTACGAACGGTTTGTCGGATCGCGCGCTGAGGTAGTGGATGGCGCGTGCCGCGAGTTCCTTGCCTGTGCCTGTTTCCCCGGCGATCAGCACGGTCGCGTCCAGCTTCGCCAACCGATGGATCTGATCGATGACCTTCATGAACTGCGGGGACGAGCCCGCAAGATTGAAGCGCGAATGATCTTCCATGAGTCCCCCTGGACTTCAGTCATCACCTTGGGCACGGACGTGGCGTGCGTTGGAACGGCGTCGGCACCGGAACGCTGGACAACCACCCGCAGCCACGATCGATACCGTCCGATAGCCGCGCTCCATCCCTCTGAACGCGGTGCCGCTGCGAAACGTTCGGTTCTTTCAGTGGACCTTATATACGCGCAAATCGGTGAAGTACGGCCGCACGGATGCCTGATCGATTGCTGAGAATCGCTCCTGTCGGCACGCTGGAAGAGCAGATCGGCCGATAAACGGGCACGGCGACAGCGATACTGACGATCGTGCGATCAGCATTGCTGACCGAACAGCGGTTCTATACGGTACCGCTCGCTTCACGACGCGCAGCCCGACTAACCAACCTGTCCTGATCGGTCCCGGTCATTCGTTGCCGCGATCGTGGTGGCGTCCCAACGGGTGGCAGCTCAGCGGACCTCGTCAGACCGGCATCCGACCCTTGCCGGCCAACACCCGGACCCCTGCCAAGATGCGAATGCATATCATTTGCACCTGTGGCCGCCAACGATTAAACTCCCCGCCGATCCTGTTACGCCTCCGACCCTTCCGATCGCGTCCGTATCCCGATGGCATCCACCATCGCGACGCGGCGACACCGTATGTCCACCCGCCAGCCGCCGCCCGTGGGTCCCATACCTCTTCCGTATGGAATTCCAATGCTCCGTAACCCCTGCCTGCCACGACGCACGATCCTCGCCCTGTCACTGTTCGCCGCCATGTCGGCGCCCGCCTTCGCACAGGACGCGCCCGACGGCAGCGATATGCGCACCCTCGACGAGATCGTCGTGACCGCTTCCGGCTTCGAGCAGGCGATCCGCGAAGCGCCGGCCAGCATCAGCGTGATCACGCGCGAGCAACTCGAGACCAAACCCGTCCACAACCTTGCCGACGCGCTCGTCGATGTCGAAGGCGTCGATGTCGGCGTGGGTCTGGACAAGACCGGCGCACCGCAGATCAGCCTGCGCGGCATGCCGTCGAGCTATACCCTGATCCTGGTCGACGGCCGCCGCCAGAATTCCTCCGGCAACGTCACGCCGAACGATTTCGGCAGCACCGCGAACAACTTCATTCCGCCGATGTCGGCGATCGAGCGCATCGAAGTGATCCGCGGGCCGATGTCCACGCTCTATGGTTCGGACGCCATGGGCGGCGTAGTCAACATCATCACCCGCAGGATCGGGCAGACATGGGGCGGCAACGTCACGCTCGAGGCCACTCTGCAGGGCGACGACGCCTTCGGCGACACCCTCGGTGGAAATTTCTATCTGCATGGACCGATCGTGCGCGATGTCCTCGGCCTGGCGCTCCGCGGCGGCAGCTATTCCCGCGACAGCGCCGAGATCCGCTACGACAACCTCGGCGGCACGGAGGTCGCGCCGATCATGGGCGCCAACCCGACCGAATACGACAACCGCAACATCGGCGCACGGCTGAATCTCGCGTTGGGTACGCATCACGACCTGTGGCTCGATGTCTCGGCGAACCGGCAGAAGTACGACAACAGCAACGGGCAGCTCGGCACGCTGGGCACCGGCGGCTACGCCAGCGCGCTGCGCTTCAACCGCGATCAGGCGCTGCTGGCCTGGGATGCGCGCTTCGGTTTCGGCGCGCTGGAATCGAGCTTCCTGCAAAGCCGCACCGAAACCATCGGCCGCCTGGTGCCGCCCGGCGTGCCCGGCGCCGGCCAGGCGCGCGCGCTGGAAAACGAAAACCGCGTCTTCGATGTCAAGCTGGTCTCCGGGTTCGATGCCCACAAGCTGAGTGTGGGCGGACAGCACTGGCAGGCGGAGTTGCGCGACGGCGTGGCCCCGGAACGCTTCGAATTCACCCAATGGGCGCTGTTCGTGGAAGACGAATGGCGATTGACCGAATCGTTGAACCTGACATTGGGCGCACGCCACGACGACCACGACACCTTCGGCAGCCAGGTCAGCCCGCGCGCCTACCTGGTCTGGAACGCGAGCGAGAACTGGGTGGTCAAGGGTGGTTACAGCCAGGGTTACAGGACGCCGAACGTGGAGCAGCTCACGCCCGGCATCAACGGCTTCGGCGGCCAGGGCACGATCCCGCTGATCGGCACCCCGGGCCTCAAACCGGAGACCAGCGCCACGTCCGAGATCGGCGTCCACTACGCCAACGCTCAGGGCATCAGCGCCAGCGCCACCCTGTTCAACAACGATTTCGACGACAAGATCGCCGCCGGCACGCCGGTCAACAACTGCGCGTTCGGCGTAACCCAGGCCAACTACAACGCCGGCAACTACAGCACCACCGGCTGTCTGGATCTGGGCTTCTTCCCGCGTGCGGCGACGTTCGGCCAGAGCGTCAACATCGACAGGGCGGTCACCCACGGCGGCGAACTGGCGGTGCACGTGCCGTTCGCCGACACCTGGTCGGCCGGCGCCAATTACACCTACACCGAAAGCGAACAGAAGAGCGGGCCGTCGCGCGGCCTGCCCTTGACCAACACGCCCAGGCACATGCTGAACGCGAACGTGCAGTGGCAGGCGACCGATGCGTTGAACGTCTTCGTACGCGGCGAGTACCGCAGCGAACGCTACCGCGGTGCCGGCGCGGCGCAGGACCAGCTGGGCAACTTCAAGCCCTACTCCCAGTTCCACCTGGGTGCTCGCTATGTCCTCAACGACGCCGTCAGCTTCAATGCCGCGCTCTACAACGTCTTCGACAAGGATTTCGTCGACTACATGCCCTACATCAGCAACCCGACCGCACCGCCGGCAAGCCAGACCTATGCCTACGCCAACACGCGCAGCACCAGCGAAGCAGGCAGGCGGTTATGGGTGTCGGTGAACATCGCGTTCTGATCTTCGCGCCCGGAAGACCCCGGCGCGGAAGCTGCGGACTGCCGAAGACGCGGGTCATCGGCAGTCCCCCGCAGCAGGTGAATGGCCGATGCGTCAGGTCGCCAGATTGATCCAGGTCGCCTTGACTTCGGTGTACTTCTCGAAGGCGTGCAGCGATTTGTCGCGGCCGTTGCCGGATTGCTTGTAACCGCCGAACGGTGCGGTCATGTCGCCGCCGTCCCAGTAGTTCACCCAGACGCTGCCGGCGCGGAGCTTGCGTGCCACCCGATGCGCCCGGCCGATGTCGCGGGTCCAGACGCCCGCGGCCAGGCCGTACTCGGTGTCGTTGGCCATCCGCAGCGCGTCGGCTTCGTCGTCGAAGGCGATCACCGACAGCACCGGGCCGAAGATTTCCTCGCGGGCGATGGTGTGCCCGTGCTCGACGCCGTCGAACACTGTCGGTTCGATGTAGCAGCCGCCGGCCACGACATCGGCGCGTTTGCCGCCCAGCAGCAGGCGCCCACCGTCTGCCTGGCCTTTCGCGATGTAGTCCAGCACCCGCGCGGTCTGGCCTTCGTCGACCATCGCGCCCATCGGCGCGCCCGGCTCCAGCGGGTGGCGTGGGTGCATGGCCTTGCCGGCCTCGACCACCGCAGCGACGAAGTCGTCTTTGATCGAACGTTCCACCAGCAGACGCGACGCTGCGGTACAGACTTCGCCCTGGTTGTAGAAGATGCCGCCGGCCGCGGCTTTCGCGGCTTCGGCCAGATCCGGGGCATCGGCGAAGACGATGTTCGGACTCTTGCCGCCGCATTCCATGTACGCGCGTTTCATGTTCGAGCGACCGGCGCACTGCAGCAGATGCTTGCCCACGGCCGTAGAGCCGGTGAACACCAGACCGTCGACATCCATGTGCAGCGCCAGCGGTTCGCCTGCGCCCTTGCCGAAGCCCGGCACCACGTTCAGCACGCCGGCGGGAATGCCCGCTTCGATCGCGATCTCGGCCAGTCGGATCGCGGTCAGCGGCGATTTCTCCGATGGCTTCAGCACCACCGAATTGCCGGTCGCCAGCGCCGGCGCGATCTTCCACGTCGCCATCAGCATCGGGAAGTTCCACGGCACGATGGCGCCGACCACACCCAGCGGTTCACGGGTGATCAGGCCCAGCTCGTCCGGGCCGGTGGAAGCGACTTCGCCGTACACCTTGTCCAGCGCCTCGCCGGTCCAGGCCATGCAGCGGATGGTCGCGCCCACGTCCACGGCGCGGGCATCGGTGACCGGTTTGCCCATGTCCAACGATTCGAGCACCGCGAGTTCGTCGCCGTACTGTTCGATGAGTTGCGCGAACCGGATGAGCACTTTCTTGCGATGCGTGGGCCGGGTGTTCGCCCAGACACCGGCCTCGAAACTGCGCCGGGCGGCGGCCACTGCGCGCTCGATGTCCTCGCCCTCGCTCTCGGCGACCCGGCCCAGCACCCGCCCGTCGATCGGGCTGATGCAGTCGAAGGTCCTGCCGCTGGCGGCATCGACGTAGCGGCCATCGATGAAGGCCTGGGTGCGGATGCGCAGGCCGTCGGCAAATGCCTGCCAGGTGTCGCGGGTGCGGGGAGCGGTCATGGGAATGAATTCCGGAGAGACATCGGGGAAAGAACTCAGAACGTGGCCGGGGTATTGGCGCTGACGAGAATCGCGTCTTCAGTGCCGATGTTGCGGAAACGATGCGGGATGCGGCTCTCGAAGTAATAGGCTTCGCCCGGGCCGAGGATGCGGATGCGGTCACCCACGGTCACCTCGACCTGGCCCTGGACGATCACCCCGCCCTCCTCGCCTTCGTGCGCCAGCATGCTTTCGCCGGTGTCGGTGCCCGGCGGCATCACTTCGCGGAGAATGCACATCTGCCGCTGCGGCCGACGCTGGCCGACCAGATAATAATGAATGTCGTTGTTGCCGACGTCCGGCTGCTCGCCACGCTCGTAGAACGGGCTGTCGACCGGTCCGGCGTCGAGGTCGAGGGTGAAGAAGTCGGCCAGCGAGATCGGAATCCCGTCCAGCACCTTCTTCAGCGAGCTGACCGAGGGACTGACCTTGTTCTGTTCGATCAGGGAAATGGTGCTGTTGGTGACGCCGACCCGCTTGGCCAGCTCGCGCTGGCTGAGGCCCTTGGTTTTGCGGACGAGCTGCAGGCGTGCGCCGATATCCATTCAGAATCCGTCGACTTTACTGTTGCCGGATACTTTACACGGATGCGCAACCCGGGCGTTACATGCCGTTTTCAGCATCGGTTGTAAAGTTTTTTCAACGCGCTAAGCTTCGCACATCGACCCGCTGGCGCGCCATCGCCGGCCTGACCTGCCGGCCTGGAGCCTGTTCATGACCGATGACCGTCCTGTTCTGCCCACGTCCGGCTACGGCGACCATTACGCCCGACAGGCGACGAGCCAACCGGATGCCATGGAGGCCTTCTGGATGCCGTTCTCGGCCAATCGGCAGTTCAAGGCGGCGCCGCGCTTGCTGGCCAGCGCGGCGGGCATGTTCTACACGACGGTCGACGGCCGCGAGATCCTCGACGGCACCGGCGGCCTGTGGTGCTGCAATGCCGGCCATGCCCGCCCCCGCATCGTCGAAGCCGTACAGCAGCAGATCGCCACCCTCGACTTCGCCCCGACCTTCCAGATGGGCCATCCGCTGCCGTTCGCGCTGGCCGAACGCCTGGTCGCGATCGCGCCCGACCATCTCAATCATGTGTTCTTCACCAATTCCGGCTCCGAATCGGTGGATACCGCGCTCAAGGTCGCCCTCGCCTATCATCGCGCCCGCGGCGAAGGCCAGCGCACCCGTCTGATCGGTCGCGAAAAGGGCTATCACGGCGTCGGCTTCGGCGGCATCTCGGTGGGCGGCCTGCCCAACAACCGCAAATTCTTCGGCAGTCTGCTGCCGGGCGTGGATCACCTGCGCCATACCCTCGATATCGAACGCAACGCATTCAGCCGAGGCCTGCCGCTGCACGGCGTCGAACTGGCGGAAGATCTGGAACGCCTGGTGCTGCTGCACGACGCCAGCACCATCGCGGCGGTCATCATCGAACCGGTCGCCGGCTCGGCGGGCGTGGTACTGCCGCCGGAGGGCTATCTCAAGCGCATCCGCGAGATCTGCGACAAGCACGGCATCCTGCTGATTTTCGACGAGGTCATCACCGGTTTCGGCCGCGTCGGCAAGGCCTTCGCGGCGCAGCGTTTCGACGTGCAGCCGGACATGATCACCACCGCCAAGGGCCTGACCAACGGCTGCGTGCCGATGGGCGCGGTGTTCATCGCCGACCGCATCCACGACACCTTCATGCACGGCCCGGAGAACATGATCGAACTGTTCCACGGTTACACCTATTCCGGCCACCCGCTGGCCTGCGCCGCCGCGCTGGCGACGCTGGACACCTACGCCGAGGAAGACCTGTTCGAGAAAGCCATCGAACTGGAGGCGTACTGGGCCGACGCCATCCACGCCCTGCGCGAACTGCCCAACGTCGTCGACATCCGCAACATCGGCCTGATCGGCGCGATCGAACTGGCGTCGCGCCCGGGCGCGCCCGGGGCACGCGCCTACGACGTATTCACGCGCTGTTTCCACGAGGAAAACCTGCTGATCCGGGTGACCGGCGACGTGATCGCATTGTCGCCGCCGTTGATCCTGACCCGCGGGCATATCGATAGAATTTTCCAGACCCTTGCGCATGTGATCGGGCAGACCGCCTAATGCGCGCCATCCACCCTATCCACGGTATCCAGTCATGCTGATCGGCGTCCCCAAGGAAATCAAAAACCACGAGTACCGCATCGGCCTGACCCCGGCCGGCGCACGCGAACTCGTCGGCCACGGCCACAAGGTGATGGTGCAGCGCGATGGCGGGAAATCCATCGGCCTGACCAACGAGATGTATCAGAAGGCCGGCGCCGAGATCGTCGACACCGCGGAGGAAATCTTCCGCCGCGCCGAGATGATCATCAAGGTCAAGGAACCGCAGCCGGTCGAGTACGCGATGCTGCGCGAAGGCCAGTTGCTTTACACCTATCTGCATCTGGCGCCCGATCCGGCGCAGACCGAAGGTCTGGTCAAATCCGGCTGCACCGCGATCGCCTACGAAACCGTCACCGACCGCAAGGGCGGCCTGCCGCTGCTCGCGCCGATGAGCGAAGTGGCCGGACGCATGTCGATCCAGGCCGGCGCGCACGCGCTGGAAAAAGCGCAGGGCGGCTCCGGTGTATTGCTGGGCGGCGTGCCCGGCGTGAAGCCGGCGGAAGTGATGGTGATCGGCGGCGGCGTGGTCGGTATCAACGCCGCACGCATGGCGATGGGCCTGAACGCGCACGTCACCATCCTCGACCGTTCGCTCGATCGCCTGAAGTATCTCGATGAAGTCTACGGCCATCAGTTGACCACGATCTATTCGACCCACGACGCCATCGAAGAGCGTCTGCCGGACACCGATCTGGTGATCGGCGCGGTGCTGATCCCGGGGGCCGCGGCGCCGAAGCTGATCGCGCGCCAACAACTGCAGCTCATGCGTCCCGGCTCGGTGCTGGTGGACGTCGCCATCGATCAGGGCGGCTGCTTCGAAACCTCGAAAGCCACCACCCACCAGAACCCGACCTACGAAGTGGACGGCGTGATCCATTACTGCGTCGCCAACATGCCCGGTGGCGTCGCCCGCACCTCCACCTTCGCCCTCACCAACGCCACCCTGCCCTTCGCCGTGCAGTTGGCGAACAAGGGCGCGAAGCAGGCGATGCTGGACGACGAGCACCTGCTCAACGGCCTCAACGTGCACGCCGGCAAGATCACCTACAAGGCGGTCGCCGACGACCTCGGCTACGAGTACGTGCCGGCGGCGATTGCGCTGTCGCTGACCTGAGGACTACATCGGACGCGCCTCGGCGCACCGCATTTACGTAGGAGCGGCTTCAGCCGCGAGCTTTTGCGCGACGACAAGCTGGCGGCGGATGGTTTTGGGAGCAGGAGCTCGCGGCTGAAGCCGCTCCTACAAAGCAGCTCCTACAAAGCCGCTCCTGCAAAAGCTGCTCCTACAAACAAATGGCGGGACGGATATGGCATTGATTCCACACGTCATCGGTGGCGCAACATTTGAATCGGCAGACCGCTATGCCGACGTATTCGATCCCGCCACCGGCCAGGTCACCAAACGCGTACCGCTGGCATCGCCCGACGAGATCCGCGCAGCCGTCGATGCCGCAGCCGCCGCATTCCCGGCGTGGGCCGACACCACGCCGCTGAATCGCGCGCGGGTGATGTTCAAGTTCAAGGAACTGCTGGAACGCCACGCCGGCGATCTCGCCGCGATCATCACCTCCGAGCACGGCAAAGTCCTGTCGGATGCGAAGGGCGAAGTCACCCGCGGCCTGGAAGTGGTCGAATTCGCCTGCGGCATCCCGCACCTGCTCAAGGGCGAGCATTCGATGAACGTCGGCCGCGATGTCGACAGCTGGAGCGAATACGCGCCGCTGGGCGTGGTCGCCGGCATCACCCCGTTCAATTTCCCGGCGATGGTGCCGCTGTGGATGTTCCCGGTCGCCATCGCCTGCGGCAACACCTTCATCCTCAAACCATCCGAACGCGACCCGTCGGCCTCGCTGTTCATGGCCGATCTGCTGAGGCAGGCGGGCCTGCCCGACGGCGTGTTCAATGTCGTCCACGGCGACAAGGTCGCGGTCGATGCACTGCTCGACGAACCGCGCGTGCAGGCGATCAGCTTCGTCGGCTCCACGCCCATCGCCGAATACATCTATGCCCGCGGCAGCGCCAACGGCAAGCGCGTGCAGGCGCTGGGCGGCGCGAAGAACCACATGGTCGTGCTGCCCGATGCGGATCTCGACGGCGCGGTCTCCGCACTGCTCGGCGCCGGCTACGGTTCCGCAGGCGAGCGCTGCATGGCGATCTCGGTCGCGGTCTGCGTCGGCGACGCCACCGCGGACGCGCTGGTCGCGAAACTCGCGCCGAAAGTCGCTGCACTGAAGATCGGCCCCGGCTGCCCCGATCCAGGCTGTTCAGAACCAGAAATGGGTCCATTGGTCACCGGTGCGCATCGCGACAAAGTGATCGGCCATGTCGATGCCGGCGTTGCCGAGGGCGCGACGCTGGTGGTCGATGGCCGCGGCTACAAGGTCGACCGTCACGGCTTCTTCCTCGGCGGCTGTCTGTTCGATCGCGTCACCGCCGACATGCGGATCTATCGCGAAGAAATCTTCGGCCCCGTTCTTTGCGTGATGCGCGTCGCCGATTTCGACGCCGCGCTTCAGTTGGTCAACACCCACGAATACGGCAACGGCACCGCGATCTTCACCCGCGACGGCGGCGCTGCGCGCGAGTTCGCGCATCGCGTACAGGCCGGCATGGTGGGCGTGAACGTTCCGATCCCGGTGCCGATGGCTTTCCACAGCTTCGGCGGCTGGAAGCGCTCGATCTTCGGCCCACTGCATGTCCACGGCCCCGACGGCGTGCGTTTCTACACCCGCCTCAAGACGATCACCGCGCGCTGGCCAGAAGGCGTCCGCAGCGCGGAATTCGTGATGCCTACGATGAAGTGAAGTCCATCGTAGGAGGGCCTTCAGGCCCGAGCTTATGCTTTTGATATGAAAGCCAATCCAGGAAGCTCGGGCCTGAAGGCCCTCCTACGACACGACCATACGACACGATTCGCATGAAGCCCGCCATCGACCCCGACAAGATCGTTGTCCTCTCCGGCACCGTCATCAGCGTCGATATTGCTATATCCACCGAGATCGTTCCGAGCCTAGTCCGTCGCTGGTTGTCGCAAGCCTCCGACTAAGGTTGTCCCCGGTAGCGCGCGTCCCGGCGAACGACGCGCGACATCGCCCCGGAGTGTCCATGTCGCATCCCGATGCATCGCCCCAACCCGCCACCGCCTTCGATCCGACCGCTGTCGATCAGGCCTTCACCCGCAGCTCGCCCTATGGCACGCATGCCGAGCCCACCTATTCCGGCGCGCTGAGTTTCCTGCGCCGCAGCTACACGAAAGACCTGACCGGCGTGGATGTCGCCGTCGTCGGCGTGCCCTTCGATCTCGCCACCACCAATCGCCCCGGCACGCGCCTCGGCCCGCGCGCGATCCGCGCGGCGTCGGCGTCGCTGGCATGGTGCGCGCCGTATGCGTGGGACTTCGATCCCTGCGAACGTCTGAACGTCATCGACTGGGGCGACGCCCACTTCGATCATGGCCGCCCGGAGCGCGTGCCGGATGCGCTGCGCGAGACCTTCCGCACGTTCGCCGCAGCCGGTGTCGCCACCCTTGCCCTCGGCGGCGACCACTTCATCAGCTATCCCATCCTGCAGGCGCTGCACGAGACCCACGGCCCGCTCGCACTGATCCATTTCGACGCGCACAGCGACACCTGGGAAGATCACGATGCGCGTGTCGACCACGGCACGATGTTCTGGCATGCGGCCAGGACCGGTATCGTCGATGTCGCCCACTCGATCCAGATCGGCATGCGCACGCGCAATCCGCAGGATCACGGCTTCCGCGTGCTCGACGCGCGCTGGCTGCACGCGTACGGCGCCGACGCGTGCATCGCGGCGATCCACGAGCGCATCGGCGACCGCAAGTGCTATGTCAGCTTCGACATCGATTTTCTCGATCCGGCATTCGCGCCCGGCACCGGTACACCTGTTGTCGGTGGTTTCTCCACGCACGACGCGCTGCGGCTCATCCGCGGGCTCGGTGGATTGAACATCGTGGGCATGGACGTGGTGGAGGTGTCGCCGCCGTACGATCAGAGCGAACTCACCGCGCTCGCAGGTGCGTCGATCGCACAGGAATTGTTGGCGGCGTATGCGAGCCGGTTCCCGGATCGGGACTGATCCTGTCGCCGGGCGGCCTTCGCGTTTTTCCTGCAGAATCCAGCAAGGCGGAGACACCGCACAGCCAAGCACGAGAACGCCATGGAACAGTCCCACGACGACACCCGCACCGCGCACCGCATCTGCCCATTCTGTGAAGCCGCCTGCGGGCTGACCGTGCAACTGCGCGGCGATGAGGTCGTCGCCGTCCGCGGCGACAAGGACGATGTCTTCAGTCGAGGTTATCTCTGCCCGAAGGGCGTGGCGCTGAAGGATCTGCACGACGACCCCGACCGCCTGCGCACGCCGATGATCCGTCGTGGTCGCGGCGCGGACGCGCGCTGGGAGGCCTGCGGCTGGGAAGACGCGTTCGCCGAGATCGAACGCAGATTGCTGCCGCTGCTCGATGCGCATGGCCGCAGCGCGCTGGCACTGAGCTTGGGCAATCCGATCGTGCACAAGCTCGGGCTGCAGTTGTACGTACCGCGGTTGGCGCGCGCCGCAGGCACGCCGAACGTCTTCAGCGCCTCGACGCTGGACCAGATGCCCAAGCATGTCGCCTGTGGGCTGATGTACGGGCACTGGCTGAGCATCCCCGTACCCGACATCGAGCGCACCGATCTGCTGATCGTGCTCGGCGCAAACCCGATCGCCAGCAACGGCAGCCTGTGGACCGTGCCGGATTTCCGCGGCAAGGCGCGCGCACTGCGCGAACGCGGCGGCCGGATGATCGTCATCGATCCGCGCCGCAGCGAAACCGCCGACGTGGCCGACGAACATCACGCGATCCGCCCCGGCGGCGATGTCTTCCTGCTGCTCGGCATGCTGCAACATCTGCTCGCAAGCGGATCGCCGCGCCTCGGCGCCGCCGACGGCCACGTGGCCGGCCTGACCGAGTTACAGGAGGCAGTCGTCGCGTTCACGCCCGAGCGCATGGCCGAGGCCGCGGGTCTCGACGCATCGACCATCCGTCATCTTGCCGACGCGCTGCGCCAGGCACCTCGCGCCGCACTGTATGGCCGCATCGGCACCTGCACCCAGCCATACGGCACGCTCTGCAGTTGGCTGGTCGAAGTGCTGAACCTCGTCACCGGCCGCATCGACGCCGAAGGCGGCATGCGCTGGCCGCTGGCGCCTGCGTTCCAGGCCAACAGCACGGGCGCAGGCGGGCGCGGACGCGGCGTGGTAATGGGACGCCGTCGTTCGCGGGTGAGCGGCGCGCCGGAAGTGATGGGCGAATTCCCGATGGGCTGTCTCGCCGAGGAAATCGACACGCCCGACAGCGAGGACGGGACCGGGGTTGGAACGAGAGTGCGCGCTCTGATCACCATCGCCAGCAACCCGGTGCTGTCCGCGCCGAACGGCGGACGTCTCGCCGCCGCGCTCGACGGTCTGGACTTCATGCTCAGCCTCGATATCTATCTCAACGAGACCACGCGGCATGCCGACGTGATCCTGCCCGGGCTGTCGCCGCTGCAGGAGCCGCATTACGACATCGCGTTCACGCAGCTGGCGTGGACGCATGTCGCGCGTTTCAGTCCGTCGGTATTGCCCGTCCCCGAACATGCGTGGCCCGAATGGCGCATCCTGATGCGGCTCGCGGCGATGTTGGAAGGCCACGACGCCGCGGCCGATGTCGATGCGCGCGACGAGGATGCGTTGAAGAAAGATCTGCACGGTATGTTCGCTGCGGCAGGCGTGCCGGCCGAACAGCAGCCGGAACAGATCGCTACCCTGCTCCGTGCCAGCGCGCACCTGTCCGGCCCCGAACGCCAGCTCGATCTGGGCTTCCGCGCCGGGCCCTGGGGTGATCGTTTCGGCGCGCGACCCGAGGGATTGTCGTTGGCGAAGTTGAGCGCTTCGCCGCACGGAATCGATTTCGGCCCGCTGCAGGCGCGATTGCCCGGCGTGCTGCGCACGCCCGATGGTCTGATTCAGGCCGCGCCGCCTGCCTTGCTGGCCGACTTGGCGCGCGTGGAAGCGGCGCTGTCGCAGCCCGATACGCAGACGCCAGGTGAAGGTCATCCGATGATCGTGATCGGCCGGCGCGACGTGCGTTCGAACAACAGCTGGATGCACAACCTGCCGACGCTGGCCAAGGGGCCCGAGCGCTGTCTGGCGTTGTTGCATCCGCAGGATGCCGCTGCGGCCGATATCGTCGACGGCGCGCTGGCGCGGCTGCAGGGCGCCGGGGGACGCGAGATCGTAGTTCGCGTGAAATACAGCGAGGACATGCGTCCTGGTGTGATCAGCCTGCCGCACGGCTGGGGGCACGATCTGCCGGGTACTTCGCAGCGGTTGGCGAGTGAGCGGCCGGGCGCGAATCTCAATGCGCTGCTGGATGAGGGGTTACGGGATCCGATTTCGGGAACTTCGGTGTTGAGTGGTGTGCCGGTGAGGTTGCGGCCGATGCTTGATTGAGATTAAGGAGAAGTTTGAACTCTCCATGCGTTCGTAGGAGGGCCTTCAGGCCCGATCTTTTTACACGAACATACTCGGGGCTGAAGCCCCTCCTATGTAAGCAGAGCCATCGAATTCAAACATATTCAAGCTGGATCGATAATACATGGAACGGCAACTGCAGAGCTTC
>JAIMKJ010000027.1:0-35710 GCA_020692565.1 Thermomonas sp.
GCCGCCGGCCTTCTGGAATTCGCGCGATTCGCCCTTCCAGTCGATCTGCGCGGTATCGGGCAATTCTTCGCGCACGACCTGATTGGCCCATTCGATGGCGTCGCCGAGGCGATAGCCCGGCGACAGGCCCGCGGAAATGGTGATCGCGCGCAGGCGGTTGAAGCGGTTGAGACTGCCGGCTTCGGCCAGCTCGGTGATGGTGACGAGATTGGACAGCGGGACCAGTTCGCCGTTGTTACCGCGCACCTGGATGGCAGACAGATCCGAGGGCGTGGCGCGCGCGGCGCGTTCGGCCTGCAGGATCACGTCGTACTCCTCGCCGTTGTCGACGAAGGTGGTGACGCGGCGGCTGCCCATCATCGTTTCCAGGGTGCGGCCGACTTCGGTCACCGACACGCCCAGATCGGCGGCGCGGGCGCGATCGATCAACACGCGCATCTGCGGCCGGGTTTCCTTGTAGTCGGAATCGGCGGCGAAGAAATTCGGATTCTGCTCCATGCGCGCGAGCACACGGTCGCGCCACTGCGCGAGCTCGCCGTACTCGGGCCCGCCCAGCACGATCTGGAACGGCTGGCCGCCGCCGCGGGTCAGGCCGGTGCGCACCTGCGGATTCACGCGCACGCCGGTCAGTCCACCGAGATCCTTGCGGACCATCTGCACGACGTCATCGGTAGTGATGTCGCGCTTGTTCCAGTCCTGCAGGAACACGATCGCCTGGCCGGTATGCATCTCCTCGCTGGCGCCGAAACCGCCGGGCACGCGGGTATTCACCCGCTGCATCGGCTTGCCTTCGCCGACCTGCTTGAGCAGCACTTCTTCGACCTGCTGGATCTGACCGACCGTGTAATCGAAACCCGCGCCTTCCGGCCCGACCACCGACGCGAAAAACACGCCGCGATCCTCGGGCGGCGCCAGTTCGCTCGGCACGAATTTGAACAGCAACACGCTGGCGACCAGCGCAGCGATCATCAATGCACCGAACATCCACACGCGCCGGATGGTGCGCTCCAGCAGCTTGCGGTAGCCGCGCGTCACCCGGTCGAGCTGCTTCGAGATCCCACTGTGCAGACGGTTCGGCTTGTTGCTGGCATGCGGGCGCACCAGCTTGGACGACATCATCGGCGTCAGCGTCAGCGCGACCAGCGCGGAAATCGCCACCGCCGCCGCCAACGCCACCGACAGTTCGCGGAACAGTCGTCCGGTATTGCCTTCGAGGAAACCGATCGGCAGGAACACCGCCACCAGCACCGCAGTGGTGGAGATCACCGCGAACGCCACCTGCTTGGTGCCGCGCTTGGCCGCGACCAGCGACGGCTCGCCGAGATCCGCGCGGCGCTGGATGTTCTCCAGCACCACGATGGCATCGTCCACCACCAGGCCGATGCACAGCACCAGCGCCAGCAGGGTCAGCAGATTGATCGAGAAATCGAACGCGTACAGCGCGATGAACGCGGCGATCAGACACACCGGCACGGTCACCGCGGGAATGATCGCGGCGCGCACGCTGCCGAGGAACAGCCAGATCACCAGCAGCACAAGACCGATCGCCTCGAACAGCGTCGCCCACACCCGGTTGACCGCAGCCTCGATGAAAATGGTGCTGTCGAAGGCGACGAAGATGCGCGTGCCCTCGGGCAGATTCTTCTGGATCTGTTCGGCCTCGGCGCGCGCCGCAAGGGCGACATCCAGACTGTTGGCGGTGGAGGTCTTGACGATGCCCAACCCCACGTTGGGCGTACCGTTGCTGCGGAAGTACGCGCGACGCTCCGCCGATTCCAGCTCCGCGCGGGCCACGTCGCCGAGGCGCACGACGTAGCCGTCCGCGCCCTTGCCCAGCGGAATCTGCGCGAAATCCTCGGGCTTCAGATACGTGCGCTCCACGCGCAGCGTGAAGTCCCGGTTCTCCGATTCGATCCGGCCCGCGGGCAATTCGACGTTCTCGGCGCGCAGCGCGCTTTCCACGTCGCCCGCGGTCAGGCCGCGCGCGGCCAGCGCATCGCGATCCAGCCAGATGCGCATCGCGTAGCGCTGCTGGCCGCCGACGCGCACCTGCGACACGCCGTTCAGCGCGGACAGGCGATCCACGACGTAACGGTCGGCGTAATCGGTGAGCTGCAGCGTATCCATCCTGGTCGAACTCATGTTCAACCACATGATCACTTCCGAATCGCTGTCGGCCTTTTCGACTTCGGCCGGGTCCGCTTCTTCGGGCATCCGATCGGCGACGCGACTGACCGCATCGCGCACGTCATTGGCGGCGGCCTCGATATCGCGGTCGAGCGTGAACTCGATATTGACCGACGCGCGGCCGTTGACGCTTCGCGACTGCAGGCTTTCGATGCCTTCGATGCCGGCCAGCGCATCCTCCAGCACCTGGGTGATGCGGGTTTCGACCACGCTCGCGGACGCGCCCGGATAGGTCACGTCCACCGACACCACCGGCGGATCGATGGCCGGCAACTCGCGCAGCGTGAGGCGCGTGTACGACATCACCCCGAGCACGATCAGCAGCAGGCTGAGGACCGTCGCGAAGACCGGACGTTCGATCGAGATATCGGACAGGCGCATGGCGATCAGCTCCGGGCGGGGGCGGCGGCGGGCGAATCCTTGGCGGGCGCAGGTTCGGCCGGCTGAGGCTGAGACGACGATTGCGGCTCAGCAGCAGTCGGAGAAGCGGAGGACGGTGTTGTGGGCGGCTTGGCGGCGCCTTCGGCGATCTTCGCGCCGGGACGCAGCTTGCCGGTGCCATCGACCACGATGCGGTCGCCGGCCTTCGCGCCCTCCACGATTTCGACCTTGCCGTCGCCCCGCGCACCGAGCGTCAACCGCACCTGTTCGACAGTGCCGTCGTCCTTCGCGCGATACACGAAGCTGTCGCGTCCCACCTGCACCACCGCGATCTCCGGCACCATCAGCGCCTGGCGCTCGGCGCTGGGCAGGGTGACGTTGACCAGCATGCCGGGACGCAGCAGGCGTTCGGAATTCGGCAGATCGGCGCGCACGGTCACCGCGCGGGTGGCCGGATCGACGCGCGCATCGACGATGGCCACCACACCATCGAAACTCCGGCCAGGATAGGCCGCCGCTGTGCCGGCGATGGTGCGGCCCCGGGTCGCCAGCGACAATTGCGATTCGGGCAGCGGAAAGTCCACGTACACGCGGGCCAGTTCGTCCAGCGTCGCGATCGGCGTGCCGGGCGTGACCAGCGCGCCCGGACTGACCTGACGCAGGCCCAGCACGCCGGAGAACGGCGCGCGGATCACGCGGTCGGCCAGCTGCGCGCGGATCTGGGCGACGCGCGCGTTGGCGGAGTCGCGGGTGGCGCGCTGCGTATCCAACTGCGAACGCGCGATCAGTTGCTGCTGCGCGAGCTCGCTCTGGCGACGGAAGAGGCGATCGGCTTCGTCGGCGGTGGCCTGCGCCTCGTTCAATGCGGCGCGCTGCTGCTGATCGGACAACGTGACCAGCGGCGCACCGGCGCGGACTTCATCCCCGCTGTCGAAATGCACCTGCTGCACCAGCTCGCTGACTTTCGCGGTCACGGTGACCGATTCGCGCGCCTTGACCGTACCGATGGCGGAGATGCGTTCGGCGAAGATTTCCGGCTGCAGGCGAACGGTCGTGACCGGGATCGGCCGGTCGCCGCCGCCCTGCCCGCCCGCGGCGCCGGCGGGCGGCTTGTCGTCGCCGCCGCAGGCCGCGATCAGCAAGGTCAGGCATGCCAGCGCCAAGCCTCGGCACACACGCCACAGATCGACACGCGTGGCGGAAGGTGTCATGGCGTCCGGGCCGGAAGCATCCGAATGTGGGGCATACGAATATGAAGCATGCGAAATGGAACGAGACATCGTGGGAGCCGGCAGGACGATCCGGGCGATTGTAGCGGCGGCTCGCGATGACGGCATATCCCGATGTTCATCCATGTCTTGCGATTCACACGGATCCAGCCGCGCGGGAGTGCAGATCGCATGAAATCGTGACCTTTGGCCTATGCGATGAGACCATTCGGCAACACAGCGTTTCGTCCCGGCATGACATCCCGCAGAACATCCAGCAGAACAGCATGACGCAATCGTCGATGACGCCGCCCATCCGCTCCTCCGCCCGCACCCTGATCCTCGCCAACGTCGTCACGCTGTTCGCGGCGTTGCTGTTCCGGTGGGAAGTCGCGTGGCTGTTCTGGCCTTACTGGATCCAGAGCGTGATCATCGGCGCCTATGCGCGCAAACGCATGCTCGATCTCGCGCGATTCAGCACCGAAGGCTTTACCTCGAACGGTCAGCCGGTGCCCGAGAACGAACAGGGCAAGCGCTCCACAGCGAATTTCTTCGTCCTGCACTACGGCGGCTTCCATCTCGGCTATCTGGTGTTCCTGCTCGCCGAACATCGCGTGTCCGGCCTGGTGAACATGCTGATCCTGTTCGCCTGCGGTATATCGTTCGTACTGTCGCAACGATCGACCTATGCCATGCAGCATGCGGCGGACCTGCGCGGACAACCCAACCTCGGCAGATTGATGTTCATGCCCTATGTGCGCATTCTGCCGATGCACCTCGGGATCATCTTCGGCAGCGGACTGGGCGGCGGTGTCTTCGTCCTGGTGCTGTTCACCGCACTGAAGACACTGTCGGACATCGCCCTGGATCTGTTCGACCGCAAGGACGCCGAGAAGACGGCATCGCGCGGCGGAAATGCGTGAGCGCCCGTTCGACATTCCGGCGCGTTTGCGACGCCCACCGGGGAACCGCGGCCCGAAGGCCGTTCCGCAGGCTTGATCGGCCGATTCCAGACAGGCACCGAGCACCTTCATGAACGCGAAAACGCCGGCACGAGGCCGGCGTTCCGTGGAACTTCGCAGTGGCGACAGCGGGTTCAGCCGTTCAACTGCCCCAGCGCGGCCAGACCATTGTCGCGAGCGCGGGCGAACACCGTCTCCTGCGCCTTGCCGACATTGCCGACCAGGTCCTGCGACCAGATCTTCAGCGCTGCCGACTGCATCGCGCGGCCATAGGAGAACGACAGCGGCCACGGATTCTCGCCGATCTGGTTCATGGCGTTGAGGTGCGCGGTGGCGTCTTCATCGCTCTGGCCGCCCGAGAGGAACACGATACCCGGCAGGATCGCCGGCACGTTCGACTTCAGACACATCAGGGTGTAATCGGCGACTTCATCCACCGACGCCTGCTCTTCGCAGCTCTTGCCGGAAATGACCATCGAGGCCTTGAGAATGGTGCCCTGCAGGTCGACGTTGAACTGGTACAGCGCGTCGAACAGCGAGCGCAGCGTGACTTCGGTGACTTCGTAGCAGGTTTCGATGTCGTGGTCGCCGTCCATCAGCACCTCGGGCTCGACCATCGGCACGATGCCGCATTCCTGGCACAGCGCCGCATAGCGCGCCAGCGCGTGCGCATTGGCTTCGATGCAGGTGCCGGACGGGATGTCCTCGCCGATATTGATCACCGCGCGCCACTTGGCGAAACGCGCGCCGAGCGCGGCGTATTCCTTCAGGCGCTCGCGCAAGCCGTCGAGGCCTTCGGTCACCAGCTCACCCGGGCAGCCGGACAGCGCATGCGTGCCCTTGTCGACCTTGATGCCGGGGATGATGCCGTTGTCCATCATCACCTTGGTGAAGGGCACGCCATCCTTGGTGGATTGGCGGATGGTTTCGTCGAACAGGATCGCGCCGGAAATGTGCTGATTCAGATTCGGCGTGGTCAGCAGCATCTCGCGGTAGGCGCGACGGTTCTCTTCACTGTTGGGGATGCCCACGCCTTCGAAACGCTTGGCGATGGTGGCGTTGGATTCGTCGATGGCGATGATGCCCTTGCCCGGCGCCACCATGGCGCGGGCGATGTCGGCAAGCTGTTCGATGCTCATGGCAGGATCCTGGGGGCGGCTGGGAAAGTCGGCCATTATACCCGCTCGCCCCAAGCGAAAGAGCATTACAGATCAATCACATACGCAGATTCAGGGCATTCCGGCGCGGCGCGTTGCATACGCACTCGCGGCTCCGGCAGCCACGGATGAACGGGTCCCCACCGTGACAGCGGGCGCCCGCTGCATGCAATGCCTCAGTTGCCCGCGTCTTTCTGGATCTGCTGCACCAGTCGGGTCAACACATTGCCCGGACCCATTTCGCTGAACCCGGTGACACCATTGGCGATCAGGTAACGCACGCTCTGCGTCCATTGCACGGAGTGGGAGATCTGCTGCACCAGCAGCGATTTCGCCGACGCCGACGCATCGTCGACCGGATAAGGCTGCGCAGTGACATTGGCGACGACCGGCGTGTTCGGCGCGGAGAACGTCAGCGGCGCCAGGAACTCCGCGAATTCCTTCGCGGCATCGGCCATGTAACGCGAATGGAACGCGGCGCTGACCGGCAACGGCATGAACATGCGCGCACCGGCTGCTTCGAACAGCGGACCCGCGAGCTTGATCTCGTCCACCGGCCCCGACACCACCGTCTGCGCCGGCGAATTGAAATTTGCGACATCGATGCCGGTCAGTCCGCCGTCCTCGATCACCCGTGCGATCGCATCCGCGCTCAGGCCGATCACCGCGCCCATGCCGCCGTTGCGGGCCTGCGACATCAGTTCGCCGCGCTTCTTCACCAGGCGAAGGCCGGTCAGGAAATCGTAGACGCCCGCGGCGAGCAGCGCGTTGTATTCGCCGAGGCTGTGGCCGGCGAGATAATCCGGGCGCGCACCTTCAGCGACGGCCTTGTAGTAATGCAGGGCATTGACCACATACAGGCTCGGCTGGGTGAACTGCGTGTCCTTCAATCGATTGTCGGCATCTTCCAGGCAGAGTTCGCGCATCGAGTAGCCGAGGATCGCATCCACGTCTTTCTCTACCGAGACGTATTCGCTCACTTCATCGAACAACCCCTGGCCCATGCCGCGCTTCTGCGAACCCTGGCCGGGAAAAACGAAAGCAATCATTTCAACCTCACATCTGCGATTATCGAGTGTCGCTTCGATCGTCTATTCTGAAGTCCGCAGGAACTGGAGGGCAAGCCTTTTTTCCCCCGACAGCGGCACCGCCCGACGCACGATCAGTTCCGGCACCTGCGCGTCCAGGCATTCCGCGCAGACCGCCAGAAGATAATCGGCTTCCGGCTGCAGTTGCCAGAATCGCCAGCGCGCGGGATCGTCGCCCAGCTCATGATCGATGGCGATCCGCACACGGCTGTCGTCCGGATAATCGAAGCTGAATTTGTCGAGCGGCAGCTGCAGGCCCATGCCGCGCGCCTTGATATACGCTTCCTTGAATGTCCAGTACTCGAAAAAACGATATTGCTGCCGATGCGAAGGCGTCTTCGCGAGATCGCCCGATTCCAGCGGCGAGAAAAAGCGATCCGCCATGCCGATCGACACTTCGCGCGAGCGGATGTTCTCGACATCCACGCCCAAGGCCCGGCCCGCGGTCACGCCGAGCACGATCATGCTGTGGGTGTGCGAAAGATTGAACGTCAGACGCAGATGCTCGGCCTGTGGGTTCATCGCGTACGGGCGGCCGTATGCGTTGGTGCCGAACACCCAGTCCCGGGGATCGATCGGGGCATAACGCGACAACACGGTCCTCACCAGAACGCGCGTCACCAGATAGCGTCGACGATCTCTCGCGAAGTAGTATTTCGGCTCCTGCGCGCGCTCATCGGCGCTGAGGAGTTGCCGATACGCGACATGCAGCGCTTCGTCGGAAATCTGCTCGTAGTCCGCGAGCCACAGATGGATCTCGGATGGGCCGATCGCGACAGGGCCGATCATGCGATCACCGCGGGCGACGCTGGCCGGTGCATGGCATCAGCACGCATGGATGGCGAGCAGCGCTTTCGCCGCGATCATGGTCTCGGCCGGATAGCCGAAGGCATTGTTGACATAGGTCACGCCGTCGATCGTCACGTTTCGATTGAGATGGCTGTGGCCGTAGACATGGATGCCGGGATTCATCCTGCGCAATTGCGCCTCCAGCCGCGAGGAGCCGAGGATGGGATACAGCAAACGGGTCGAGCCGGAGACGTACCACGGCATCAGATCGATGCGCGGCAGGAAGTGCGAACAGGTGATCACCGTTTCGTCCCGCGCATCGGCAATCGGCCGATTGAGCGCGTCGAAATGCAGCGAGATTTCGTTGGCGCCGTACCCGTCCGGCCAACGGCAAGCGCGAAAGTCCATCCACATCGCCTGCAGCTCTTCGCTGGGCTCGCCGAAGGAATAGTCGTACCACCCCAGGAGTGGATGGATCGCCACGCCACGCTCGCGATACGTGCGCATGGTGGCCCCGCTCGCTTCCACCACATCGCAGACCTCGGCGAATTTCTGCAGCGAATTCTTGTCGCGACCCTCGCGGGCCACCCACAGGTCGTGGTTGCCCGGCACGAACACCACTTTCCTGAAGCGCTTCACGAATGCGCGCACGCACCATTCGAACAACGGCGGCTTGTCGGTCAGATCGCCAGCAAGGATGAGCAGGTCATCCTGATACTCGACAACCGACAGGTTCTCGACCCACTTGGCGTTGGCGTCGTAATCGACGTGGATATCGGAAAGCGCGAAGATTCGCATGCGATGGGGTCAGCCTTGCCGGATCGGCGCGAGCCGGAGGCAGCCAGGATCGCCGGAGCCCGCAGAACGCGGCTGCGAGAAAACCTGGCGAAATGAATGAAACGCAGTATTGAAGCCCGCTGCATTAAAGCCCAGCGAAATGAACGAAATCCAGAAGAATGACACCACTGCTCCTTTCTGCATGGTCCGATATACAAGCCTGCCGTATAAACATCCAATTTCTAAATGCAGCAGCTCCCCACGTTGCTTCGTGTAAAACACAACATCGCAGGATGGATTGAGCGCAGCGATACCATCACTTGTGAGGATGCCGAAGGGTATCGCTGCGCCCAAGCCATCGCACCTCACTGACAAGTGAAGCCTCCAAACCAAAGCTACAGCCTTCCCTCAAGAGCGCGCCTCAAAGTGTGCGGAAGTTCACGGCTAAGCATCCACAACTCCTTATCAGGCATATACATTTCACGCATCATTGGATGTTGAAAAGTAAAATCAACCAAATCAAAAAAAGAAGAATTAGCCTCGCTCTTTTCAAAAGCTCCTGCCGCGCTCTTCAGAACCCTCACCAAGTCTAGACCCGCATCATAAAGCCACGGAAAATCGTTGCGAAATAGACTTATGATTATTTGAAATCCAGTGAATCTGCTTTCAAACCGAGGAGCCATATTGACTATCTCCTCAAGAAACATCGGATGCATTTTCCTGAATCTTTTGTTTCGGCGAAAATCCTCTTCCGGGTCCATTCGTTTACTAAGCTTATCGAGCATCGCTCGAATATGCTCGACTTCCTTCGTGAAGTCAGCATCAGGACTCCTTAGAAGCTTCTGATTATTTCTCGTTAAATCCAATATTTCTTCAAGAATTTCACTTGTCGAATTTATGGTTTCTTCTTCTGGATCGGGCACAGGAACCGGCGGCTTACTCCCGAGCAAGCTATTAAGCTGGCTTTCAAGGGTTGGATACCAAACAGAAAACGCTTTTTCCAAACGCTCTTCTGTAAGCGTTTCTGCCCCACATGCCCTATTCAAGGAAGAGAGCAGCTTTTTAATATCTTCTTTGTCGAAAATAGTCGATTGAAACTGCAGGATTGGTCCGCTGACTTCAGATCTTTTAATGTCAAATAAGAATGGACTGACCGCAGACTTATCCATAGTTTTAGACAGCGCTCCAGCTTCAAAAGTCAACCACGGAGCGTGCACATTTTCTTTTGTTACGCAAAGAATTCCGTAAGTCGAATTTTCAAGCTCTTTCGCAATATCGGTACTCCATCTTGCACCTTTGTCAATATCTTCCGACGACACATAGGGAACAATCGACTGAATGACTGATGGCAGCCAATCTCGAAAAATCAAAGCAGTTCTATGACTCAGGTCGCCTGACCAGCTTAAAAAAACCTTCATGCCCCCTCCATGTGACTATCGATACGTGAAACAACACAGACAACAATGCTGATTTTATTCCAGCTTATCTGTCAAATCTCACAACTCCCCCAACCCCTCCGCAGTCCCGCCCTCGCCCACCTGCAACAACCGCAGCGTATTCGTGGCGCCGTGGGTTTCCATGTGCTCGCCGCTGGTGAAGACGACGCGGTCGCCCGGCATGAGCAGGCCGGCGTCGACGAGTTTGCGGATACTGCCGCGAGCGGCCTGACGCGGGGTCTGGCCGCGGCTGTCGTAATCCATCGGGAACACGTCGCGCATCATCGCCATGCGTCGACGGGCGCCGCCATCGCGTGCGAACGCGAAGATCGGGGCGCGGCCGCGGAAGCGCGAGAGGAAGCGCGCGGTGCCGCCGGACTCGGTCATCGCGACGATCGCGCCGACGCCGATGTGCTCGGTGAGGAACATGGCGGTCATCGCGATGGCCTGATCGGCGCGCTGCAGATTGCGCGGCGCAGCCTCGAAATCAGTGTCGTGCTCGAACTGGCGCTCGGCGCCCAGGCAGATACGCACCAGCGCTTCGACCGCCTTGACCGGGTACATGCCGGCGGCGCTTTCCTGCGACAGCATCACCGCGTCGGTACCGTCGATGACCGCGTTGGCGACGTCCAGCACTTCGGCGCGGGTGGGGATCGGGCTGCTGACCATCGATTGCAGCATCTGGGTGGCGGTGATGACCACTTTGTCGCGCTCCAGCGCCACGCGGATGATCTTCTTCTGCAGGCCCGGCAGTTCGGCATCGCCGATCTCGACACCCAGATCGCCGCGGGCGACCATCACCACATCGCTGGCGTCGACGATCTCGACCAGATTCTCGATGGCTTCCGCACGCTCGACCTTGGCGACCAGCGCCGCGTCGCTGCCGGCGGCGCGGGCGACGCGACGGGCTTCGTTCATGTCGGCGGCGTTGCGACAGAAACTCACCGCGATGAAATCGGCGTTGAGCTGCGCGGCGACCTGGATCAACTCGCAATCGCGCTCGGTCAGCGCGCCCAGCGACAGTCCGCCGCCGAGTTTGTTGAGGCCCTTGCGATTGGACAGCTCACTGTCGTTGAGCACGGTGGTGACGATGCGCTGGCCTTCCACCGCGACGACCTGCAACTGCACCACGCCGTCGTCCAGCAACAGCACGTCGCCGGGCACGACATCGCCCGGCAAGCCGAGATAACTCACGCCGACCTGACGCTCGTCGCCCGGCGGCGCATCTTCGCTGGCGAGCAGATCGAAGCGCTCGCCGGCGCGCAGTTGCACCTTGTCGTTCGCGAACTTTTCGATGCGGATCTTCGGGCCGGGCAGATCGGCGAGGATGCCGACCTCGGTGCCGATCCGGGCCGCCGCCGCGCGCACGGCATCGGCGCGCGCGATCTGCGCGGAGGGGTCACCGTGCGAGAAATTGAGACGGACCACATCCACACCCGCCCGCAACAGCGCATCGAGCACGCCCGGAGCGTCGGTGGCGGGGCCGAGGGTGGCGAGAATCTTGGTGCGACGGCGTTGTTCGGTCATGTCTTCTTCGTCGGAACAGGGCTCCGACAACGCTATCACGCCGACGCGGCAATCGCTGCACACCTGTACTGCAAACGATCACAGTCCCCGGTCGTGTCCCGCATTGTCCTTGTCGCCGGCGCTTCCGGTCATCGAAACGGAAGCGCCGGCGACGTGCAGCGTGCGCGACGTTACCGTCACGGACAATTGGTCGGAAAATCCTGATAGCTGTTGGTATAGGTGCCCCAGCTGGATGTGCTGTCCGGGCACGCCACGATCCCGCCAATCGGCTCACCGCTGCCGTTGTAGAAGACCCGTTCGTAACCCCACGGCACCGGCGGCCACGGCGGCCCGGCCAGGACAGCGGCCGAGAGCATGCAGATGCCGCAGACCAACAGACCGATACGCAAAAAACGCTTCATTTCAACGCTCCCTGTCGGCGGCCGGTGCGGCCGCATCTGGAATCTAGCACGGCGTCAGGACGCTTCGCGCCGCGATCCGGGCGTGCGCGAGCAGCGCAGACAGCTCGCCCGGGGTTCGCGCCAAGTGCTCGGCGCCGGCCGCGCGCAGTTCGTCTTCGTCGCCGAAGCCCCAGAGCACACCGATGCCGCGCATGCGATGGTGAATGGCGCCTTCGATATCCATGTGGCGGTCGCCGATCATGGTGCAGTCCCCGGCACGCAGATCGAGCCGCGCCAGCGCTTCGGCGATCAGCTCCGGTTTATGGCTGAGACGACCGTCGGCGGTGGCGCCGATGATGTCTTCGAAGCGGTGACCGAACGGCAGCGTGGCGACGATCCTGCGCGCATGCGGTTCGTTCTTGGCGGTGACCACCGCAAGACGATCGCCAGCGGCGTGCGCGGCCTCGACCGTCTCGCCGATATCGGCGTAGATCTCGTGTTCGCGCCAGCCTTCGAGCTCGAAACGCTCGCGGTACAACTCGACCGCGCGCTCGATGTCCATCGGGTCGTCGAACAGTCGACCGAAACTGACCCGCAGGGCGGGGCCGATCCAGCGCCGCAGCTCGGCGTCCGGCAGGCCGGGATGGCCCATGCGTTCGAGCGAATACGCCACGCAGCGGGTGATGCCGACGACGGAGTCGATGAGGGTGCCGTCGAGGTCGAAGAAAAGCGTGCGCACGGGGACTTCCTGCTGTGATCGGGATTGCCGTCGGGGCAGCCCATTGGAGCGCGTCATTGTGACGAATCATCGGATCGGACGCGACCGTGCGCCGCGCCGCCAACGAAAGACCCCCGCCGAAGCGGGGGTCCCGGGTCGCGAGATGCGCCATCGCATGGAACGCGACGATGACAGATGACATCCCGGGCAGGACACGACCGCGTCGCGGTCAGAGCCCGGCCTGGGTGACGATGAAATTGCGGATCGATGCGTTCGAGACCCGCGTGTAGACGCCCGGGAGATTGCGGCGCGCGCAACCGATGCCCCAGCTGACGATACCGGTCAACACCGTGTTGCCGCTGCCGCGGGTCAGCGGGCCGCCGGAGTCGCCCTGGCAGCTGTCGATGCCGCCGCTGGTGCGGCCGGCGCACAGCATGCGCGCGGTGATGTCGCCGCTGTAGGAATTGGCGTCGTTGCAGTCGGTGCGGCTGAACAGCGGCACCGAGACCTTGCGCAGATTGATCGGGAAGCTGCCGCCTTCGGTCAGCGCGCCCCAACCGGTCACCAGCAGGTTGGCGCCGACCGAACCGTCGCCGGTCGCCAGCGTCGCCAGCGGAATGCCGCTGGCCGATGTGCTCAGCTGCCACACCGCGACGTCGCTATCGAAGGTGCCGGGATTCCAGTTGGGGTGAATGGCGATGCGGGTGACGTTGCGGCGCACGCCGGTGCCGTCGAGATTGCGGGTACCGGTCAGCACCTGCACCTGCCCGGCGGTGACGAAGTCGCTGCAGTGCGCCGCGGTCACCACCATGTTCGCCTTGACCAGGGTGCCGCCGCAGAACTGGGCGTTGAAATTGTTGGCGACGCTTTTGGTCAGCAGCGCGACCTGGAACGGATTGTCGGCCGAGCCCGCGACGGTGCCGCCCACGATGCGGGGGCTGATCATCTGATCGATCTCCGCGTCCGTCATGGTGGCGTCCGCGTATTCGAGATTCTTTTCGGCGACGCGCAGTTGGACGTATTCGCGCATCCAGTTGCCGTTGCGTTGAGCGTCGTCGCGCTGCTGGGCGATGGCCGGCGCCTGCAGGCCGACCAGCGCCAGCGCGCCGAGGGTAAGCGCTGCGCGCAGCGAAAAGCGTGCGCGCGTGCGGACGTTGGGGGATGGGGTGGAATCGACCGCGGACAGAATACGCATGTGTCTCTCCTTGAGAATGGGCGATGCTCGATGAGAATGCTCGATACAACCGGATGCGCTGGCGAGGGAGCGCACCGGCCCCGTGCGCGTCGCGCGCGAGGCGTGCCCGACATCCGGATCCGCGCGTTGCGGCAGGAAGAGTGTCTGCGTAGCAGACGGCAGGCTGCCGCTGAGCGGGCAAAGCCTGGTGAGCGTCCTGCCCTGTTCGTCGCACGATCCTTGCTGCGAGGCAATCGGCGTATAGCACGCGATCCGCGACGACGTCAACGCAATGATTCGCGATCCAGCATCGGCGCGGCAGGATGCGCGAAGACCCGGGATCGCCCGGGCCTTCGCTGGAAAACTTCAGATGCCGCCGTCTCAGAAGCTGCTGGCGCAGCCTTGGCTGAACGTGGCGTTCGCGGTGACCGTACCCCAGGTGCCGTCGAGCTCGGCGCAGCCGACGGTCTGCCCGCCGACCAGACGTCCGCTGGCGTCGTAGTAGTTCCATGTGCCCTGCAGACAACCGCCCGCGATGGCGGCGCCCGATGCGAGGATCGTGAGGGACAGACAGAACAACGCGATCTTGTTGCGCACTTTCATTTCAGCACTCCTGTTGCTTGGCGGCGGAATGGCCGCGACGCGAGGGTAACCCAGGTGGGTAAAGCGCAGGTCGATGCCGCTTCACGCTTTGAGTGTTCGATAGAAACAAAGGGCCTGCGTGTTCGAGTCGAGAGGTCGCGCAACCGGGATGCAGAGGTTGAGTCGATGCGAGTGATGTTGAGACCTGGACATGAGATTGCGCGATGTCTTCCGGATCAAGAGCAAATCCCCCATTGCCCGCTTCGCGGACAATCGCCCCCTTTTTCAAAGGAGGCTGAACTCACTGCCGGGTAATCGTCCTCTTTTTCAAAGGGGCAGAACTTGCGGCTGGATAATCGTCCTTTTTCAAAGGGGCAGAAATCGGGGACAGGGAAAGCAGCAATCGCGGCCCGATAGAAGCCCCCTTGGGAAAAGGGGGCGGTCGCTTGCACAGCAAGCGGCGGGGGATTTGCTTTTGCTTTTGCTGCCTTGATCAACCCGCCCGCAACGCCAGCGCCGCCACCGCCGGCAGGGTCTTGCCTTCGAGGAATTCGAGGAACGCGCCGCCTCCGGTGGAGATGTACGACACGTCGTTCTCGATGCCGTATTTGTCCACCGCCGCCAGCGTGTCGCCGCCGCCGGCGATGGAGAACGCAGCGCTGTCGGCGATCGCGCGCGCCAGGGTTTCGGTGCCCTTGCCGAAGGCGTCGAACTCGAACACACCGACCGGGCCGTTCCAGACCACGGTGCCGGCGCTCTTGATGAGTTCGGCGTAACGCGCTGCGGTCCGCGGGCCGATGTCGAGGATCATGTCGTCGGCGCTGACCGCATCGACGGCCTTGACCGTGGCCGGCGCATCGGCCGCGAAGGCCGGGGCCACCACCACGTCGCTGGGGATCGGAATATCGGCGCCGCGCGCCCTGGCATCGGCGATGATCTGCCGCGCGGTATCGAGCAGATCCATTTCCACCAGCGACTTGCCCACGCCGTAGCCCATCGCGGCGATGAAGGTGTTGGCGATGCCGCCGCCGACGATCAGCTGATCGACCTTGGACACCAGCGACGACAGCAGTTCGAGCTTGGTGCTGACCTTGCTGCCGGCGACGATGGCCAGCAGCGGCCGTGCCGGGTGCTCCAGCGCCTTCGCCAGCGCGTCGAGTTCGGCCATCAGCAGCGGGCCGCCCGCCGCCTGCTTCGCGAACCGGATGACGCCGTGCGTGGAGGCCTGCGCGCGGTGCGCGGTGCCGAAGGCGTCCATCACGAACACATCGCACAGATCGGCGTATCGGCGCGACAGCGCTTCGTCGTCCTTGCCCTCGCCGACGTTCATGCGGCAGTTCTCGAGCAGCACGAGTCCACCCGGCGCAACGTTCACGCCATCCAGCCAATCCTTCACCAGCGGCACCTCGCGACCGAGCAGTTCGCCCAGACGCTTCGCCACCGGCGCCAGCGAGTCGGCTTCGCTCCACACGCCTTCCTTGGGCCGACCGAGGTGCGACATCACCATCACCGCAGCGCCCTGCGCCAACGCGGCCTTCAGCGTGGGCAACGAGGCGACGATGCGCTGATCGGAGGTGACTTCGGCATCGACGCCGGGCGCGTGCGAAACCGGCACGTTGAGGTCCTGGCGGATCAACACCCGCTTACCGGCGAGGTCGAGATCGGTCATGCGGAGGATGGTCATGTGCGGCTCCTGGAAACGCTGCGAAAACAGACGCGCATTGTCCTTGCTGGCTTCGCACGGGGCAATGGTGGTGCGGCAGGCGAGAAACCACCGTCATCCCGAACGCACGCGCAGCGGGCGGAAGGACTTGCTTGTGTTTTATTTCCGCCGGATGAAGCAGACCCCTCACCCGATGACGCCGGGATTCGGGATGACAGAACTTGCGTGACGCAGGCCTCGAGATGACGAAAGGTCATCCCGAATGCGCCGTGCGATCAGTCTTCAGCCTTCCGCGCCCGCAGCAGACTCAGCGCGAAACCGCCGACGATCGCCGCACCGACGACCAGAAACCCCCACAGCAACCAACGCCGCCAATCGGGCGGCATCGGCTTTTCGGCATACGCCCGGGTTCCCGCGGCTTCGCTGCGCGCACCGAGCGTGGCCATCGGCGGCGACCATTCGGCGCCGAGCCGCGAACGCAGCGGCGCCAGTGCCTGCTCCACCGGCAGGGGGTCGCGTCGGGCGTCGCGACTGCCCGCCGCGAGCGTGTACGGGCCGTTGCCCTGGGCGAGGAAGACGAAGCGATCCGGCAGATACGCGACGTCCATCGTCGGCGCCGGATCCAGCACGACCGGACTGCGCAGGCGCCATTCGCGCGCAGCGATCGGCGCAGTCAGCGCATAGTCTTCGTTGTCGATGCGCAGCCCGTTCTGCTGCAGCCGGAACAACAGCGTGCGGCCGATCGGCGTCCACGCTTCGTCGCCGGAGACGCTGCCGTTCTGCGCATCCAGGATCACTTCGGCGGTAGCGTTGTCGGCGCCGAGGATCACGCCCACGCGACCGACCGGCAATTTCGCCGGCAGGCGATAACGATAAAGATGTCCCTTGCCGAACGCGTCGGGTGCGGTGTCGACGAATGCCGCACGCAGCCGTCGCCACTGCGGCGACGACACCCCGCCGCGGGTGCGTCGCGCGGTCACCTGCAGACCCGGGACCGGGTCGCCGTCGAGCTGGCGCAGGCGCAGATAGCGCAACGACGTGGGCGACAGCGCGATGTCGCGCCGCTGCAGCACCGAACCGCTGCGGCGCAGCGACACCACCGCCGCGCCATCGACCAGCATCTGCCAGTGTTCGAGGTCGTCGCTGCCTTCGACCGCGAAACGGGCGTGGATATCGCCGGTTTCGGGCCAGCGCAGGTCGAGACGGTCGACCGTGGCCGGACGCCGCGGATCACGGCCCAGGTCGGCGTCCATCACGTAATCGATCGGGGCCGGGGCCGCCGGAGCCGGAGTCGCGAGCGTGGCCGATGTCGCCGTTGCGGAAGCGGGAGCGCCCATGTCCACCTGCAGCAGGCGCAGACGGCCGTTGCCGTCCCGCTCCAGGCGCAGCGACAGATCGTCGCCAGTGCCGACAGCGCCCGCGCGGCGCGGCAGCGCGAACACCGGCAGCGGCGCCTGGGCGACGCCGGGCCGCGTCGCCGGGTCGACGGTCAAGCGCGCCACCGGCACCGCCTGCCCGTCGGCGTTGAGCACGACGAAATCGCCGAGCTCCGGATCGATCAGTGCGGCGTAGACCTCCGGGGTCAGCTCGAACTGCCAGGCCGCGTTCTCGCCCTCGGTCTGCAAGGGCCAGCGGTAGGCGTAATCGCCGGTCGCTTTCGATGCCTCCGGCTGCGCGGCGCCGGCCGCGAAGGCCGCGCTCAACAATCCCGCACTCAACGCGGCCGCTGTCCGATTCATGCCGAAACCTCCTCCGTGGATGCCGCGCGCCGCGGCGGTGCCGGCGCGAAATAGCCCACCGCCGTACACAACAGACCATACGCGATGAACGAAACGATGCCGAACAGATTGCCGAGGTGGCCGCGATCGATCAACAGCAGCTTGAGCAGCACCACGCCCATCAGCACCGCGCCTGCGCCCCACAGCAGGCGGTCGCCGCGCCTCGAACCGAAGATCCAGCCGAGTACGCCCAGCACGCTCCAGACCACGGTCAGCGCGGTCTGCACGACATAGTCGTCCAGCATCGACGGCGACCAGTCGGTGCCACCCCAGTGGTGGGTCGCGCGCAGCGTCGCGAACGTGATCCATGCGAAGGCGGCCAGCGCGAACACCGCCACGCCGGCCTGCGACCCGGTGGTGCCGCGACCCGACCAGACACGCTGGGCCAGCAGGGCGAGGACCGCGATCTGCAGCAGTTCCAGCGGATTCAACAGGCTCACCCACGGCAGCGGCGCACTCTGGCCGGGGAAGAACAGCGACACGCCCCAGCTCATGCCCAGCACCACCCACGCGGACGCGAGCAGCGCGCGGCGGTAATCGTCGAAACCGTCGCGATCTCCGGCCTGCGTCAGCGGCGGCGCCAGCAGCACGGGCCGCAGTTGCAGCAGCGCCGCGAAGACCAGCACCGGCATGCCGATGCCGATCCACACCCAGCCGTCGCCCATGTCCGCCTCGCCGGCGAAGTGCACCGCGGTGGCGGCGATCGCCACCACCCACGACCACAGCCATCCGCCGTGCGCGACGAAGCGCACGGCGGCACCGGTGTCGCGCAGACAGATCAGGCTGCGCCAGCCCAGCGCCGCATAGACCAGCCAGGCCGCAGCGCCGAACCCGCCGAAGGGATGGTCGTGCGCGAACGGCAGCAGCAGCGCGGCCGGAATGCCCAGCGCCAGTGCGACGGCGGCGACCCCGCCCAGCACCGTCATCTCGCCCTCGCGGCGACGCACCTCCGCCGCCATCCAGCCGGTGAGCGCGACGAAGGCGAACAGCGCATCGACCCGGTCGGGATAGGCGATGTGATCGACGATTTCCTGTCCGCCGGCGAAGCTCCACCAGCCGACGGCCCAGAGCGCGATCAGTCCGACCATGTCGCCATCGTGCTCGCGGCGGTAGGTCCAGGCGGTGGCGAAACCGGCGAGCGCGATCAGCAGCGCGCCCATGAACGCGGGATTGGCGATGGGCGTGTCCGCGACGACATCGAGCACGCCGCTCTGCGAGAAACCGCTGCCGATACCGCCGATACCGGCCATGTACGCGACAGCGGCGGCGAGTTGCAGCAGCAGACCGGAGATCTGCGGCAGACGCCGGCCCTGACGTACGCCCAGCCACACCAGCGCCGCGCCTTCCAGCGCGAAAACGCTGGCGGTGGCGCGCGCCGACAGCGCCAGCGGCACCGACAGCGTTGAGAAGCCCACCGCAAGCACGGCATAGGTATCGACCAGCGACGCGAACCGCTCGCGGCGACGCAGCGCCGCGGCGAGCAGCACGTAAACGGCAGCAGCGCCCAGCGCCGACAGCGCCAGCGGCATACGCTCGCCCTGCAGCAACCCCGCCTGCAGCGCGAATGCCACCAACGGCGTGCCGAATACCAGCGTGCCGTCGACCAGCGCATGCGCGTTGCCGTCGTGGCCCTGCTCGCTGCGACCGCTCTCGCTGCGACGGTGCGCATAGAAGATCGGAATCAGCAGATACAGCGCGAAGAACAGCAACAGGAAGGGTTCGGTGGTGGCGAATTTCTCCGGCCGGTAATCCAGCACGCCCCATACGGTACCGATGCCGAAGGTGAAGACGAAGCCGAGCAGATTGAGCAACCGCCAGGGACGATTCCAGGCGATGCCGAAGATGCCGAGGTTCAGCACCGCGTAATAGCCGAACAGCGCGACATGATTGCCGCTGCCGGTGGACAGCCAGATCGGCGCGAGGAACCCGGCGAGAATGCCGAACACCGCCAGCGCCAGCGCGTTCTGCAGCACCGCCAACACGCCGATGCCCGCGACCAGGGCGATGGTGATGGCGAATGCGGCGCCCGCGGGGATCACCTCATAGAGTTTGTAGGCCGCGAACGTCACCAGCATCAACACGCCGATGGCGCCGCCCTGCAGCGACAGCGAGAAGGATCGCCGCGTCTCGCGCTGTCGCCATGCGAAGACCAGGCCGGCGATGGCGGCGGCGGCCACGCCGGCGAGGCGCAGCTCGATCGGCACCCGCACCCAGCCCTGGTCGCTGGCGTATTTCAGCAGCGACGCCACGCCGAAGAACAGCACCAGCATGCCGATCTTCACCGGCACGTTGCCCTCGGTGAACCAGCCGCGCACCCAGCCGATGGCCTTGTCGAAAAAATCCGGCGGCGGCGTCCGCTGCGGACGCGGCGGACGCGGCGGCGGCTGGACGACGGCAGCGCCCTCCTGCCGCGGACCGGCGACCGGATCGGTCAGTGTCTTCCGCAGCGGCGGCAGCGGCGGCGGCACCGCGGCCGTCGCTTCGGCCGGAGGCGCGGGGTCGTCCGGAAGATCGAAGCGCGCGCGACGCGACGCCGACGCCGACGCCGACGCGCCGGCATGGATGGGATCGGATCCGCTGGCGACACCGGACACACGGCCGTCGTCGGTGCGACCGGTCTGCGATCCGTCGCGCAGGTTCGGGTCGCGCTCGATCGCGTCGAGCGCGCTGTCGCCCGGCGCGACGCCGTCGCGCCAGGACTCCGTGGTGCGCGCCGGGGGCGCCGGGGCCGCCGATGGCTGCGCACGTGGGCCGGTCTGCTGCGTCGCCGCGGCCGTCGCGCCGCGCGTGGATTCCACCTCGTGCAGACGTCCGTGCAATTGCTCGACATCGCGCTCCAGCGCGTCGATCCGCGCTTTCGCATTGCCGATCTTGACCAGCGCCACCACCAGCAGCACCGGCACCGTCAGTACCGCCAAGGCCAGCAGGACCAGGATTGCAGCGAAATCATCCATCGTCAGCCGCCCTCGGCGCGGCGTATCCCCTCGTTCGCCACTGACCGTCTGTCACCGGGCGAACACCGCCGCAGCCTTCCCCATGCCGCCATGAATTGCAACCTGCCCGGTCCCGCGTCGTGCGCAGGCGCGCTCCGGGTATCGTCTGCCGATACCGGGAGCCCCGCGACCACGATGCGGACGGAATCGGCAGTCGCGATCAACCGGCAGCGCCGGCCGCCTGCAGCTCCCGATCGAGGAACAGCGTCAGCTCGGTCTGATCGAACTGACGTTCGAACAGCGGCACCGCGAACCGATAGCGATCGCCGTCCTGGCGCAGTACCCAGGCCAGGCGCAGCCGCGCCAGCGCCTGACGCATGGCCTCGATATCGCAATGCACGCCGCGCGCGTCGAGCAGCGCCAACAGGTCGGCGACGCGCTGCGCGCCGGTCTGCGCGATGCGATACACGATGATGCGGTCCAGCCGCGCCGCCGCCGCATCCTGGGTCAGATGCGCCCAGCCGCCCAGTGCATCCTGGGCGGCCTGCGACGACAGCGCGGTCTGCAACTGCTCGTGAGCGATCCGGCTCACGCCCAGCGGCAAAGCCTGCAGGCACTCCTGACAGAGGATCGCGACCAGATTGGCGCGTTCGCCGCTGACCTCGATCAGCCTGTCCACCAGCGCGGGCGTCTGGAAGGCCAGACCCAGGCGCTCGAGCGGCCGGGTCGCCAGCGCGCGGCAGGCGTCGACCTCCAGGCCGCCGATGGCGATCACCTCGCCGAAGTTGCGCAGCGGCGACTGGTAATCCTGGGTCGCCGCCTGGTACACCTCCCAGAAACCGGCGAGCATGAAATGGCAGCGGCCCTCTTCGCTCAACGCGCGCAGTTGCGCCAGTTCGGCATAGCCGCAGGCGGCATCGTGACGGATGAACGGGTCGGCCTCGTCGATCAGGAACAGCAGGGCGCGCCCCTCCGCCTGCCGGACCAGCGCGGCGAGCGCGGTGTCGAGGTCGGCGTTCGCATCCAGACCCGCCTCGCTGGCGATGCGCGCGGCCAGGCGATGGTCGCGCAGCGCGAGGTAGTGGCAACGCACCCGGGGATGGTCGTCGAAACGACGCTGGATGGCCTTCATCAGACTGGTCTTGCCGAGCTGGCGACCGCCCACCAGCACGTAGTTGCCGGGTTCGCGATTGACCACACGCGCCAGCAGGCTTTCGCGGCCGAAGAACGAGGACGGCCGGGAGACGCCGCCGCGGGTCTGGTAAGGCGAGATCCGCGACACGTGCAGTTGCCGGGCCAAGGTCCGCACCAGCACGTCGGTGGGATCGGCGGCGGGATCGGCGGCCAACAGCCAACGGGTCTGCGTGCGACGGTCGAGGGTGACCAGCAGATTGGCCGGATCGCGGCTGCGCTGCAGCAGGACGCGGTCGAAGTCTTCGCCCGGACTCAGCACCAGCACCACATCGTGGCCGGACTGCAGGTCGCGGAGGCTGCGGACGATCTCGGCCGGCGATCGCTCGGCGTCGGGCAGATACAGCATGCAGCGGGCGAGGTTCACCGGCAGGTCGTCGGGCAGCCGCCACTCGAACGTGTCGCCGGGCAGCGGCCAGTCGCGGGTGCGCTGGGCATGCGCGCCCACCGCCAACGCCAGGATCTGCGCCTTTTGATCGGGCAGTGCGCGGTCGAACGCCAGCGCCTCCCGCCAGGCGTCGAGGGTCACGCCGCCGGCGCGCAGCACCGCTCGCCGGCGGCGCAGCCAGCCCAGGGCCCGATCCAGGGCATGCAGATCGTCCAGCGGCACCTCGCGGATGCGTTTCGGCTCGCGCTGCAGCATCGCCAGCATCGGATTGCGATGGAACAGCCAGACCAATGCCGCCAGCAGTGCGGCCAGCAGCGCGCCGACCACGAGCAGCAGCCACTGGGTACGGGTCCAGCCCGGTGCCTCGTCGCCCGCCGATCGGCAATGGATGGGCACCCACTGCGCGGGGAGCACGGTGTCGCCGGCTTCGCAGTCCCAATGCCCGGTCCTGCGGTCGTAGCGGAACGCGAGGATCTCGCCGTCGATGCCGGTCCTGGCTGCGGAACGGGACGACGTGCGGGCCTTCAGCACCCAGGGCTGACCGGTATCGAACGCGAAGGCGGCATCGGGATCGGGATCGGGCGCCTCCCATTCCTCGACATCGGTGGGCCAACGGTCGTGCACTTCGACGTACTCGACCAGCGTGTATTTCGCCTGGACGACCTGGTTCATGCCCAGGTTCATCATCGACACCATCTCCACGTTGCGCAGAAAGACCCATCGCAGCAACGGGTTGGAGTGCGGTGCGAGCAGTGCGGTGCCGGCGAACCAGACCACGAACACCGCCAGCACGAGCCACGGCCAGCGCAGCGCGCGCCGCGGCCGGGCGATGGGCGTGTTCACGCCTCCAACACCAGACGCACCGCCCGGCGGACGGCGTCGCAGCGCCAGACCAGCCAGCGGCCATCGCTCTCCTCGCGCACCGCGAGCAGATTGGCCCAATACAGCCGGCGCAACAGCGGATCGATCAGATACGGATTCGCGCGGCCCAGCCGCGCGGCCTCGACCAGGGTCTGCAAGCGGGCGCGATCGCCGGCCTCGGCGACCGCCGGCAGCAGCGACTGCCACAGCAGCGGGTGTTCGGCGAGGCGCGCGCCCAGCGTGGCGTCGTCCAGGCCCGGTTCCGTCCGCAGCAGACGGAACGCAGCGGTCGACAGCGCGGGGTGGCCGCCGCTCAGTTGCAACAGCCGCGCCGCGTCGGCATCGCCGAGACCGCCGCCCTCCTGTCCGAGCATCGCGCGCAGGGCCGGTACATCCATATCCGGCCACACTTGCACGTCGGCGATGTTCAGCAGCGACAGATCGCCGCCCTGGTACTTGAGATCCACCAGCGCTTCGCCGCCGCAGAGCAGCAGATACAGGTGTCCGCTGTGGGTCTCGCTCAGGCTGCGCAGCACGCCGGCCAGCGCCTCGCGCAGCGCGGGTTCGCCCTGCTCGAAGCGGCTGACCAGGCAGAACAGCCGCTCGCCGCCGGCCAGACGGCGGCGCAGCGCGGCTTCGAATGCGTGGTCGGAATCGACATCCGGCAACCCGCACTGCTCGCCGATCGCACGGAAATAGGCCTCCAACTCCACCGCAAGACTGTAGGGGGGCTGCAGATGCAGCACCGAACCCGCGCCGAAACGCCGCGCGGCTTCGGCGACGAAGGCCTCGCGGAACGGCGGCTGCCCCCAGTGCGCCTGACTCGACAGCATCAGGATGGGATACGGCATCAGCCGCTCCATGCGCTCGAGCACCGCGGTCACCGTCGCCGCGAACGGCGCCTCGGCGACCGCGTGCTGCGCCGGGTATTCGGGTTCGAAGCCGGCGGCCTCCAGCATCGCGTCGGTTTCCGCCTCGGTCAGGCGCAGATAGCGCGTGCAGGCCAACAGCCGGTCGCGGTGCCGGGCGCTGGGCATCGCATCGCCGTTGCGCCAGTTGTTCACCGACTCCCGGCTCAGCCCGATCTCGACGGCCACTGCGCCCGCGCTGGCGCGGATGCGGCGCATGTGCGCGGACAGCAATTGCGAAAAACGCGGATTGAGCATGCCGGTCCGGGCGCTGGCGGGGGTGTCCACGCTAGCGCCCAACGCGTCGATGTCAACCGCGACCGGCACCGTCTGCCCGCGTCAGAGGATGATGCGCAGCGCCAGCGCCCACATCGCGACCAGCACGACGTACTTCAGCACCAGCGCCACCTGGCTGGGCGGCGAGTAAGGGCCCGGCTGCAGGATGTGCAGGCGCTGCGGCTGCTGCAGACGCGTGTACAGCACCCAGGCCGAGAGCAGGACGAGCAGGCCGCCGATCACCGACACCCCCATCGGACCCAGCGTATCCAGCACCCAGGCGAAGAGCTTCTTCAGCCCCTGGCGACGGCCCGAGACCTCGACCTCGTCGGCGGCGCGGATGGCGATCGCCGCCGCGCGCAGGGCCAACGTGCCGAGACCGAACACGGTCACCGAGATCAGCGGGCCGAGCGCCGCACGCCAGCGGCTGTAGTGGGTTTCGTACGCGCCGAACGTGTCGGACAACTGCTGCTGCGCGGCGGCGAACACCTGCTCGCGCAGCCCCGGGGTTTCGATGGAGACCGAGACACTGGCATCGTCCTTTCCGTCGCGATAGTGGAATTCGATGTCGCTGTCGTGTTCGTCGTACTGGACGCGGGTCATCGACCGGAACGTCACGTGCTTGGCGTCCTTGCCGAACACCGTCGCCGGCGAACGCCCGGCCTGGAGCGCGTCCACCGCCTGGGCGGCGGCCGTCGGCGCGAGCGTTTCGGCGTACACGGCCTCGCCGGTCAGGACGATGAGTTGGGCCTTGTCGTTGTTCTGGTCGATCCAGTGTTGCATGCGGTGTCCCCTGCGGTTGCGGGCAATGGCGCCCGATGCCGAGAGTCTCCGCCTGCATCGCCTGCCGCTGAATCGGTGAAGCGTCAGCCCGTGCCTGGCCGCGGTTGACGATGTGTCAGGCGCGGCACGTTGAGCAGCCCTCACAATTTCGGAAGCGCCAGCTCGTCTAAGGGATCTGCATGAAGATCCGCTTGTGTACAGACCCTACAAAGCCGTATGCGCTTTACAGTCCTACACGAAAGAGCCCGGCTTTCGCCGGGCTCTTTCGTGTAGCGGGATTTATGATGGGAGGCGATTCACTTCGCGAGTTACACCACAACGTACAGTCGTGATTGCCCCGCATGGCTGTTACGGCTTTTCATGCCACCTTGTTGCAAAAAATGGCAATAGCAGCGCCAAGAAAATCAAAGACGTAAGAACAAAAATCTTAAACCAAAAAGGCAGCGAACTGAGGAAAAAGAATGCAATGAAAAGAAAAACCGCCCCTCCGTGGAGAGCATTAACGATACGAGTAAATTTTGTATCGACCCGGACGTATCCAGCGCCACATCCCTGACAGGTCGTTTCTTTACTCTTAAATAATGGCAGCGGAGATTGGCAATTGTGACATTTTTGACGAGGCATTTTCATAAAATCTCCTACGGCGTAGAAGGTGTTAATTGCTCACCACCAACAAAGGCTTCAATAGCGGCAATTTCACTCTCATGTTTAGCAGCAGCAGAAAGAGCGTTCCCATAAGCCGCTGTCATTGTCAAAGCCATTCCTGGCTGCGCGCCGGCTCTGGCTGAAACCGCCATCGATGTAGCTGTCCTACCCAAAACGCGCCCTTCAAAATTTCTTCTCTGTGAAGGACTCGCTTGGTCATACGCTTGCTTCAAGCGTCTCGATAGCTCGCCGGGATTCTGCACCGCTCGATCAATTGCCCTATCAACAGTAGCTTCTGCTCTAATTGCTTGTTGCTCCATTTCATCACCCAATGCGCCACTACGCTTGATAATGTGATAAGGAGCATCCACAAGAAGACCCTTGGCATAAGTCAGTGGTCCTTGAATAACGCCTCCAATGAACTGCGTAGCCTGACTCATAGGCGAATCAGGGGAATTAGTGACTGCACGATTACCCTGCCCCACCGCGACGCAGGTTTGGGCGCAACTATCAGATACTCTTAGGTACCCCTCACATAATGAGCCACCACAGAAGCCCACAGAATGGGCGCGCTGTAAACGTCCATCAGGGTCAATAAAGCGGTATGGATTATTGGCTGCGTATTTATATCTGTTGAAGTTCGCACCTGTGCCGCTATTTGCTGCAACAGGATCAATACTAAGGAACCTACCAATCGACTGATCGTAATACCTCTGCTGCATATAAGTAAGCCCAGTCGCGCCATCCATCACATGGCCTGTGTAACCAATCCCGCTGCGCGTTGGATTGCCGATGATCGCGCCGTAAGGCTCGTAGTTGTTGCGCTCGATCACCGCACCCGCTTCGTTGGTCAACGCCACCGGACTGCCCAGCGCATCGGTATGCTGGTATCTGGTCGCGATGACGGTGTTGCTCGGCCAGTGGTGATCGATCGTCGCGATCAGGCTGCCTGCCAGATAGACGAATTCGTGCGTCTTCTGATTCAGATAATTGGGACCCTCCCAATCGCTCGAGAACACCATCTGCCCGGCCTGGTTGTATTGCCACAGTGTTGTCTGACTGGCATCGGCCTTCGTCGTCTGCACGCGGCGGCCGAGTCCGTCGTAACGATACGATTCCTTGCCCGGCACGTTGCGCAGGCGGTTGCCATAATCGAACTCATAGGCTTGGCCGTTCTTGTTCGCCAGATTCCCTTGAGGGTCGTAACCGATACCCACGACGCTCGCACCGGCGGTATTGCGGATGTTGGTCAAGCGATTCTGTGCGTCGTAGACGTAGTCCGCGTAGTCCTTAACGCCTGCATGCTTCCACGACTCGATATTATCGAGCGCATCGTAGGTGAACCGATGCGTGTGATCGCTGCCGCCGAACATGGCCGATGCCGATGTGGTCAAACGGTCCAGGTCGTCGTAACTCATCCAACGATGTTGCGCGGTCGACGTGCCGGTGACCAGGTCGAGAATCGTGGTCGGGTTGCTGTTCTTGTCGTAGTCGTAAGCGAAATCAAGCACATTTCCAGTACTGGTCACGCGCGCCGGCAACTGCCGCGCGTTCTGGCTCATCGTATGTACGATGCCGTTGCCGTAGGTGAACTTCTTCAACGCGCCGTTCGGGAAATATTCCGCACCAGAGGCGTAGTAGATCGAACTCAGGAGAGCGTTGCGCGCCTGCGTCGCCTGCCCGAGGGCATTCGGCGCGAAGTCCAGTTTCAGGCCGGACGGGGAATACGACTGCCAACGCAGGTGGCCGATGGTGTCATATTCGTAGCCGATTCCCCACGTGTAAGGGTACGTCGGCTGACTCAATGACTCTCCGGACAGCAAGCGGCGTTTGTTGTATGCATAGGCCGTGACCACTGGCGTCGCATTGCCGCTATCGTTGTAGGCGGTCACGCTGGCCGGCAGATTGTCCTTCTCGTACGTCCAGATCTGATTACCCTTGCCATCTGGAAACGTCAGGTGGGTAAGGCGATTGCGGGCATCGTATGTCCGCACCGTCGCCAAACCGGTACCGAACGCCGCCAAGTGCTGGCAGTCGGTCGTTGAATTGAATGTGGACGCAGACAGGCCGGACGCCTGCCAGACGAGGTTGCCGGCAGCGTCGTAACCCATGACCGAGGCGCCCGTTTCAGGCTCGATGGTCTTGCACAACTGCGCGTTGCCGTCGTACACGTACTGCCGGCTGGCCTGCAGGCTGTTGTCGGCGCTGCGCTGCGTGAGTTGCAGCGGCCAACCGAACTGCGGGTGACGTGCAATTTCGATCACCTGGTTTTCAGGCTGGTCGCTACGGATCGGAAGATCGTAGCCCGGCTGATCCCAAGCCATGAAGGTGGTCGTGGTTTGCAGGTTGCGCGGATTGATGACACGTACCTGCAACCCGGCCAGATATTCTGTCGTCGTCGTCAGTACGTCATGCTCGCTATCCTGTTCAGTGCGTACTACGCGATCCAGCGCGTCATAGAACGTGCGTGACCCAAGTGCTGGCGGCAGCACATCGGACGTCGGATACGACTGGAAATTCTGACGGCCATTGGCATCGTATCCGAAGCGGGTCGATCGCAATGTAGGATTGACATTGGTCGCATCGTATTCATGCACCAGAATCGGACGCCACATCGCATCCATATAAGTGAATTTACGATAGTCGCCTTGGCCTTCATACTTCCGCCATTGGCCGATCGATATACCGGGGGGTAGCCAATCGCCGCTCGCCAAGGGGCGAAACTCGAAACCACCCATCGCCCACTGTGAAGTATCGCAGACCCCGAGTTGGGTTTCTGATGGATGGCGCAGGTTCTCCAAACGGCCCATCGAGTCATAACCGTAACAGGTCTTGGCGCCGACCTCGTTGGTGACGGAGGTAATCCAACCGTTATCGTCGACAACGGCGGAGGCAACCGCACCCGCAGGCGCTTCAGGCGTGGACGGGAACACCGTCCCCTGAGGAATTCCGCGCTTCCATCCCGAAAACGTGGTGATATTTTCCTTGCCATCCGCCAGCGTAGCGATGGTGCCGTCCGCGTTGTAGGTCAACGCCTGCTCGAGCTTGCCGAATCCGAAAATCCTGGCGGGCTGTGCACCCGCGCTGTATTCAGCCTCTGCGATGACGATGCCATTGGGGGTCGACGCCGAAACGCACCCCCCCGGCGTTATGCATACGATCCTCCCCACCTGCCCGACAACCCATAGCGCCGGATCATCGTAATACTCGATCGATTCTGTTTTCGTATATGTCTGCGCAAAAACGGCACATGGCAGCATCGCGGTCAACAATATCGCGGAAATGCATACAGACCGCATTATTTTCTGCTCCTTTTCCGCAAACGCCTCAGCGCACCGGAAGGACCCATGGGATGATTTTCTCGTGCCCTGCCGACTCATGGTGCGGGCGAACTGCTTTTAACCACTTTCGTCGGCCGCCCATATGTATCGAAGCAAGGCGCGGCGGCGGACACATCACAGGTGGACGGCACCTCCCACAGGAATTTTTGCCCATCCTGAATCGTGGCTTCACTTTTCTTTGGTCGCAGGAAGACACTCGAATATTCATTCGAATCAGAATACGGGTGATAGCCGATGCGTTTCGGAAATGCGGCACTGCCTGCATCCACCAGATACGTGGATTCCTGAGTGCGCTGGATCGCACCCGAGCTGGAGCGCGAGACCTTCAGCAAAAGGCCTTCATTGACTTTATAGGCATTGCCGTAGCTATAGGTGTCGATAGAACCTTCCGGATTCAATACTTTCACTCTGACAGTCCCATCCATCAGCTCTGGAGCGAATCCGATATCCGACTGGTAATGATATTTCCACACCCGATCGGACAACCCGGGTCCGGAGACTTTCTTCTCCGTCATTGCGAGAGTCCAACCGCCGAGATAGATCGCCGGCTCAATGATGTTGGTCGCATATCCCGTAACTTCGGTCGTCCAGCCACTGACGTAACACTGTCGATGGACCCTGGAACGGCCAAGCATGACGGCGCTGATCTTGAAATCCGCCTGCGCACCCGATGGGCTGATCACGCGGTATATCGTGCCGGCCACGCTGGCCCCGGCAGTAGCATCGGGATTCTGAGTGCCCGTCCAGTTGCCGGGCAGGGAACACGACCCATGAAGACGGTCGATTACGGGTGCGAAAGCGGGGTGGGAAGTGTTCGGATAAACCCATTTGCTCTGGTCAGGATTGCGAACTTCGCTCAACCAACCGTCACTGGGGTACGGGTTGCCATAGACGTAGCTCCATACCCGCCCATTGACACTGACCGTATCAACACGCTCGTTCGCATAAGCGATATCAATCCTGCGGCCGTCGCTCGCCTCGATCTTGTCCAGATGGATTTTTTCGTTGCTCTTGTTCGAATAGGTATACGAAACCCAGTTACCGAAACGATCTTCGATTCGTGTCGGATAGATCGCTAACGTGACCTGATTCATGAAGACAGGGGAAACCGTATTCATGCCTCCGCCGCTATACACGGAGATGCTGGAGAACGACTCCGTCTTTTTCTGAAGCGCAATCCAGTCGAAGAAATACTTTGTCCCGTCCGGCCTGACAACTTGATAGCCTTCGGACCGCCCGTATTTCTGCTCTTCGGCCGTAGCGCCTCCGGCGTTCTTCAATGAAGGCAAGCAGGAAACATAATCCAATCCTGCCGTAAGCCAGAAGTAGGGGCCTCCGGTCGACGGAGCAGGCATCGCGCTTTCGTTATAGACCAAGAGTTGCCCCGAACCATCGGGAAAATGCAGCTTCGGCGCATTCCAGAACGCATGGACCGGAAAGGAATCGGGATACCATACCGCTGGCGGAGAGGCAATGTAGTTCTTGTTCGCAATAGAGCAGTTTTTCGTCGGCCTGGCCGGGTCGGTTGTCGCCCAACCCGTTTGCTCGTCATACGACGCTTCTATCCGAGGCAATGCGATCTCCCAATCGGCAAGCGCCATATTCGGATTTCCGTAACGGCCGCGCGGCTCGGTCGCTTTCAGCGCACGCCTGAACTCCACATCCAACCCGTTGTTCCCCGGGATCGACACATCCACGACATTGAAGTTCAGCGCACCGCTTTCCAAGCCGTGCTGATCGCCGAATTCATTGCCCGGAGTCGCAAGGTTGCGCTTCGGATCTTCCCGCAAAGTCTGATATCTCAAATCAACCTTCGTCGGAAATGAATAGGTTTGCGCAAATGCCTGCGCAAACAATGACTGGGCTAAAAAGAAACTCCAGACAAACACTGCCGGAGTGATTTTGATCGATCTTCGCCCGGTAGGGCTGATGATTTCGCTCTGCATGAAACAATCTCTCCGGGCGAGCATGATCCGCAAAAAATACCTTGTTCCGTGTCGCCGCACCATCTGCGGAAGACAGCATCAAACAACGAGGTGCAAGCTTACTTACCGGCGACGACCTTCACCAGTTCCAGGCACTTGGTCGAATAGCCCCACTCGTTGTCGTACCACGACACGATCTTGACGAAAGTGCTGTCCAGCGCGATGCCGGCGTCCGCGTCGAAGATCGACGTGCGGGTGTCGCCGCGGAAATCGGTGGCGACCACCTTGTCTTCGGTGTAGCCGAGGATGCCCTTCATCGCGCCTTCGCTCTGGGCCTTCATCTCGGCGCAGATCTCGGCGTAGGTGGCCGGATTTTCCAGTTCGGCCACCAGGTCGACCACCGACACGTCGGAGGTCGGCACCCGGAACGACATGCCGGTGAGTTTGCCCTTGAGCTCCGGCAGCACCACGCCCACGGCCTTGGCCGCGCCGGTGGACGAAGGAATGATGTTTTCGAGGATGCCACGGCCGCCGCGCCAGTCCTTGTTGGACGGGCCGTCGACGGTCTTCTGGGTGGCGGTGGCGGCGTGAACGGTGGTCATCAGGCCGCGCTTGATGCCCCACTTGTCGTGCAGCACCTTGGCGATCGGCGCCAGGCAGTTGGTGGTGCAGGAGGCGTTGGAAACGATGGCCTGGCCGGCGTAGCTGGCGCAGTTCACGCCGCGCACGAACATCGGGGTGTCGTCCTTCGACGGCGCCGACAGGATCACTTTCTTCGCGCCTGCGGTCAGGTGCTTGCCCGCGCTGTCCTTGTCGAGGAACAGACCGGTGGATTCGATGACGACCTCGGCCCCCACTTCGTCCCACTTCAGGTTGGCCGGGTCGCGCTCCTGGGTGAGGCGGATGCGCTTGCCGTTGACGATCAGGGTGTTGCCGTCGACCGACACGTCGCCCTCGAAGCGGCCGTGGACCGAGTCGTAGCGGAGCATGTAGGCCAGATAGTCGGGTTCGAGCAGATCGTTGATGCCGACGATCTCGATGTCGTCGCCGAAGTTCTGGACGGCGGAACGCAGGACATTGCGGCCGATGCGGCCGAAACCGTTGATACCAACCTTGATCGCCATGGGCGGGTCGCTCCTGAGCAGGGGTGAGGATGGGGAAGCCCGGCATTTTAGCGGATCGGCGGCGATGCGGCCCCGGACGCCGGCAGGCCGGCCGGGGAAGGCGGCCGGACATCGATCAACCAACCTGACAGATTTGACCGGTGGTCAATTGTTAAGAATTTGATCATTCTCAATACCGCGCCCGGGAAGGCGCGCGATTGTGTCGGCAATCCGCCACAACCTCATCCACAGCACAGGAGTTTCACCCCCATGAACACCCGTTCGATCCGCCGCTTCGCCCCGCTCGCCGCAGCGCTCGTCCTCGGCAGCCTCGCCGCTCCCGCGTTCGCCCAACAGGCCGGCGAATGGACCTTCGGCGTCGGCGCCCACCAGGTCAACCCGAAATCCGACAACGGCAGCGTGGTCGGCGGCACCCTCGACGTGGACGTCGGCAGCAACGTCCGCCCCACCATCACCGCCGAATATTTCGTCCGCGACAACCTGGGCATCGAGGTGCTGGCCTCCTGGCCGTTCGAGCACGACATCAGCATCGCCGGCGTGGGCCAGGTCGGTTCGACCAAGCACCTGCCGCCCACCGTCTCGCTGCAATACCACTTCGGCAAAGGCACGGTGAAGCCTTTCGTGGGCGCGGGCATCAACTACACCCTGTTCATGAGCGAAAAGACCGAAGGCGCGCTGGCCGGCAGCGATCTGAAGCTGGACGACTCCTTTGGTCTGGCCCTGCATGCGGGCATCGATTTCAAGGTCGGCGAGAAAGGTGCGATCCGCATCGACGCCCGCTGGATCGACATCGATACCGACGCCTCGCTCGACGGCGTCGACATCGGCACCGTGAACATCGACCCGCTGGTCTACGGCGCGGCCTACGTCTTCCAGTTCTGATCGCTGCAGCGCGATGGGGCGGCCATGCTCGAGCATGGCCGGCCCGATGACTGCAAAGAACGGATCATGTCGGCTACTCTCTCCTCCGCATGATCCGTTCTGTTTTTTCATCCCGGCCGCCACGCAGCCCGAACACGCCCCGCCGCAGCGGACCACGGGCGGGTTTGGTGGTGTGCGCATGGCTGGCGGCGCTGCTGCCAACCGCTGCCCATGCCTGGGGCGGCTATGGCCATCGCCTGATCGGGCGTCTGGCCGAGGCCGAACTCACGCCGCAGGCCCGCGCAGAAGTCGCCCGCCTGCTGGGGGCCGCCGAGGATCGCAAACGCGACCGGCGCATGCTCGCCGACATCGCCGACTGGGCCGACGGCCTCCGCGACGACCACCCGGAACTCGGGCGCGCCAGCGCGCGCTGGCATTACGTCAACCTGGGCGAAGACCGTTGCCGCTATGCGCCACGCAAACACTGCCCGGGCGGCAACTGCGTGATCGGTGCGATCGAGACCCAGCGCGGGATCCTCGCCGACCCGAAACAATCCGACGCGGCGCGGGCGCAGGCGCTGAAATTCCTGGTGCATTTCGTCGGCGACGCGCATCAGCCGCTGCACGCCGGCTACGCCCGCGACAAGGGCGGCAACACGTTCCAGATCCAACTGAACGGCAAGGGCAGCAATCTGCACACGCTCTGGGACCGCGAAGTCGTGGCCTCGGCAAAACTCAGCGAAGACCGCTACCTGCACCATCTGCAACGAATGCCGCTGCCGCGCGAAGCGCGCGTCGGCATCGCCGATCCCGCGGCCTGGGCGCAGACCTCGTGCCGGATCGTGCTGCGCGACGGCTTCTACCCGTCGCGGGCGAAAATCGAACCGGCGTACTTCACGCAGTGGCGCCCCACCGCCGACGCGCAGTTGCGGATCGCCGGGCATCGGCTCGCGGTATTGCTCAACGATGCACTGAAGCCGGCTGCACCGAAGCGCGGCGCCTCGAAACCCATCGCCGGCAACAAGCCGTAAGCGGCGAGGCGAAGCGCTGACGGATGCGTCCAGCCGCGGTGGGGCAAATGTCGAATGGCATCCTGCCGGCAGCAGCGGCCGGCATGCCCCGGCAGGCCGGCGCAAAGCACCAGACGACCCGGTCGCATCGATGCGACCGTTCATGGCCGCATCGACAACCGCTTTCAACGTGCGGTCAGCATCCTTCGCCGGCAGTGCCGGCGTCGTGTGCGTTCCACCATTGCAGTGAGGCGATGGGTACCAGCGACACCGCCTTCGCCGGCGGTTTCGGCGACGGTTTCGACAACGGCTTCACCGATGGCGCAGTGCCGACCTCGGCTGCCGGCGCCTCGGGCAGCGCCGGCAGCGCGGCCGGCGGCGCAGGAGGGGCCGGCGGCGCAACATGATCCATCGGGGTCCGCTCCAGCGGCGGCAACGGCGCAGCCGGAACGTGCGAGACAAGCTTCGCGCCGGGTAACGGCGGCGGAGCAGGAGGAGCCGGCGGCACTGGCGGCGCGGGGGGTATGGGTGGCGCAGGCGGTGCGGTATTCGACGTGAGCAGCATCGTCACCTCGACGCCGCGGAACCCGCCGCCCACGCTTGCTTCGCCCACCCGGATCACCGCTGGTTTGCCGTCTTCGGTGATCAATCTCGGCGCCGCCACGACCTTGCCGTCCCGCTCCAGCGAAGCCTGGATGTCGAACCGTCCTTGTCCGGCCGGCCTCACGGTCGCAAGCAGCCGCAATTCCTTGCCGGCATCGCGGTAGGCGTATTCGATGCGGTCGCCGAAACGGATCGGCCTCAGGCCGCTCGGCGACAAGGCACCGTCGTCGATCTTCGCGCGGATGTCCATGAACATGTCGTCCGCGAGCATGTCGGCATCGGCGACCGTGGTCGCGGCCGTCCGGACAGCGACGGTGCCCGGTTGCGCCGACCACACCACGAACCCCGTTCCCAGCGCCAGCGTCGCGACGGCGGCGATGCCGACCCGTCGCACCCATGCCCGCGGCATCGGTGATTTCAAGTGCATGACTCTCTCCTTCATCGGATGTGAGAACCCCCAGTGACAGCCCAGCGGCGCCTGCCGGTCGGTCATGAGGGTCTTGAGCATCGCTTCGCCGTACGCGCGTCGCGAATCGGGATGGGCCGCGACCACCGCCTGATCGCAGGCGAGCTCCTGGTCGTGGCGGAATCGGGTGGCCGCCAGATGCACCAGCGGGTTGAACCAGAACAGGCAGCGGACGATGGCGATCGCCAGGTTCGCGAGCGGGTCGCCGCGATGCAGGTGCCTGCGTTCGTGCGCGAGCATCAGCCTGCGCTGCTCGCTGTCGTAGCGTTCGGCGAAATCGGCGGGCAGGACGATCCGAGCGCGCATCGCGCCGACCACCGCAGGCAAGCCGCGGCTGGCCTGCGCGCGCCACAGGCGGTCTCGCAAAGGCCGCAACTCGCCCAGCGCCCGCTCGAAGCGGCGCTGCTGTCGCCACAGCCGCAATGCCATCGCAACGACGCCGACCAGCCACATCGCAAGCCACCAGTGCGAGCGATCCACGATGGCCTCGACCGGTATCGCCGCGATCGGCTGGGCGACGGTCTGCAGTACGCCCGTGACGGCGGCCGTTTCGACCACCCGCCCCGGCAACAGACTGGCGATGAACGC
>JAIMKJ010000027.1:35738-53700 GCA_020692565.1 Thermomonas sp.
CCCACGCCCGCGCCGAAATGCCGACGCAGCAGCCGCGGCACCACCATCAATGCCAGCGCGGCGATCCCCACCGCGAGCGTCGCGGCCCACAGCGCCTGCAGCGCTTCACTCGTCGCGATCATGGCCCGCGTCCCCGGCTTGTGAGTCGTCCAGCGAATCGACCAGACGCCGCAGCTCGGCGACATCGGCCGCGCTGAGTCTGCGGTGTTGGCTGAAATGCGCGACCAGCGGCGCGACGCGACCATCGAACAGGCGCGCCAGCAGACTTTCGCTTTCGCCCATCACCCAGTCCTCGCGCCGCAGTTTCGGGCGATATAAATAGCGTCGGCCGTCCTTCTGCGCCTCGATCGCACCCTTGTTGAGCAGACGATTGAGCAGGGTCTTGATGGTGGCTTCCTGCCATTCCTGGCGCTCGCCCAGCGCCGCCACCACCTCCTCCGAGGTCTGCGGGCTGCGCTGCCACAGGACTTCCATCACCACCGATTCGGCTTCGCTGATCTGCATGTCGTTTCCGGCCAACGTTTACGTGCGTAATTGAAATTGAGATTACACCCGTAAACGACGGTGTCAAGCCCTGCCGGCGCACGTTCCGGCCGGACGCGAACCGCAACCGGCAAAACTGCTGGATGATGTCGGCATGCACACCCCTCCACAGCCCCACCGCCTCGACCATCTCGACGATATGGTCGAAACCCTCCTCGCCAGCATCGACGGCCCGCTGCGCATCGCCGCGCCGCTGGGCATCGGCAAACCGCACCGGCTGCTCAATGCGCTGTACGCGCGCATCGCGCAGGATCCGTCGCGCGAACTGCATCTCTACACCGCGCTGTCGCTGGACCCGCCCTCGCCCGCGGGCGATCTGCAGCGCCGCTTCCTGGCGCCATTCCTGACCCGCCATTTCGGCGACGACTTCCCGCGCCTCGCCTACGTGCAGGCGCAGAAACGCGACGCGCTGCCGGCGCACATCTCGGTCGAAGAGTTCTACGTACAGTCCGGCGCGCTACTGCGGTCGCGTCAGGCGCAGTCGCGCTACGCCAGCCTCAACTACACGCATGTCGCGCGCGCCATCGCCGCGCGCGGCGTCAATTGCGTGATCCAGAAAGTCGCGGCCAACGCCGACGGCTCGCGGCTGTCGCTGTCGTCGAATACCGACCTGACCTTCGACGCGATCGACGCCATCCGCACGCGCGGACTGCCGCGGCCACTGCTGGTAGCGGAAGTCGATCCGCAACTGCCGTGGCTGGAGAACGGCGCGGCGGTGGATGCCGATTTCTTCGACATCGTGCTGACTCCGCCGGGGCCGTACCCGAAACTGTTCGCGCTGCCCAGGCAGCCGGTGGCCGACGCCGAATACGCCATCGGCTTCTACGCCAGCGCGCTGGTCCGCGACGGCGGCACGCTGCAGATCGGCATCGGCGCGCTGGCCGACGCGCTGTGCCATGCCCTGGTGCTGCGCCACACCGACAACCCCGCCTACCGGCGGGTGCTGCAGGCGCTGGATCCGGAGATCGAACGCCATCCGGCGGTGATCGCCAGCGGCGGGCTGGACCCGTTCGAGCGCGGCCTGTACGGCTGCAGCGAGATGATCAACGAAGGCTTCCGCACGCTGGTGCAGAGCGGCGTGCTGCGGCGCAAAGTCATCGACGATGAAGCGCTGATGCGCCGGATCAACACCGGCAGCGCGTCGGACGCGGATCGCGAGCGTCTCGAACGCGAGGGCGAGTTCCTGCACGGCGCGTTCTATCTCGGCTCGCACGAGTTCTACGACTGGCTGCGCGGGCTGAGCGATGCCGAGCGGCACGGCATCGGCATGCGCCGGGTCAGCGAAGTCAACGAGCTCTACGGCGGCCGCGAATCGCTGGAACGCGTGCAGCGCCACCAGGCGCGGTTCTTCAACACCTGCATGATGGCGACCGCGCTGGGCGCGGCGGTGTCCGATGGCCTGGCCGACGGTCGCGTGGTGTCGGGCGTGGGCGGCCAATACAACTTCGTTGCGATGGCGCACGCGCTGCCGGAAGCGCGCTCGGCGCTGATGCTGCGCGCGACCCGCGAGGAACCCGGCCGACCGACGGTTTCCAGCATCCTCTGGAACTACGGACACACCACCATTCCCCGGCATCTGCGCGACATCTACGTCAGCGAATACGGCATCGCCGATCTGCTCGGCGCCACCGACGAGGATTGCGTGCTGGCGATGGCCGGCATCGCCGACAGTCGCTTCCAGAGTGCGCTGCTCGATAGCGCAGACCTCACCGGCAAGCTCCACGCGACGCCGGGCCAATCGCGACCTTCCGGTCGAAACACGCCGCAACGCCTGCGCGCGGCGCTGGCGCCGCTGCGGCGCGAGGGCGTGCTGCCCGACTACCCGCTGGGCAGCGATTTCACGCCGGTCGAACAGCGGCTGGTGAAGGCGCTGGGCTGGCTGAAGGCGAACACCGCGACGCGTGCCTCCAAGCTCGGCACCATCGCGCGCGCGCTGTCCGGCGCTGGCGCGTCATCGGCCGAAGATCTGGAAGCGTTGGAACGGATGGGCTATGCGCATCCGTCCGGCCTGGGCGAAAGGCTGTACGCGAAACTGGTGACGTTGGCGCTGCGGAAAACTGCGCTGCCGGAGTAGCCTCAGCGGCCGATCGGGTGGCCGCATCCCTGCGGCCCTTGCCATCCGGACAAGTCTCAGTACGGGACGAAATGGCAATACTCGACGACCGAAACCGAACCCAGCGAGCTCAGCTGGTTTTCGCAGCCTTGCTGGGTCGGCGCGGTGATATCGAGATAGGTGTAAGTGTAGTACTGACCGTTGGGGCCATGATGCGGACGGACATATCTGACGCGTGCCTGCCACTCGCCCGGCAGATAGGGCGTCGGGCCGACCGGATTGAGCCCACCGACCTTGGCGGCGGAAGCGGGCGCCGCGGAAACGGCGGCGAGCAGAACGGTCATGACGATCGTTGAAATCGTTGTTGGAAGCAGGGACTTCATCGGAACTCCGGAGGTTGCGTTGCGCCCGCGACGGGGCGGTGGGAACGCCGCCGGGCGCACAGGCACGGCGGCGGATTGCGTTGGACTTACTTTTTCGGTCGATCCCGCTTGCGGAGCGGATCGGTGATCAACACCAGCTCGCCCACCGCCGCGTCGTAAGCATCGGCGTGGTGCGCTTCGCGGATGCGTTTGACCTGATCCAGCAGCACCGCCGCCACATCGGCGGTATCGCCTTCGTTCTCACTGTCCACCGCCAGTTCGAAGTGCTGGTGCATCACACCGGCATACGGCGGCGTGTAGGAACACGGGTGCATCGAGACCAGCGTGTAACCGAAATTGTTGACGGCGTTGTTGATCGCGGCCTGCAGCGCGTTGTTGCACGCGGCCCAGGTCGAATACGGACCGACGACCGAACCCGAACCGTTACCGTAATCGGCGGTGCCGAAATAACCGCCGCCGCTGCCGACCACCGGTGCGGCATGGGCATTGCCCAGCGTGGCGATCGCCAGGCCAAGGCCAAGACACATGCGATGGAGTGTATTCATCTGGAATCCCTGTGTTGGAAGACGTTCTGTTGAACGATAGGTTGTTGAACGACCTGTTCTTGAACAGCATGCGTTCGAACTGCATGCTCTCGAACAGCATGAAGACGACGCGGGCGGCCTGTCAGACCCCACATCCCGCCACTGCGCGCACCTCATTGCGGGTGAATGGCCGCATCCCTGCGGCCCTTGTCCATCCGGTGGACAAGTTGCGACTACTTCGATGCGCTCGCCTTGGCGATCGCCTGAAGCGCCGCCTCGTACTCGCCCGCACGATAGGTCTGGCGCACGCGACGCACTTCCTTCAACAACATGCGGGTCACCGTGAGCGACTCGCCCGGCGAGTTCGCCAGCACAGCGAGTTCGTACGGCGCCGCTTCCAGTTCAGGCCACGAGCCGCGGAACGACCAGCGCCCGACGCAGGGCACGACGCTCTCGATCTCTTCGTTGTGGTTGTTCACGGCATTGTCGATGGCGGCGTCCAGCGCCGCCTCGCAGGCCCCGGCGGTCGAATACGGACCGACGGTCAGGCCAGCGTTGCTGTCGGCGAACTCGGCGGAACCGTAGTAAACGAAGTGTCCGGTGACGACCGCTTCGGCGCGGACATTGCCGACGGTGCCAACCAGCGCCAGCGCCAGGCCGACGGAAAGAGTGTGGATCAGTGTCATGCAGCGCATCTCCCGATGTCATCGATACTCCCCGCCGGACGACGGGGGATGCGATCACGTTAGGAAAGCGCCGGCACGCAGGCCAGTACGAACCCGGGCGAATCCGGGAACGCCCGGGACGTTTTCGCCGCGCCGCGGCCCCCATCGAAGCAGCGGACGACGGTTTCCCACGACGTCCACTACCGAGAAATCAAATACTTGCGCGGATTTGTACCCGGGTTCTCCCCGCGATCCCCGTGGCATCGGCCGTGCGGGCGGCCGTAGACTGTCCAAGGACATCCAGCCATCGGACAACACCCATGCGGAACGGTTTCGCTCTTGCGCTCAGCCTCGGTCTGCTGGCGACGTCGCCGGCCATCGCCCACGACACCCTGCCGGCCAAGTGGTGTCCGACCGGCACCACCGTCGTCACGGTCGGCACCTTCGACCTCACGTCCTCCGCCCTGGTCGACTACCGCACGCTGCACCTCAGCGACGGCCAGGTGCTGGGCAGCGAGTGCAACGACCTCAAGACGTGCGGCATCGTCGACGACTGGTTCTGGGCCAACGAAGCCGCGCACGAAGCCTGCACCAACGACCAGCTCAAGAACGGGCAGTCGACACCGGCGATGCCCTTCATCTCCTACCCCGCCGCATTCAACCACAACGGCGATGAAGACCACGATGGCATCAAGGATCACCACCAGCTCTACAAGTTCAAGTCAGGCCTGAAAGGCGTGTGCGTGGTGTGCAAGCCGTCGACGGCGACGCCTGTGCCGGTGCCTGCGGACCCCGATCGGTAGCAAGCCGTCCGCTCGAATCTCGCGACGCTACGACAGGAGCCGATAAAAGCAAAACCGCGGCCAAATACAGATTCGCTGGCGCGCTCATCCGGCGCGCCGGGGCGCACCCTACAAAAAATTCTGTGCGGGTTACAGGCTTTAGGGCGTGCCCCGGCGCGCCGTTATGTAATAGTTACAGGCCTTGCCTCTTTAAACTTGATGTCATTGTTGAACTGCAGAAAAACGAAACCGCCCTCAATGCAGATACAAAAGAATACGCATTCCGAACTCGATTCATCCGAGTCAAGTACCAATTTCGAGACATTGGCATCCTTGACGCCGCCCACAACTCCATGAACCATCTCCATCACTCTGAATGACAAATACCTCTGGAGATCTAGTTGGCGAACAGGGCTAATATGCGCAAGATCCCTAACAAGAAATGGTCTTATCTCAGTTTCCAAATCGCGCAAACCATTGCCAAGCAGCTTGATTTCAGAGAATGCCATATTCGGCATCCAATTAAAAAAGCTCTTTATCGACGCTTCTGCAGAACATCCTTCATCCTTGGACTCGACAAGACGCGAAAATGCGGTGTAATCCCTTATTTTTCCATTCACTGCCGCGACCCCGGAAAGAAACCCATCCAAGCGAGCGACCAGTATTTCTTTTTCGATGCTATTCATAAAAGTCATGGCGGACAGTCTCCACCGCAAATATTGCGATGAGACTCTTCGAGCTTGGCCAGTTTCGTAGATATGATTCCGATTCTTGTCAGATGACCTTGGTAATCAGCTGAGGCTGGGTTCAAGTCAGTTTTCCGCCAGGCGCTTTGGGCTCTTAAAATTCTGATCGCATGTGCGAGCATTCTACATGCCTCATCCCCACCGAATGGATCCGGAACAAAAGCAAGCGCCCAATTCTCATCATTGTGATCGTAAGGGGCAGGGCTACTAGCGAGACCTTCTGAATATGCCGCGCCCCAATCACTGATCTGATCATCAACCCAGTTTCCAGCGGCCTGTGCTGCACGCTGGCAAGCGCCGCTGGCATAACAGGTGACGGCCCCTACCGTCACTCCAACTACGGCACAACCAGCCCAGCCTATAGCTGGAATCAGACAAACGCCCGCAACAACTGGCGTTTGCCCCATCGGATCGGTCAATATGAGTGGATTGGATAGTGCATATGAATAAGTGCCGACGCCGCCACTGAGCCCAATCGGATCACTCTGCACATATCGTCCCGTCCCCGGATCGTAATCCCGGAAGTAGTTGTAGTTCAGCCCAGTAGCACTGTCATACCGCTGCCCCGGGAAACGCATGTCGAATACGAAACCATTGCTTTCCGGATCATGGTTGCCGAACGGCGCACCGGCCAAGTCCCAGCGCCACACCACCACACCCTGACTGCCATAAGACGGGTTGATCACCACTCGCGGCGTACCCAGCGCGTCGGGCTCCACGTAGTACAGCTTGTTGAAGGTGTCGGCTTCCATCCGCAGCACGCCCACCGGCAAGTCGCCCAGCCACACCGCCTGCTGGATCGGCGTGCCATTCGTGTCGTAGTCGCCAATCCAACGGCCCGACGCATCGTGGGCACTGTAGGTATCGCTGCTGCCTGCGCTCTTGAGCACCCGCTCGCCGCCAGCGGAGTAGGCATAGCTTGCGCCAGCGGCGCTCTTCATCCGATTCGCCGCACTGTAGATATACGACTGCCCCCCAGCGATACTGGTCAGATTACCCGCCGCGTCATGGGTTCGCGACACGCCACTCACATCAGACAGTCTGTGGCTGTTGGTGGCATAGGAATAATTTTTCGTGATCCACTGCGTGCTGACGACCGTAGATGTGCCGCCAAGGCAATCGCTGCCTGGCACATAGGGCTCTCCGTCGCAGACAAGCGCCACGACGTCGACGCTCTCGCCCGAACTCAACCGGTTGCCGGTCTTGTCGTACCCGTACTGTTGCTGCAAGACATTGCTGCCGTTCCTGGCCTCCTTCAACCGGTTCAGATCGTCGTATTGATAAGTTCTCAAGGTCTGCAACTGCTTGCCGTCGCGCAGGGTCACAAGATTGCCTACCGGATCGAACTGATAACCCAGAGTGATGCCGAGACTGGCGCCATTCTCTGGACCATCCTCGACCACGCCGGGCTGGTAGTTCTTGTTCAACGTGCGCCGATACTCCAAACCATTACCGTAGGTCCAGCGCTGCACAGGGCCGAATGGCGCGTAGCTGACGTTGCGGAGCAACTGCTGCGGACCACCATTTTCGCCTTGGACATTGATCTCCGCGATTCTGCCCTGACTGTCGTACACGTAGCTCAGCGCGGTACCGTCAGGGTAATGCATCGTCTGCAGCCGACCATTGGCCGCGTACTGCCATCGGATCGTGAATGTCTTGTTGTTCGTGCGCTGCACCTTCCGTGTCAGATCACCGAAGCGGTTGTAGCAGTAGGTGGTGTTGCCGCTGCCGTCGCTCATCCGACTCAGGCGGCCGATCAGGAACGTTTCGCCCGCGATGCAGTCGCTTTGTGCAACATCGTAGACATACGTTTCGTTGAGCGCCGTTTCCTGCGGGTAGGTTACCGTCGTGATGCGATTCAAACCGTCGTAAGCGTAGTTGCTGATCTTGCCGTTGGCGTCGGTCTGCAGCGTGCGGTTGCCGGCTTTGTCGTAGTCATAGTCGGTAGTGCCGGTATCCGGGCTGACCAATTGCATCTGGTCACCGAAGCCATTGTAGAAATAGTTCGTTTCGAGGTTCTTGGGATCGATGACCTTGGTCAGCCGATCGAGTGCGTCGTAACGGAAAGCGGTTTCCGCGCGATCCATGTCGCCGACCGCACCGGTCGCGTTCTGCAGCGTGCGCTTCAGGCGTCCCAGAGGGTCGTAGTCGTTGTCGGTCTGCCGCAGCAGCGCGTCGGTTGTGATGTTGAGATTACCGTCGAGATCGTACTGGAAGCTGGTAGTGACCGGCGTGGTGATGGAAGGATCAGGGTTATTGAGGTGAAGCGCCTGAAGCTGACCCAGCGTGTTGTAGGTGCGGGACAGCGTACGCCGTGGTATGGCAGCCGCATCACGCGTCACTTCCTGCACGCGCGCGCCGACGCCGTTCAGGGTGTAGGTGATCGTGTTGCCATCATGGTCCGTGATGCTGGTCAACCGATGCGCGGCGTCGTAACCGAAGGTGGCATACACGCCATCCGGCTGCGTGACCCGCTGCACCGAGCCATTGGCGAAATAGAGGATGCTGGTGATCCGGTCATCGGCTTCGGTGCCGTTGTCGGCGCCGCGGACCTTGGACGCAAGCAGCCAACCACGTGGGTTGTATTCAAAATCGGTGATGACGCCATTCGCGTCCTTCACCGATGCCGTCCGCCCGGCACCGTCATAGGCCAGGACTTCGACGACCTGATCCTTGGCGTTGGCGATCTTCCACAGGTCGCCCTTGCGGTACGGGCAGGTCGTGGGCGCTGTCGCGCAGGTCGGCGCATCCGCCAGACGATAGGTGTATCGCGTGATGTCGTTAAAGACGTCGACGACTTCAGGACGCGGACCGTTGACCTCTTTCACCAAGCCAACGAAGGGGCATACGCTGCTAGAGATGTCGGTCGCATCGCAGTAGGCAGTGTCCGTCTCACGCGTGGCGTTGTCGGCAGGATCCGTTGCAGTAATCTTTATGATTTGATTGTCGGCGTTGTAGGCCCACGCCGTCTTCGCCTTCAGAGCGCCCAGATTATCGTAGGTACGCCGCTCGGTCACCAGGTTGGTCGTCGGATTGCGGGTCACCTCTTCGCGACGCTGTTCCGGCGTGTTGAACGCCTCGACTACCGCGGAACGATAGGCTTCGCTGGTGTCATATTCGTATTTCGTGGTTACATTCCGGCGATCCTTGCTGCTATCCCGTCGGCCTTTCGTGTCGAAAAACTGCATGGCAGAGATCGCTTCCCCTACGTTCTGGACTGAAGTCACGCGCCGGTAGAGACCGGGCGTGATCGTATAGACGCGGTCACCATTCGAAGCCGTCCTGACCGTCGCCTGGGTGTCGCTGTCGTAGGTCACAGTAGTGACTTCGTTGTTGGGCATACCCAGCACGCGACTTTCGATGACGCGCCCACGAGCATCATATTTGAACGAAGCGAAACGCTGCCCGGTTTCCGCAGTGATGCCGGTGAGGTGATGGACGAACTTGGCGTCCGCCAATCCCGTTTCGTGGTAGTGATACTGCTTGACCTGGCTGTTGCCGTAATCGACCGAAGTCAGATTCTTGTCGGCATCGTAGCCATACGCGACCGCCGCGCCGGACGGCTGGACGATGCGGCGGAACATGCCGTCGGCGTATTCGAAGCGCAGGCTGCGTCCCTGCCCGTCGGTGACCAGCGACAGCAGTTCGCCGCTGTAGGTCAAGGTCACCGCATTGAGCGGGTCGGCCGGATGGTGGATTGCGATCAACCGACCGTTTGCATCGAAGTCGCGCAGTTCTCCGCCCGCAAGCCTCAGACGCCAGCTGACATTTCCGGAACTGAGCGATTCAAGCACGCGGTCGGTCGAGTTTTCCCCGCGGAAACGGGTGGTCGAATTCGGCAACTGAACGAACGATTCGAAATAACCTTCGTCATTGATCACAGAGACGCTCGACAATCCTGGATAGCCGTGAAGCCGATCACTGTAGGTATGCGTCCATGCCTCTGCGAAGGCAGAACTCGCCTTGAACTGGCCAAGCGAGTGATAGTGGCGTTTGAACGCGCGCCCAGCGAAAACGAAGTCGGACTCCGTTCGCGCCTTTTCGCCGGTTGCCGGATAGACAGGGTTGGGGCTGGCAGGACAACTACCGCATTGCTGCAGTGGCCCATTGATCAATGCCACATACGCTGTGGCTTGCGTTTCACAATCCGCACCGCCGTTGATCGTTGAACCCGATGTTGGCTTGAAGCCGCTGCGGCACATGAATGTCGTATGGCGCCGCACATACCAGGATTTCGACTTGGTTTCCGGAGACTGGCCGGGGCACTGGGCGGTTGAATCATACCGGCGATACTGCTGGTCGTAACCGACGCCAAGCCTGATCAGTCCTCGCTGGGGATTGGTCGGATCCGGTTCGATCACTCCCTGATCGTAGATTGCGGCGTTATCGTCCGCGATGACCGTTCCGGTAATCGTACATCCCACGAATTCGGCCGCAAGCAAACGTTGTTGCGTCAATGCGACCAGATTCGTCTCGCTGTCGCACCAGTTCGCATACTCGGCGTCCGGATCCTGCGCCGGCGGGGTGCAGCCCAACACGCCCGACACTGTCGTAGCGTACATCGTGTATCGGGCCAACGGCGCCTGCTTCTGTATCTGATAATAGAATTGGACATTCGGAACCGTCATGCTTCCGGTCGCCTGGAAGGCTCCCGGCGGATCGAAACGCTCAAGGAACTGCCCAGTTCCCTGGAACGCAGGATCGTTCCGCATCGCGACTTCTGTCTCTTGACGGGTATCCGAACAAACATAGGTCGTCGTGCCGCCGTAGAGATAACAGAAGCGCGCCGGATCGAAGCCTTGCTGCGCTGAAGCTTCCGGGGCGCCAGCAAGCCAAAGCGCACTCGCGATGAAACAAGCTCCGCCGAATCGGAGACTGCGCCGAATCAAGCCAAGGAGTAACTGTATGACCTGATCGAGACTCTGCACTTCCTCGTTGCGCGTCATGCCCTGCTCCCTTCGCTTGACCATGGCTGTCCGGGCAGCCTAAGCACATCGGGTCTAACCCGCAACGACTGTATCGGGTCCGGCAGCAAGCTGTGTCGCCGTGACGACAGCCACGCTATCGCCTTCGCCGAGAGCAGTCAACACAACATATCCGTACGCTATCGCACGGCCACTCGCCATGCAGCGGCCCCATCACACCAATGCACTACGCCGCGTATACGCCAGCACCGCGTCGACGCGGCGCTGCAGATCTTCGCGCGTCTGCGCTTCCATCGCGCATTGCCCCAGCACGAAATAGGCGGAGCGCAGGACATCGCGCCAGCGCGGGTTATGCGGGAGTTTGGCGACGGTGAGGTAGCGCTCCATCGCGCGTGCGCGCAGGCGGCCGTCGTCGATGGCGACGCGCCAGATGCGGCTTTTTTCCGCGAGTTCCAATCGACTGCTGCCGGTCGCGCGCTCCCAGGTGTCGATCACCGCGAGCATCAGCTCGACCAGCGAACGACGGAATTCGTTGCGGCGGATGTCGTCGGGCATGCCGGCTTCGCGGGAATCGTCGACAGCGGCCGTCTGCGACGAGCGGTCAGCGCCTTGATCGGCGCGCGTCTGCAAGCCTAGCACGATCAGGCCGTCGCCGTGCTCCCACTGCACGAGACGCGCAAGCAACGGCGTGCCGTCGTGCGCGACGAAATCGAAGGTCTGCGCCGCGGTATCTTCCATGCGCTCCAGCGCAGATGCGAGCGCGGCATGATCCGGGTCGGCGATGAATTCGGCGATGGCATGTCCGACCGGCGCCTGTTCGCCCGCGCCGAGCGATCGGCACGCAGCACGATTCGCGGCCAACACCTGGCCTTCTGCATCGAGCATGCAGACCGCATCGTCGCGGCTGTCGAGCAGGGCCTGCAGCAGGCTGCGATCTTCGGCCAAGGCATCGGCTTCGCGACGGTAGCGCGCGAGTTCTTCTTCCTGGCGTACGCGCCGCGCCTCTTGTTGCAGGCGTTCGCGCTGGCGCCGACGCTGCAGCAGCGCCCAAAGCCCCAGCCCGACTGCAGAGGCGATCGCCACCGTCAGCCACAGCAGCAACGTGCGTTGCCGCAGCTCGGCGCGACGCAGACGATTTTCGGCTTCCAGTGCGACGATGGTGCGGTCGCGCTCGGCGGTTTCGAAACGCGTACGCAACCAGCCGAGTTGCCGGTCTTGCTGGGCGCGCGCGAGCGCGCGCTGTTCGGCGTGCGCGCGCCGCAGCGTGGCGATCGCAGCGCCGCGATCGCCCATCGCCTCCTGCGCTGCGGCCAATTCTTCCAGCAACGCGGCGCGTTCGGCATCGTCATCGGCAAGAACCACCAACGTATCGCGCATGCGCGCCGCCGCCGCAGCGGCATGTCCGGACAGCCGTTCGACGCGCGCGGTCTGCAGTTGCAGCGATGCCGGCAGCGGCAGATCGTGCTCGGCCGCGACCGCCAACGCGGATGCGCTGAAATCGCGTGCCTGCGCGATCTCGCCCGACGCCAGCGCGGCACGCGTCAGGCCCGCATACACGCGGACTTCGTAAGCGCGGTTGCCGCTCTCGCGATAGGTGCGCAACGCCTGCTGCAGCCACGAGGCCGCCTGTTGCAGCACGCCGCGATCGAGATCCACCGCGCTCATCGTTTCGAGCACGTGCGCCGCTTCGACCTGATCTCCGCCCTGCTGAAGCACCGCATACGCTTCGTTGTAATAGCGCATCGCTTCGTCCGGCTCGTCGAGTTCGCGATAGATATCGGCGATGTTGCTCAGCACCGCGCCGGCGACTTCGCCGCTCGCGCGCTGGATCTCCAGACTCTCGATCGATGTGCGCAGCGCACCGTGGAAGTCGCCGAGCCGGCGCAATGCGGTGCCGACATTCTTCAAATCGCGGGCGACAGCAACGCGATCTTCGCGCGCCTCCGAGAGCGACAAGGCGCATTCGAAACGACTCAGGGCTTCGGGAATGCGCTCGCGTCGGTAGTCGAGAATCCCGCGACGCCGCACCAGCTCGTATCGCGCGATCGCATCGCCGCGATCGCTGCCGCCACGGCCGCCGAGCACCGCCTCGACGCAGTCGAGAGTGTCTTCGGCGTCGTCGAAACGGCTGGCCGCCATACGCTCTTTTTCGTGGGCGAACAGCGCTTCGACGATGGCGTCGCTGGCCGGGCCCGGCGATGCGGCGATGCCGGCGCGGGCCAGGCACATCGCGGGATCCGGCAACGGGCGACGCATGCTGCCGGTCTGCGCGTTGTTTGCCCGGGGGCCGTCGGCGCGCATGCCGTCGACCCGTGCGCACGCTGCGGGCGACGCGGCGTGCGCGCAGAGCGAAGCGGTCCAGATCAAGGCCGCCGATGCGGCGGCGCGCGCGGATGTCGAAACGAAACGCCCGCGACGGCTCACACGCTCTGCCCGCGGATCCGGGAGATGGCGCAGCGCGGCTCAGTCATTCGCGCGCTCCAGCTTCAGCGCAAGGGTGAATCGCGGCGCATAACACACGCGGTTCGGCGGACGACCGGCATGGCGCAATTCGCCGTCGAAGATCGCGAGACGCCCGGGACGCGGGGTGACCGCGGCGCGCACGTCGTCAGTGCGGTCGTAGAACACCGTCTCGCCGCCCCACTCGATCTCCCAGCGGTCGCAGATGTACCACAGCGCGGTGAGCTCGCCGGCGTCCGGGTGCGCATCGGTGTGGGTGAACAGCATGTCGCCGTAATGCGCGACATTCACGTAGCTGCGATAGACGCGATAGCGCTGCGCGGGCGCGAAATCGGCCAGCGCCGCCAGCGTGGGCGCCAGGAACGGCATGCGCTGCAGCGCGTCCACCGCGATCTCGGTCGCCCAGTGCCGGTGCTCGGCGGTATCCGGACGCGCGATTTCGGTGCGGGTGAAGCCGGCGCGATTCAATACCGCCCACAGCTTGAGCAGTTCGGGCTCGGGCATCAGTCCGTCGTACACCGCGACGCTGCGTCCGTCGATGTCGGCGCGCCAGGTAGGCAGGATGCGATCGGCCGGACCGGTCATCTCGTGTGCTCTCGCGTCGACACGCCGGCCCGGATCAGAGCGCCCGCGCCGCCGCGACCGCAGCGTCGACGGTGATGCCGAAATGCGGGTAGAGCTTCTCGGCCGGCGCGGAGGCGCCGTAGCCGTCCATGCCGATCACCGCGCCGTCGAGCCCGACGTACTTGCCCCAGAAATCGCGCACGCCCGCTTCGATGGCGACGCGCTTGCGGCAGGCCTTCGGCAGCACCGCTTCGCGATAGGCCGCGTCCTGACGATCGAAGACATCGGTCGACGGCATCGACACCACGCGCGCGCCGTCGCCGAGTTCGGCGGCGGCCCGCATCGCCAGGCCGACTTCCGAACCGGTCGCGATCAGGATGTACTCCGGCGCACCGACGCTGTCCTTCAGCACGTAGCCGCCGCGGCGGATGTCGGCGACCTGCGCATCGGAACGCGGCTGATGCGCCAGGTTCTGGCGCGAGAAGATCAGGCACGACGGGCCATCCGCGCGTTCGATCGCCGCGCGCCACGACACCGCGGATTCGACCGCGTCGCACGGCCGCCACACGTCGTTGTGCGGGATGTAACGCAGCGACGCCAGATGCTCGACCGGCTGATGGGTCGGGCCGTCTTCGCCCAGGCCGATGGAGTCGTGGGTGTAGACGTGGATCGCGCGGGCTTCCATCAGCGCGCTCATGCGCACCGCGTTGCGGGCGTAGTCGCTGAACACCAGGAAGGTGGCGTCGTACGGCACGAAACCGCCGTGCAGCGCCAAGCCGTTGCTGATCGCGGTCATCGCGAATTCGCGCACGCCGTAATAGACGTAGTTGGCGTCGGGATCGCTGCCCGCGACCGACTTGCTGCCCGTCCACAGCGTGAGATTGGAATGCGCCAGATCGGCGGAGCCGCCGACCAGTTCCGGCAGATGCGGCGCGAAGGCTTCGATCGCCATCTGCGAGGCCTTGCGCGAGGCGACCACCGGGCCTTCGGCCTGCAGCTTCGCGATGTAGGCATCGGCGATGCCGGCGAAGTCGTCCGGCAGTTCGCCGCGCATGCGCCGGGAGAATTCATCGGCCAGTTCGGGATACTCCGCGGCGTAGAGATCGAACAGATCGCGCCAGTGCAGTTCGCGCGCGGCGCCGACGTTGTTGGCGCGCCAACCGTCGACGATGGCCTGGGGAATCTCGAACGGCGCGTGCGCCCACGCCAGCGCGGCGCGGGTGGCGGCGACTTCGTCCTGACCCAGCGGCGCGCCGTGCGAGGACTCCTTGCCGGCCTTCGCGGGCGAACCGAAACCGATCGTGGTGCGGCAGCACAGCAGCACCGGCTTGTCCGCCGAGCGCAGCGCCGTATCGATGGCGGTCTTGATCTCCACCGGGTCGTGACCGTCGACGTTGCGCACCACGGTCCAGCCGTAGGACTCGAAGCGCGCCGGGGTGTCGTCGGTGAACCAGCCCTGCACCTGGCCGTCGATGGAGATGTTGTTGTCGTCCCAGAATGCGACGAGTTTGTTCAGGCCCCAGGTGCCGGCCAGCGACGCGGCTTCGTGCGAGATGCCTTCCATCAGGCAGCCGTCGCCCATGAACACCCAGGTGCGGTGATCGACGAGGGTCATCTCGGGACGGTTGAAGCGCTGCGCCAGCAGTTTTTCGGCGAGCGCGAAGCCCACCGCGTTGGCGAAGCCCTGCCCCAACGGGCCGGTGGTGGTTTCCACGCCCGGGGTCATGTGGTTTTCCGGGTGGCCGGCGGTTTTCGAGCCGAGTTGGCGGAAGTTCTTCAGCTCGTCGAGCGGCAGGTCGTAGCCGGTGAGATGCAGCAGCGCGTAGTGCAGCATCGAGCCGTGGCCGTTGGACAGTACGAAACGGTCGCGGTTGGCCCAGTGCGGGTTGCCCGGGTTGTGCTGCAGGTAGTCGTTCCACAGGACTTCGGCGATGTCGGCCATGCCCATCGGCATGCCCGGATGACCGGAGTTGGCGGCCTGCACCGCGTCGATGGCGAGGAAACGGATGGCGTTGGCAAGATCGCGGCGGCTGGGCGTCGTCATGGGGCGGGAGTCGTTTCGGCGGCGCCCGGCGGGCTGCGGGCCGCTTATTGTCCCATCCCGGAGGGGCGGATGTCCCCTCGGATCGCGTCATGCCGGGCGCATCGGCCCGCATGATGCATGCCGGAAACGACTTCGCCGGCGTTCAGGCCGGCGAAGTCGGGTCGAGCCTCGTGTTCCGATGCCGCGATCAGCGACCCGCGTCGATCACCGCACACATCGAGGTGATCTGGAAGTCGGTGCTGGTGGAGAAGCCGCCCGGGGTGGTCTTGGTGACCGTGATCTTGACGTTCTTGCCCTGCGGTTCGATCACCACGTTCCACGGCAGGGTTGCCTTGGCGCCGGAGAGATCGACGCCGCCGTTGGGCTGTTCGAACGAGATCACGCCGGCCTTTTCGTCGCTGGAGGCCACGCGCAGGCCCGACTTGGTGCCTTCGGCATAGATGCGCTTGTAGGCCGTGGAGACGCTCACGCCGGTCACGACATCCCAGGTGGTGAAAGTGCGCCCGGTCATGAATTTGCCTTCCTGCTTGAAATTCGTCTTGCAGGCGGGATCCGCGGCCAACGCCGAGCCGGCCAGCGCCAACAGCGCCGTCATCGCAAACAACTTCCGCATCGTTCTTTCTCCTTGGGTAGTACGCGCGCCCGGGGGTAGGCGCCAATATTGGGCAAATCTCGCAGCGATTCTGCCAGCGGGCCGGGGCGCCCACAAGCGAACGCGCGGCAGGACCGCGACCGCGGTCACGCCTCGCGCGGCGGGTCGGACTCGCCACGCGACACCATCACGGCGATGCCGAGGTCGCCGGTGACGTTGACCGTGGTCCGGCACATGTCCAGGAAATGGTTGACGCCGAGCACCAGGCCAATGCCTTCCGGCGGCACGCCGACCATCGCACAGATCAGCGCGATCACCGGCAGCGAACCCGAGGGCACGCCGGCGGTGCCGATGCCGCCGAGGATGCAGACCAGCATCACCGTGACCTGCTGCCCCAGCGACAGGTCGATGCCGAAGTACTGCGCGAGGAACAGCACCGTCACGCCCTCGAACAGCGCGGTACCGTTCTGGTTGGCGGTGGCGCCGACGGTCAGCACGAAGCGCGAGACGCGCTTGGGCAGCTTGAGATTCTGGTCGGCCACGCGCAGCGCGGTGGGCAGCGTGGCGTTGCTGGACGCGGTGGAGAACGCCATCAGCATCGCTTCCTGGACACTGCGGAAGAATTCCAGCGGCGAGCGTTTGGCGATCAGCCGGATCGCCAGTGAATAGATCACGAACTGATGCAGCGCCAGCGCCAGCAGCACCACCAGCACGAACGCGCCGAGCCGCACCAGCAGGTCCCAGCCGAACTGCGAGACCAGATTGAACATCAGGCAGAACACCGCATACGGCGCCAGTCTGATGACCAGGCCGATCAGGGTCATCGAGACATCGAACAGGCCTTCGATGGCGCGTTTCAGCGTGCTCGCCGCTTCGCTGCGGGTCAGCACCATGCCCACGCCGAACAGCAGCGCGAAGAACATCACCGCGAGGATGTTGCTGTCGGCGGCCGCCGCGATCACGTTCTTGGGCACGATGCCGATCAGCATGTCCATGCCGGTGGGCTGGCTGGTGCTGTCGCTGACGATGCTCTTCGCGCGCTCGGCGCCCTGACTCATCATGTTCATCGCGTCGGCGCTGTTCACGCCGACGCCCGGCTTGAGCCAGTTCACCAGCAGCAGACCGATGATGACCGCGATCGCCGACAGCACCGTGGTGTAGGCCAGCGTGCGCCAGCCGATGCGGCCGAGCGCGCGCACATCGCCCATCTCGCCGATACCGACCACCAGCGCCGAGAACAACAGCGGAATGACCAGCATCAGGATGAGATTGAGGAAGATGGTCGCGAACGGCTGGGTGGCGTATTTGATGAAGCCCTGCACCCATGCCGCATCGGCGCCGATGAAGCGGTAGACGATCAGCCCGAGGAGGATGCCCGCGGCGAAACCGATCGCGATTTTCCAGTGCATCGGCAGGCGCGGCGGCGCGGCGGCGGTTTCGGTGCTCATGCGGATTCCTGCAAAGGTTCGTTGGAGGATATCAGGCGTCGCAGGGCGACCGCCGGGGCGAGGGTGCGGGCTTCCGGATCAAGCTTCAGGCGCATGCTTCTGGCTCATCCTTCCGGATACAGCGGCGGCAACAGCACCGGCGCGCCCGGCGCAGCCGCCGTGCGCCAGCGCGGTCCGGCGACGAAGGCGGCGCGCACCGCGGCGACGGCGGCTGCGGCATCGCCATCGCCCCA
>JAIMKJ010000005.1 GCA_020692565.1 Thermomonas sp.
TGCCAGGCGCTGTCGCCGATGCGCTGGAAGCCGAACATCGAGTAGTAGATGTAGAACGGCAGCATCGGCAGGTCGTTGGTGCTGTAGCTGGTGGCCGCGGCCATCCACGACGAGAACGCGCCGCATTCGGTGATGCCTTCTTCCAGCACCTGGCCGGCGGCGTCTTCGCGGTAGTACATCAGCTGGTCGCGATCCACCGGCTTGTATTTCTGGCCCTGCGGCGCGTAGATGCCGAGCTGGCGGAACAGGCCTTCCATGCCGAAGGTGCGGGCTTCGTCGGCGACGATCGGCACGCAGCGCGGGCCGACGGCCTTGTCGCGGAGGATCATGTTCAGCGCCTGCACGAACGCCATCGTGGTGCTGATCTCGCGGTCGCCGCTGCTCTTGAGCAGGCGGTCGAAGACTTCGAGTTTCGGCGCTTCCAGCGACTCGGTGGACTTGCGGCGGCGCTGCGGCAGCGAACCGCCCAGCGCGCGGCGGCGCTCCAGCATGTATTCGACTTCCGGCGATTTCGGGCCGGGGTGGTAGAACGGCACCGCGCCGTCCTTCAGCTGGTCGTCGCTGACCGGGATCTTGAAGCGGTCGCGGAACGTGCGCACGGCGTCGTCGTCGAGCTTCTTGGTGTTGTGGGTGGGGTTGAGCGCTTCGCCCGAGGCGCCCATGCCGTAGCCCTTCACCGTCTTGGCGAGGATCACCGTGGGCTGGCCCTTGGTGTCGATGGCGTTCTGGTACGCGGCATAGACCTTGTGCGGGTCGTGGCCGCCGCGGTTGAGGCGGTAGATGTCGTCGTCGCTCAGATTGGCGACCAGCGCGGCGGTTTCCGGGTATTTGCCGAAGAAGTGTTCGCGCGTGTAGGCGCCGCCGAAGGCCTTGCAGTTCTGGTATTCGCCGTCCACGGTTTCCATCATCAGCCGCTTGAGCTGGCCGGTGCTGTCCTTGGCCAGCAGCGGGTCCCAGTAGCTGCCCCAGATGGTCTTGACCACGTTCCAGTCGGCGCCGCGGAAGCCGCCTTCCAGTTCCTGGATGATCTTGCCGTTGCCGCGCACCGGGCCGTCGAGGCGCTGCAGGTTGCAGTTGATGACGAAGACCAGATTGTCCAGGCCTTCGCGGCCGGCGACCGAGATCGCGCCCAGCGATTCGGGTTCGTCGGTTTCGCCGTCGCCGAGGAAGCACCACACCTTGCGGTCGCTCTTCGGCATCAGGCCGCGGCCTTCCAGGTATTTCCAGTTGCGCGCCTGGTAGATGGCGGCGATCGGCCCCAGGCCCATGCTGACGGTGGGGGTCTGCCAGAAATCCGGCATCAGCCACGGATGCGGGTAGCTGCTGACGCCGCGGCCGTCCACTTCCATGCGGAAGTGGTCGATCTGCGATTCGCTGATCCGGCCTTCCAGGAAGGCGCGGGCATAGATGCCGGGCGAGCTGTGGCCCTGGGTGTAGAGCAGGTCGCCCGGGTGGTCGGCGCTGGGCGCGCGCCAGAAATGGTTGAAGCCGACGTCGTAGAGCGTGGCCGAGCTGGCGAAGCTGGCGATGTGGCCGCCGAGGTCGCCGGGCTTGCGGTTGGCGCGGACCACCATCGCCATCGCGTTCCAGCGGATGATCGAGCGGATCCGCCATTCCATGTGCTGATCGCCGGTCATGCGCGCTTCGAGGTGCGACGGAATGGTGTTGATGTATTCGGTGGTGGGCGTGAACGGCAGGTGCGCGCCAGCGCGGCGGGTCAGTTCGACCATGCCCTGCAGCAACTGGTGGGCGCGCTCGGCGCCGTCGGCGTCGATGACCGCCTTGAGCGACTCGACCCACTCGCGGGTCTCGGTGGGGTCGGGGTCGTTCTGCAGCAGTTCGTTCAACCAGCTCATGCGTCGGGCTCCGCTGCGGCCGCGTGGCCGCATCCTGTGGGGGACATTCGGTTTAGAGTCGGGATTCTAGCAGCGGGCGCGGGGGCTGCCCCGTACGGCGGCGTCCGGGGTGGGGTTTTGTGGCGGGAAATCGATTTCCTGGGCGATTCATTGGCTCGCCATTGTTTATCGCGGCTTCCGCCGCTCCCACAGCGAAATCCTGAAATCCTGTGGGAGCGGCGGAAGCCGCGATGAAGAAACCGTGGTCTCGACATGAAACCGGGATTCAGAAAATTCCGAAGTCGCAATGCGGTATTTCCCGATAGCGGCAGGATTGGCCACAGAGCGAAGCTGCCGGCATGAAAACACTCTCTTCGCCCAGGTCCAATGCGTTGCGCATCGGTCGTCAATCGATCGCAGGTCAGCGATATCTCATCACAACCCTTTGCGATCAGCGCGAAACCCGTTTCGCGCATTGGACGTCTGCATCACGGGTCGCTGCCACGATAGATTCCGAGCGCCTCTGGCGTGGCTCACGCGGACTGTGCTGGGTGTTGATGCCCGACCACATGCATGTGATGGTCGAACTTGGCGAAAGCGAGTCGCTGCCTGCGTTGATGCGGCGCGCGAAATGCGTCACCGCCGGGCTCGCCAACGCGGTCGACCGCAGGCGCGGCCGTGTCTGGATGCCGGGCTATCACGACCATGCGTTGCGCTGCGATGAAAGCATCGCAGCGACAATGAGATACATGGTCGTGAATCCGGTGCGTGCTGGCCTGGTGCGCAGGGCTGGCGACTACCCGTATTGGAGCTGCGTGTGGCTGGAGGATGGCATGGCGGATTGGGAATAGCATGCCGCTTGCCGTGAATGTTTCCGTGCTTCATCGCGGCTTCCGCCGCTCCCACAGGATTCAGTGTTTTTCGGGCTTGCTGTGGGAACGGCGGAAGCCGCGATGAAGCACAAAAGCCTCATCGTAATGGCATCGACCGCCCCAGCCGCAGGCGCGGCCCGATCTTCGATGCATCCTCGATTCGTCCTGGGCCGGAGCGGCGGAAGCCGCGATGAGGCTCCGGCCATCACTCCTCGCGCGTCGCCCTGCGGTTCGTCGCCTCGGCTTCGCGCTGCTGGCGGATCTGCGCGTCCACCGCGGCGATCGCGGTCATGTTGACCACGCGGCGCGGGGTGGAGGCGGGGGTGAGGATGTGCGCGGGCTGGTCCAGGCCCATCAGGATCGGGCCGATGGCGACGCCGTCGGTCATCACCCGGACCATGTTGTAGGTGATGTTGGCGGCGTCGAGGTTGGGCAGCACGAACAGGTTGGGGCGGCCGTGCAGGGTGGTGTTGGGGAACATGCGCTTGCGCAGCACTTCGTCCCACGCGGTATCGCCCTGCATTTCGCCGTCGACCTCCAGCCGCGGCGCGCGCGCGCGAATCAGTTTGTAGGCGCGACGCATCTTCGCGGCGCTGGCGTTCTCGTGGCTGCCGTAGTTGGAGTGCGACAGCAGCGCGACCCTGGGTTCGATGCCGAAGAGTTTCAGGCGATAGGTGGCCTGCAGCGTGGCTTCTGCGATCTGCTCGGCGGACGGGTCCACCTGCACGTGGGTGTCGAGGAAGAACCACACGCCGTGGTCGTTGATCACGCCGGTCATCGCCGCGGTGCCGCTGACGCCGCGCTCGAAGTCGAACACGCTCAGCAGGTAGCCGAGTTTCTTGTGGAAACGGCCGACCAGGCCGCAGATCATCGCATCGGCTTCGCCGCGTTCCACCATCAGCGCGGCGATCAGCGACGGCCGCGAGCGCAGCAGGTTCTTGGCCGCGGCCGGGGTCACGCCGCGGCGTTCGGTCAGCGCGTGGTACTGCTGCCAGTAGTCGTTGAAGCGCGGGTCGTCGTTGATGTTGGTGAGGTCGAAATCGACATCGACCTTCATCCGCAGGCCGAGCCGCTGGATGCGGGTCTCGATCACGTCCGGGCGGCCGATCAGGATCGGGCGCGCCAGTTGTTCGTCGACCACGGTCTGCACCGCGAGCAGCACGGTTTCCTCTTCGCCTTCGGCGTACACGACCCTTTTCCGGTCGCTGCGCGCGCGGTCGTAGACCGGCTTCATCAGCAGGCCGGTACGGTAGATGAACTGGCCGAGTTTTTCGCGATACGCGGTGAAATCGGCCATCGGCCGCAGGGCGATGCCGGAATCCATCGCCGCCTGCGCCACTGCCGGCGCCAGCACGGTGAGCAGGCGCGGGTCGAAGGGGCGCGGGATGATGTAGTCGGCGCCGAAGCGCGGGATTTCGCCGGCATAGGCGCCGCCGAGGTCGGACGCCTCCATGCGCGCGAGCTGGGCGATGGCGCGCACGCAGGCCAGCTTCATGGCTTCGTTGATTTCGGTCGCGCCCACATCCAGCGCGCCGCGGAAGATGTACGGGAAGCACAGCGCGTTGTTGACCTGGTTCGGATAGTCCGAGCGGCCGGTGGCGATGATGCAGTCCGGACGGACGCGCAGGGCGTCTTCGGGCAGGATTTCGGGGTTGGGGTTCGCCAGCGCCAGGATCACCGGCCGCTCGGCCATCGTGGCGACCATCTCCGGCTTGAGGATGCCGGCGGCGGACAGGCCGAGGAACACGTCGGCGCCGATGATGATATCGGCCAGCGTGCGCTTGTCGGTGTCGCGGGCGTAGCGCGCCTTGTCGGGGTCGAGGTGCGGGCGGCCGGCATAGATCACGCCGTCGCGATCCACCGCCAGGATGTGCTCCGGCTTCATGCCCAGCGCCACCAGCATGTCGAGGCAGGCGATCCCGGCGGCGCCGGCGCCGGAGGTGGCCAGCTTCACGTCCTCGATCTTCTTGCCGACGATCTCCAGCGCGTTGAGTACGGCCGCGCCGACGATGATCGCGGTGCCGTGCTGGTCGTCGTGGAACACCGGGATGTTCATGCGCTCGCGCAGCTTGCGCTCGACGATGAAGCACTCGGGTGCCTTGATGTCTTCGAGATTGATGCCGCCGAAGGTCGGTTCCAGCGAGGCGATGATCTCGACCAGTTTGTCGGGGTCCCGTTCGTCGATCTCGATATCGAACACGTCGATGCCGGCGAATTTCTGGAACAGCACGCCCTTGCCTTCCATGACCGGCTTGCCGGCGAGCGGGCCGATGTCGCCCAGGCCCAGCACTGCGGTGCCGTTGGTGATCACCGCGACCAGGTTGCCACGTGCGGTCATTTCGCTGGCGGCGTTGGGGTCTTCGACGATGGCTTCGCAGGCGTAGGCCACGCCCGGCGAGTAGGCGAGGGCGAGGTCGCGCTGGGTCACCAGCGGCTTGGTCGGCGCGACCTTGATCTTGCCCGGGGGATCCTGGCGGTGATAAGCGAGGGCGGATTGCTTCAGATCGTTGCTGGTCTCGGACATCGGATGCGGCGCCGCGCCGTCTTGATGGGGTCAGGGCCATCGATTCTAGCGGCAAGCCGCGGTTTTCGCCGTGCGGTGGCGAATGGTCGTCGTTCTACGAGGCCGCTGGACGCCCAGGAGCAGCGGCCTGAAGGCCACTCTACGGAGTGGATCGAGAGATTTTGAACAGGCCCTCAGGACGATTCGATCAGACGCCCAGCCCCAGCACCAGGTCGTCGGCGTCCACGCGGTCGAGGCGGATGCGGTTGGCGAACAGCGAGAACGCGAGCATGCCCGCCAGCCCGTTCGCGCGCTGCATCCACGGGGGCAGGTAGCGCGGCGCGGCGATGGCGCCGGCATCGAACATCGGCTGCAGCGCGAACACGTCTTCCAGCGCGAGTTTGCCGGCGAACAGCTGCCGCGCGACGGCGAGCTTGCGATGGCGCAGGCACCAGCGGAAGAAGGTGTGGACGCTGAGCAGACCGTGCAGGTACACGGTGTCCTTGGTGAACGCCGCGCCGCCGCCGAGCGGGGCGCCGCGGAACACCCGCTGCGACGACGCGAAGCTGTCCTCGGGCGATTGCCCGGCATCGAGGAAGAAGCGGAACACCTGCACGAAATCGGCGCCGCCGATCGCCATGTCGATGGCGACGATGCGCAGGCTGATGCGCTTCATGCGTTCGATGTCCATCGCCCCGGAGATCAGTTCGGCGAACGTCGCCAGCCCTTCCTGGGTGGCGGTGGTGCGCGGCGCGCTGCGGATCATCGATTTCAGCAGCGGCTGTTCGCGGCCGTTGATGCCGGTGAGCGTATGCACGAAGGCTTCGTGGACCAGCAGCTGGTGGCGGTCGTATTCGCTGAAACCGGTATTGGTGCGCAGGCGGATGCGGGTGGAACTGGCGGCGGCCTTGGCGATCAGCGCCGGGTCCAGCTCGACCCTGACCTTGTGGTCGGTGAAGAACGCATCGATGTCGCCCTGCAGCGCGTCGCGCACCGTTTCCGCGGCCATCACCGCGTCGGGCTCGATGTCGCGCAGCTCCTGGTCCATGTCGTCGGCCACGTCGATGAAATGCCGCGCGGCTTCGAGATTGGTCGGACCGTTGCCGGGCAGCATTTCCACCGGGCGCCCGTACAGGCGGGTCGAATACGCGGTGACTTTGTGGCTGCCCGCGGCGTCGAGGAGGCGGGTGCCGATGCGCCAGCTGTCGGCGGTCTGGAGCAGATAGTGGCCGAGCGGATGGTCCGGGTCGGCGTCGGCGCGGACCGCGTCCAGTTCCGCGCGGACCGCGTCGAAGTCTTCCTTCGGATATTCGATCTGCGGCAGATGGATGCGGCCGATCCGCCATGCCGCCAGGAAGGTCTCCTGCGCGCTCGCCGGCCAGCTCAGGGTTTCCAGCAGGCGGATGCCGCGCACCGCCGCGACCAGGCGCGCATCAAGCGCGGCGTGATGGGCGATGTCGGGTGGAAGGCTCATCGCAGCCCTTGTGGGAGCGGCGGAAGCCGCGATGGGCCGCGGAAAGCCTTCCGGCGATTCATCGCGGCTTCCGCCGCTCCCACAGTTGCAAAGTTACTCCCGCCCATATCGGTCATCCGACGGCCTGTGCCGCGGCTTGCTTCCGGTTTTCGGGTTGGCGTTCTGCACCAGCCGGGTCGCGAGTTTGTCGGCGGCGGTGGCTACCTCGTCGCGCAGCTTGAGGTAGTTCGCCAAGCGTGCCGGATCCAGGGTGCCGGCTTCCAGCGCCGCGCGCACCGCGCAGCCCGGTTCGCGGGCATGGTGGCAGTCGCGGAACTTGCATTCGCCGGTCAGGGTTTCGATATCCGCGAAACCGCCGTCGGCCAGATGCTCCTCGCCGGTCGGCTTGAGTTCGCGCATGCCGGGGGTATCGATCAGACAGCCGCCCGACGGCAGCGGCAGCAGGGTGCGGAAGGTGGTGGTGTGGCGACCGCGGGCGTCGTTTTCGCGCACCGCGCTGGTCTTCATCTTTTCTTCGCCCAACAAGGTGTTGGTCAGGGTGGACTTGCCGGCGCCCGACGAACCCACCAGCACCGCGGTGCGGCCCGGCCCCAGCCACGGGTCCAGCGCGGCGACGCTGGCGCGATCCTTGGCGTTCACCGCCACCGCGACGATGCCCTGCGCCGCCAGTTCCGCCAGCGCCGCCAACGAGGCTTCGGCGTCGTTGCCGTCCACGTCGGCCTTGGTCAGCACCACCACCGGCTTGGGCGAACCGTGGGCGGTGCCGCCGCCGCGGACCAGCAGCAGATAGCGTTCGATCCGGCGTGGGTTGAAGTCGGCGTCCAGGCCGCAGACCACGAACACCGTGTCGATGTTCGCGGCGATCACCTGCTGCTGGTAATGCTCGCCGGCGGCGGCGCGCTTGATGGTGCTGCGCCGCGCCAGCAGGGCGACGATCCGGGGACGCGGCGAACGGTCTTCGTGCGTATCGCCTTCAACCAGCACCCAGTCGCCGACCGCGGCGCGGTCCTGCGACGGGAAGCGGCGACGCATCCATTCCGGCGGCGATTCCACGCTCAGCGCGTGGCCGGGCGCTTCGGCGACGACATAGCCGGAGCGGTGCTGTTCGATCACCCGCGCCGGACGCGCCTGCGGATGCGCGGCGATGGCGGCGGCCCAGTCCGGATCGGCGACCTCGCGACCGGCGGCGCCGGCAAACGGCCAGCCGATGGCGTCGAGGGCGGGGGTGGGAGGCGGGGCGGTCAAACGAGCGGGAAGCGATTGGTCATGCGCGGATTCTATGTCGCCCCGGACGCGTGCGGCCGGAATGGGCGATGCGCGGCCCATTGCCGAGGGCGGCAGAGCAAGCGCGATGGGCGCCCCGGGTGCCCCGTCCGGCCGGTTCCCAGAAGCGATCTGCTAGTCTTTGCACACTTTTTGCGCCCGCCGAAACGATGTCTTCCTCCAGTCCGCACAGCAGCCCGAAACCCGTCCTCAAGACCCGCGAACGCCTCTCCGAAGTGCGCTACGAAATCCGCGGCGAACTCGCCCGCCGCGCCCGCGAGCTCGAGGCCCAGGGCCGGACCCAGATCAAGCTCAACATCGGCAACCCCGGTGCGTTCGGGTTCCGTGCGCCGGAGCATCTGCAGCGGGCCATCGCCGACCACATCGCGCACACCGATCCCTACACCCACCAGCAGGGCCTGCCGGCTGCGCGCGAGGCCATCGCCGCGTTCCACAAACAGCGCGGCACGCCGAACGCCTCGCCCGAGCGCGTGTTCATCGGCAACGGCGTCAGCGAGCTGATCGATCTGAGCCTGCGTGCGCTGCTCAACCCCGGCGACGAGGTATTGCTGCCGTCGCCCGACTATCCGTTGTGGTCGGCCGCGACCATCCTCAACGACGGCCGCCCGGTGTACTACCGCTGCCATGCCGACAACGGCTTCCTGCCCGATCCCGACGAGATCGCGCAGCTGGTGTCCTCGCGCACCCGCGCGATCGTGCTGATCAATCCGAACAATCCCACCGGCGCGAACTATCCGCGCGAGATCCTCGAACGCATCGTCGCGATCGCCGCGAAGCACAACCTGCTGCTGATGGCGGACGAGATTTACGATCACATTCTTTACGACGATGCGAAGTTCGAAGCCTTGGCGCCGCTGGCCGGCGATCTGCCGTGCCTGTCGTTCGGCGGTCTGTCGAAAGTGCATCGCGCCTGCGGCTGGCGCGTGGGCTGGGCGGTGCTGAGCGGCGACCCGCTGGCCAGCGGCGACTTCCACCATGCGATGGACCTGCTCGGCGCGCTGCGCCTGTGCGCGAACGTGCCCGGTCAGTTCGCCATCGACGCCGCGCTGCACGGCACCGACACCATCAGCGCGCTCACCGCGCCCGGCGGTCGTCTGTACGAGACCCGCCGCGCCTTGATCGACTGTTGCGAGGCGAGCGAGCATCTGCAACTGGTCGCGCCGGCCGGTGCGCTGTACGGCTTCCCGGCCGTGGTCGGCGCCGCCGCGCACGGTTTCGACGACCACGCCTTCGCGCTGGAGATGCTGGAAACCGAGGATGTCTTGATCGTGCCGGGCTCCAGCTTCAACGTGCCCGAGCGCAATTTCTTCCGCGTCACCCTGCTGCCGGAAGCACCGGTGCTGCGCGAAGTGTTCGCGCGGATCGAGCGCGTGCTGCAGCGTCGCGCCGACACCGCGTCCGCGCAGCGCGCCGCAGTCGCCTGATCGATGACGGTCGTGCCGGCGATGCTCGCAGCGATGCTCGCGACCGGCGTTGCCGATGACACGCACGCCGTGGCGACCGCTTCGTATCTCGCCCTCGGCGACAGCTACACGATCGGCGAAAACGTCGAGCCGGCCGGCCGCTGGCCGATGCAACTGGCGGCCGCGCTGCGCGCCGAGGGCATCGTCATCGATGACCCCCGCGTCATCGCCACCACCGGCTGGACCACCGACGAACTCTCTGCGGCGATCGACGCGGCCGAGCCGCTCGGCGACGGCCATGCGCTGGTCAGTCTGCTGATCGGCGTCAACAACCAGTATCGCGGTCGCGCCGTCGACGAGTACGCGCACGAATTCGCGATCCTGCTGGAACGGGCCATCGGCTTCGCCGGGCGTCGCGCCGACCGCGTGTTCGTGCTGGCGATTCCGGACTGGGGCGTGACCCCGTTCGCCGCGAAGAGCGGCCGCGACATCGCCGCGATCGCGCGCGAACTCGACGCCTACAACGCGGCCGCGGCGAAGCTCTGCGCCGAGCGCGGCGTGGTCTTCATCGATATCGCGCCGGTCAGCCGCGCGCGCGGCGCCGAGCCGGCGATGCTGGCCGGCGACGGCCTGCATCCGTCCGCCGCGATGTACGCCGAATGGGCGCGACTGGCGCTGCCGGCGGTACGGCACATGTTGTCCAGCGGCAAGCCTTACGGGCCATCGCCATGAGCGCCGCTACGCTGCCGTTCGCCTCCGCCGACGCGCGCCGCATCGCCGAAGCCTTCCTGCCGTCGTTCCCGCTGGGCAATCGCTACGATTACTACTACGTGCGCGCCAAGCTCGGCAGCGATCCGCTGTATCCCGGCGTGCTCGCCGCGCTGCGCGGCAGCAGCGAACCGCTGCTGGACCTCGGCTGCGGCCTGGGCCTGCTGGCGCACGCGCTGCGCTTCGACGGGCAGACGCTGGCGTATCGCGGCGTCGACAACGACGCCGCCAAGATCGCCCGCGCGCGCCGCGTCGCCGACAGGTGCGGCTTCGCGCAGATGCAGTTCGACGTGGTCGATCTCGCCAACACCACGCCGGAGCATCGCGGCAGCGTCGCGATCCTCGACGTGCTGCAGTATCTCGACGCCGACGGACAGCGCGCGCTGATCGCGAAGATGGCCGCGATGCTCACGCCCGGCGCGGTCCTGGTGATCCGCAGCGCCATCGGCGACACCACCGGCCGCGCGCGGACCTCGCGCGTCACCGACCGCCTCGCCAACTGGATCGGCTGGATGCAGTTCCGCCCGCGCAGCTATCCCACCCTCGACGGCTTGCGCGCAGCGCTGGACGCCGCCGGCCTGCAGGCCGAATTCACGCCGCTGTACGGCAACACCCCGTTCAACAACTGGTTGATCGTCGCGAAGCGCGCGTAGGCCGCGAAGCCTGCTTTTGTGGGAGCGGCGGCTTGACCAGCCATTCGGCTGTTGAAAGCCGCCGCTCCTACCGTTGCTCCGGCAGGATCGCGCGATAACCCAACGCATCCAGCCGTTGCAGCAGCAGGCGCAGGGTTTCGACATTCCGCCCATGCGCCGCGCCCTCGTGCAGCAGCACGATCGCGCCCGGCGAAAGTCCGCGTTCGATCCGCGCCACCACCGCATCGGGATCGGCGGCGACGCCGTCGAAGCCGCGTGCACTCCACGCCACCCGCGCCAGGCCATGCGTTTTCAGCGCGGCGTTGACGAACGGATTGCTCATGCCGACCACCGCGCGGAACCAGCGCGGCGGTTCTCCGGCAATCTCCTGCAGGATCCGCTGCGTGTCCGCGATCTCGCGGCGCATCCGCGACGGCCCCAGCGCCCAGAACCACGCCGCTGGATGACTGGCGCTGTGGTTGCCGATGCCGTGGCCGCGACGCAGGATCTCGCGCACGCGCTCGGGATGCCGCGCCGCGCGTTCGCCGACCAGGAAGAACGTGGTTTTCGCGCCATGCGCATCCAGCGCGTCGAGCACGGCGAGGGTGTCGTCGGACGGGCCGTCGTCGATCGTCAGCCACACCTGTTTGTCGCTCGTCGGCAAACGCCTCAGCACCGGCCCGAACAGGCGCGAATACGGCCACAGCGTGCCCCACCAGAACGGCAAGTGGCTGGCGATCATCAGCGGCAGCCCGATTGCCCAACCCCAGTACCACCACGCGGCGGCTACCAGCAACTGCGACAACGCCAGCAGCCAGATCCACGCGTGCGGACGGCGCGGAATGCGATGCAGGCTGGCGGCCGGACTGGCGGAAGGCGACGTCATCGCGGCATGATGCCACGCATCGCCGCACGATCAGGAGCCGCCATGTCCTTCCGCAATCTTTCCGTCTCCGACGCCGACGCGCAGGCGCGCGCGGGCGCGATCACCCTCGTCGATGTGCGCCCGCCGGAAGAGCGTGCGATCGCGTCGGTCGATGTCGCGCATGAAGGCCTCGAAGACGGCGGCCTGGAACGCCTGCTCGCGCTGCCCAAGGACGCGCCGATCGCCTTCCTCTGTCACCACGGCGGCCGCAGCGCGCAGGCCGCGATGTATTTTGCGCAGCAGGGATTCGCGGATCTCTACAATGTTGTTGGCGGGATTGATGCGTGGAGCATCGATGTGGATGCCGCGATCCCAAGGTACTGAACGCGCGTCCCGCGCGGATCACGCCAACAGCGGTTGCCGCAGCGTCGCCAGCAGATCGTTCACGGCTTTCTTCGCCATGCTGCGCGGCAGTTTGGCCATCGGACCATCGGCCGACAGCGCCAGATTGCCCTTGATCAGCAACCCGTCGACTTGGGTATATGCCTTCAGCGTGTGCTGCGCATCGCCCTGCGTCGACTCGAGGAACATCGGTGCGGTCAGGAAGTTGATGCCCTTCTTGTAGACCCGGGTTTGCCCCTCGGTGCGGACGAGGCGATAGCCATGCCGTTCCTCCGCCCACGTCGCGACGGTACTGGCGACATCGTCCATCGCGGGAAAAACGACGACATCCCACGGGTTGTTCTTGCCCTTGACCATCGATGCCATGATGTTGATGACGGCCAAGCCCGCGAGGGCGCCGAAGACACTGCCGATGATCATGCCGGTGACGGACATCAGAACCTCGCAACAATTTGGGATGCGCATACTAGGCCGGTAATCCCGAATGATCCAGCATCGTGCGCCGATATACTCTGCCGATTCGTGTAGCGGGGTACGACGATGGAAGGCAATGCGAACCGGATGGCGACTCGGGCCGCGCGCCCGCGCACGAGCCTGCGATCCGCCTGGGTCGTCGGCTGCATCGTCGGCATGCTGTCGTCGTCGGCCTGCAGTCTGTCGGAGTACCCGGACGACTGGCCCGGGCGCGCCTGGGGCCTGTTTTCGCGGAAGGGCGGCTGTCCAGACCTTGCGGGCGAATACGACGGCGCGGACGAATATCTGCTCTCGAAACTGCACGGCTGGATGGAAAACGGGAACCTCACGGACTACGTGGACCACAAGTTGAAGATCACGCAGGCCGACGATGGCGCGTGGATCAGGTTCGAGTTCGCCGTCGACGAGAAGGGGCTGGATACGCTCGAAGCGCGCAAGGGCGGATCGGTCTTGCAGCCCTACGCTTCGACGACGTGGACGCTTGGCCGGCAGTATCGGTGTCAGAACGGCGGGCTGTTCGTGAATGCGACCTACGATACCGAGTTCGCCCGCGATCGTTCCGGTGCCCTGCTTGCGCACTGGACGAGGCGGGAGAAGGGTTCGCTCCGCGTCGGCAACACCGATATTCCAACCGGCACCGGCGTGCATAACGGCTGGCGACGCTGGGCCGCGCGCGATGCCGCGCGCAACGACGCATTGAAGAAACGCGGGCATTTCATGCTGGGCCAGGCCGCCCGGAAAAAGGACGACGACTTCGCGCGCGTCCACCTCACATCGTTTTTTTCCGAACCGCTATGCATCCGATACGTCCGTCGCGACGCATCAGGAACGACGTCAAGGACGTTCCTCAACAGCCGAGAAGCCGATCCTGCCAGGCCTCAGCCCTGGGATTGCCCGGCGGGCTGGGGCGGGATGGACGCCGGAACGATGTTCGACATGGAGATGCGCTTCCCCGGGCAGGGTCGCAATCTTCATCGCATCGAATGGTTCCGCCTCGGCGAGGCGCCGGATCAAGCCCGGTATATCGAGATCCGCGACGCGCGTGGGCTTCCCGTGGGCGGTGAGCAGGCGCCCCTGCGCATCGGTCAGGCATCGATGCGGGTGAATTGATCCGCGCCGATGAAGGGCGGTCCGGTGCCGGAATCGCTTGTTGCATCATTGCGATGCCGAATTCTTTTCCAGTTCGAAACGCACTTTGCGGGCCGCGAAATCGGCAAGCACGGCAGGCTCGTCCCCGAAAAGGACGTGCACGTCGGCGCGAGATTCGTCGAGATCGTCCGTCAATTGATGCGTCGTGTCGTAACCGACGACCACGCGATCGTCGAACAAGTCGACCCTCAACGTGCTGTCGACGGCGCCGCTAGTCGGGTTACAACGCGTGATCGTCACGATGGTCGCCTTGCCCCAATACCACCCATCTCCGAACCAACCATCACGTGTCGAGCATTCATGGAGATGTTCAAGAAATTGCCGCTGGCGGCGCGACGAATATTCCGTCGTCGCACCGCATTCATCGATGCCGAATAGCAATCCACGCTCCGAACTCATGGCGGCCCAATATCTCCGTCAACCCGGCAAGCCGAGATCATCCAGCATCGCACGCAGGAAGCGCGCCGCTTCGCCGCCGGTGCAGACGCGGTGATCGAAGGTCAGCGACAGCGGGATGACCTTGTGCGATTCGAAGCCGCCCAGCACCGGGGTGATCTGGTGGCGCGCGCGGCCGGCGGCGACGATGGCGACGCACGGCGGCACCACCACGGGCGTGGCGTAGCGGCCGGCGAACATGCCGAAGTTCGAGAGCGAAATCGTGTAGCCGCTCAGTTCGCTGGACGGAATGCTGCGGTCCTCGACCTGCGTGCGCAGGCGGGTGATGGCTTCGCGCACGCCGCGCGCGTCGAGCACGTCGGCGTTGCGCAGGGCGGGCACGAACAGGCCGTCGTCGGTGTCCACCGCGATGCCGATGTCGACGTGCGGGTGCAGCGTGCGGGTGAGGTTGTCGCCGTCGAACCAGGCGTTGAGCGCCGGCACCGCTTTCGCGGCGACGCAGATCGCGCGCACCAGGCGCACGGTCATGTCGTTGCCGTGCGCCCAGGCATGGATATCGGCGTCGTCGGTGAGCGTGGTCGGCACCACTTTCGCGTGCGCATCGGCCATGACCCGCGCCATGTTGCGGCGCACGCCCTTGAGTTGTTCCGGCTGTCCGCTGGCGGACACGCCCGGCGGCTGCGTGCGCATCGGTTTGCCGGTGGCGGACAACTGCGTGCGCTGGCCTGCGTTGGCTGTGGGAGCGGCGGAAGCCGAGACGGGTCTTGCCGCGGCGCCCGAAGTCGCGGCTCCCGTCGCTCCCACAGAAGCAGCGCCCGCAGCACCGGCCTTTGCCGAACCATCGGCCGCCGCGCGCTTCACATCGTCCATCGTCGCCACGCCGTCGGCGCCGGTGGCGCGCACGCGCGACAGATCGACGCCGAGCTTGCGCGCCATCGCGCGCACCGCCGGCATCGCCTTCACGCCGCCGACCGCGACCGCGGCCTCGCTGCGCACCGCGTCGGAACTCTGCATCGCGCCGACCACGGTGCCGGCGTCGTCACGGACTTCGCCCTTGGGCGCGGGTGCCCCGGTATCCTTGATGACGCCACCGTCGTCGGAGGCGACGACCTTGTCGGCCGCGCCCGGCGCCGTGTCGCCGGTATGCGCGGCGCCGCCGTGGTGATGTCCGGTGTCCTGGCCTTCCGCACGCTGCGGCATCGACGGATCGACCTCGAACACCGCGAGCATCGTGCCGGTGATGACCACATCGCCGTCGCCGCCCGCGAGCTTCAGCACCTTGCCCGACACCGGCGACGGCACTTCTACCACCGCCTTTGCGGTTTCCATCGACACCAGCGGCGCATCCAGCTTGATGGTGTCGCCCGGCTTCACGAACCATTCGACGATGGTGGCGTCCGGCAGGCCTTCGCCGAGGTCGGGGAGGATGAAGGTCTTGGTCTGGCTCATGGGGGATTCCTTTGATTCTGTTGCCGATGCCGTCGAACGATCATGCCGACGGTCGGGTGGAAAGTCGAAGCGCTTGCGCGATGTAGTCTTTCAGGTGTTTCGAATCGATGTCGGCGGGCGTCTGCAGTTTGATGTGGCGACGGAATTTTCCCTTGCCTTCGAGCATCGTGTGGGTGTCCTCAAGTTCTGCGCCCTTGCCGAATTCCATCGTGACGTGCGCGGAGTACGCGAACACGCCGCAGAATTGCTCGGGCGCCGAAAACAGGATGCCGCCGTACATCACCCGCTCGGACGCCTTCGGCGCCACCGCGCGGACCACTTTGCGTACGGCCTGCACCAGCGCATGCAGCTCGGGATGGGTGAGCTGCAGGTCGTGCAGCAGTTGTTCGACGTTCGGGTCGCTCATGTGCGCTCCAGGTGTTCCATCGGTACCCATCCGCAGCGTCCGTCCGCGCGTTCGCACCACCACCAGCCGCCGAGTGCATGCAGCAGGGTCACGTCATCGCCGGCATCCACATCCAGTTCCTGCGCGGAGTAATCGCGCAATGCCTCGGCGCGGCCGTCGTCGAGCGGTTTCAGCCAGTCGAACGGCGCCCAGCCGGCGTTGCCGTCGACGGTGACGGCCCAGATGAAGGCCGGCCATTCGGTGTCGCGTTCGCCGAGCGTCACGAGTTCGCTCTGCGCGAACTGGATCGGATTCGCGTATTGGGTGCGGTAATCGCGGACGATGCGGGCCTGCATCAGACAGAACTGTTGGCGAGTGGTGCGCGAAGAGCAAATCCCCCCGTCATCGCTGCGCGATGCCGACCCCCTTTTTCAAAGGGGGCAAGAAGCGCGGCGTCTTTCCAACTCTCTTTTTCAAGGGAAGCAAAAAGCGCGGGGTCTTTCCAGCCCCCTTTGAAAAAGGGGGCGATCGCCTGCGCAGCAGGCGATGGGGGATTTGCTGTTGCGCCGATCGCCCGCATCGTCCGGTTCAACTCGCGGCCAGGGTTCTTTTCGCCGCGGCGACGATTTTCTCGACGCTGGGCAGGTACTTCATTTCCAGGCGGAACAGCGGGATGTGGGTGTCGTAGCCGGTGACGCGCTCGACCGGGGCGACGAGGTCGTACATTGATTCCTCGGCGAGGCGTGCGGCGATCTCGGCGCCGAAGCCGGCGGTCTTCGGCGCTTCGTGCACGATCACGCAGCGACCGGTCTTGCACACCGATTCGGCGATGGTCGGGAAGTCCAGCGGCTTGAGCGTGGCGACGTCGATCACCTCGGCGCTGATGCCGTCCTTCGCCAGCGCGTCGGCGGCTTCCAGGCATTCCTTCACCTGCGCGCCCCAGGTCACCAGGGTCACGTCGCTGCCGTCGCGCAGCACGTAGCACACGTCCAGCGGCAGCGCTTCGCCGTCGTCGGGCACCAGTTCCTTGTACTGGCGGTAGATGCGCTTGGGTTCCATGTAGATGACCGGATCCTCGTCGCGGATCGCGGCCAGCAGCAGACCGTAGGCGCGCTGCGGCGACGACGGCATCACCACGCGCAGGCCGGGCACGTTGGTGAAGATCGATTCGTTGGCTTCGCTGTGGTGCTCCGGCGCGCGGATGCCGCCGCCCCACGGCACGCGCAGCACCATCGGGCACGTGAGGCGGCCGCGGGTGCGATAGCGGAAGCGCGCGGCGTGGCAGATGATGTGATCGACCATCGGATACACGAAGCCGTCGAACTGCGCTTCGGCCACCGGGCGCATGCCCTGCGCGGCCATGCCGACCGTCAAGCCGGCAATCGTGGTTTCGTCCAGCGGCGTGTCGAGCACGCGCTCCGGGCCGAAGATCTGCTGCAGGCCGGCGGTGGCGCGGAATACGCCGCCGTTCACGCCCACGTCCTCGCCCAGCACCAGCACGCGTTCGTCGGCGCGCATGGCGTAGGCGAGCGCCTGGGTGATGGCTTCGATCAAAGTGATGGGTGCGCCGTCAGCCATGCTTGCGGCCCTCCGCGGCGATGGCTTCGGCGCGTTGTGCCTGGATATCTGGCGGCAGCTCGGCGTAGAGGAAATCGAACATCGCGCTCACGGGCTGCACGGGGGTTTCCAGATAGGCGTTGATTTCGATGTCGACGAGTCGTCCGCACTCGTCGGCCCATGCGCTTTCCTGCGCGTCGTCCCAGAGGCCGGCGGCGGTGAGGTAGGTGCGCAGTCGCGTGACCGGCTCGCGCACCCATGCCGCTTTCACTTCTTCCTCGCCGCGGTAGCGGCGGGCGTCGTCGGCGGTGGTGTGGTCGTGCAGGCGATAGGTCATGAACTCGATGACGCTGCCGCCGCCGCCGCTGCGCGCGCGGTCGAGCGCGCGACGCATGCCTTCCATCACCGCGATGATGTCGTTGCCGTCCACCTGCAGACAGTGCAGGCCGCCGGCGATGCCTTTCTGTGCCAGGGTCGGCGCGCCGGTCTGCGCCGCGCGAGGCACGGAGATCGCCCAACCGTTGTTGATGATGCACTGCACGAAGGGCAGGGCATAGGCGCCGGCCGAGTTGATCGCGGCGTAGGTGTCGGTCTTCGAACTGCCGCCGTCGCCGCAGGTGGCCACGGCCACGCGCGGTTCCTTGCGCAATTTGAATGCGAGCGCGGCGCCGGCCGCGTGCAGGCACTGGGTCGAGATCGGCACGCACCATGAGAAATCGTGCTTCGGCACGGCGAAGTCGTTGCCGCGTTCGTCGCCGCCCCAGTACAGCAGGACTTCGCGCGGGCGCACGCCGCGCATGAACTGCGCGCCGTATTCGCGATAGCTGGGCGCGAATACGTCCTCGGGGCGCATCGAAGCGCCGATGCCGATATGCGTGGCTTCGTGGCCGAGACAGGCGGCATAGGTGCCGAGCTTGCCGGTGCGCTGCAGCGCGATGGCCTTGCTGTCGAAGGTGCGCACGAACAGCATCTGCTTGAACAGCGGCAACAGCGTGGCGGGATCGGCGAAGGCGACGGGCGGCTCGGCGACCAGGGTGCCGTCGGGGCCGAGGTATTGCAGATATTCGATTTCGAAACGTGCTGCGACGGTCATCGTGCGGGGGTCTCGTGCGTCGGTTGCGCGCATGATACCCGCTCCGCCTGAAGCCTTCGTTGCGCAGCGCGTCATGACGAATCGCATGCGGACGCGTATGGCGTGCGCGATCAGGCGGCACTGGACAAGTCCACGTGGTCGCGAGTCGGGCACATGCCAGAACCCGCTCCCGCCGAATCAATCACTTGCGCGGTCGATTCGCGCGCGACGCATCGATGCGCCGCGGCAACGCTCGCTCGACCGGTAACGACCTCTTTCGGCCGCACAAAAAAGAAGCGCGGCCTGAGCCGCGCTTCCGGGTGTCGCGATGAACGTTGGCGATCAGCCGCCGGCGCCGGATCCACCGGGGACGGTGGCCGGCGCGCCGGTGACCTGGAGCGTGCGGCCCGCACTGTTGTTCACCGACAGCGGATCGCTGGTGGTGGTGGCGCCGACGGTCGCGCTGAAGGTGACCGTGGGCTGGCCCTGCACGCTCGGCGCGGTGACGTTCAGCGTGAAGTTGACGCGTGCGCCACTGGTGAAATTGCCGGCGGCGGTGCACACGGTGTTGAAGTCGCCGTTGCCGAGCGAACCGGCGACGCAGGTCCAGCCGCTCGGCGGAACCACCGAGGCGCGGCTGGGCGGGACGTTGCCGGTGAAGGTCACGGTCGGCTGCGAGGTGGTGTTCGGACCGTTGCTGCGGACCTGGGCCACGACCGTCGCGATGCCGCCGGCGGGAATGGTATCGACCGGGCCACCGATCAGGCGCACCGCGAGGTCCGCATTGACCAGCGCGGCGGCATCGACAGCCACACTCGCGGTGGCGGTGTTGTCGCTGCTGTTGCGGTCGCGGCTCTGCGAGGCCACGGCCGCCGCCATCTGCAGCGTGCTGGCTGCGGGCAGCGACGGCGCGGTCACGGCCGCGCTGAAGGCGGCTTGCCCGCTGTCTTCCAGCGATGTCGAGGTGCAGGTCACGGTGGTGGTGGTGCCCGCCTGGACCGGCGCGGCGCAGGTCCACTCGGCCGGTGCGGTGACCGTTACCGCGACCAGTGCATCGAACACCAGCGCCACGCTGGGGAATGCGGCCTTGTTCGGACCGGCATTGGCGACGTTGGCGGTGAAGGTGGCGATGCCGCCGCCCGCGACCGTGGCCGGGGTGGCCGCGGCGGTGATCGACAGATCGGCGGTGCGGAAATCCGCGACGCTGATCGCCAGGCGTACCGGGTCGTGGTCGGACACGCGGATCGCGTTGCCGGCGACGCCGTAGTTGTGCACGCCGAAGTCGGCGTTGATGCGGGCGTGGTCGACCACCAGGTCGGCCGAGTCCAGCACCGTCGCTTCGTTCACGATGACGTGGTCGAGCGTCTGCGCGTTGCCCGCGAACACGTACGAATAGCGTTCGAGCGGATCGATGATGAACTCGGAACCGTCGACCAGCGGCGCGGTGATCGGGCTGGCCAGATAGGTCAGCACTTCGGCCTCGGGGGCTTCGTCGCCGCGGATGATGCCCATCACATCGGCGTAGCCGTCGCTGAACTCGAAGGCGTTGAAGTCGCCGAGCAGCACGATGCGCTCGTCCGGATCGGCCTGCTGGCGCGATTCGACCACGTTGGCGAGGAACGCCGCCTGCTGGGCGCGCTTGGTGCGGACGCGCTCGCTTTCGGTCGCCCAGCCGCTGCTGCCCGGGGTGCTGTCGTCGATGCCGTTGAGCGAACGCAGGTGGTTGACGATGACGGTGACCGGGAAGGACGCACCGTTGTCCTGGTTGACGACGGCGCGCAGCATCAGCGGCGGGCGGTCATTGAGCAGGCTGGTGGATGCGTTCGGGTTGGTGAGGAGGGTGTCCTTGCCGAGTTGGACGACTTCGAGCACGTCGACGCGGTTGAACGTGCCCATCACGCGTTCGCTGACCAGGAAACCGACGTTGATGCCGCCGACGTCGTTGCCGTCCTCCAGGAAGGGCACGTAGGCCGGGGCGCTGGCGCAGGTGGCATTGATGCGCGCGGCGAGCAGGCCGAGCACGCGCAGGTTCTCGACTTCGACCACGCCGAGGATGTCCGGCGCTTTCAGGAAGTCGCAGATCGCCAGCGAGGCCTTGGTCAGACGCTTGTCGAGTGCGGCGGGGGAGATGGTCGGGCCGCCGTTGCCGTCGTTCACTTCATCGAAGAGGCGCAGCAGGTTGAAGGCGCCGATGGTGACGTCTTCGTAACGCGCGGTGTCCACGGCCTCGGGCGTCTTGCCGCCGGCGACGGTGGGCGGCGTGGCGGTGTCGGGCAGGAGTGCCCAGGTGCCCGAGAAGTAATCGAGCACGCCGACCAGGTTGGTGATTTCCGCATCGGCATCGAGCGCGATGGGCGTCGCGCCGACCTGGCCGCGGCTGCGCACCATCAGGCGTTCCTGATTGGTGTCGAAGCGCGGCGGGGTCTTGCCGCCCGGGATCGGGAACGCGTCGAGGATGCCGATACCGGCTTCGCGGAACGGACGCTCCACGTCGGACAGCACCACATGGAAGACGCCGGTGCTGGTGGAGGTGCCGGCGGCTTCGCTGATGTTGCCTTCGGAGGCGGCGACCACGCGGCTGCGGGCGGCGCTGACGCGCATGCCTTCGTATTTCTCGGCGGTGCCTGGCAGTGCGTCCGGGCCGAAATCGGCGCTGGTGAGTTCCACCGGCGCCGGCAGGGCGACGCCGGTGGCGAGTACCTGGATCGACGTGACCGAGACCAGTTCGGTGATGGACAACTGGTTGAGGTTGGTGGCAGGCGTGAACTCGGTGACCGTGCCGGTGACGCGGACGCGGTTGCCCACGGCGGCGGCGGCCGGCGGTGCGGTCGAGGTGAAGATGAAGATACCTTCGGAGGTCGCCGGGTTGCCGTCGTCGCTCTCGGTCTGCAGGAAGAAGCCGTTGTTGAACTTCTGTGCGGTGACGACGCCTTCGGTGGTGACGATGCTGCCGTTCAGCGGCGAGATCAGCCCGCTCCCCTGGATCTGCGGGATCGTGACGAGGGTGAAATCGTCGTTCTGGATCGTGCCGAGCCCTTCGTTGTCGGCGATCACCGCACCGGTGGCGGAGGTGATGCGGACGAAGAAGGTTTCGTCGGGTTCGGCGACGGTGTCGCCGTTGATGACGATGCCGACCGTGGTCGAGGTCGCACCTTCGGCGATCGTGGCGGTGCCGGTGTTGGCGACGTAATCGCTGCCCGCGGTGGCGGTGCCGTCGGCGGTGGTGTATTCGATGGTCACGCCGCCGGCGCCGGCCGGGGCGCTGAGGCCGAAGCCGAAGAACATCGTGGAGGTGCCGCTGTTGCCTTCGAACGCGCTGACGTCGCCGACCGACAGCACCGGCTGGCCGACGCCGCCGACCGTAAGCGAGAAATCGTCGATTGCCAGGCCGTCATCGGCGCCGCTGGCGTCGGCATCGTTCCAGCGGATGCAGAAGGTCGCGCCGCTGGCGATGTTCAGGCCGCTGACGGGCGCGGTGATGCTGGTGCGGTTGGCGGCGGCGTTGCCGTCCTTCGCACCGGTGGTGGCCGTGTTGGGGGTGACGAAGTCGAGCGCATCGACATCGACCCAGGTGCCGGTGGTCAGCGAGGTCGCATCGACGCTGTACTGGAAATCGAGCTGGTCGGTGCGGCTGGCCGTGCCCAGGCGCCACTGCTCGCCGGTATAGGCGATGCCGAAGCTGTTGAGGGTCGAGCCGGTGGCGTTGCTGAAGCATGCGCCATAGGTGGCGATCAGCGTGCCGCTGCGAAGGCTGCCGAAGGCGCGCTCGGTGCTGCCGGTCGCGCCGTAGCTGTAAGTATCGCCAGTGTTGCTGGCGCCGGTATCCGCGGCATATTGCTCATTGTCGCGGGCGCCGCCGCCGGTTTCGTTCAACAGCCAGCCCGTGGGCAAGGTGCTGTTGGTGGTGCCGGAGTTGGCCAGTGTGTCGAAATCCTGGCTGTAGGTGCCCCCCGACACCGGAATGGTCTGGGCCAGCGCGGGTGCGCCGATGCTGCAGAGCAGCATGATCGGCAATGCGCGGCGGAGAGATGTGGACACGAGATCGACCGCGAATGCGCGGCCCATGAATCGAAGCATGGTGTTCCCCCAATCGATTGTGCTGCCGCAGCATGTGCGGACCGTTGATTCTGACGGAAATCGTGGTCGCCGTGGGTTTCAATCCGATGACTGGCCGGTCCGGCGCTTTGCCGTGGGCGGGTCTGCAAGCGGTTTTCCATACGGTCATGCGTTACTCTGTATGGATGAGCATCGATCACAACGAGCGTCCGCTCGAAGCGGGCATCCATACCGACCTGTCCGGCCGCATGACCTACAGCGGCTATCTGCATCTGGATCGCCTGCTGAGCGCCCAGCAGCCGCTGTCGGACCCGCCGCATCACGACGAAATGCTGTTCGTGATCCAGCATCAGGTCGCCGAGCTGTGGATGAAATTGCTCTGCCACGAATTGACCGCGGCCGTCGACCACCTGCGCAACGACCGGGTCTGGCAGTTCGGCAAGGTCGCGGCGCGCTGCAAGCGCGTGCAGGAGCAGCTCACCTCGATGTGGTCGGTGCTGGAAACGCTGACGCCCTCGGAATACATGGAATTCCGCGACGTGCTGGGGCCGTCCTCGGGCTTCCAGTCGCTGCAGTACCGCACCATCGAATTCCTGATGGGCAACAAGAACGCGGCCATGCTGCGGGTGTTCGAGTACGACCCGTCCGCGCAGGCGGGACTGCGCGCGGTTCTGGAGGCGCCGAGCATCTACGATGAATTCCTGCGTTATCTCGCGCGCTGGGGCCATCCGGTGCCGGCGCAGCATCTCGAACGCGACTGGACGCGCGCCCACGTCCACGATCCCGAACTGGTCCCGGTGCTCGAACGCATCTATGAGAACACCGGCAGCTACTGGCGGGAATACGCGCTGTGCGAGGATCTGGTCGATCTGGAAAACCAGTTCCAGATCTGGCGCTTCCGCCATCTGCGTACGGTGATGCGCGTGATCGGTTTCAAGCGCGGCACCGGCGGCTCCAGCGGCGCGGGTTTCCTCAAACAGGCGCTGGATCTGACCTTCTTCCCGGAACTGTTCGACGTGCGCTCGGTGGTCGGCCCCGCGCGCTGAGCGTGCAATGCCGCCGATACCGGCCACGACGCGCCGATTCGATTTCGACATGGACGACATCGCGAGTCCGTCGTCCGCATCCGTGCGCGATCGGCATCGATATTCTTCGCTGGCAGCCGCAGCGCCCGGGTGCCGGGATGCGTGCCGTTCGGCCGCGGCACGTGAAAAAAACCAATCGACGCATTAGCATCCGGAGTTTCGCCAGACCGACATCCAGCCCATGAGCCAGACCGCAGTGCCCAAGCGAAGCGTCCTGATCCGTTTTCTCGATGCGGTGGAACGCATCGGCAACCGGCTTCCCGATCCGGCGCTGCTGTTCCTCGGATTGATGGTGGTGGTGTGGATCGTGTCGGCGCTGCTGTCGAACGTGCAGTTCACCGAACTGGACCCGCGCAACGGCCAGCCGATCCAGGTGAAGAACCTGCTGGAAGGCGCCAGCCTCACCGGTTTCACGGCGGAGATGGTCAGGACCTTCGTGAACTTCCCGCCGCTGGGCGTGGTGCTGGTGGCGATGCTGGGCCTGGGCGTCGCCGAACACACCGGTTTCATCAACGCCGCCCTGCGCGCGATGCTGAGCGTCACGCCGAAAGCGCTGCTGACGCCGGTGCTGATCGCGGTGGGTGTGCTCAGCCACGTGGCCGTGGATGCGGGTTACGTGCTGGTGATCCCGCTCGGCGCGGTGATTTTCTACGCCGCCGGCCGCCATCCGCTGGCCGGCATCGCCGCTGCGTTCGCCGGCGTTTCCGGCGGGTTCTCGGCCACCTTCTTCGTGCCGTCCAGCCTCGATCCGCTGTTGGCGGGCCTCACCCAGGCGGCGGCACGGGTGATCGATCCCGCGATCGTGGTCAATCCGCTGAACAATTATTTCTTCACCACGACATCGACGTTCATGATCGTTGCGGTCGGCTGGTTCCTGACCGACAAGGTCATCGAACCGCGTCTGCGCAACACGCCGGTCGACGGCGATCCTGCGCAGTTGCCGCAAGCGATGGAAGCGATGACGCCCGCCGAGCGCCGCGGACTGTGGTTCTCGGCGTTGGCGATGCTGGTCGCGGCCGCGGTGTTCGTGCTGACGCTGGTGCCGGCCGATTCGCCGTGGCGCGCGCCGGCCGATGCGCCCGGCGGCGTCGCCGGTCAGCTCGCGGTCGCGCAGGCGCCGGTGATGCAGTCGATCGTGGCGCTGATCTTCATCTTCTTCCTGATCCCCGGCGTGGTCTACGGCATGGCTTCCGGCTCGGTGAAAACCCATCGCGACATCATCGCCGGCATGAGCAAGTCGATGAGCGGCATGGGGTATTACATCGTCATGGCGTTCTTCTGCGCCCAGTTCATCTACGCCTTCGGCCAGAGCAATCTGGGGGCGTTGATCGCGGTCAAGGGCGCGGAAGCGCTCAAGAGCATGCAACTGCCGATGGGGCTGACGCTGTTCGGCATCATCCTGCTGACCGCATCGGTGAATCTGATGGTGGGCTCGGCGTCGGCGAAGTGGGGCCTGATCGGTCCGGTGATGGTGCCGATGCTGATGCAACTGGGCGTGTCGCCGGATCTGACCCAGGCCGCCTATCGGGTCGGCGATTCCACCACCAACATCATCACCCCGCTCATGCCGTATTTCCCGCTGATCGTGGTGTTCTGCCAACGCTACGTGAAAGGCACCGGCATCGGCACCCTGGTCGCCTTGATGTTGCCGTACACGGTGACGCTGCTGGCGGTCTGGACCTTGCTGTTGATGGCATTCTGGGGTTTCGACCTGCCGCTGGGGCTGCAGGCGGGCTATACCTACCCCGCTGCGGGGTGATCCTGCGCGGGTCCGACCGAGTGTTCGGTCGAGAGATCGACCGCTGTTTGTTGCGACGCAGCAATGCGGCGTCGGTTTGACGCGTACGCACCGGGTCGGTCATCCTCCGCCGGCCCCGCCATCGGTGCGGGTTCGATCTTCCGCACGCAGTTCATCGCGCTATATAAATGACAGAGGGGACCCGCATGAGCGGAGCGACGAATACATCAGGCCCGACGGCCATTCCGGAATTCACCCAGATCCTGGGGCATCCGAAGCCGCTGTGGATGCTGTTCATGACCGAGTTCTGGGAGCGCTTCGCGTTCTACGGGATGCGCTGGGCACTGACGTTGTACATCGTCGCCGAGTTCTTTGCGGGAGATGCGTCCGGCGAAGGTTATGCAAGCCGGACCTATGGCGCCTTCCTCGCGCTGGTGTATGCGACCGCGCTGTTCGGCGGATACGTCGCGGACCGGATCATCGGCTATCAGCGTTCGATCCTGCTGGGTGCGCTGATCATGGCGTCCGGCCTGTTCGTGATCATGTTGCCGAACCAGAGCCTGTTCATTCTCGGGTTGTCGCTGGTGATCGTCGGCAACGGTCTGTTCAAGCCGAACATCTCGACGATGGTCGGCCACCTCTACGCGCAGGGCGATTCGCGTCGCGATCGCGGCTTCACGATCTTCTACATGGGTATCAACGCCGGCGCGCTGGTGGCGCCGTTGCTCACCGGCTGGCTCGCCAGCGTGATCACCGATACGCCGATGGAGCAGAACTACAAAGTGGTATTCGCCGCGACCGGCGTGGGCATGATCATCAGTTTCCTGTGGTTCTGGTTCGGTCGCAGCCAGCTCAAGGGCATCGGCGAGCCGCCCGCGGATCGTAACGGCACCAAGAACCTGCTGGCGGTGATCGTCGGCGCTGCGCTGTCCGTGCCTGTCGTGTACCTGCTGATCGCCAAGGTCGGTGCCGCTGCGCTCGCATGGCTGCTGGGCGCGCTGTTCGTCGGCCTGTCGGTCATGCTGCTGGCCGAAGCCGTGCGCAGCGGCAGCGTCGCCCGCGACAAGGTGACGGCCATGCTGATCATCTTCCTGTTCAACGTCCTGTTCTGGATGTTCTTCGAACAGGCCGGCAGCTCGTTCAACTTCCTCGCGCAGAATATCGTCGATCGCGATCTGGGCGGCTGGGAGTTTCCGGTGGGCTGGTTCCAGTCGGTGAACCCGGCGGCTATCGTGCTGTTGGCGCCGATCGTGGCGCTGGCATGGGGCTGGATGAGCCGCAAGAACATCGAGCCTTCGATTCCGCGCAAGTTCGGCCTGGGTCTGCTGGGCAATGCGCTGGCGTTCCTGGTGCTGATGTACGCGCTCAAGAATCTGGTGGTCGATGGACAGATTCCGTTCTGGCCGCTGGTGCTGGTGTATGTGTTGCAGACGGTCGCCGAGTTGTGCCTGTCTCCCATCGGCCTGTCGATGGTGACCAAGCTCGCGCCTTCGAAGGTCGTGGGTCTGGCGATGGGCGGCTGGTTCCTGTCGACCGCCATCGGCAACAATCTGTCGGGCATCTTCGCCGGCAGTGTCAGCGGCGAAACCGGTATGACCGTCGCTTCCGCACTGGCGGGCTTCACCTTCAGTTTCTGGCTGTTGCTGGGCGCGGGCGTCGTGCTGTTCCTGATCGCCCCGCTGATCAACAAACTGATGCATGGCGTGAAGTGATGCGCATGCAGTAATACCTGAAAAGGGAATCGGCGCGCATCGGGGAGGTGCGCGCCGTGGCCCCGGTAAGCCGGGGCCTGCGATGCATCCACTCGAGGGGAGTCGAGCATGAATCCGTCGGTCAAACCGCCGCTGTGGTTCTGGGCCGTGTCCGCGGCGATGTTGCTGTGGAACGGTCTGGGCGCGATGGCCTACGTCGCGGATGCGACGATCACCGCCGATGCGCTGAACGCGTTGCCGGAGGCCGAACGCGCGCTGCGCGTATCGCGTCCGGCCTGGGCCACCGCGGCATTCGCGGTCGCGGTGTTCGGCGGCGTGGTCGGCTGCCTGTTGCTGCTGGTGCGCAGCCGTTGGGCGTCGCCGGTGCTGGTGTTGTCGCTGCTGGGTGCGGCAGTGCAGATCATGCATGCATTCCTGATCGCGAATGCCTACGAGGTCTATGGTCCGCCCGGGCTGATCGTGCCGGCGCTGGTGCTGACGTTCTCGCTGTTTCTGGTGTGGTTCGCGCGGCGTGCGCGGGCGCGCGGGTGGCTGGGTTAGACGCCGGCGTCGTTTCGAAACGATGTCCGAAAAAACGCCGGTCCCCGGTCCAATCCCGGTTGATCGATCCGCATCAGCCGCCTGCAGAGCGGCCTTCAGGCCGGCCCAGGCAGAACCCGGCCGGCGACGACATCAGGGCCGTGCCCGCGGCTGATGAAAACGAAACGGTTGCGTATCGGAAAGCAGCGGCCTGAAGGCCGCTCTGCAGAAACAGAATCCCGAGAAAGGGATCACGCCGCGTCTGCAGCGTCGGCCAGCTCGCCCAGGCCTTTGCCCAGCTTTTCCAGCAGCGCGTCGAGCTGCCGTTTGTCGTCGTCGTTGAAATGCGCCAGCAGCATGCGCTCGCGCGCCAGCGCCAGCGGCACCACTTCGTCGTAGATGCGATAGCCCGCTTCGCTGAGTTCCAGCACCGAGCGCCGGCGGTCGTCGCCGTGGGTGTCGCGCTGCACCAGCCCGCGTTCGAGCAGACGCGCCAATGCGCGGCTCACGGCGACCTTGTCCATCGCGGTGCGCTCGGCCAGACCGTTCGCGGACAGGCCGGTGTGGCGGCCCAGTACCGCGATCACCCGCCACTCGGTGATGCCGATGCCGAAGCGTCCGGCATAGGTGCTGGCAATGATCTGACTGATCCGGTTTGACAGCACGCTCAGCCGGTAGGGCAGGAAGTGTTCGAGATCCAGCTGTGCGTGGCTATCGGGCATGGGGTCGGGCTCGGTGAGGAAAAGCTATCGATGCGGCCGGCTTGCAAATAGTTTCAACTGAAACTATATTCTGGGCTCGCTGCCTGCCGCAAGACGAGCGTGCGCGCAGCGCCCCGGCATCATCCCGTCATCCGATCGTTCCGTCATCAGGAAGCACGTCCATGAGCGCACAGCCCACCACCGGCATGCAGGTCACCACGTTCGAGAATCCCATGGGCATCGACGGTTTCGAATTCGTCGAATTCGCCGCGCCTCCGGGGCAGGCGGAGCAGTTGCACGATTACTTCCGCAGGATGGGCTTCACGATGGTGGCGCGCCACAAGACCCGCGCGATCAGCACCTATCGCCAGGGCGACTGTACGTTCCTGATCAACGAAGATCCCGATTCCTTCGCCGCGGACTTCGCTGCCCAGCACGGCCCCAGCGCCTGCGGTTTCGCGATCCGCGTCAACAAGCTCGCCGAGTGGGTGCGGGTGCAGGCGCTGAAGAACGGCGCCACGCCGATCACCAACAAGGAACTGACCAAGGCCGTCGCCGCGCCGGTGATCGAAGGCATCGGCGGCTGCATGCTCTACATCGTCGATCGCTACGACGAGAAGGGCACCATCCACGATCCGGATTACGAATGGCTGCCGGGCGCGGAGATGATGCCCAAGGGACTGGGCCTGACCTTCATCGACCACCTCACCCACAATCTGTATTTCGGCAACATGGACAAGTGGTCGAACTACTACGAGCGCCTGTTCAACTTCCGCGAGATCCGCTATTTCGACATCAAGGGCGCAAAGACCGGCCTGCTGTCGAAGGCGATGACCGCGCCCGACGGCATCGTCCGCATTCCGCTGAACGAGTCGTCCGATCCGAAGTCGCAGATCAACGAATACCTGCAGCAGTACAACGGCGAAGGCATCCAGCACATCGCCTGTTTCACCGACGACATCTACGCCACGGTCGAGGCTATGCGCGCGGCCGACATCCAGTTCCTGGACACGCCCGACACTTATTTCGACGTCATCGACCAGCGCGTGCCGGAACATGGCGAAGATGTCGATCGCCTGCGCAGGAACAAGATCCTGATCGATGCCGACGAAGAGACCAAACAGCGCAAGCTGCTGCAGATCTTCACCCTCAACGCGATCGGTCCGATCTTTTTCGAGATCATCCAGCGCAAGGGCAACGAAGGTTTCGGCGAAGGCAACTTCAAGGCGCTGTTCGAAAGCATCGAGCGCGACCAGATGAAGCGCGGTTTCCTCTGAGCACGACTTGAGCCCCTCTCCCGCAGGGAGAGGGGCTTTGAAGCACAACGAGGCCAGCGCATGTCGCCCACTCTGAAATCCAACGGCTACCAATCCGGTTTCGGCAACGAATTCGCCAGCGAGGCGATCCCCGGCACGCTGCCGGTCGGCCGCAATTCGCCGCAGCGGGTCGCGCACGGGCTGTACGCCGAGCAGATCAGCGGCACTGCGTTTACCGCGCCGCGCCACCAGAACCGCCGCAGTTGGCTGTATCGCATCCGTCCGGCGGCGATGCACGGCGGTTTCGTGCCGCATGCGCATCCCGGTTACGACAGCTGTTTCCACAACGATTTCGGCACCGGTCCGGTGACGCCGGATCAGCTGCGCTGGAACCCGCTGCCGCAGCCCGGCAGCGATGCCGCAGCGGCGCCGGTCGACTTCATCGACGGCCTGTTCACCATGGGCGGCAACGGTTCACCGACATCGATGTCCGGTGTCGGCATTCACGTGTACGCGGCCAATCGCGACATGCAGGGCCGGTTTTTCTACAACGCCGATGCCGAGATGCTGATCGTGCCGCAGCACGGCCGCCTGAAGCTCGATACCGAACTGGGCGTGATCGGGATCGAACCGCAGGAAATCGCGGTGATTCCGCGCGGCATCCGTTTCCGTGTGGCGTTGCCCGACGGTCTGGCGCGCGGTTATGTCTGCGAGAACTTCGGCGCCTTCCTTCGTCTGCCCGATCTCGGCCCGATCGGCAGCAACGGCCTGGCGAATCCGCGCGATTTCCTTACCCCGAAGGCGGCGTTCGAGGATGTGGAGGGTGCGGCCGTTGGACAGGATTTCGAGCTGATCGCCAAATTCCAGGGGCATCTGTGGCGCGCGCCGATCGATCACTCGCCGCTGGACGTGGTCGCCTGGCACGGCAACCATGCGCCGTACAAATACGATCTGCGCCATTTCAACACCATCGGCTCGATCAGTTTCGATCATCCCGATCCGAGCATTTTCCTGGTGCTGAGTTCGCCGACCGATTCGCCCGGCGTCGGCAATCTCGATTTCGTGATCTTCCCGCCGCGCATTCTTGCAGCCCAGGATACCTTCCGGCCGCCGTGGTTCCACCGCAACATCGCCAGCGAATTCATGGGTCTGGTGCATGGCGCCTACGACGCCAAGGCCGACGGCTTCGCGCCGGGCGGCTGTTCGATCCACAACTGCATGACCGGCCACGGCCCGGACGCGGCGACGTTCGAGAAAGCGTCGAACGCGGATACGTCGAAGCCCGACTATCTCCGCGACACCATGGCGTTCATGTTCGAAACCCGCGCGGTGATCCGCCCGACGCAGCAGGCGCTCGATGCCGCGCACCGGCAGCGCGAGTACCAGCAATGCTGGGCGGGGCTGGAGAAACACTTCAAGCCCTGATCGCCCGGTCGCCGGCGGACGCGCTGCCGACTGAATCGCGGAGGCGGCGTGCGTGGGTCCGGTCGCATCGAAGACCGCGCATGGCTACCCTGTTGCGAATCTTTCCACAGGAGATCTCCGATGCGCCCGTCGATCCTGATGCCTATCCTGATCCCGATGCTGATTGCGACCGTGCTTGCCGGATGCGGCGAACGCACGCCTGCGACGCCTGCCGTGCCCGAATCCGCGGCGCCCGAATCCGAAGCGACCGGCAGGACCGAAGCGTCGATGCCGCGTCCCCCTGTCAGCGAGCCGGCGCCCGCTGCCGATGTCGGCATGCTGCCGGCAGCGGGCACCATCACGTTCGCGGGTTTCGGACCTGCCGCCTTCGGTGCGGACGAGGAAAGCGTGCGCATGGCCTGGGGCAAGGACATGGACGGCGCGCCGTCCGAACCCGGCGGTTGCTACGTGCTGGCCCCGGCACCGCGCGGCGAGCCGCCGTTCCGTTTCGGTTTCATGCTCGAAAGCGGCAAGTTCTCGCGCATCGATGTTCGTATCGACGCGATTCCGGCGCCCGGCGGCGGCAAGGTCGGCATGTCCATGAACGAGATCATGCGTCTGTATCCGGGCGTGGAGGAAACGCCGCACAAGTACACCCCGGGTGCACGTACGCTCCGCGCGAAGGATCCGGCGGGCAGCGCCGCCGCGCTGGTGTTCGAGACCGGCACGGACGGCGTCATCGTCGCGTGGCGCATCGGTATGCCGCCGCAGGTCGATTACGTCGAAAGCTGCGGCTGATCGGCGCGTCCCTCCGGTCTGGCATAGAATCGGGCGAACCACTTCGAGGGAGACGGCGCGATGATCATGGCACTCGGCTGGTGCGTCCTGGCCCTGGTTTTCCTGGCGCTGGGCGGCGATTCGGTGCTGAAGGGCGCATCCGGGCTGTCGCGACGCTTCGGCTGGTCGCCGTTCGTCACCGGGTTGCTGCTGGTCGCGTTCGGCACTTCGATTCCGGAACTCGCGGTCAATGCGCGCGCGTTCGTCACCGGCAGCCAGAGTCTGGCGCTGGGCAACGCCATCGGCAGCAATATCGTCAACTTCGGCCTCACCCTCGGGCTCGCTGCGATCGTCGCGCCGCTGCTGGTGCGCTGGCGTGCGCTGGCGCCGCTGCTGATCTGTCTGATCGTCGCCACCATCGCACTGATCGCGCTGGGCTACGACGGCGTGCTGACCCGCGTCGAAGGCCTTATCTTCGTGCTCGCGTTCGTGGCGGTCGTGGCGGTCGCGGTGATGCGCAGCCGGCGCGAAACGACCGAGTTGCAGCAGGAGATCGCCGGCTACCTGCAGACCGGCGACGATCTCGGTCTGAATCTGCTGCGTTTCGTCATCGGCGCCGTGCTGCTGTACTTCGGCGCGATGTGGCTGGTGCAGCACGCGCCGATCGTCGGCATGGTCTGGGGCATGACCCCGTTGCTCACCGGCCTGATCGTGGTCGCCATCGCGACAGCGTTGCCCGAAGCCGTCGCCGCGATGTCGGCGGCGCGGCGCGGGCAGGGCGACATGGTCGTCGGTCACGTCATCGGTTCGAGCCTGTTCAATCTGCTGATCGTGGTCGGCGGCATGGCCGCGCTGCGCGATCTGCCGATCCCGGCCTCGTTCGTCGGTTTCGAGCTGCCGGCCGCGCTGGCCGCGTCGCTGCTGCTGTATCCGATGCTGCGCCGCGATCTGCAGATCAGCCGCGCGGAAGGCTGGGTACTGTTCCTCGGTTTCATCGCCTGGGTGGTGTTCGAAATCATGCTGTCGCGTTGATGCGTCGCATTTCCGGCGCATCGCGTTTTGATTTGTCCCGTCCCGTTGATATCCTGCCGTTGCGGGTCTTCCATCGTTGAATCAGAGAGTTGCTTATGGCCGGTAACAGCACAAAAGAATCGGTGATCATCCGGGTGCTGCCGGGGCGCGCAGCCCGGGCGTTGCAGGATTTCTTCCGCCTGGAAGCCGCCGGCGGCATTCTGCTGATCGGCGCGGCCCTGCTGGCGATGATGTTGGCCAATTCGCCGCTCTCGCATCTCTACGACATGTTCCGCGAGTTTCCGCTGCAGGCGCGCGCGGGCGAGTTGAACATCGAGAAGCCGCTGCTGCTCTGGATCAACGACGGTCTGATGGCGATCTTCTTCCTGCTGGTGGCGCTGGAAATCAAGCGCGAAGTGCTGAGCGGGCAGTTGTCCAGCCGTGCGCAGTTGATCCAGCCGCTGGTCTGCGCAGCGGCCGGCGTCGTCGTCCCGGGCCTGATCTATGTCTGGATCAATGCCGGCGACACCATGGCGACGCGCGGCTGGGCGATCCCCACCGCCACCGATATCGCCTTCGCGCTGGGTATCCTGTCCTTGCTCGGGTCGCGGGTGCCGGTGGCGATGAAGCTGCTGCTGTCGACGATCGCGGTGCTGGACGACCTGATCGCGATCGTGATCATCGCCGTGTTCTATACCAGCGATCTGTCGATGCTCGCATTGGGCGCCGCGTTCGCGTCGTTGGCGATCATGATCGTGCTCAACCGCATGAAGGTGCGCGCCTTGACGCCGTATCTCCTGCTGGGTGCGGTGATGTGGGTCTGCGTGCTGAAATCGGGCGTGCACGCCACGCTGGCCGGTGTCGCGACCGGCCTGCTGATTCCCCACGTCGACAAGGACAACGAGATCAGCGACGAGGAGGAGTACTCGCCCCTGGAATGGCTGGAGCACGCGCTGCATCCGTGGGTTGCCTACGTCATCCTGCCGGTGTTCGCGTTCGCGAATGCGGGTCTCGCGCTCGGCGGCATGGCCTTCTCCGACATGCTGGCGCCGGTGCCGCTGGGCATCGCGCTGGGACTGGTGCTGGGCAAGCCGGTCGGCATCGTCGGTGCGGCCCTGCTCGCCCACATGTCCGGTATTGCGCGCTTCGCCGAAGGCATGAACCTGAAGGCGATGATCGGCCTGGGCCTGCTGTGCGGGATCGGATTCACGATGAGCCTGTTCATCGCCTCGCTGGCGTTCAAGGGGCATCCGGAGTTGGCCGAAAGCAGCGTGCTCGGCGTGCTGTGCGCGTCGGTGATCGCCGCGATCGCAGGCTATCTGTGGCTGCGTGTCACCCTGCCGCCCGCGCGGGCGGGAGCGACCGGGTCCTGATCGGCCGCCCATTCATGCGCCCGGCATTGCGGGAGCCGGTTTGAAGACGGCGCTCGTGTTCGGTGCCAGCGGGCAGTTGGGCGTACCGTTGCTCGATCGCCTGCGCGACGATGGTTGGCGGGTGTATGCAGTCTCGCGCGAGGCGCGCAGCGAACAACCCGGGCTGGTCTGGTTGCAGGGCGATCTGGCCCGCGTCGACGGTGTGCCACCGCAGGTGCAGGCGGTCTTCAGCTGCGGCCCGCTGGATCACTTCGCGGCGTGGTATGCGCGTATGCCGCTGTCTGCGCCGCGGGTCGTCGCATTCGGCTCGACCAGCATCGAGGTGAAGCGCGGTTCGGCCGATGCCGACGAGCGCGAACTCGCCGAGCGCCTGCGCGAAGCCGAGCGCGTGCTGTTCGAGGCCGCATCGGCCCGCGGCGCCGCGGCGACGGTGCTGCGGCCGACATTGATCTACGGTGCGGGCCGCGACCGCAACCTCAACCGGATCGCGCAGGTGGCGCGACGTTTCGGCCGAGTCGTGCTGCCGCGCGACGCGATCGGCCTGCGCCAGCCGGTGCATGCGCACGATCTTGCCGATGCGGCGTTCGATTGCATCGAAGCCGAGGCGTCGTACGGGCGTCCCTACGCGCTGCCCGGCGGCGAAACCCTGGCGTATCGCGAGATGGTGGCGCGGGTGCTGGCGGTGCTGGAACCGGCGCCTAGGTTGCATGAGGTGCCGTCGCCGGTGTTCAACATCGTGCTCGCCGCTGCGCACGCCGCCGGCTTCGCGCTGGATTTCAACGAAGCGGCAGTGGCGCGCATGCGCAGCGACCTGGTGTTCGATCCGGCCGATGCGCAACGCGATTTCGGCTATTCGCCGCGCGGTTTCAAGCCGACCGCGGCGATGTTTCCGTAGTCGGATTAAAGCTGTTGCCGGCCGGATCTGTGTAGGAGGGCCTTCAGGCCCGATCTTTTCAGGCCAGACCTTCCCCGATGCGGCGGTCCCGGCATGACCGTGATCGTGGGGAAAAAGATCGGGCCTGAAGGCCCTCCTACCAAGCAGGTGCAATCAGAGTTTGAAATCGTCCGGCTTGGTCTGCACGTTCTGCTGGAACAACAGCACCGAGACGAAGACTTTGGTGTCGTCGGCCAACAGGAACTCGAAACCGATCGGCTTGCCGTCGGACGAAAACCAGGCCAGACCTGCTTCCACGCCGCTGCCCCAGGTGTTCGGCTGCAGGCGCGCGCCGCTGATCTTGCTGCCCTTGGGCATCACCAGATCCTTCGAAGCGCTGAAGCGCAGCAGTTCGCCGGCGGAGCCCAGCAGCGCGAGCGCGAGCGGGTCGGTGACCTTGCCGGCTTCTTCCTTGCCGGAGATGCCGGTGGCGCGATCGAGCCAGCGCACGATGCCGCCTTCCGCGACCGCGATGAATTCGTCCTTCTCGCCGGGGCGCAGCACCATGCGGAAGCGGTCGGGGCGCTCGAACAGCAGCTTCGCCGGATAGCGTTTCGGCGCTTCGTACTGCCCGGGTTTCTTCGGCGGATCGTACAGATCCACGGAGACATCCAGAGAGCCGCTATAGGTGGTCTTGTCGAGATATTGCAGTTGTGCGGTCGCGGAGCCCGCGTGCGCGGACAGCGCCGGGCCGAGGGTCAGCGTCAACGCGAGGGCGATGCAGGAGAGGGAGCGGATCGGGTTCATGGCGATGTCTCGTGGGAAAGGGTGTGGGTGTGGCGGACGCTGCGGAGATGCGGGGTGTCGCGATCGCTTCATCGGCATTGCATGCGCACGCGCGTGCGCAGCGGCGGGGGCGGCATATGCGGCCCGGTGGCGGTGCAGCGCGTGGCGGGATCCATGGTCATCGGCCGCACTTCGACCATGCGCGCGTTCTGGGTGCTCGACGGGACGCCGGGCATCTCGCCGAGGCACTGGTTCGGGGCGAGGGCCTGCGTGTAGGGCGAGCCGATCGCGCCGCCGGACAAGGTGACGATCACATGCACTGCGTTGAGGTTGCACAGATCGGTCAGCGCCAGGTTCGGCGAGAAATCCGGCAGGCCCGGCACCACCTGCGGCGCATTGACCGGTACGCCACCCGCGCACATGCCGTCGTGCGCGAGCACGCTGTCCAGCGGCCCTTGTCTGGTCCCGCGAAACAATCGATCGGTGCTGGAGCGTCCCACGAAGACGCGATTGCCGTCCCTGAATTCTTCCGTGGGGATCAGTACCTCGTCGCGATCCGGGTTGTACCGGACGTCGAAGCTCGGCGCATCCGGTGCGATGAAGTCGACATTGCCGGTGTAACCGAGGATCGACTGTGCGGGAAAGAGCATGGGCTCGCTGGTCATGGCGACCGTCGGAGCGGTCATCGCGCAGAGCTCGTCCAGGCCTGCCGGGCAGCGCAGATCCCCCAGGAAATCGAAGGACGCGGTGACCGGATCGCCCGGGCAGTAATTCCGGGGCTCCACGGCGGCATATCCCGGCCCGTCCAACGACCGGCGTTCGATGATGCAGCCTGTCGCGACCGAGGCCGAGCAGGCGGCGATGACGCCGTAACGGATCCATGTGTTCTGAAGCATTGGCATGCAGGTGTCCTGGGTTTTGGGTGTTGGTGAGGGCGTATCGCTGAAGCCGTGCTGTCGAGGGCGTGCAGTGCTCCGGAACGGGAACGCGTGCAGATGTCGTGTCGAAGGTGCCGTGTCGAAACGGTGGATCGGATCAGCGGCAGGCCATGCTCACCCGTGTGAGCAGCGGCAGCGGTGGCGTATTCGGCCCCGTCGGCGTGCACATCGTGCCCGGTGCCGGCGTCAGTGGACGGATTTCGATCGTGCGCGCGCGATTGGCGGCGATGGGCAGCAGCGGATCGCCGGGGGCGATGCACTGGCCGGGCGTGAGATCGACCGTATAGCTGTCGGCCCCCGTGCCTGAGAAAGTGATTTCCACCGCAACGCTGTTGATGTTGCACAGCCGGATCAGATTCATGTGCATCGAAACGCGCGGCAGGCCCGGCACGTGTGCCGGCGTATTCACGGGGCCGCGTCCCGCGCACACGCCGCCATGGGTCAGCACGGTGTCGATGGTGCCGTCGATGCGGGTCGCGGTGAGGGTATGAGGGGCGAGATTGGGTCGCGAGATGAATCCTCTCGCCGTCGGGATCAACACGGTCTCGCGATCGGTATCGAAGGTCACGGCGACGCGATCGGTGGTCGGCATGAAGGTGATACCGTCGATATAGCCGCGCAGCGCCGCCGGAGGAAACGCTTCCGGCGCGCTGGTGATGCGCACGGTCGGCACGAAATCTCCGCAACTCATACCTGACGGCGCGCTGCAGATCTCGCCGGCCAGGAAATCGAAACTCGCGCGCACGTTGTCGCCGGGGCAGTACTGCTGCGGCGCGAGTCGGCCCACCGGCGGAACCGGACGCGGTTCGACCGAGCAGGCACTGGCGACCACGCTGGCGCAGATGGCGATGACGCAATGACGGGACAACGAGCTTCGAGAGGCGCGCATGCGATATCCAGGATGCGTGGCAGGCCGGAGTCTGCGAAAGAAGGGATGCGGTCGATCCAGTCGACCGCATCGCGTCCGCGATGCGTCGTTCAGCGGCAGGCTTGCCCGATCAGCGTCGTGACCGGAGGCGCGGACGGCTGCGGCTCGATGCTGCCGTCTCCGCCGGGCCCGCACGTCAAGCCGATCGGCGCGATGCTGATCATGCGCGCGCGCGCTGCGAAGGCCGGTACGCCCGGTGCGCTGGTATCGCGGCATTCACCGCGCGCCAGCATGATCGAGACACTCTCGCCGGGCGCATCGGTACTCAGCGTGAGATTGACCGGAACGGTGTTGGTGGCGGGGTTGCAGACCTGCGTCAGGTCGAGGCCCGGAGACGTTCCCGGCACCAGTACCGGCGCGTAGGTCGGCACCGCGAAGCCACGCGCGCAGTTGCCCATGTGCGGGAGCGTCGTATCGACGGTGCCGACGATACGCGTGGCGAATGCGGTGTGATCGCGGATATCCGTCAGCAGCGTCGTTGGCGGGATGAAGATGGCCGTCGCGCCGTAGGCGAAACCGACGTCCACGCGATCGCCGCTGGCGGTGAAATCGATACTGTTCTGATAGCTCTGCAGTGTCGTCGGCGGGAACAGCGCAGGCGTGCTGGTCATCGTCACCGTCGGCGCGGCGGTGGTGCATTCGTCCGGTCTGCCGTCGCGCGGCGTGCAGACGCCTCCGGCGAATCTGAGGAAGTCATAGGAAGCGGTGAGCGTGTCGCCGGGGCAATATTGACGGGGAACGAGTGTTCCGGGAGCAGGCAGAATCGCCGTGCGGTTGAGCATGCAGCCATTGGCGACCACGGCCGCGCAGATGGCGATGATGCAATAACGGAACAGTTTGCCTTGCATGGTGCGCATGACGATCTCCGGGGGATGGCGCCGGTGGCGGCGCGGCGAACATGGCCGAGTGAGCCACATCCAGAAGTCACGTAAGCCATCGCGGGGACCGGACAGTGGCCTGTCCGTCGAAGATCGGACGTTGGGCGCAAACGTTGACGCGCGCCTTCGGTCGGCGGGTCAGTGCGCCGACAGGGCTTTCGCGCGTGCGCGCAGCGCGATGATCAGCACGCCGCCCAGCACCATCGCACCGCCGATCCACAGCTGCGGCCCCGGGCGATCGCCCCAGATCAACACGCCCAGACCTACCGCGAACACCGGCGTCAGCAGCAGATACGGCATGATCGTGGCCACCGGATGGCGCTGCACCAGCGTGTAGAACAGACTGTGGCCGATCAGCGACGCGAACACCGCCGAGTAGACGACGGCGCCCCACACGGTCCAGCTTGCGGTGCGCAGCGCAGCGAAGCCGCCGGGTTCGATCATCGCGCTGATCGCGAGCAGCGGCAGCAGGCCGATCAAGGCGGTCCACGCCTGCAGATTCACTGCATCGATGCCGCTGAGTCCGCGCATGAACACCGTGCCCATCGCGATCAGGAACGCGGAGAACAGCATCATTGCCAGCGATGCGGGATGATCCAGCACCAGCGGATCGAAGCCCAGCACCAGCACGCCGGCGAAACTCAAGGCGATCGCCGAGCCGGTGCGCCACGCGAAGCGTTCGCCCAGCAGCCACCACGCCAGCAGCACCGACATCGGGATGTAGCTCTGCATCACGATGGCCGGCGACGACAGATCGCCGGCCATGCGCAGCGCCCACAGGCTGGTGCCGAAATGCAGCGCGCCGTTGAGCAGCGCCACCGCGACCAGCCGCGACCACTGCGCACGCGGCGGCGCTTTCACGACCATGCACAGCAGCAAGGCGAGCAGGCCCATGCGCAATGCGCTGAACAGGAACGGCGGCACCTCGCGCAGCGCGAACGCCGAGGTCAGGAAGTTGCCGGCCCAGACGAGACAGATCAGCAGCGCGAGCGCGAAGTCGCGCCGGCCGAAATGGTGTTCAGGCATCGGCGGTGTTCGGACAGCGCCGCCGGTGCAGCGCGCGCATCAGTATTTCAGGCCGATCTTGCGGTAGACCTTGCTCAGGATCCACGCCGGGCCGATCAGCAGATACACCAGGTCGGTCAGGAAACTCGGCTTCTTGCCTTCGATCTTGTGGCCGACGAACTGCGCGATCCACGCCAGCACGAACACCGCCACCGCAAGCTGCAGCATCTGCGTGGTGCCGATGGCCGCGTGGAGCCATCGGTTGAGCCACAGCAGCGCGATGAACACCGCGAGCATGCCCAGACCGATCGCGCGCGACGCGCGGTAATAGAACATCCACGCCGCGAAGGCCGCGATGGCCGCCCAGAAACCGATGCCGAACCACGTCCCCGGCACAGGCACGCACCACAGCAGCGCGGTCACCGTCCACAGGATCAGCGGCACCGCGATGTAGTGAATCTGCTGGTTGGTGCCATTGACGTGATCGGCGGAGTAGCTGGCGAACCAGCGGTCGATGGGGCGGTCAGGAGCATTCATTTACTCACCTTTTTCTAGCTTTTTATTTGAATTCAAAGTTACATGCGCTTGCTGGCAGAAATGTCAGGAACAGAGAGGCCCTTCGATTTCATGAGGTCAAAAGCTTGTCTAGACGCATTTTCCCGATCCTTTTCCGATACCTTGGCCTCGAATGCTTGCGTGCATTTTCTTGTATCAGAAAAACATGGGGAATCATCCGGGACCATCCTGGCATACATGAGTGCTGACATGACAAGTATTGGTGTGGCCTTGTCATCGGAGTTCCCGGAATTAAGATATTGATCGACATCACTCCTAATTTTGGTCTTCATCTCTGCTGCATAAACATCCAAGAAAACGCAATCTTTAAAAAATGCATTCCCAATTGCCTCGCCGGCAGCAACGCAAACAAGTTTTTGCTTCTCGCCTTTTCGGATAGCGGCAATTCTTTGGATGTCTGGAGCCTTGAATCTGGCTTGAGGCCCCATGAACATATTGATGCCTTTGAAAACTAGGGATGGTTCATCGCGGATTCCGCTCTGAATATCTTGGACAATTCCTTCGAGTAAAACAGTTTTTCCTTTGTATTCCTGATCGGCCGCAACCTCATTGTCCGCATATTTCTTTGCAACTTCCCTTGCTGTTACTTTCACGATGCGGGTATCAAAAGCAATATTCTGCGCGCCATCAACAAACGCTTTTTCTTCATCGTCAATAATCCAGTTCAGCAGATGATTTTCTTTGCTTGAAAGCTGGTACTTGTAGGCTACTGGCGAAGAATCAGAAGCGCCCTGACTCGTCGAGTCGGTTCCCATCATGGAAAAAAAGAGCAGCAGGACAGGAATGCCAAAGAAGATGATGCCTGCCCAGTGGATAACGCTTAGGGGTTTTCGGACTTTTGCTCCACATGACGGGCAGCTTCCCGCCGAATCACTGACTTGCTTTTTGCATTCCTTGCAAGTGATGAGTGCCATGCTGTCTTCCCCTGAGTTATCTAAGCGCACTTGTTAAGTAAAGCCGGAATCCACCGAAATCCCCGCCAGCCGCCGCAGCGCCTCAGCGTACTTGGCGCGCGTACGATCGATCACCTCCGCCGGCAGCCTCGGTCCCGGCGCGGTCTTGTCCCAGTCCAGGGTTTCCAGGTGATCGCGGACGAACTGTTTGTCGTAGCTCGGCGGGCTGATGCCGACCCGGTATTCGTCGGCGGGCCAGTAACGCGACGAATCGGGGGTCAGCATTTCGTCCATCACGTACAGGCGGCCGTCGGCGTCGGTGCCGAATTCGAATTTGGTGTCGGCCAGCAGGATCCCGCGCTCGGCGGCGTAGGCGGCGGCGTAGCGGTAGATGCGCAGGGTCGCGTCGCGCACCTGCTCGGCCAGTTCGGCACCGACGGTCTTCACCATCGTGTCGAAGTCGATGTTTTCGTCGTGGTCGCCCACCGCGGCCTTGGTCGACGGCGTGAAGATCGGTTCCGGTAGCTGTTCGGCCTGTTCCAGCCCGTTGGGCAGGGTGATGCCGCTGACACGCCCGGTGCGCTGGTAGTCCTTCCAGCCGCTGCCGATCAGATAACCGCGGGCGATGGCTTCCACCGGCACCGGCTTGAGCCGGCGGGTGACCACCGCGCGCTTCGCGTACAGCGAGGCGTCGACGCCGGCCGGCAGCACGCTGGCCACGTCGATGCCGGTGAGATGGTTGCGCAGGATGTGCGCGGTCTTGTCGAACCAGAAATGGCTGATCTGGCAGAGCATCTCGCCCTTGCCCGGGATCGGGTCGGGCAGCACCACGTCGAAGGCGCTGAGCCGGTCGGTGGCCACGATCAGCAGCAGCGGGCCGTGGTCGCGGGCCTCGGACGGCAGCGCGGCGGGTGACAGGTCGAACACGTCGCGGACCTTGCCGCGATGGCGCAGGGTCAGGCCGGGCAGATCGGATTCAAGCAGAGTGGTCGCCACGCGCAGTCCGTCGGGATCGGTCGGGCCGCCTAGTGTAAGGCGCTGCGACCGGCTTGGGACGGCGGGTGGCGTCGGCCGCGCCATCGGGCCTGCGGCGCCTGTAGACTCGGCCCCATGAAGCGCTGGTACGGAAAACTGTTCGGATTCATCGCGGGTTGGCTGCTGCTGCGGCACCCGTTCGGCGGTCTGCTGGGCCTGATACTGGGCCACGCCTTCGATGCGGACTGGTTCAAGAGCAAGCGCGACACCCCGTACCGGGTGCTGGGCGTGGCCGAAGACGCCACCGACACCGAGGTCGAACAGGCCTACCGCCGGCTGATCAGTCAGTACCACCCCGACAAACTGGTCGGCGTGGCCGAAGAGCTGCGCCGCCAGGCGGAAGAGAAAGCCGGCGACATCAACGCCGCTTACGACCGGATCAAGGCGCTGCGTCGCCCGCGTTGACGCCGTGTGGCGGGACCGCGCCGGAGCTGCGGTCCCGCGTTGCTTGCAGATCTGATGTCGCCGATCAGAAGCGATACGTCGCCGTCAGACGCACGCTGTCCAGATCGAAATCGTCGTCGCTGCGGCGGAAGTCGGTGCCGTTCGGATTCTGCAGGATGAAGGGGTTGGTGGCCGGGGCCGGGCCTTGGGCGCGCACGCGGTATTCGTCGTCGCTCAGCTGGGTGCGGATGTATTCCACGCCCACTGCGAACGCGCCGATCCGGCGTTCGTAGCCGATGCCGAGCTGGGCGCCGGAGGCGTTGCCGTCGCCGTTGTCGATGAAGGTATTGACGCCGTTGCTGGTGAAGAAGGTGTTCTCGATCTTCGCCCGCGCGTAACCGCCGGTGACGTACACCAGGTTCTCGCTGCTGTCGCCGAACGCGGCGCCCACGCGGGCGCGGATCGCGGCCACGCCGTCGACCTTGCGCAGCATGGTGTAGCGCGCCGGAGTGGTGCTGAACGAGGACACGGCGTCGCGCGCGTCGTTCATGCCGTACTCGCCGACCACGCCCACCACCCAGTTGCCGAACTGCCAGTCGTAACCGCCGCGGATGCCCCAGTCGGCACCGCCGCTGTTGCTTTCGCAGCCGGCGCCCGGTGTCGCGCCGCGGGCCACGCCGTTGCAGGAACCGGGCGAGAACGCGTCGGCGCCTGCGCCGGTCCGCACGGTGTCGCCGAACTGGCCGTCGAGGTCGGTGTCGAACAGGAACCGGTCCGAACCGTCGTCCGGATCCATGACCTGGCCGACGAAACCGCCGACGTAGCCGCCGGTCCAGTCGTCGGACGATTGGGCCAGCGCCGGCTGTGCGGCGGCGGCGGCGAGGAGGGCGAGGACGATGGGGGCGTGCTTGGGCAGAGGCATGGGATTCTCCTTTGTGATTGTGCGGGCGCATTCCGCCCGAGGCGTAGGACGCGGCCGGCATCCAGCCGATTGCGCGCGTTCAAAGCGGGTTACGCGCATCCGCGGGATGCGGATGCAACCGCCGCCTGAACGGCCGACATCGAGTCGCCGACATGCGCAACCGAGATGAACGCCAGGCCCGGCACGCGGAGCCGCGCTTGGCCCGCTTCCCCGAGGAGGCGACAATGCCCGCCTGTCCGCCCGAGCCCCGCCCATGCAGCCCACCGTGATCGCCCCGTCCATCCTCTCGGCCAATTTCGCCAGGCTCGGCGAAGAGGTCGACAACGTCCTCGCCGCCGGCGCCGACTGGGTGCATTTCGATGTGATGGACAACCATTACGTGCCGAATCTCACCATCGGCCCATTGGTCTGCGAGGCGCTGCGCAAACACGGGGTGACCGCGCCCATCGACGTGCATCTGATGGTGGAGCCGGTGGACCGCATCGTCCCGGACTTCGCCCAAGCCGGCGCGTCGCTGATCAGCTTCCACCCGGAAGCCAGCCGGCACGTGCACCGCACCATCCAGTTGATCAAGGCGCAGGGCTGCCAGGCCGGCGTGGTGCTGAACCCGGCCACGCCGGTGGACGTCCTGGATTACGTGCTGGAAGAGCTCGACCTGGTGCTGCTGATGTCGGTCAATCCCGGCTTCGGCGGTCAGAGCTTCATTCCCTCGGCGTTGGACAAACTGCGGGCGGTGCGCCAGCGCATCGATGCCGTGGTCGCGCGCACCGGCCGGCCGATCCGGCTGGAAATCGACGGCGGCGTGAAGCCCGACAACATCGCCGAGATCGCGAACGCCGGCGCCGACACCTTCGTCGCCGGGTCGGCGATTTTCGGGCAGCGCGACTATGCCGCCGTGGTTGCGCAGATGAAGGCCGCCGTCGCCGCCGTGCGCGCATGACCGCGGACGTCTGGCTGATCCTCAACGGCAAGCAGGCGAACGACGAGGCCGTGCGGCTGGCGGTGACATCGATGCGTGAACGCGGCATGCGTCTGGCGGTGCGGGTCACCTGGGAAGCCGGGGACGCCGTGCGCTACATCGACGAGGCGGTCGTCGCGAACGCGCGCGCGGTGATCGCCGGCGGCGGCGATGGGACGCTGCGTGAGGTCGCCGCGGCGCTGGCGCAGCGCGACGCGCCGGCCGAGGCATTGCCGGCGCTGGCGGTGCTGTCGCTGGGCACCGCCAACGATTTCGCCACCGCCGCGAGCATTCCGGTCGAAGCCGAAGCGGCGCTCGATCTGGTGCGCACCTCGACAGCGCGGCCGGTGGACGTGCTGCGCATCGATGCGGACGGCGTGCAGCACTGGTGCATCAATCTGGCATCGGGCGGCTTCGGCACCACTGTCACCACCGAGACCCAGGAAGGCCTGAAGAAAATGCTCGGCGGTCTGGCGTACGTCGTCAGCGGCCTGGCGCGCATGGGCCAGATCGAATCCAGCCACGCGCGCTTCGAAGCCGAGGACTTCGCGTGGTCGGGCGATTTCATCGCCCTGGGCATCGGCAACGGCCGCCAGGCCGGCGGCGGGCAGGTGCTGTGTCCGGATGCGGTGATCGACGACGGCCTGTTGGACATCACCCTGGTGCCGACGCTGGAGGGCGAAGTCGCCGCCACCGTCGGGACGTTGCTTGCCGATGGCAAGCAGGCCGCGCTGGAACGGGTGTCGACGCGTCTGCAGCGTCCGCGGCTGGCGATCGCTGCGGACGAGCCGCTGACGCTCAATCTGGACGGCGAACCGGTCGAGGCGCGCGCGTTCCGGATCGAATGCGTCCTCGGCCGACTGCGGATGCACCTGCCGCCGGACTGTCCGCTGCTGACGGCGAACGCGTCGGCCTGATCGGCGCGGAAAACAGAACGCCGGCAAGTCGGCGAGGGTGCCCAGAACAAAACGCCGGCAAGCCGGCGAGGGTGCCCAAAACAAAACGCCGGCAAGCCGGCGTTTTGGGCAACACATTTGGAAGCAATCCCGCTTCCGTCCGTCTTCCTTGCGATGGACTCTTATTCTCCGGGCGAACGGTGACGGTTCCGTGACGGTTGCATGGCGCAGGTGCGACGCCGATCGGAAGCCGTTAGCATGGCCGACCATGCACCGATCAACGAAACGGATCACGCCCCGGCATCGATCGGCCGCACCGGCTGCCACCGCCACGCGGGGTGGCGCGAACGGACGATGGCGTGGTTGAGCCGGGCCGTTCCTTCTCCGCCGATTTTTCAAGGATCCATCGCGTGATCTCGTTCGAACAATTCCAGCAATACGCCGCCGAAGGGCACACGCTGATCCCGGTCGTGCGCGAGGTGCTCTCCGATCTCGACACGCCGCTGTCGGTGTATCTCAAACTCGCCGACGGTCCGCACACCTATCTGTTCGAGTCGGTCGAGGGCGGCGAACGTTTCGGCCGCTATTCGATCATCGGCCTGCCCGCGCATCGCGTGTACGCGTTCGCCGGCCACACCCTGTTCGTCACCGAACTGGGCGAGCTGACCGAAAGCCGCGTGGTGGACGACCCGCTGGCCGAAGTCGAGCGCCTGCGCAGCGCCGAGCGCATTCCGCGCCTGCCGGGGCTGCCCGGATTCACCGGTGGTCTGGTCGGCTGGTTCGGCTTCGAGTGCATCCAGTACGTCGAGCAGCGCCTCAGCGGCGCCAGCAAGCCGGACGAACTCGGCACGCCGGACATCCTGCTGATGGAAAGCCGGGATGTCGCGGTGTTCGACAACCTCAAGGGCCGGTTGTATCTGATCGTTCACGCCGACCCGCGCGAACCGCAGGCGTGGGGGCGTGCGAACCGGCGTCTGGACGCGCTGACCCACCGCCTGCGCCAGGGCGGCCCCGGTTATCCCGAAACCCGCGACTCGGTCGGGCTGAACGAAGGCGATTTCGTCTCCGGCTTCACCCGCGAGGGCTTCATCGCCGCGGTCGAGAAGTCGAAGGCATACATCCGTGCCGGCGATATCTTCCAGGTCGTGTTGAGCCAGCGCCTGTCGGTGCCGTTCCGCGCACGCCCGGTCGATGTCTACCGCGCGTTGCGGGCATTGAACCCGTCGCCGTACATGTATTTCCTCGATGTCGGCGGCACCCAGGTCGTGGGTTCGTCGCCGGAGATCCTGGTGCGGCTGGAGCACGACGATGCGGGGCAGGGCACCGTCACCGTGCGCCCGATCGCCGGCACCCGCCCGCGTGGACGTACGCACGAAGAAGACCTCGCGCTGGAAGCCGAACTGCTGGCCGACCCGAAGGAACGCGCCGAGCATCTGATGCTGATCGATCTGGGGCGCAACGATGTCGGCCGGGTCAGCGAACCGGGCACGGTGGAAATGGGCGAGCGTTTCGTGATCGAACGCTACAGCCACGTCATGCACATCGTCAGCGAAGTCACCGGTCGCCTGAAGGACGGCATGAGCTACGCCGACGTGCTGCGCGCGACCTTCCCCGCCGGCACCGTCAGCGGCGCGCCGAAGATCCGCGCGCTGGAAGTGATCCGCGAACTGGAGCCGGTGAAGCGCAACGTCTACGCCGGCAGCATCGGCTACATCAGCTGGCACGGCGATGCCGATACCGCCATCGCGATCCGCACCGCCGTGATCCAGGACGGCAAGCTGCACGTGCAGGCCGGCGCCGGCATCGTCTACGACTCCGACCCGCAGAAGGAATGGGAAGAGACGATGAACAAGGGACGCGCGCTGTTCCGCGCGGTGGAAGAGGCGGCGCGGGGGCTGTAGCGCGCGGGATCGGGACAATTCCTGCGGCAGTACGGACCGCAAACGAAAACGCCCCGCATTGCTGCGGGGCGTTTTCCGTTTTGCGGTCGTGCGCCGGAAGGGTTCAGAGTTTCGCCATCATGCGCTGGGGCTGTTCCTGCGCCTGTTCGGCGACGCGGGGCTGATCGAGGGTTTTCAGGCTTGCCTGGGTCGGTTGCTGCAGGGCTTCGTCGACCTTCATCACGAAGCGCTTCGCCGAATCGACGTTGCCCGAGGCATCCCACGCCGCGAAGCCGTTGACCGACGGGTCGCCGGATTTCTGCACGTGATGCACACCACCGAGACTGGTGAAACCCTGCTCGTGCATCTTCGCCGCGATCGCGGACGCCGCACGCGTGCGGTCGGCGACGTTCTCGATGCCCGGGATCGGGTGATCCTTCTCGATGTGCGCCAGGCGCTGATAGACCGCATCGACCAGCGGATAGGGGCTTGCCTGCGATCCGCCACCGCCCGGGGAGGGCGGATGCTTCGCCGCGTTGATGGTGGCATTGACCTCACGGAAGGTGTCGCGGTCCAGCGTGCCCGTGAGATAGCCGACCGCGAGCTTTTCTTTCAGGCCATCGGCCTGTTCCTTGCTCAGGGCGCCGGGCTTCGTGTATTTGTCGACGCGGTCCCAGGCGTAGTCCGCCCAGCGCGTGTCGGGATTGGCGCCATCCCACGGCGCCTGCGTCTTCGTGCCTTCGCGGAAGAACTGCAGCCGATCCTCGCCGCCGTCGTGGCGGAAGGCCATGCGCAGCTCGACGTTGGTGATCGATCTGAGCTGATGGCCGGAGCTCGATGCGCGGCCGTCGTCGGTGCGCTTTTCCGCGGCGACATCGGGGTCGAACCGGTTCGGCGCCTTGGGATCCTTCGATCCCAGTTCGAACAGGATGCGTCCCTGTTCCTGGCCGAACTGCAGGCCGTACTTGCAGGAGATCGCGGTCTGGTGGCGGAACATCACCTGCGCTTCGCTGCGCCCGTCGCCCTGGACCAGGGGCATGTTCTCCTTTTTCGCCATCTCGGCGACATCGCCGGTCAATGTGCGGGTGGGCGAATGCTTGGAGGCGAGCAGGCCTTCCTGGTAGCGCTCGTACACGACCTGCTGTTCGGGCGGATGCTGCGCGGTGGACTGCTGCCGATGTTCGCGCAGGGCTTCCTGCTGGATCATGGGCGTCGGGTACAACTGGCGGGCCTCGGGATTGAAGATGCTGAGGTCGCGGACGCCGTCGGTCTGGAAGGTGCGGAATGCGTTGTTGTTGAGCGCGTCGGCGGTGGTCGGGCCGCGCGTTTCCGCCTCGGGCCGGCCGCCGCTCTTGTCCTGCGTCAGCAGCATCTTCGCGAACGGGTGCGGCCGGGTGTCGTCGAAGTTGTAGATGCCGCCGATGCTGCGGACATGCTCGCGCGCGGTCTCCAGGCCGTAGACCAGATTCACCGAATCGGGGTTCTGCGTCATGGTGCGCAGCAGGTCGACGGGCTGCGGCGGAGAAGAACCGCCCGGAGGCGGGCCGCCTTGTCCCGACTGTCCCTGCTGGCCTTGGCCTTCGGTCGAGGTGTCCTTGGTTCCTTTGGGCATGGTATTTCTCCTTTGACTGGCCGCTCGTCCGGCGGCATGAAGCCGTCCTGGCGCCGCGTCGCTTTCGACATGCAGGCCGTGCATGGGCGCCGTCGCCCGACTTTACCCCTTCCCTCCGGGAAAATCCCGGCGCGCCAGGCATGGCGCCGCGTAACGCGGCGGGGCGCTTCGCATTCGAATCATCGCGCGCGACTTGGCGCCTGTTTGAAATCTGCCGATCTGCACGGGATGCAATGTGCTTTGGATGGTTGCCATTGCGGGAGCGCCGAGGATTGGAGCAGGCGCTTACATGCTCTGGCTGCGCGCCTGTTGGGGCGCGGGCGCGGTTGGCGCGTCGGGCGTCATTCCCGCCAGCGATTCCGCCGCAGGCTGATGCCTGGCTTTGGATACGTCCACCGCAATGCGGTCGGCGTGTTCGCTCGAGGGGTCGCCCTGGTAGGCGAACACTTGCCCGTTCTTGCCGACCAGCGCGCCGTCGATGCGTTCCATGCCGGCCTTCTGCGCCTGCGCGGCGGTGGCCGCTGCAGCGTTGAGCAGTTCGCTGCGGTCGCTCAGGCCGACCTGGCCCTGCACGCTCTCCAGCGCCTTCACCGCCTGGCCATACAGCGCCGGCTCGGCCTTCGCCCGGGCGGCGTCTTCGGGACGCAGGAACGGGATGCCGCCGCCGTAGGGGTCCGCCGGCTGCTCGCCTGGCGCCGTCGTCGTTTTCTTCTTCGGACTGGTGTCGGTGTAGGCGAGCGTGGTGTCCAGCAGCGCTTTGTCGAGGCCGATCTCCTTCATGTTCAACTTCACTTCGGGCGCGACGGCTGTCGGGTCGGCTCGCCTGGCGTTGACCAGTGCCTGCTTTTCGGTCGCGGCGATGTGGTTGACCGCCCATTCGCCGTAGTAGTTCGGGTAGTCCTGGTTGCCCTTGTCGCCCAGGCGCGCGGAGCTCGGCGGCTGATCGAAGTAGTGCTTGCCCATCGCCTTCACGTTCGCAGGCGAGTCCTTGAGCGTCATGTCGGCTTCGATCGTCAGCCCGGGTTTCAGCGCATAGGTGAACTTCGGCGCTTTGCCGCTGCGGTCGATGAAATCTTCCATCCGCGCGGGGTGGGCGTTGTAGATCTCCTTCAGGCCGGCACCGGGATTGCCCTTCAGCACCTGCGAGGAGATCGCGTTGAATCCGCCGATGTGCGCGCTGGCCTCGTCCTCGCGGTTGGTCTGGATCAGCGTTTTGACCGCACTGGTGTAGTCGTGCGGGCCGGGTGTCTTGGCGATCCTGTCGACTTCCTTGATGAAGTCATCGTCGGCCTTTCCCGCGACGGTGCTGTTGAACGAATGCTGGATCTCGTGCCCCATCACGAAGACCAGTTCGGAGGCTGCGGTCTTGCTGGTGCCCGCTTTCTTCAATTCGTCCAGCGGCAGTTCGATGGCCTTCGTGTCGGCGCTGTAACTGCCGCCGGCGTTTTCGCCGGTGGGCAGCAGCTCGAATTTCTCCAGGTGGCCCTTGGCGACGGAATCGACGATGCGTGCCTTCAGGTCCGGCGATCTGTCGAGCAGCGCGCGCAGGTTCTTGCCCGGGGTGACGGTGGCGGTGTCGTGAGCGGTCTCGAAATCCTTGAGGATCGTATCGAGTTTGGCTTCCGCGGCTTTCGCCGCTTTCTGGTGGATGACGTCTTCGGGAACCAGGGCCATGTCGATGTCCCTCAGGCGTTGATGATGAGTTTGGACACGCAGGCGTGTCCGGCCTTGGCGTCGTTTTCGCCGCGCACGTGGATCTGCACGGAGACGTCGTCGCGCGAGAAGTCCCAGTACAGGATCTGCTCATGCTTGCCGCGGGCCGGGCTGGCCGCATAGCCGGCGGCGCGCAGGGTCGCGGCGTAGTCGTCGAAATCCAGCGCGGCGATCGGCGCCATGTCGGCGTTGTCGCGGGTTTCGTCGTCGAAGGAGAACATGATCCGCGAGGGCTTCTCGCCGGTGCCTTCCGGCAGCGAGACGAGGTTGTAGGTCCAGGCGTCGGTGAGCTGGCCGCTGAAGCCGTATTCGTTGGCGTCGTCGGGGTTGAATTCGACCTGGATGCCGGTAAGCGCTTCGATGCGGGCCGGGGCGATGTCCGCGGGGCCGCGCACGTTCTCGATCAGCGTCAGTACGCGCTTGCCGATGTCTTCGGCGGAAGGAGTGATCTGTCTGTGATCCATGAAGAAACCTGCGAGGAAGAAATCTGCGTGGTGGGATGGCGGTGCTGCCGGCCACTGGCGATCGCGCAGCCCGAGATCGGAATGAACGCGATGATCGCCGGGATTCGGCCACGTGCGCCGACGGTGGCGGCTCCGGGCGAGGCGGATGTGCCCGGGTCGGGCTCAGAACATCAGGTTCACCACCAGCACCACGATGCCGGTGTAGATCAGCGACAGCGGGCCGCCGACCTTCCACAGTTCTTTCGCGGTATAGCCGGCGGGGCCGGTGATCATCGACATCACCGGGTTGGAGGCGGTCATGAAGTTGTTGGACGCCGACAGCGCCACGATCAGCGCGAACGCGGTGGGGTCGCCGCCCGCGGCCAAGGCTAGGTTGATCGCGATCGGCACCATCACGATGGTCGCGCCGACGTGGCTGATCACCAGCGAAAAGGCCGTGGCGAGCAGGCCCATCGCGATTTCCAGCAGCCACACCGGCGTGCCCTCGGGCAAACGGTCCAGCGAGTGCGCGGCCACCCAGGCGGCGGCGCCGCTGGAGTCCATCGCCCAGCCCAACGGAATCAGGCAGGCCATCAGGAATACGGTCTTCCAGTTGATCGAGGCATAGGCCTCGTCCATTTTCAGCACGCCGGTGATCAGCATGCCGGCGACGCCGGTCATCAGCGCGACCGAGGCGGGAATGCGCGACGACAGTGCGATCAGCATCGTGATCGCGAAAATGGTCATCGCGATCTTGAATTTGTGCGGGCGCTGTTCGGCTTTCGGATAGTCGGTGACCGGCACGAAGTCGCGGTTGCTGGCGGCCTGCGCCAGGTCCTGCCAGATGCTGTGCAGCACCAGCAGATCGCCGGCGCGCAGCGGCAGCTCGCGCACGTTCTCGCGCAGCACCTGCTTGTCGCGGTTGATCGCGAGCAGGCGCAGGTTGTGGCGCTTGCGCAGTTGCAGCTCGGTGGCGCTCTTGCCGATGAAGGTGGAGTTGGGCGGAATCACCGCCTCGGAAATGCCGGCGCGCGCGGGGTTGAACAGGTCGGCGAACTCGCGCAACCGCGAGCTGGTGCGCAGAAAGCGGTTCTGGGCGAAATCGACGATGGTCTGGCGCGGCCCCATCACCCCCAGCACGCTGCCGACCCAGATCCGCACGTCGCTGGGCGGCGCCAGGCGCGATTCGCTGCCGGTCTTCAGGGCCAGGATCAACGGCGCATCGTGCAGCGCCTCGGTTTCGCCCAGCGACATCCCGACCAGGGGGCTGTCGGCGGTGATCGTGAGTTCGTACACGTCGCCGTCGATGCCGTAGGCGCTGGCGAAATAACTCTCGGTGCGCGCCGGGGTGACGCCGGCATCGGCGGGGTTGTCGTGCAGCCGCTTGTCGCCGAAGAAATGGAAGTACGCCAGGCCCGCGGCGAGCAGGGCGAGGCCGATCGGCAGCGGCGCGAACATCGGCAGCGGCTTGAGCGTCATCATCCCCGAGGGCAGGCTGTTGTTGGCCGACACCAGCAGATCGTTGAGCAGGATCAGCGGCGAGTTGCCGACCATCGTCAGCGCACCGCCCATGACGATGGCGACCGCGATCGGCAGCAGCAGCCGCGAAAGCGGCAAACCGGTGCGCGAAGACAACCGCGAAGCGACCGGGAGATACAGTGCCATTACCGACGGGTTCTGCATCACCGAGGAGTTGAGGCCGGCGACGGCGGAGGTGAACAGCAGCAGGCGGTGCTCGACGCCGTGTGCGCGGCGCAACAGCCAGCCGGCGAGGCGGTTCAGCGCGCCGGTGCGGTCCAGGCCGGCGCCGAGGATCATGGTCGCGATCACGCTCATCACCGCGTTGCCGGAAAACCCGTTGAACAGATCTTCCGGCGCCACCAGCCCGGTGAGCCCCAGCAGCACCAGCACCACCAGCGCCACCACGTCGGCGCGCAGGCGTTCGAACAGGAACAGCACCATCGTCAGCACCGTCAGCCCGAGGACGAGCTGCATATCGCTGGTGAGGGTGAGGGTGTTCTCCATCAGTCGGCGGGCTGGTCGTCGGTGGCCGGTGTCTTGTCGTACAACAGATCCCACACCCCGTGGCCGAGTTTCTGGCCGCGCGTCTCGAAATGCGTCTGCGGCCGCCATTCGGGTCGCGGCACGTGGCCGCGTTCACCGGCACGATTGCGCAGCCCGGGCGTGGCGTCGAGCACGTCCCACATCTGTTCAGCGTAATCCTGCCAGTCGGTGGCCAGGTGCAGGCGGCCGCCGACGCGCAGTTTGCGCACCAGCAGCGCGGCGAACTCCGGCTGCACCAGGCGACGCTTGTTGTGGCGCTTCTTGTGCCACGGATCGGGGAAGTAGATGCGGATTTCGTCCAGACTGCCGTGGGCGATGTCGTGGGTCAGCACTTCCACCGCATCGTGGCGGTAGACGCGGACATGGTCGCTGCCGTCGTCGCCCAGGGCGTTCAACAGCCGGCCGACGCCCGGGGCGTGGACTTCGATGCCGAGGTAATCGCGCGACGCGTCCTGCTTCGCCGCGAACCGCAGCGCATCGCCGTTGCCGAAACCGATTTCCACCACCCGTGGCGCGCTGCGGCCGAAGACCGTGTCGTAATCGCGGACGCTGCCGCTGTAGTCCAGACCGAAGCGCGGCCACAGTGCATCGAACGCGCGCTGCTGCGCCGGGCTGAAGCGGCCCTGGCGCAGCACGAAGCTGCGGATCTTCCGCTGGCCGGGCTCGACGGTGAAGGGTTGGTCGAAGGCGTGGTCGAGATCCGAGTGGACCGGAGGGTCCGACGCGTGCCCGCCGGGATCGCCGGCTTGGGATTGCCCGGTCACGGGCGGGCGGGCGCCGCCGTTCATCCGATCAGCCCATCCACCGGCGACGACGCCGAGGCATAGCGTTTGCGAGGGATGCGACCGGCGAGGAAGGCGTGGCGGCCGGCCTCGATCGCCAGTTTCATCGCCAGCGCCATGCGTACCGGGTCTTGGGCCCCGGCGATGGCGGTGTTCATCAGCACGCCGTCGCAGCCCAGTTCCATCGCGATCGCGGCGTCCGAGGCGGTGCCTACGCCGGCATCGACCAGGATCGGCACCTTGGCGTTCTCGATGATCTCGAGCAGGTTGTAGCGGTTCTGGATGCCGAGGCCGGAACCGATCGGCGCGGCCAGCGGCATCACCGCGACGCAGCCGATCTCTTCGAGGCGCTTGGCCAGGATCGGGTCGTCGCTGGTGTAGACCATGACCTCGAAACCGTCGGCGACGAGCATCTCGGCGGCCTTGAGGGTCTGCACCACGTCGGGGAACAAGGTGCGCGGGTCGCCCAGCACTTCGAGCTTGGTCAGGTTGTGGCCGTCCAGCAGCTCGCGCGCGAGCCGGCAGGTGCGCACCGCGTCGTCGGCGGTGTAGCAGCCCGCGGTGTTGGGCAGGATGGTGTAGCGATCCGGCGGCAGTACGTCGAGCAGATTCGGCTCGCCCGGGTTCTGGCCGATATTGCTGCGGCGGATGGCGACGGTGACGATCTCGGCGCCGGCGGCCTCGGTGGCGCGGCGGGTTTCGTCGAGATCCTTGAATTTGCCGGTGCCGGTCAACAGACGCGAGCGATAGGTCTTGCCGGCGATGACGAGCGGGTCGTCGTATGCGGGGAGTGCGGTCATCGCGGGATTATCGCCCAATTCCGCTGCGACGCGGCACGTCAGCCGCGGTTTGCGGCGTCCTCGAGCCATGCGACGAGGCGGTCGCCGTGGATCACCTCGATATTCTGCGGCAGCAGGCGGCGGCGCTGTTTTCCGGTGTCGTCGCGCCAGGTCACCCGGCGTGCGCGACCGAAGCCGGGCCACAGCAGTTGCACCATCGGGTTGGGCGTGTCGATGGACACGACCTGGTCGCGACGCACGACCGCGGTGCCGCCGAGGCCTTCGAGCGTCGCCGTGCCGTCCTCGACCGTGGCGCTGAACGTCAGGCTGGTCATGGCCGCAAGCAGGGTCTTCAGATTGATCGCCAGCAGAAACGCCATGAGCGCAGGAGCCGTATGGGCGAATGGCCCTGCGCCCGCCAGTCCAGCGGCGAGCAGCGCTTCGATCGTGCCCATGACCGCAAGCAGGCCCATGCTCATCCGGCGGCTGCTGGAGGGATAGCGCACCACGAAGTGCCCGGGACCGGGCGCGTCGACCGCCGCGGGCATCGACTTCGGCATCGCGTAGGCCGCGAAGTAGCCCATGCAGCCGCCGAAGAACACTGCGCTGAAGAGGAACATGCCGGCGTGAACGCCCCAGTGCGTGCCGTCGAGGCCCTTGCCGATGAATCTCATCGCCAGCATCAGTACCGCGAAGGCCAGGCCAGTGCGCCAGGCGGTGGAGAACAGCAGGCGGCGGCGTTCGCGACGCTGGTCGCTGGCGACCTGTTCGACCGGGCCGAAGGCGTCGATGGCGGCCTGCAGCGCTGCGTCGCTGGCGCCGGCCCCGGCTTCGAGCAGGAAATCGCGGGCTTCGAGCAGGGTTTGGCGGCGCACTGCCGCCGAGCCGGTCAGCGCGGCGTCCAGGCGGATGAGGTAGCCATCGATGCGGGCGTCGCCGGTGGCGAGGTCGGCGGGGAAGCGGGGCGAAGGCAGTCGCAACAGGGAGGCGGTCATGGAGAGTCCCGGGAGTCAGGGGGATTCGGAGGGGGGGCGAGGACGGTGCGCTGCAGCAGCGCGGCGACCCGGCGCCATTCGGCAACCCGGCGTTCGAGGAAGGCGCGGCCCTCCGGCGTCAGCCGGTAGTACTTGCGCGGACTGCCGCGTTCGCCCGGTTCGTGATGCGAGGCGAGCAGGCCCTTGCGCTCCAGCCGGTGCAGCAGCGGATAGAGCGTGGCTTCCTTGATGATGTCGGCGTCGGTGCCGAACTGCCGGTCCAACTGCTCGCGGATCCCGAAGCCGTAGTTCGGCCCGGCCTGCAGGACATGCAGGACCAGGGTGTCCAGCAGGCCTTTGAGGATCTGTTCGTCGGTGGAATCGGTCGCCATGGGAGATACCTTACGCCGTAAGGTATGTGATGTAAAGCTTGCGATGCCTGGATGTACCCCCGCCTGCCGCAGGGCGGACTTCCGTCAGCCGCCGCCGAGGGCGTGGACGATCTCGACGGCGTCGCCATCCGCCAGCCGGTGTTCGGCGTGACGCCCACGCGGAACGATCTGGCCGTTGACCTCCACCGCCACCCGGCGTTCGGCCAGGCCCTGGGCGATGAGCAGTTCGGTGAGGGTGCAGGAGGCGGGGAGGGCGAGGGGCTCGCCATTGAGTCGGATGTCCATGCGCGGATTGTCGCCCGGTGTCGGTGGCTTGCCCAGCATCCGTCCATCTTCAAGGGGACTTGTCACACTTGAGTCACAAAGGGCTTCGTGAAACCATGCGGCCACCATCCGGCGCCGTATTGCAGAAGCGCCGAGGAAATCCGTCGGTTTTCATCATTTTGGGAGTGGGGTATGTCTTTCGATCGTGGGGCCAAGCGGCCCATCCGCAGTCTTCTCGCCGCCGCCGTCGTCGCGGCGACCGCCGGTGCCGTCTTGCCGGCCGCTGCTGCCGGTCCGTATTCGCAGACCGTGTTCTTCGGCGACAGCCTCACCGACAGCGGCTTCTTCCGTCCGCTGCTGCCGGCCAGCGTCCGCCCGGTCACCGGTCAGTTCACCACCAACCCGGGACTGGTCTGGTCGCAGTATCTGGCCGATTTCTACGGCACCGGCGCGGCGCCGAACGGCAACGGCCAGACCGGCACCAACTACGCCGCCGGCGGCGCCCGCGTGGGCATCAACTCCACCGGCGCGCTCGGCCCGATTCCCTCGATGGCCACTCAGGTCACCAACTACCTCGCCGCCAACGGTGGCCGCGCCGACAGCCATGCGCTCTACACCGTCTGGGGGGGCGCCAACGATCTGTTCGCCATCACCAATGCCGGTGCCGATCCCACCACCACCATCGGCAGTGCGGTGGCCGCCGAGATCGGCATCGTCGCCCAGTTGCAGAACGCCGGTGCGCGCTACGTGATGGTCGCGACCGTGCCGGATCTCGGCGTGACCCCGGCGTTCCGCGCCCAGGGCGCCACCGCGCAGGCGCAGGGCACCGCGCTGACCACCAGCTACAACAACGCGCTGTTCGGCGGCCTCGCCAGCAACGGTCTGCGGGTGATCCCGCTCGATACCTTCAACCTGATCCGCGAGATCGCCGCCGCGCCGTCGACCTACGGTTTCGGCAACATCACCGGTACCGCCTGTCAGCCGCAGATCACCGCAAGCTCGCTGACCTGCAATCCGACCAGCTACGTCACCCCCGACGCCCCGAACACCTATCTGTTCGCCGACGGCGTGCATCCGACCAGCCGCGCGCACCAGATCCTGTCGCAGTACGCGGTGTCGGTACTGGAAGCGCCGCGCCAGATCGCGATCCTGCCGCACGCGACCGCCGTGGTCGGTCGTGCGCGCGCCGACCGCGTGTCCAGCCATCTCACCGGCAAGCCGGAAGGCGACGGCATGCGCTGGTGGTTCGACGGTCGCGCCGATTTCCAGCGTTACGGCGGCGGCGACAAATACGACGGCGTCGGCCCGGCCCTCACCGGCGGTATCGACTGGACCCGCGGCAACATCGTCTATGGCGGTTTCGCCGGCCTGGGGCGCAACTTCTCGAACTTCGGCCTGCGCGGCGGCGATTTCGAACAGCTCGACGGCACCCTGGGCGGCTTCGCCGGCTGGTACGGCGATCGCGCGTGGGTCAACGGCCAGCTCAGCTACAGCCTGGTGCGCTACGAAGTGGATCGCGAAGTCTGGCTCGGCCCGGCGAAGCGCAGCCACAATGGCTCGCCCGACGGCAGCAACCTGACCTTCGGCATCAACGCCGGCTTCAACTTCAACGGCGAAGCCCTGACCCACGGGCCGGTGATGAGCGTACTGATGCAGCGCATCGACGTGGACGGCTACGCCGAAGACCAGCCGACCCTGTCGACCTCGCTGGCCTACCCGGACCAGAGCTTCGATTCGATGATCACCAGCCTCGGCTGGCAGGCCAGCTACAAGATCAACGACCACCTGACGCCGTATGGCCGTCTGACCTGGGATGTCGAGCACGAAGATCAGCCCGAAGAAGCCTTCGCCCGTTCGCAGTCCATCGTCGGCAGCCTGCAGTACGCCGTGCCTGGCCAGATCTTCGACGACCGCTACATGACCCTGCAGATGGGCGCGCGCACCGAACTGTTCGGCCTGGACGCGAACATCGGCGCCAGCGTCACCACGGCCCAGGGCGGCGGCAACGACGCCACGCTGTTCGCCACCTTCGGCAAGCGCTTCTGATCCGTGCCGGCTCAGCGACCTCCGCAAGGTTTGCGGAGGTCGCGACAGGCGGTAGACTGGTGCCATCCGCGGGTGTAGTTCAATGGTAGAACTGCAGCTTCCCAAGCTGCTAGCGTGGGTTCGATTCCCATCACCCGCTCCAAGTTCCGCGATCAGTGTGTAACACGCTGAATCGGCGGGATTTCGAAGATCGGCATCGAACAACGAGGCTTCTCTATAGAGATATCGTTGTTGGTTATAGCGATATGCCGACACCGATACGGAAAGTGCGCGTGCCGCCTCGCCCCACTTCTCACTGTCGCTAAAAACTGTAGGACGACCATGCTAGTCTCGTAGCGGCTAGGCGCTGCCGGGTGCTGCGATAGCTGAATCCGCAAGCCGCGTTCGATACGCGATTGCGGTGCGGATGCCCGGGACGTTTCGAAATCGGAATCCGAAACTGTCCTGTCCGGAAAGCTTTCTGCGTTTGGCATAGTTATCGATTCTGGGGGTCGATAGCGATCACGACGACGCGTCGTCAGGCAGCACGGTCCGATTGGATCGGAGGCGTGGTGCGCGCAGGCGGGTATGGAGTTTCGAAGGAACGGTTGGATCTGACGATCAGGGGGATTGTCACAAGGTATGGATACTATGGATGTTGCGATTGTCGGTATGTCGTTTCGTTTTCCCGGCGCGGATGATGCGCATGGTTTCTGGTCCAATCTGATCGAGCGCAAGGCGAGTATCTCGGAAGTGCCGCCGGACCGATGGGACTGGCGCGCGTACTGGGGCGATCCCAAGGTCGAAACCAACAAAAGCCTCAGCAAATGGGGCGGTTTCATCGATCGCGTCGACGCTTTCGACAGCGGTTTCTTCGGCCTGTTACCGAAAGTCGTGCAGAGCATGGATCCGCAGCAGCGGATCATGCTGGAGCTCGCGTGGTCGTGCATGGAGGACGCTGGCATCGCGCCGTCCCGCCTGCGCGGCAAGAACGTCGGCGTCATCGTCGGTATCTTCAATCACGATTACAAGGAACTGCAGGAGCGCGGTGCGGCCTCGATCGAGGCGCACCACTCCACCGGTACCGCGACCACCGTCGTGGCGAATCGGGTATCGCATTTCTTCGATTTCCGCGGCCCCAGCATCCCGATCGACACAGCGTGCTCCAGTTCGCTGAACGCGATCCACAGCGCGATCCAGGCGCTGGAATACGGGGACTGCGAGCTTGCGCTGGCCGGCGGCATCAATCTGCTGCTCACGCCGACGCGTCACATCTCGTTCTCGAAGATGGGGATGCTCTCGCCCACCGGCACGTGCAAGACGTTCGACGACACCGCCGACGGCTACGTGCGCGGCGAAGGCGCGGCATTCCTGCTGCTGAAGCCGCTGGAGCGCGCGATCGCCGACGGCGATGCGATCCACGGCGTCATCAAGGGCAGCGCCGTGAACCACTGCGGCGAGACCTACACACTCACCTATCCCAGCGCACGCGCGCAGGCCGAGGTCATCATCGCGGCGCACGAACGCGCCGGCGTACCGGTCGCCTCGCTGGGCTTTGTCGAACTGCACGGCACCGGGACGCCGAAGGGCGACCCCATCGAATTCGAGGGCCTGGCCGAGGCGTTCGACACGCTTGCGCAGCGCCAGGGCACGGCGCTCGGCACCGCCTTCTGCGGGCTCAGTTCGGTCAAGACCAACATCGGTCACCTCGAAGCCGCCGCCGGTATCGCCGGTGTGATCAAGGTGCTGCTGGCGTTCCGCCATCGCACGCTGCCGCCGTTCCACAATTTCACCCGGATCAACGCGCGCATCGCCATCGACGGCTCGCCGTTCTATGCATTGGGCGAAAGCCGGCCGTGGGCGCGCGGCGACGAAGCCACGCCGTTGCGTGCGGGCGTCAGCTCGTTCGGCTTCGGCGGCACCAACGCGCATGTCGTGTTGGAAGAACCGCCGCGCGCCGCCACGTCGCGCGCGCGCAAGGCCGCGCCCGCGGCGACATTGATCGCGCTGTCCGCGAAGACGCCGGACGCGCTGCGCCGGCGCGTGACCGCGCTGCGCGACTGGTTGCGCGGCGACGTCGATCGCGCGCCGCTGGCCGATATCGCACGCACCCTGCTGGTCGGCCGCGAACATCTCGCGGTGCGCCAGGCATGGGTGGTCGACGGCGTGCCGGCGTTGATCGACGCGCTGGAGGCGACGCTCGCCGACGCCGACGCTCTTGCGCACGCGTTGGAGACCGACGCCGACGAGGACGGCGCCGCGCTGCTCGCGCAATGGCCTGCCGCGAAGAAGGCCGGCCGACGCGCGTTGTTGTCGCATCTGGCCGCGCGCTACCGCGCGGGCGACGACCTGGACTGGACGCCGCTGTTCGCCGGCCAGCCGGCGCGCCATGTCGGATTGCCGGCCTATCCGTTCGCGCGCGAGCGGTTCTGGATCCCCGATGCCATCGCTACCGACGCGACGCCGTCGGCGCCGCGCCTGCATCCGCTGCTGCACCGTAACGTTTCCACCTTGGGCCGCCAGCGGTTCGAATCGACATTCGACGGGCGCGAATTCTTCCTCGCGGACCACATCGTGAAGGACCGCCCGGTGCTGCCGGGCGTGGCGTACCTGGAAATGGTGCGCGCCGCCGTGGCGCAGGCGCTGTCGGCCGAAATCGATGTCTCCAGCGCCAACGGACTGCGTTTCCGCGACGTGATCTGGATGCGCCCGCTGGACGTGGACGGTACGCCGGTGTCGGTGCGCCTGGATCTGGCGCCCGACGCCGCGGCGGGTGTCGCGCGTACGCTGGCGTTCGAGATCGCCAGCGCCGAGGTGACCGTGCCGCCGATGGTGTTCTGCCGCGGTCGCGTGGAGCTGTTCGAAGGCGGCGCGCCAGCGTTACTGGACGTGGCCGCGATCGCGCGCGACTGCGCGCAGGGCGAGGTCTCCGCCGATGCGTGCTATCGCGGTTTCGCCGCGCTGGGCCTGCGTTACGGGGCCGCGCATCGCGCGCTCTCGCAGTTGCGCGTGGGCGCTGGCCAGTGCCTGGCGCGGATCGCGCTGCCGGGCCACCTGGCGGCCGGGCAGGGCGATTTCGTCCTGCACCCGAGCATCGCCGATGCCGCGCTGCAGGCGGCCGTCGCCTTCGTCGCCGGCATCGAGCCCGATGGCGGCGAGCGCCCACACGCGCCGTCGCTGCCGTTCGCGCTGGACAGCCTGGAGGTGCACGGCGACCTGGTGCCTTCCGGGGCGGCAGCGCTGACCGATGTGCACGCCTGGGTGCGCGCGTCGGCCGGGCACTCCAGCGCCGATGCCATCCCGAAAGTCGACATCGACCTCATCGAGCCCGGCGCGGACGACGGCATCGGCCGCGTTCGCCTGGCATTCCGGGGGCTCAGCATCCGGCCGCAGGTCAACGACCTGCCGGTGTCGGCCGGCGCCGCTGTCGATACGCCAGAGACGGTTCGCCGGCCGCCGGTGTCGGTGGCCGATGGCCTGTATACACCGCTGTGGGTGACCCGGCCCCTGCCTGCAGCCAGCGAAACGCCGGCCGGGTTGCTGCTGGTGGGCATGCCCGACGATGTCGAACGCTTGATTCGCGCACTGCGCGCTTCGCCGCGCTTCGCCGCGGCGCGCATGGCGCGGCTGCACCTGTGCGCCGACGACGCCATCACCGCGGACGACGTGGCCGCGGACGCCGCCGCCGCGGGCGACACCCTGCGCGTACGCGCAGGCGTGCCGGACGACGGCAAGGCGGCCATCGCGGCGTGGAAGGCGGCCGGCGTGCCGTTGGACCGCATCGTGGCGGTCGCGCCGTCGAATGCGGACCTGTCGCCCGCCGAGCGGGTCGCGTTCGGCCCGCACAGCGCGTTCGCGCTGGTCAAGGCACTGTTTTCCGGCCCGAAAACCGCGCGTTTCGTGCATCTGGCGCCGTGTGCGGCCGGTGCATGGGCGGCGCCGGACGCGATCGGCCTGAGCGGCTTCTACAAGACGCTGCGCATCGAGAAGCCGAGCTTCGCCGGGCGCGTGGTGCAGTTGGACCTGGCCGACGCCGCGGCGCTGCCGGCGATCCTCGCCGATGAGCTGGCCGCGACCGACACGGCCACCGACGTGCGCTATCGCGACGGCGTACGCGAAGTGCGGACGTTCGCGCCGGTCGCTTCCGCCGCGCTGCCGGCCGTCGCCGATGCATCGCTCGCTGCGTTCCGCGAGGGCGGGGCCTACCTGATCACCGGCGGCATGGGCGCGCTGGGCCTGATCGTCGCCCGCCATCTGTGCGCGCGCTACGCCGCAACCGTGTATCTCACCGGGCGTTCCGCGCCGTCGGACGCGCAGCGTCCGGTGCTGGCGGAACTGGCCGCGCTCGGCGGCCGTGCCGTGTATCTGGCGTGCGATGTCGCGGACCGCGACGAGGTGCGTCGCGCCGTCGCCGCGATCCACGCGGACGGCCAGCGCCTGCACGGCGTGTTGCATTCGGCCGGCGTGATCGAAGACGACTTCCTGCTGCGCAAGACGCCCGAGGCCTTCGCGCGCGTGATCGCGCCCAAGGCATTGGGCACGTGGCACCTGGACATCGAGACCCGCGACGAGCCGCTGGAACTGTTCGTGCTGTTCTCCTCGGTCACCGGCGTGCTGGGTAACGTGGGGCAGTGCGATTACGGATTCGGCAATGCCTTCGAGGATGCGTTCGCGCATGCGCGCGAAACGCGCCGCGTCGCGGGCGAGGCGACGGGCAGGACGGTGTCGATCAACTGGCCGTACTGGAAAGACGGCGGCATGCGCCTCAACGACAAGGAAGAGCAGGCGCTGCGCCGCAGCTTCGGCATCGTGCCGCTGCTGACCGCTGAAGGCATCGACGTGCTGGAGTACGCGCTGGCGCAGCCGCGCGCGCAGATCGTGGTGATGCCGGGCGACGCAGCCAAGGTGCACGAGGTCCTGGGCGTCGCCGCCGGGAGCGCGATGCCGCCGGTGGCTGTGGCCGTCGCGAATGCCGATGGCGAGAACACGGTCGCGTGGCGCGCGCCGATGGGGCGTCACCTGTCCGAGCTGTTCGGCAGGGAGCTGGGCATCCCGCCGGAGTTCGAGGAAGACCGTTCCTTCAAGGAGTACGGCTTCGACTCGGTGGTGATGATCGATCTCATCGCGCACATGGAAAAAACCTTCGGGACGCTGCCGAAAACGCTGTTCTTCGAGCACCAGAACCTGGGCGATCTCGTCGGGTATTTCATCGAAAACCACTCGGCGCACTGCCGCCGCATCGTGCATCCGGGCGACGCCGCAGGCACCGCCGTGCCGGTCGCCGGAACCATCCAGGCGACCGCTGCGCGGGACGCCTCGGTGGTGCGCGCCGCTGCTTATGCGGTGCGCCCGGTCTCGGCCCAGGGCTATGCCGGCACCGCGCGCGTGGACGAGAAGATCGCCATCGTCGGTCTGGCCGGCCGCTATCCGCAGGCCGAATCGCTGGAGGCGTTCTGGGACAACCTGCGCCTGGGCCGCGACTGCGTGGAGGCGATCCCGCAGGCGCGTCCGGATATCGCGGTGAAGTTCCGCTTCCAGCCCGGCGCGGCCGCACCGGCGCGCAGCTACAGCCAGTGGGGCGGGTTCCTGCGCGACGTCGATCATTTCGATCCGATGTTCTTCAACATCTCGCCGAAGGAAGCGGAGAACCTCGACCCGAACGAGCGCCTGTTCCTGGAGATCGCCACGCTGGCGATCGAGGATGCCGGCTATACGCCGGAGACGCTGGTGGCGCCGCAGGCGGTGCGCGACAACCCGGTCGGCGTGTACGTCGGTCTGATGTGGGGCGATTACCAGCTGCACGGCGTGGATGGCCCGCAGGAGACGTGGACAACACCGCACTCCTACTATTGGGCGGTCGCCAATCGCGTCTCGCACTATTTCAATTTCTCCGGGCCCAGCATCGCCATCGACACGGCGTGCTCGTCCTCGATCACCGCGATCCATCTCGCCTGCCAGGCGATCCGCTGCGGCGAGATCGACGCGGCCATCGCCGGTGCGGTGAACCTGTCGCTGCATCCGAACAAGTACAACCTGCTGTCGGACATGCATTTCCTGTCCTCCGACGGCCGCTGCCGCGCCTTCGGCGAGGGCGGCGACGGCTACGTGCCGGGCGAGGGCGTGGGCGCGGTGTTGCTCAAGCCGCTGTCGAAGGCGATCGCCGACGGCGATCACATCTACGGCGTGATCCGCGGGACCTCGATCAACCACGGCGGCAAGACCTCCGGCTTCACCGTACCCAATCCCAAACGTCAGGCGGCGCTGATCCAGGAAGCGCTGATCACCGCCGGCGTGAACGCGCGCCACCTCAGCTATGTCGAGGCGCACGGCACGGGCACCTCGCTGGGCGATCCCATCGAGATCGCAGGCCTGACCAAGGCGTTTGCGCAGCCGGAATTCCAGTACTGCGCGATCGGTTCGGCCAAATCCAACCTTGGTCATCTGGAAGCGGCCGCGGGCATCGCCGGCCTCACCAAGGTGCTGCTGCAGATGCGGCATCGCACGCTGGTGCCGTCGATCCATTCGGACGTGCTCAATCCCTACATCGATTTCGAGCACAGCCCGTTCCGGGTGCAGCGCGAACTCGGCGCATGGCACCGGCCGACGATCGAACGCGACGGCGTGCGCGTGGAACTGCCGCGTCTGGCGGGCATCAGCTCGTTCGGCGCCGGCGGCGCCAACGGCCATCTCATCGTCGAGGAGCATGTTGTCGATGAGCACGTCATCGATGAGCATGTCATCGACGAGCATGCCCAGGCGCTGCACCGCGACGGCGGTATGCACCAGCCGATGCTGTTCGTGCTGTCCGCGCGCCGCGACACCGCGCTGGTCGCCATGGCCGCGCGCCTGGCGCGGCAACTGGATGCCGAACCCGCGCTGTCCCTGCACGATGTCGCCTACACACTACAGATCGGGCGCGTGCCGATGGAAATCCGCGCCGCGTTCGTGGCGTCGGACCGGGCCACGCTGGTCGCCGCGCTGCATGCCTTTGCCGACACTGGCACGACATCCGGTGCGACCTCCGGCACCAACACGTGGACCGGCCATCGCGACGGCGCCCGACGCGATCCGGCCATCGCCGCGCGCGTGGCCGAAGCCGCGCCGCGGCTGGCGGAGTGGACCGCGCGTCGCGAACTGGCCGCGCTGGCCGCCGCGTGGGTCGATGGTGCGACCATCGACTGGGCGCAGTTGCATGCCGCGACCCGTCGCCGTCGCGTTTCGCTGCCGGGCTATCCGTTCCAGCGTCAGCGTTATTGGGTCAGCCAGCCGCCGCGCGCCGAATCCGTGGCCGCACTGCATCCGCTGATCGACGCCAACCTGTCCACGCTCGACGAGCAGACCTTCGGCAAGACCTTCCGTCCGGACGAATTCTTCCTGCGCGACCACCGCCTCGGCGACAACCGCATCCTGCCCGGCGTGGCCTATCTGGAACTGGCGATACAGGCCGCGCGTCTGGCCGCACCCGGCCGTCGCGTGGCCGATGTGCACGATGTGCACTGGCTCAAGCCCATCCTGGTCGACGACGCGCTACCGGTGCGCATCGGGCTGCTGCCCGAGCGCGACGCGCTGGCGTTCGAGATCTACGCCGAAGCCGAGGACGGCGCGCGCAAGGTGTACGCACACGGTGCGATGACGCTGGAGGAGGCCGCCGCCGCGCCGTCCGACGACGGAACGCGGGTCGACTTCGCTACCATCGCCGGCCGTTGCGCGCGCATGGACAGCGCGACCGTCGGCGCGGCTTTCGCCGCGATGGGCTTCGTTTTCGGCGAGAGCTTCCAAGTCTTCGACGCGCTGCATCACGGCGCCGACGAGGCGTTGGGCACGCTGCGGCTGCCGCCGATCGCCGGCGTGCGCGCCGAGGATTTCGTGCTGCACCCCGCGCTGCTGGACGGCGCCGTGCGCGCCAGTCTGGGCGTGGGCGGCTTCACGACCGCCGACATCCGCGTGCCGGTGCGTCTGGGCCGGATCGAGATCCTCGGCCCGCTCGGCGACCAGGCGCTGGCCTACGCGCGGCGTTCGGCGCAGTTGCCGGCCGATGCGCAGCCGGATCAGTCGCATTTCGACCTGCTGCTGTGCGACGCGCAGGGCCGCGTGTGCGTGCGGATCGAGCAGTTGACGATCCAGCCCGCGCCGCAGTTGGCGTTCGCGGCTCACCGCGGCGCGCGTGCCGCGCTGCCGGCGCCCGCTGCCGCCGTGGCCGCCCGCGCGGCGCGTGCGCCTTCGATGCAGGCCGACGCCGCCCGCAGTGCGCCCGCTGCCGGCGCGCTGCTGGCCGTCGCGACGGGCTATCTGTGCGAACTGCTGTCCGCGGTCACCAAATTGCCGGTGGACCAGATCGATCCGAAAGCGCCGCTGGAAAACTACGGCATCGATTCGGTGATGATCGTCGCGCTTAACGACGATCTGTCGCGGACCTACGGCGACGTGCCGAAGACGCTGTTCTTCGAGCACCAGGAACTGGCCGGCATCGCCGAATACCTGGTCGAGAGTCATGCCGACGCGCTGGCCGCGCGCATGCCCGCTGCCGGCGTCGCGCCGGCCGCCCCGATCGCTGCCGCGCCCGCTGTCCCCAACGTCCAGGCGCCAGCCGCGGTCGTCGCCGGATCCGCGGGCACGGCGGTCGATGCCGACATCGACCTGCACGCGGTCATGGTCGCGCACCTGGTGGGGCTGGTCGGCGAGGTCACCAAACTGCCCGAATCCGCGATCGACCCGAAGGCGCCGCTGGAGAACTACGGGATCGATTCGGTGATGATCGTGGCGCTCAACGAACGCCTGGGCCGCAGCTTCGGCGACGTGCCGAAGACGCTGTTCTTCGAGTACCAGGACATCGACGGCGTGTCCGGCTATTTCGTGGAGGAACACGCCGACGGCGTACGCGCGCTGGCGGCGCCGGGTGCCGCAGCACCCGCCGCATCGCCGGCAGAGGCCAGCGCCGACGATGCGGCCGACGCGCTCGGCGCGCGCCTGCGCGCGGTGCTCGGCGCGGAAGCCGCGTCCTGCGATACCGCGACGCCGCTCGCGCAGTGGCCGTTCGACGCGATCAACGTCGAGCGCGTGCTGCATGCGCTGGCGCGCGACTACGAGGATGTGTCCGCCGCCGGTCCCTACGCGTTCGCGATGGTCGCCGACTGGGCCGCCGCACTGCGCCTGCGGCCCGACGCGGTCGCGCCCGCCGTGGCATCGATCCCGCCCGCCTCCGCGTCGCCCGCCACGGTGCCCGCAAGCGCACTGGAGACGGCGACCTCGCGGCTGCGTCCGCAGGGCGGGCGCTTCGCCGGTCGCGCCACGGGTCCGTCCACCCGCGAGGACATCGCGATCATCGGCCTGAGCGGTCGCTACCCGGGCGCGCGCGACCTGGACGGGTTCTGGCACAACCTCGTCGCGGGGCGCGACTGCATCACCGAGATCCCGCAGGCGCGCTGGGACCACAGCGCCCACTTCCATCCGGACCGCAACCGCAAGGGCACGGTCTACAGCAAGTGGGGCGGTTTCATCGACGACGTCGACCAGTTCGATGCGCGGTTCTTCAACATCTCCGCGCGCGAGGCCGAAACGCTGGACCCGCAGGAGCGCCTGTTCCTGCAGACCGCGTGGGAATGCGTGGAGGACGCCAGCTACACCCGCCAGTCGCTCAAGGGCCGCTCGGTCGGCGTGTTCGTCGGCGTGATGTGGGGCAACTACGCGCTGATGGATGTGAGCGAGGCGCAGCACCAGTACGGGCGGCCGTGCCCGCCGTTCTCCTCGATCGCCAACCGCGTGTCGTACGTGTTGAATCTAAGCGGCCCGAGCCTGGCGCTGGACACCATGTGCTCGTCCTCGCTCACCGCGATCCACCTGTCGTGCCGCGCGATCCACAACGGCGATTGCGACATGGCCATCGCCGGCGGCGTGAACCTGATCCTGCATCCGACCAAATACCATCTGCTGGCCGGCGGGCAGTTCCTGTCCAGCGACGGCCGCTGCCGCGCCTTCGGCGAGGGCGGCGACGGCTACGTGCCGGGCGAGGGCGTGGGCGCGGTGCTGCTCAAGCCGCTGTCGCGGGCCGTCGAGGACGGCGACTACATCCACGGCGTCATCAAGGCTTCGGCGCTGAACCACGGCGGCAAGACCAACGGTTACACCGTGCCCAACCAGATCGCGCAGACCAACGTGATCGGCGCTGCGCTGCGCCAGGCCGGCTGGGACCCCGGCACCATCGACTACATCGAGGCCCACGGCACCGGCACCTCGCTGGGCGATCCCATCGAGATCGCGGGCCTGAACAAGGCCTTCGACCAGGCGCGCGGCGCGGGCGGGCTGGCCCCGCAGCGCTGCCGCATCGGTTCGGTGAAATCCAATATCGGTCATCTGGAATCGGCCGCGGGCATCGCCGGCCTCACCAAGATCCTGTTGCAGATGCGCCACGGCAGCATTGCGCCGTCGCTGCACTCGGCCGCGCTCAACCCGAATATCGACTTCGCGCGCAGCCCGTTCCGGGTGGTGCAGGGGCAGGAGGACTGGCGCGTGCCGGCGCAGGACGGCGGCATCCGCGTGCGTCGCAACCGACGCGCGGGGATCAGCTCCTTCGGCGCGGGCGGCGCCAACGCGCATCTGCTGATCGAGCAGTACGGCGCGCCGACGGCGCCCGCGGACGCGGCCAGGACCCTGTCGCAGGTGCCGGTGCTGTTCGTGCTGTCGGCCGACAGCGAGGAGCGCCTGGGCCTGTACGTGGACCGCATCGTGGCGTTCCTGCGCGGCGAGGGTGCGCGCGATATCGACCTGCGCCACCTGGCCTATGCGTCCCAGGTGGGGCGCGAGGCGATGGATGAACGCATCGCCGTGCTCGCCGGCAGTGTCGCCGAACTGGCCGCGCTGCTGGCGCAGTACCGCGAGGGCGGCAGCGCCCCCCAGTTGCAGAGCGGCAGCGTGCGCAAGCACAACGAGAAGCTGGAATCGATCCTGGACGACGGCGAGAAGGACGCGCTGATCCGTTCGATGGTGCAGGGCCGGCGCTGGACCCAGCTGGCGCGCGCATGGGTCTCGTTCCTGGACATCGACTGGGCGCGGTATCGCGACGCGCTGTTTCCTGCGACGCAGGGCGCGGCGGCGCCGCGACGCATGCCGTTCCCGACGATGCCCTTCCTGACCCAGCGCTACTGGGTGGAGGAGCACGCCGTCGACGGCACGCAGGATGCGCTGCATCCCTTGCTGGACCGCAATGTCTCCACCCTGTCGGCGCAGCGCTACGAGAAGCGTTTCACCGGCCGCGAGTTCTACCTGCGCGACCACATCGTGCGCACCGGCCGTATCGAGGCCGAGCCCGGCGACATGATCCTGCCGGGCGTGGCCTACCTGGAGATGGCGCGCGCCGCCGGTGGATTGGCTGTGGGCGAGGACTGGCAGGTTTCGGAGATCCGCAACCTGATGTGGATCCAGCCGTTCAAGATCGTCGACGGCCCGGACAGCCTGGTGCTGCAGCTGGAACAGGACGCGCATGGGCTGCATGCGGAGATCGCGCGCGCGTCCGACGGCGGGGTCTGCGTCGAGGGCGAGCTGCGGCTGCGTCACCGCGACGAGGTCGTGGCCGACGAATGGCTGGACATCGAGGCGATCCGCGCGTCGGGCCGGCTGCTGGAGCCGGACCAGGCCGCGATCTACGCCGGTTTCCGGCGCATGGGCTTCGAGTTCGGCGAGAGCTTCCGGGTGACGACCGCGCGCTGGCGCGTGGTCGGCGGCGCGCTGTGCGAACTGACGCTGCCGGCGCCGCTGCGCGCCAACCGTGCCGCGTTCGGCCTGCATCCCTCGCTGCTGGACGCCGCACTGCGCAGCGGCCTTGCGATCACCGAGGACGTGTCCTTCGACACCCAGGTGCCGCACGTGCCGTTCGCGCTGGATACGCTGGAATACCGTCATCCGCTGCCGGAGACGTGTCTGGCCTACGTCACCGAGACCGCGCGCGACATCGACCCGGCCTACGATTCGCCGGCACCGGCCGGCGCCAGCGGCATGCGCAAGTACGACATCGTGGTGACCGACGTGTCGGGCCTGGTGCTGGTCAAGCTGCACGGATTCTCGGCGCGGCCGCTGGTGAAGGCCGAGCCGGAGGCCGCGCGCGTCCTGCAATATTTCGATTACGCCTGGGAGCCGGCGCCGATGGATGCACCGCACCGTACCGACGCGGCGCATGTCGATGCCGACCACGGGGCCACGCCGGTCGCCACCGGCGATGCCGCCGCCTCGGCCACGCTGATTCTCGGCGAGGTCCCGGCGCTGGCCGAGGCGCTGCGCGCAACGCTCGGCGCAGGTGCGACGGTGGTGATGAGCGGGCCCGGCTTCGAGGCCCTGTCGGATGCGGACTTCCGCATCGATCCGCAGCGCGCCGACGACTGGGCGCAGCTGTACGCGCACCTGGACGCGTCGGGCCGCTTGCCGACCACGATCGTGCATGCGCTCGGCGTGGACGCGGCGGCTGCCGAAGGACGCGTGCCGGCGGCGTTGGACGATGCCACGCCGACGGCCTCGCTGCGGCTGGGCGTGCAGTCGGTGCGTCAGCTGTTCGCGGCGCTGGAGCGCCACGCGCCGGGCCGCCGCCTGCGCTGCGCCTACGTCTACGCGGCCGATGCCGCGCGTCCGCAGCCGCAGCACGACGCCATCGTCGGCTACGCGCGCTCGCTGCTGACGGTGAATCACCGCTTCGAATTGTTCACCCTGCAGGGCGACCTGGCGACGCCGGGCGCGTGGGCCGAGGCCATCGCGCGCGAACTGTCGGTGGACGGCGGCGGGCGCGAGATCGCCTGGCGCGGCGGCGTGCGCCTGCAGCGCGTGCTGCGCGACACTCCGATGCCTGCGCTGCAGAGCGCGCGCAGCGAAGACCATCTGCCGTTGCGGCAGGCCGGCGTGTATCTCATCACCGGCGGCGCGGGCAAACTCGGGCTGTTGGTGGCGCGCGACCTGGCCGAGCGCTGCGCTGCGCGGCTGGTGCTCACCGGACGCTCCGCGAATCCGACGCCCGCACAGCGCGAACAGATCGATGCGATCGTCGCGCTCGGCGTGGACGTGCGTTACCGCGCGGCCGACATCGCCGATCCCGACAGCGTCGCGGCCCTGGTGGCCTACACGCAGGCCGAGTTCGGTGCGCTGAACGGCATCGTCCACTGCGCCGGCGTGGCCGGCGATCAGCCGTTGACCACCATCGACGATGCGGGTTTCGACGCGATGCTGTCGCCGAAGCTGGAAGGCACGGTGCTGCTGGATCGCGCCACTGCCGCGATACCGCTGGATTTCGTGGTCGCGTTCTCGTCGGTGTCTGCGCTGATCGGCGATCTCGGCGCGGGTGCGTATGCGGTCGGCAATCGCTTCATGGACAGCTATGCCTCCTGGCGCGAGGACGAACGCCGCGCCGGTCGCCGGCACGGCCGCATGCTGTCGATCAACTGGCCGCTGTGGGCCAGCGGCGGGATGGAGATCGCCGGTGGCGACGCGTCGGTGTTCGGGTTCTCCGGCATGCAGGCGCTGAGCGTGGCCGAGGGCCTGCAGACGCTCGACGCGCTGCGCCTGACCGACCGTGCGCAGGTGTTCGTGACCGTCGGCGATCCCGACCGCATCGCCCGTGCGCTGCGCCTGCCCGGGATGCGACGCGAGGCGCCCGCCACGCCGGCCGCGCCGGTGCCGGCGCCCGTCGTCGTGTCGCCCGTCGCCCTGCCCGCCGTGCCGCCCGTCGTTTCGCCGGCACGGTTGCGGGTAGTGTCGACGACTGTCGCCGCGCCCGCACCGCTGCGTGCGGTACCGAAGCCCGTCGTCGCGCCTGCCCGCCCGGCCGCCGGTGGCGACCGTCGCCTGACCCATGCGCAGGACCTGGTCGCCACGCATCTGGCGAAGATCCTCAAGACCGTCCCGTCCGATATCGATCCGCAGCGCACGTTCGAGCAGTCCGGCATGGAGTCGGTGCTGCTGCTGGAACTGCACGACGCGCTGCGAAAGAGTTTCGAGACGTTGCCCAAGACGGCGTTGTTCGAATACGACACGCCGTCCGCGCTGGCGCAGTACCTGTTGCGGCATCACGCCGACGCGCTGGGCGCCGCGTTGCCGATCAGCGATGCCGTGTCCGCGCCGCAGGCCGATGCGGCCCTTTCGCAGACCCTGCGGCTCGCGCCATCGCCGGGGGGCACTCCGGCCGCGGACATGCCGATGCCGGGCGTACCGGCCCCCGCGGACAGCGCGCGGATGTTGCCGCCGTCGCGCGCGCATCGTGCTGCGGCACCCGCCGCCGTCGAGATGCCGCGCGTGGCCGAGACCGCGGTCGCCGTGATCGGGCTGGCGGGCGAATTCCCGCAGGCGCCGACCCTGGATGCCCTCTGGCGTAACCTCCAGGCCGGGCACGATTGCCTGGTCGACATCCCGGACACGCGCGACTTCGGCGATGCCGGCGGTGTGATCGCCGGTGCGCGCGGCGACATCCGCGGCCGTGGCGGTTTCCTGCAGGACATCGAGCAGTTCGATCCGTCGCTGTTCCGCATGAGCCGCCGCGACGCGGAGAAGGCCGATCCGCAACTGCGCGTGCTGCTGCGTACCGCGTGGCGCGCGATGGAAGATGCGGCCTATACGGCCGAGGCGCTGGCCGGCGATGCCGTGGGGGTGTTCATCGGCTCGATGAACGAGGACTTCACCTGGATCATGTCCGAACTGCAGGCGCGTACCGGCGGCTACATCGCGCCCGGGTCGGTCGCCAGCGAGCTCGCCAACCACATTTCCTACGTCCTGAACTTCCGCGGCCCGAGCCTGACTCTCGCCACGGCGTGCTCGTCCTCGCTCACCGCCGTGCATCTGGCGCGGCAGGCGATCCTGGCCGGCGAGTGCGACGTCGCGCTGGCCGGCGGGGTCAACCTCAGCCTGCACCAGAGCAAGTACCAGATGCTGCAGGACATGAAGGTGCTCTCGCCCGACGGCGAAGAGCGCACGTTCGACGCCGCCGCCAACGGCCTGGTGCCGAGCGAGGGCGTGGGCATCGTGATGCTCAAGCGCCTGGACCGCGCGCTGGCGGACGGCGACCGCATCCACGGCGTGCTGCGCGCCTCGACGATCTCGCATTCGGGCACCGGCGCGGGCCAGTACATGCCCAACATCCGGGTGATGGAGGACACCGTCGCGCGCTGCGTGGCCGCGTCCGGCCTGCAGGCCGAGGACATCGGCTGCATCGAGAGCCACGGCACCGGCACCGAACTGGGCGATCCCATCGAACTGAAGGCGCTCGCCAACGCGCTGCGACGCACGACCGATGCCGAGGCGTTCTGCGCCATCGGCACCAAGGCCAACCTCGGGCACATGGAGGCCGCCTCCGGCGTGGGTTCGCTGATCAAGGTGTTGTTGGGCATGCGCCACGGCCGGCTCTCGCCGTGCGCCAAGCTGCGCGAGGTCAACCGCAATTTCGATGTGGCGCAGTCGCCGTTCGTATTCCCGACCGACGCGGTCGAATGGCCGAACAACCGTCGCGGCACGCGCGCCGCCGGCATCAACGCCTTCGGCATGGGCGGTTCCAACGCGTTCGTGGTGGTCGAATCGCACGTGCAGGCTGCGACGGATGCGCACGCCGACGGCCCCGCCGTGCTGGTGCTGTCCGCGCGCAGCGCCGATGGCCTGCGCCGCTATCTCGCCGACGTGGTGGACATGCTCCGCGACGACCGGGCGGCCGTGCCCTTCGCCGACATCGCCTATTCCAGCCAGGTCGGACGCACCGCGTTCGAACATCGCCTGGCGATCGTCGCCGACTCGCGCGAGGCCTTCCTGGCGTGCGCCGAGCGCCACCTCGCCTCCGGCGGTGTCGGCGGCGGCGTGTACGCCGGTCTCGCAGGCGGACCCGAGGCGTTGCCCGAACTGCTGGCGGGCGAGGAGGGCCGCGGCTTCATCGATGCGCTGCTGCGCGCGGGACAGCTCGACAAGCTCGCCGGGCTTTGGGTGCGCGGTTGCAGCATCGATTGGCGCACGCTGCACGCAGGTGCGTCGCGTCGTCGCACGGCGCTGCCGGGCATGCCGTTCGAGCAGGTGGACTGCAGCCACCATCGCCTGCTGGACGAAGCCCGCGTGCCGCGCGCGCGGGTGCGTCCGGCGCAGGCGGCGGACGCCTCGCCGCGGGTGGAGATCGTGTCCGAGGACGGCGCATCGCTGGGCTGGTTCACGCTGGACCACGAGACGATGGACGTGCGCGCGGTGTTCGGCGAGGGCGGCCTGGCGGCCGGCGACGATGCCGAACGTTCGCGCGAGGTGTTCTGGCGCGAGACCCTGTCCAGTGGTCCGGGTACCGCATTCCGGTTGGCGCCGGCGCTGCTGAAGTCGCCCGCCGACGCGCCGGGCGACGCCGGCGTTCCCGGCGAATCGCCGGTCGAATCGCTGCACGAGGTCTCCGAGCAACTGGACGGCACCCTGGTGGCTGCGCTGCAGACCTGCACGCACCGCGAGCAGGTGGACCTGCAGACGATCGTCGCCGCGGCGTGGGCGATCCTGGTCAACCGCTACACCAAGGCGCCCAGCGCGCAGTTCGGCGTGCTCGGCGCGTTCCGCACGGTACGCGACCGCCACGTGGTGGAAGCCGGCGGTCTGCCGAGCCTGGTGCCGGTGCGCGTGCGCACGGTCGGCCGGCAGAAGATCGCCGAATGGCTGGCCGGACTGCAGCACGACCTGATACGCAAGCACGTCTACGTCAGCCCGTCGCTGGAGACCATCGGCCGTTGGGTGGGCGAGGAAGATCTGTTCGACAGCGTCGTGGTGTTCGAGACCTTCGATGCATCGATCTCCTCGGCGAACGACCGCGCGGTGCGCGAGACGCGTCAGCATTTGGCGTCCGAACTGCTGTGCGGGCAGGCGTACGCACGGCTGGAATTGGTGGTGTCGTTGTATGCTGACGGCGTCGAGCTGAGCCTGCTGTATCGCTCCGACGCGCCGCATTACGAACAGGCGGGGATCCTGTTGGAACAACTGGTCGCGCTTCTGGAAGGCCTTGCGGCGCATCCGGACCGCAATCCGGCTGCGCTGAGCATGCGCACCCGGCGCGATGCGCGAGAGGGGTTCTGGAAGGCGCTGGAGAACGCCGGGCCATAACACACGCCATGACAGGGACGACAGGATGCGTCACGACGCTGCAACCGGCGTTGTGTCTCATCCGGCCCAGGGACGCGCCGGCGCAGGCCGGTACACGGATTCACGGAACGGAAGCAAGGCTTGGGGGTTAAGGGAATGCAGGTATTCATGACAGGAGCGAACGGCTTCGTCGGGCTCAACGTGGTCTCGGCGCTGGTGGAGGCCGGGCACACGGTGACCGCGATGGTTCGGCCCAACGCGACGACGACATGGCTGGAACCGTTCGGCGTGCGCATCGTACGCGGCGGATTGGACGACCCGGCCGGGCTGGCCGAGGCGATGCGCGGGGCGCAGGCGGTGATCCACACCGCCGGCAATACCAGTTGCAACCGGCGCGACCTGCCGGCGCTGGAGGAAGTCAACGTGCGCGGCACGCGGCACGTGGTGGAGGCGGCCCTCGCCAACGGCGTGGACAGCCTGGTCTACACCAGCACCACCTCCACGATCGGCGCGCACCACGGTGCCGCCGCGCCGTCCCGCGAGGACACGCCGCTGGACGGCTACCGCGCGCGCAGCCCGTATGCGGAGACCAAGCGCCGCGCGGAGGACATCGTGATGGGTGCGCACGCGCGCGGTCTGCGCAGCGTGATCCTCAACCCCGCAGAAGTGATCGGTGCCTACGACCACACCATGCAGTGGGGCCGCATGGTGCTGGCCGCGAACTACGACCAGGTGCCGTTCGTGCCGCCGGGCGGGGGTAGTTTCTGCAGCGCCGCCGACGTCGGCCGCGCGCACGTGTCGGCGATGACCGCCGGGCGCTCGGGCGAACGCTACATCCTGGCCGGGCACGACGCGACCTACGCGACGTTCCTCGCCACGCTGTCGGAGGTGCTGGAAAAGCCGGTGAATCTGCCCACGACCTCCTACCGGCGGCTGTACCTGAAGTCGGTGCTGCAGGAGCGGCTCGCGCCGCTGCCGCTGGGCAAGCCGCCGGTGGAGGCTTACCGGATGAAGGTCTTCAGCCACGCTTATTACTTCGATTCTTCGAAAGCGGCGCGCGAGCTGGGCTACGCGTCCGCGCCGCTGGACCGGATGTTGCGCGACTGCGCACAGTGGTACCGGCAGAACGGTTTCATGGGCGCCTGACCGCGCCGCGAAAGTCGCGACACTCAAACACAACAACGAGGAAGTTGAATACATGGATTCCAGGTCACTGATCGAACTCGAAAGACAGCCGTTCAAGCAGCGGCTGGCGCACCAGTACGCCGTCTATCTGAAGGAGCTGGAACATGGCTACATGGCCGGCCGCGAAGGCCACGGCCCGGTGGACCGGCGGATGAAATACAAGGAGCTCAACGGCGATGCCTTCAACGAGGTGCTGGTGTTCGGTTCCAACAGTTATCTGGGCATGTCCAACGATCCCTACGTCAAGCGCAAGGTGATCGAAGCGGTGGAGCTGTACGGCATCGGCACCGGCGGCTCGCCGGCCTTCTCCGGCTACACCAAGCAGCACAAGGATCTGGAGCAGCGCCTGGCCGCGCTTGCGGGCCACGAGGACGCGGTGCTGCTGCCCGGCGGCTACATGGCGAACCTGTGCTGGGTCAACGGCCTGATGAATCGCAACGACATCATCGTGTACGACAAGCACAGCCACGCCAGCGTGATCAACGCGATCAAGATGACCGGCGTGCCGTTCTACACTTTCGACCCGGACAACCTCGATGCGTTCGAGGAACTGCTGGAGCGCATCAAGGCGCGCGCCAAGCCCGGCGTGCAGGTGTTCTCCACCGTGGAGGGCGTGCGCTCGGTCGACGGCACGGTCATCGATCTGCCGCGTTATCTGCAGGTCTGCAAGCGCCACGACGTCATCACCATCCTCGACGACGCGCACGCGCTGGGCACGGTGGGCAAGACCGGTCGCGGCACGCTGGAGCACTTCGACGTGATCGGACAGGCCGACCTGCGCATGTCCACGTGCAGCAAGGCCATCGGCGCGCAGGGCGCGTTCGTGTCCGGCAGCAAGGAGCATATCTTCCTGTTGCGCAACTTCTCCTATCCGTACCTGTTCACGTCGGGCCTGGCGCAGCCGACGATCGCCGCGATTTCCGCCGCGCTGGATCTGATGGAACGCGAGCCTGAGCGGGTGACGAAGCTGCACGAGAACGTGCGTTACATGCAGGACCAGCTGGAAGCGGTGGGGCTGAAGATCATCCGCGGCGAGTCCGGGATCATCCCGGTGTTCATCGGCGCCGACGGCATGGTCCGCAAGATCAACCGCGAGCTCTACGCGCGCGGCCTGTTCGTCAACATCATGGAATACCCGATGGTGCCGCCGGGCCTGGAACGTCTGCGCCTGTCGGTGATGGCGACGCACACCCGCGAGGAGATCGATACCGCGGTGTCGATGATCGCGCAGGCCGCCCGCGAGTTCGGCTGCCTGTAGCCCGCCGCACGCACTCACCCCTTCACTCACATCGCCGCGTGCCGCGCGGCGACGGACACATTGACCCGATACGCTGGAGAACACCCTCGATGGAAACCAAGACCCAAACGCTGAAATCCGTGCTCGACGCGATCAACGAGATCAAGAAAACCGGCTTCGAACCCGAATCGGTCGACCTGGACTTCTACCTCGGCGGCGACCTGGGCGTCGATTCGCGCGAGATGCTGGAGATCTGGTACGAGTTGGAGCAACGCCTGGAGATGCGCGTGCAGGACGAGGAGAAGCGCGACCTCTACACCCTGGGCGACGTGGTCGCGCTGGTGGAGAGCAAGACGGCCAAGCAGGCGGCCGTCACCGCCTGAGTGCGTACACCGGTGCGGAGCATCCAGGAATCACGACAGGACATGGAAGCGAGACGATGACGACGGTATGGGCCTTTCCCGGCCAGGGATCCCAGCGCAAGGGCATGGGCGCGGCGCTGTTCGAGCGGCATGCGTCGCTGGTGCGGCGCGCCGACGAGGTGCTGGGGTATTCCCTGCGCACGCTGTGCGTGGAGGATCCCGACGGCGTGCTGGGGCAGACGCGCTACACCCAGCCGGCGCTGTTCGCGGTGTCCGCGCTGACATTTCTGGACAAGCGCGACGCCGCGGGCGTACCGGACGTGTACGCCGGGCACAGCCTGGGCGAGTTCAACGCGCTGTTCGCGGCCGGGGCGTTCGACTTCGAGACCGGCATCGCGCTGGTGGACAAGCGCGGCAAGCTCATGTCCGAGGCGCCGCGCGGGGCGATGGCGGCGGTGATCGGTCTGACCGAGGACACGGTGCGCGACCTGTTGGCCGCGTCCCCGTTCGCCGATATCGACCTGGCCAACATCAATTCGCCCAGCCAGATGGTGATCTCCGGCGACTACGCACAGATCGCCGCGTGCGAGCCGATGTTCGCCGAGGCCGGCGGGCGCTTCGTGCGGCTCGACGTCAGCGCGGCCTTCCACTCGCGCGCGATGCGCGGTGTGGAGTCCGAATTCGCCGCGTTCCTGTCCGGCTTCGAACTGCGACCGCTGGCCGCCGAGGTGATCGCCAATTGCACCGCGCGCCCGTATCCGGCCACCGGTTATGCGGATCTGATCGCCCGCCAGATCACCCAGCCGGTGCGCTGGTACGAGTCGATGTCGCGGTTGCTCGCGCGCGGCGTGGACACCTTCGCCGAGGTCGGCCCCGGTGAGGTGCTGACGGGATTGTTCGCGAAGATCCGCAAGGCGCCGATGGCGCTGCCGGCGGAGGACGCGGGCAGCGACGCGGCAACCGACGCTGCAGCGGCGGCCATCGCTGCGGCGCCCGCCCGGCCGAAGCTGGTCTTCATGTATTCCGGACAGGGTTCGCAGTACTACGCGATGGGCAAGGAGCTGTACCAGACCCATGCGGTGTTCCGCGCGGCGATGGACGAATGCGACGCCATCTACGGCCGGCTGACCGGACGCAGCATGGTGTCGGAGCTGTACGACGACGCCAACCGCCACCGCGACCTCACCGACATCCTGCTGTCGCATCCGGCGCTCTTCAGCATCGGCTACGCGCTGACCCAGGTGCTGCTGGACGCCGGCATCCGCCCGGACGCGGTGCTCGGCTACAGCCTGGGCGAATACGTCGCGTCCACCGTCTCCGGCGCGATGCGCTGCGAGGATGCGCTGCGCCTGGTGGTGCACCAGGCCACGCTGGTGCGCGCGAACGCCGGCGGCGGCGGGATGCTGTCGGTGCTGGCGCCGGTCGCGCACATGCACGCCAACCCGGCGTTGTACGACGGCTGCATCCTGGCCAGCGTCAACTTCGACGGCAATTTCGTGGTCAGCGCCGACGCCGGCACGCTGCGCGCGCTCAAGCGCGCGCTGGACGCGCAATCGGTGGTGTCCTCGATCCTGCCGGTGGAGCACAGCTTCCACTCGCCGGCGATGGATGCGATCGAGGACGAATTCCGGCGCTTCGCCGCGGACCTGGAGACGGGGCCGGCGACGCTGCCGGCGTATTCCGCGATGCGCGCCGGCCCGGTCGAGCGGTTCGACGCCGATCACTTCTGGAACGTGATCAGGCGGCCGGTCGAATTCCACAAACTGGTCGGCGCGCTGCACGAGCGCGAGCCCTGTCGCTTCATCGACCTCAGCCCCACCGGGACGCTGTCGAGCTTCATCAAGTACGGATACGGCGGCCGCGTGGTGCATGCGGCTTCGATGAACCAGTTCGGGCGCGATGCGGCGACGGTATCGAAGCTGCTGGCCGAACTGACCGCATAGCGAAACGCGCACACCGGCGCGGCGGACAGCCGCTGCCGTTGCGCACATATGGAGTTCGATGTCGATGGATCTGCTGCTGGATACCCAACCCGCCCCGCTGAGCCCGTATGCGCTGGACCTGCCGTGTCCGCTGCGCGACGCGACCGTGGGTACCCAGGCCGAGCCGGGCCGCCGCACCATCGCGTGCGGCGCGCTGCCGTCGCCGGCGGATGCGGCACGGCTGGTCGCGGCGTGGCACGCGGTGCTGCACGGCCTGCGCTACGACGCGGAGCCGGTGGTGACCTGCCTGCGCGGCGCGCGCGCCGGACGTGCGTGGCCGGTCGTGACCGAGGCGGATGCGGGCACGACGCTGCACGACCTGCTGGTCGCGGTGCGTGCGCAGTGGGCCGATGCGTCCGCGTGGATCGAGGTGGGCGACGCGGGATATCCGGGCCTGCAGGACCAGTTGCGTTGCCATGTCGTGCAACTGGACGGCGATGCCGGCGCGGCCGAGCCCGCGGATTTCGCGCTGGTGCGCGAAGGCGAGGCCTGGCGCATCGACTGCGCGAGCGAGCGTTTCAGTGAGGACTACCAGCGCCTGGCCGTGGCGCTGTGGCGCCGCGCCGCGGAGGCGCTGCGCGATGCGCCGCAGACCACTGTGGCCGCGCTGTCGGCCACCGACGGCGCCGACACGCGCCTGCGCCCGTGCCGCGTCGACGGGCCGTCGCGTCCGGTCGAAGGCGATCTCAACCAGCGCTTCGCCGCGTGCGTGGCCGCGCATCCGGCCCGCACCGCGGTGTTCGATGGCGACCGCCGCCTGAGCTTCGCCGAGCTGGACGCACTGTCCAGCCGCTGGGCCGCCGCGCTGCGAACCGCAGGCGTCGCGCCGGGTGCGTGCGTGGGCGTGTCCTTCGAGCGCAACCACGGGATGATCGCCGCGCAGTTGGCGGTGCTGAAGGCCGGCGCCGCGTTCGTGCCGATGGACGCAACCCAGCCGGCGAGCCGTCTGGAAACGATGGCCGGCGACACCGCGATGCGCTTCGCGCTGGCCGAGCCGGCCTGCGCCGCGCCTCTGCGCGCCGCGCTGCCGGGTCTGCGGGTGCTGGATGCCGTGCAGGCGGATGCCGTGCAGGCGGATGTCGTGCAGATGGACGCCGAGGCCGCCGCCGCGCCGCACGCGGCTTCCGTAAATGCAGAGGCCGATGCCGGCATCGTTCGCGCCATCGACACCGATGCGCTCGCTTACGTCATTTTCACCTCCGGCTCGACCGGCCGCCCCAAGGGCGTGCAGGTCAGCCACGGCAATCTGCTCAACTTCATCGCCCAGCTCGGCGAATGGTTCGGCGGGCAGGACATCGCCTCGCAGTTCGCGCCGTTCACCTTCGACGCCTCGGTCGCCGAGATCCATTCCAGCCTGCTCAACGGCGGCGCCACGGTGCTGCTGCCGGGCGCGCTGATCGACGATCCCGACGCGCTGCAGGCCTACATGACCGCGCAGGGCGTGACGTTCGCGGCGTTCCCGCCGCAGTACGCCAAACACCTGTCGCCGGAGAAGTTGCCGACGCTGCGCACGCTGATGACCGCCGGCTCCGCGCCGGACCACGAGCTGATCCGGCGCTGGCATCCGCACGTGAAATACGTCAATGCCTACGGGCCGACCGAAACCACGATCCTGTCCACCGCCTGGCACGCCGCGCGCGTGCCCGATCCGCGCGAACCCATCGCCATCGGCGGCCCGATCTTCAACACCGCGGTGCGCGTGGTGAACCGCTTCGGCCACGCGATGCCGCGCGGCGTGGTCGGCGAACTGCTGATCGGCGGCGCCGGCGTCACGCTCGGCTACCTGGACCGCGACGAGCTCAACGCCGACCGCTACTGCACGGCCGATGGCCTGCGCTGGTATCGCAGCGGCGACCTGTGCGGCTTCAACGCCGCCGACGCACTGGTATTCGCCGGGCGCATCGACAGCCAGATCAAGCTGCGCGGCCATCGCCTGGAGCCGGGCGAGGTGGAGTCCGCGCTGACCGCCATCGACGGTATCGCGCACGCTGCGACCCTGGTGGTGGACGTGCAGTCCAGCAAGCAGCTCATCGCTTTCTGCGTCGGCACGCCGCGCCCGGAAGATGCGGTGCGCGAACGCCTCGGCGCGCTGCTGCCGGCGTGGGCGATGCCCAACCGGCTGGTGTGGGTGCCGGCGCTTCCGCTCACCGTCAACGGCAAGACCGACTACCGCCGCCTGCACGCGATGCTGGCCGAACTGGATGCCGCCGAGGCGCACGAGGCGCCGGTGGCGTTCGAGGACGCGCTGGAAGCGCAGGTCGCGGCCATCTGGGGCGACGTGCTGCAGCAGCCGCGGATCGGGCCGGACGACAATTTCATCCATCTCGGCGGCGATTCGCTGACCGCGCTGGTGGTGATGTCCGCGCTCAAGCGCCTGGGCTATCACGCCACGTCCACGCAACTGCTGGCGCGGCCGAGGCTGGGCGATTTCGTGGCCGTGCTGCGCGGTCTGGAACGCCGCGACGATCGCGACTACCGCAGCCATGAGGGCGAGGCCGCGCTGGGTCCGATCCAGGGCTGGTTCTTCGACCTCGACCTGGCGCGCCCGGGCGGGTTCTGCCAGACGCTGGTATTCGACGCCGACGAGCGTCTGGACGCGGCGCGCCTGCAGGCAGCCATCGCACGCCTGGTCGACCATCACGATCAACTGCGCGCGCGCTTCGTGCGTGCGGTGGACGACCACGGCGTCGCGACCTGGACCCAGGTGTTGTCCGCGCCCGGTCCGGCGCTGCCGGCGATGTGGATCGAGGATGTCGCGCAGGACGCCAATGCGGTCGTGTGGGACGCGTTGACCGAAGATGTCAGGCATCGCATGACCGCGGAGATCGCGCTGGACGAAGCGCCGCTGTTCCGGGTCACGCTGCTGCGCGGCCAGGACCGCGCGCGGGTGGTCTGGGCGCTGCACCACCTGCTGGTGGACACCATCAGCCACGCCATCCTGCTGGAAGACCTGCACGCGCTGTACCGCGCGCCGGACGAGGCCGTCGAGGCCGTGCTGCCGGGCAAGAGCATCGCCTACGGCGCGTGGGCGGGGAAACTGCGCACGCAGCTGGACGCCGAGCTGGAAACGCGCGTCGCGCGCTGGCGCCCGGTGCTGGACGCGCTGGCCGCCGTGCCGGCACTGCCGCTGCGCGAGGACGCCGCCGGTGCGATGCAGGTCGTCGAATGCGCACTGCCCGCCGCGGAAACCGCCGCACTGCTGGAGCGGGCGACCGCGTGCTACCGCCAGGGCGCCGAAGAACTGGTGCTGGCGGCGTCGGCGCTCGCCATCGGCCGCACGCTGGGCGTGGGCGCGCTGGCGATCGACATCGAATGGCACGGACGCGACGAGGAATTCGCGGGGCCTCAGGGTATCGACCGCACGGTCGGCTGGTTCACCAGCGTGCATCCGCACGCCATCGCGCTGCCTGCAGCCGACTCCGCCGGTGCGGACCTGGGCGCCTGGCTGATGGCGCTGAAGGAATCCCGCGCCGCCGTGCCGGGCCGCGGTCGCGATTTCTACGCGCTGCGTTACCTGGCCGATGCGCCTGCCGCGCGTGCGCTGTTCCAGGGTTACCGCGCGCCGCGGGTGCTGTTCAATTTCTCGGGCGTGGTGAAGTCCGGCCAGCAGCGCCTGCGGCAGGCGGGCGGCGGCAGCGCCGGCTGGCGCAGCGTGCCGATCGCCGCGATCGAACTGGGCGAGGGCAACGCCAACCCGTACGCGCTGTCGGTGGAGGGCGCCATCGTCGATGGCGCGCTGCGCATCGCGCTCTATCACGATCCGGAAGCCTGGGGCGTCGCCGCCTGCCGCCTGCCGCAGGCGCTGCTGGACGCGCTGCGCGAGGTGGTGGCGCATTGCCTCGCCGCCGCGCCGCGCTGGACGCCGTCGGACTTTCCGCTGGCCGGGCTGGACCAGAGGCAGGTGGATGCGCTGCCGGCCGGCGTGCGCGACGCGCACGCACCGACCGACATGCAGCAGACGATGGTCCGCCACAAGGACACGTATCAGGTGTTCATGGCCTACCGCTTGCCCGCGGCCTACGACGCCGGCGCCTGGCGTCGCGCGGTCGCCGGCTGGATCCAGCGCCACGACTGCCTGCGCAGCTACGCGCACGCGTGGGACGACGGCAGCGCCACGATGGTGGTGCTGGAACGCATCGAACCGCCGCTGCGCACGCACCGGGTTGCCCCGGGCGCAGAGACTGCCACCGTCGAGGCGCTGATCGTGGAAGGCCGCCGCGCGCCGGTGCGCATCGACCGTGCGCCGCTGTTCGCGCTGGACGCCATCGACGCCGGCAGCGATGACTTCCACGTCGTGCTGGCGATCCATCACCTGATCCACGACGGCTGGTCCATCGATCTGCTGGTGAACGACCTGCTGGCCGGTTACGCGCATGCGCGCGGCGATGCGGTGCGGCGGCCATCCGCGCCGCTGGCGACGGTCGCCGACCTCGTCGCCGAACAACTGCGCATCGGCCAGGACGCGGCGTGGGCCGACCACTGGTCCGGATTGCCGTGGGCCTCGTCCGCGGCGGCGCTGCCGCATCGCTTGGGCGACACCAACGGTACGCGCGACGTGCGTCTGCACCTGGGCACCATCGACCGCACGCTGGCCGCGCAGGTGCGCGAAGGCGCGCGCGCTGCGGGCGTCACCGTCAACAGCCTGTGGCTGACCGGCTACGCGTGCCTGTTGCGCTATCTGGGCGGGCAAAGCCAGGTCCGCTGCGGCGTGATCCAGAGCGGCCGGCTGGAAGCCGTGGCCGGCGTCGACACCATCACCGGCTGCTGCGTGAACACGCTGCCGCTGGTGCTGGAGATCCCGGCCGAGCAGACCGCCGCCGGCATCGTCGCGGCCGTCAACGCGCAGCTGGACCGCATGCGCGACGGCGCGGCCTATCCGCTGTCGCGGATCCACGCCGCGGTGAAGGGCCGGATCGACGGCGAGATGTTCGACACGCTGTTCAACATCGAGAGCCGCCGCTACGGCGCCGCGCGTCCCGACGCGCTGCGCGCCGAACTGGTCGGCGGCTACGAATCGACCAATTACGGCTTTCTTTTCAGCCTGATCGAGCAGGACGCGGCCGATCCGTCCGACGCCGCCGATTACGCGCTGCGCATCGGCTATGACGCGGCGCTGTACGACGCCGACGCGGTCGCCGGCTGGATCGACATCTACGCGCACTGCATGCGCGCGCTGGTCGCCCATCCCGACGAAGCGTGGCACGGCCTGCCGCTGCTGCCGGAAGCGATGCGCCGCCGCGTGGTGGAGGAGTGGAATGCCACCGATCATTCTTATTCGCACGACCGCCGCCTGCACGATCTGCTGGTGGCGCAGGCCGCGCGCACGCCGGATGCGCTGGCGCTGGTCTGCGGCGCGGAGCGCCTGACCTACGCCGAACTGGACGCGCGCAGCAACCGCCTGGCGCGCCACCTGCAGGGCCTGGGCGTGGGCCCGGACGCCATCGTCGGCGTGTGCATGGCGCGCTCGGTGGAACTGGTGGTCGCGCTGCACGCCGTGCTGAAGGCCGGCGGCGCGTACGTGCCGCTGGACCCCGAAATCCCGGCGCAGCGGCTGGACTACATGATCGCGGACATCGGCGCGCGGGTGCTGCTGACCCAGTCGGCGCTGCTGCCGGCGCTGCAGGCAGGCTTGACCGCGCCGGTGCATGCCGTGTGCGTGGACGGCGACTGGCCGGCCATCGCCGCACACGCTGCGGATGCGGTGGACAGCGCTACAACGCCGCGCGATCTGGCGTACGTGATCTACACCTCCGGCTCCACCGGCGCGCCCAAGGCGGCGATGAACGAGCACGCCGCCGCGATCAACCGCATCGAGTGGATGCAGGCCGAATACGGCCTGGGCGAGGGCGATCGCGTGCTGCAGAAGACGCCGTTCTCCTTCGACGTGTCGGTATGGGAATTCTTCTGGCCGTTCCTGACCGGCGCCGCGCTGGTCATGGCCGAGCCCGGCGGCCATCGCGACCCGGCCTACCTGGGCCGCGCGATCCGCGAGCACGGCATCACGATGCTGCATTTCGTGCCGTCGATGCTGCAGATCTTCGTGGACGCCGGCGAGGCTGCGGCCTGCACCGGTCTGCGCAAGGTGTTCGTCAGCGGCGAGGCGATGCCGGCGGCGCTGTCGGCGCGCTTCCTCGCCGAATCGCGCGCCGAACTGCACAACCTCTATGGCCCGACCGAGGCCGCGATCGACGTCAGCAGCTACCACATCGCCGATCCGGCGCTCACCAGCGTGCCGATCGGCAAGCCGATCTGGAACACCCGCCTGTACGTGCTGGACGCGCGCATGCGCCCCCTGCCGCCGGGCGTGCTGGGCGAGCTGTATATCGGCGGTCTGGCCGTGGGCCGCGGCTATTTCGGCCAGCCCGGGCTGACCGCCGAGAAGTTCATGGACAACCCGTTCGTGGCCGGAGAGCGCCTGTATCGCACCGGCGACCTGGCGCGCTGGCGCCTGGACGGCGAGATCGAATACATGGGCCGCGTCGATCATCAGGTGAAGATCCGTGGTTTCCGCATCGAACTGGGCGAGATCGAGAACGCCATCGCGCGTCATGCCGACGTGCGCCAGGCGCTGGTGTCGGTGCATGGCGACGCGCAGCGCAAGCAACTGGTCGCCTACGTGGTGCCGCGCGCCGGCCCGGGCGATGCCGCCACGCGGCAGGCGCTGATGGTCGAACTGACCGCGCAGTTGCGCGCGACGCTGCCGGATTACATGGTGCCGGCCGCATTCGTGCTGCTGGCCGACATGCCGCTCAACGCCAACGGCAAGGCCGACCGCGCGCGCCTGCCCGCGCCGGGCCCGGACGACTACGTGCAGGACGCGCACGTGGCCCCGGCCGACGACCGCGAGCGCGCGCTGCTGGCGACGTGGGAGGACGTGCTGGGCCGCTCGGGCTTCGGTGTCACCGACAGCTTCTTCGCGATCGGCGGCGATTCGATCCTGGCGATCAAGGTCGTGGTGGCCGCCGCCGCGCGCGGGCTCACGCTCAACCAGCGCATGGTGATCGAGGCGCGCACCATCCGCGGGATCGCGGCGCAGCTGGCCGCCAACGACGCGGTCACGGGGACCTCGCCCGCGCAGGGCGCCGTGGACATGCCTTCGCCGGCCGTCGGTGCGCAGCGTCTGCTGCCGGGTCAGCTGCGGTTGCTGGCGCGCGGCGCGGTCGGCGGCGCGGCGCGGTTCGCGCGCTTGCCGCTACCGGCCGACACCACCGCCGCGATGCTGCAGACGGCGCTGCGCGCGCTGGTCGCGCACCACGACGCGCTGCGCCTGAAATTCCGCCAGACCGGCGCCGGCTGGATGGCGCAGTACCGCGCGGAAGGCCTGCAGCCCGACGACGCGGTGCTGGCCGATGCCATCGCGGGGTTCGACGGCGAGATCGACGGGCCGCTGCACGCCGCCGCCGCGCAGGCTGCGGCGGCGCTGGATCCGCGCCAGGGCCGCGTGCTGCGCTGGCACTGGCACCGCGGCGTGCAGGGTCAGTCGCTGTTGTGGGTGATGCACCCGCTGGTGGCCGACGCGGTCTCGTGGCGCGTGCTGGAAGCCGACCTGCGGATCGCGCTGGACGCGGCCCGCGCCGGTGCGACGCCGGTGTTCGCGCCGGTGTCGGCCGTGCGCGGGGCGAGCCTGCAGGACTGGGCCGCACGCGTGCACACGCATGCGTTCGGCGCATCGGCCGAGGCCGAACGGGCTTTCTGGCTCGCGCAGCTGGCCGGCCCCGTGGCGCGCATCGCCGCCGCCGAGACGGTGGATGCGGCGGTGGGGCGGCAGGCCATCGAGATCGCGCTGGATGCCCGGACCAGCGCCGAATTCGCCGCGCGGCCGACGGCCGACGGCCGCGCGCTGCTGGTCGCCGCGCTCGCCCGCGTGCTCGGCCTGCGTCAGGACAGCGACGCGGTGCGGCTGGAGCTGGAAGACGATGGCCGCTCGTTCTCGGGCGATGCCGTCGGCGGCGACGCCGACCCGCGCCGCGCCGTGGGCGCGTTCGCCGCACGTTATCCGCTGCGGCTGGAGGCGGTGCGCCAATCCCCCGAGGCGCACCTGCGGCAGACCCGGCGCGCGCTCGCGGCCGTGCCCGGCGCCGGCCTGGGCTTCGGTGCGCTGCAGGCGATCGCCCATGACGAGGCGCTGAACGAGACCATCTATGCGCTGACCGGCGGTGCGGACGCTGCTGATGCGCCGGCCGAAATCGCCGACGTGCTGTTCGCCATCGACCTGACGGGCGAGGGCGCGCATGCGCTGGCCGCGCACGCGCTGGAGCCGGGCGAGGTCGGCTGCGTCGACCGCCACGCGCTGCGCATCACGGCCGCGATCCGCGGCGGCGCGCTGTGCCTGCGCGTGGAACACGGCCACTCCGCCCTGGGCGAGGCCGCGGCGGCGATGCTGGCGGCCGACATGTTCGACGCGTTGCGCACGCTGCTGGCGCAGGGCCCGGACGATCCCGATGGCGGCGGCGCACACGACGATGCCGCGGGCGATCACGTGGCTGCGACCCGTGCGGTGGCCGTGCTGTCCGACGCTGAACTGGCCGCGCTGCGCGCGCGCCATCCCGGTCTGCGCGAGGCGTATCCGTGCACGCCGATGCAGGAAGGGCTGCTGATGTTCGCCGAGAACGGCGTGCAGAAGGGTCTGTATGTTTCGCAGGTGCATATCGCGCTGGACCGCGTGGACGCGGACCGCCTGCGCGCGGCCTGGGCAGGCATGGTGGCGCGCCACGACATCCTGCGCACCGCGTTCGTGGACCTGGGCCGCGACGCTCTGGTGCAGGTCGTGCTGGACGCCGCGCCGCTGGACTGGCGCGAGGTCGACGTGCGCGATGCGCACGACCCGCAGGCCGCGCTGGCGCGCTGCATGCAGGAAGACCTGGATCGCGGCATCGCGCTGGCCGACGCGCCGCTGATGCGGCTGTCGCTGGTGCGCGAGGATGCCACCCGCGACCGGCTGGTGTGGACCTTCCACCATGCGCTGATCGACGGCTGGTCGATGGGCCTGCTGATCCGCGAGATCTTCGAGCGCTACGGCGCCGCCGCCGACGCGCCGCCGATGCCGGCCGCGCCGTCCTACCGCGACTACGTGCGCTGGCTGGGCGACTGCGACACCGCCGCGGCGCAGACGTACTGGCGCGGCTATTTCCGGGGCCTGGACCTGTCCGCCAGCGCGCAGTCGCCGCTGCCGCCGCTGCCCGACGCGCAGTACCTGCGCGCCGCGCAGTTCGAGCAGCGCTCGCACGTGCTGGACCTGTCGGCGCAGGACACCGCGCGGCTGGTGCGGATGATGCAGGCCGAGGGCGTGAGCCTGGGCACGCTGATGCTGGCGGCGTGGGGCCTGCTGCTGGGCAAGTACGCGGCGGAGGACGAGGTGCTGTTCGGCTACACCACCAGTGGCCGCACGGCGCCGGTGGCCGGCATCGATTCGATGGTCGGCCTGTTCATCAATTCGCTGCCGGTGCGCGTGCGCGCCGAGGCGACCGACACCGTGTCCGCACTGCTGCGCGGCATCCAGCGCCAGCAGTTGGACAACGAGGACCACGGCTTCCTGCCGCTGCCGGAGATCCAGCGCCTCAGCGGCGCGCGTCCGGGGCAGGCGCTGTTCGACACCCTGGTGGTGATCGAGAACTACCCGCGCGACTGGGCGCTGCTGGCCTCCGCCGGCGAGGGCGATCTGAAGGTGCATGCCATCGGCGGCACCGGCCAGACCAGTTTCGGCATGAATCTGGTGGTGTATCCCGGCGAACGGCTGTCGCTGGAGCTGGCCTACCAGGGCCGCCGCTTCGAGGATGCGGCCGTGGCGACGCTGCTGCGCCGGCTCGGCACGCTGCTGGCGGCCTTCGCCGACGGCGCCGCGCAGCCGCTGTCGCAGCTGTCGGTGCTGGACGCCGACGAACGCCGTCGCGCCATCGAGGACTGGAACGCGACGTCGCTGGCGTATCCGTCCGACCGCACGCTGCCGGAGGTGTTCGAGCAGGTCGCGCAGGTGCGCGGCGACGCCGATGCGCTGGTCTTCGGTGCGGAACGCTGGAGCTACCGCACGCTCGCCGCGCGCGCGCGCGTCGTCGCCCGCTGGCTGCGCGGCCACGGCGTGCGCCCCGGCGACGCCATTGCATTGAGCCTGCCCAAGGGCCCGCGCCTGATCGCCGCGATGCTGGGTATCCAGCGCGCGGGCGCCGCGTACGTGCCGGTGGCGCCGGATTGTCCGCCGGAACGCCGCGCCTTCATCCTCGGCGATGCCGGCATCGCCTGGACGCTGACCGACCGTGCCGGGCGTGCGGCGCTGGCCGACGCGCCCGGCGCGTGCCTGGAGATCGAGGACGCGCTGGACGCCGACGGCTTCGCCGATGCCGACGCGGGCGACGACGATGCGGCGCCGGGCCGTGACCTGGACCGCGACCCGGCCCGCGCCGCGCGCACCGCATACGTCATCTACACCTCCGGCACCACCGGCGTGCCCAAGGGCGTGGCCATCCCGCATCGCGGGCTGCTGAACTTCTGCGCATGGTGCGTGGACGCGACCCTGCTCGGCCCGGGCCAGCGCATGACCCAGTTCGCGCCGTACACCTTCGACGCTTCCGCGGGCGAGATCTTCGGCGGCCTGCTGGCCGGCGTGGAGCTGCACCTGCTGGAAGACGCGCTGATCATGGATCCGGCCGCGCTGACGGAGTACCTGTCCGCGCATGCGATCCAGTTCTCCGCCTTCCCGCCGCCGTATCTGCAGCAGATGGACCCGGCGCGCGTGCCGGAGGACTTCACGCTGCTGACCGCCGGCTCCGCGCCGTCGGCCGAGCTGGTGCGCCAGTGGGGCGCGCGCTGCCGCTACATCAACGGCTATGGTCCGACCGAGACCACCATCCTGTCCACCGCGTGGATCTGCGAGCGCGGCGACGCGCATGCCGGGGCGTTGTCCATCGGCGGACCGATCGCCAACACCGCGGTATACGTGGTCGACCGCGTCGGCCAGCTGTGCGCGCCGGGTCTGATCGGCGAGATCTGGATCGGCGGCGACGGTGTGGCCAACGGCTACCTCAACCGCCCCGAGCTCAACGCGGCGCAGTTCCTGCCCGACCCGTGGCGCGCCGGTGGCCGCCTGTACCGCACCGGCGACCTCGGCCGCTGGCGCGAGGACGGCCGGATCGAATTCGTCGGCCGCCGCGACCGCCAGGTGAAGCTGCGCGGGTTCCGCATCGAGCTGGACGAGATCGAGGCCCGGCTGCAGGCGCATCCGCGGGTGCAGGACGCCGCGGTCGCGGTGCGCGGCGCCGAGAACGACAAGCGCCTGCTGGCGTGGGTGACGCGCCGCGAGGACGCGGACGCGACGTTGGATACGGACGACGCGGGTTTTCTCGACGACGTGCGCGCCTTCCTGCGCGCCGGCCTGCCGGAGTACATGCTGCCGCAGGCGATGGCCGTGGTGGCGACGATGCCGCTGACCGGCAACGGCAAGATCGACGACAAGGCGCTGCCCGAACCGGACGTCATGCCGGGCGCCGCCGAAGAGTACGTCGCACCGGCCACGCCGACCGCGCGCGCGATGGCGGCGATCTGGGCGCAGGTGCTGGACGTGGACGCCAGCCGGATCGGCGCCGATGCGCACTTCTTCGAACTGGGCGGGCACTCGCTGCTGGCGATGCGCGCCATCGCCCTGCTGCGCGACCAGCTGGGCGTGGACATCGGCGTGGCCGACCTGCTAGCGCAGCCGGTGCTGTCGGCGCTGGCCGACGTGGCCGACCGCGCCGCGCGCCATGCGCTGCCGCCGATCGTGCCGGTGCCGCGCGACGGCGACATGCCGCTGTCGCACGCGCAGCAGCGGCTCTGGTACCTGGCGCAGATGGAGGACGTGAGCCAGAGCTACCACATCCCCGGCGCGCTGCGCCTGCGCGGCGCCCTGGACACGGACGCGCTGGTCCGCGCGCTGGACCGCATCGTGGCCCGCCACGAAGTGCTGCGTGCGCGTTTCGCGATGGTCGGCGAGACCCCGGTGCAGCGGTTCGCGCCCGTCGATGCCGGCTTCGCGCTGGGCATGCACGACCTGCGCGGCGAATCCGATCCCGAGGCGGCGCTGAAGGCGCTGATGGTCGAGGAATTCGGCGCCGAGTTCGATCTGTCGACCGGTCCGCTGGTGCGCGGCCGGCTGGCGCGTCTGGGCGATGCCGAACACGCGCTGCTGGTGACCTTCCACCACATCGTGATGGACGGCTGGTCGTTCGGCCTGCTGGTGCGCGAACTGGGCGCGCTGTACGACGCCTTCAGCGCGGGCGGGGACGATCCGCTGCCGCCGCTGGCCATCCAGTACGCGGACTACGCCGCATGGCAGCGCGCATGGATGGACGATGGCGCGATGCAGGCCGGCAGCGACTACTGGCGCGCGGCGCTGGACGGCATCCCGGCGCTGCTGGAACTGCCGACCGACCGCCCGCGTCCCACCCGCCAGAGTTACGTGGGCGACACGGTCCGCTTCGACCTGGATGCCACGCTCACCGCGGGCCTGCAGGCGCTGGCCCGGCGCCACGACATGACCCTCTACGCCACGCTGCTGGCGGCGTGGTCGATCGTGCTGCACCGGCTGTCCAACCAGCAGGACGTGGTGATCGGCGTACCGGTCGCCAACCGTACCCAGCTGGAGACCCAGCCGCTGGTCGGCTTCTTCATCAATACCCTCGCGGTGCGCGTGGGCTTCGCCGCGCCCGACAGCGTGGCCGGACTGCTGCGCCAGGTGCGCGGCCGGGTGATCGACGGCCAGACCCACCAGCAGCTGCCGTTCGAGCAGGTGGTGGATCTGGTGCAGCCGCCGCGCAGCTTCGCGCACACGCCGATCTTCCAGGCGATGATCAGCTGGCAGGACCAGGAGTGGAGCGAGCTGTCGCTGCGCGGCCTGACGGTGGAGATGATCGCCCCCGAGGTCCAGCCCTCCAAGTTCGACATCACCCTCGACATCGGCCCGTCCGGCAGCGGCATCGCCGGCAGCGTGGAGTTCGCCACCGCGCTGTTCGACCGCGACACCATCGGCCGCCATGTCGGTTACCTGACCCGCGTGCTGGAAGCGATGGTCGCCGACGACACCGCGCCGGTCGCGCGCATCGATCTGCTCGACGAGGCCGAGCGCACGCGCCTGCTGGTGGATTTCAACGACACCGCGCGCCCGGCGCTGATCGCCGCGACCTGGCCGGAACTGTTCGCCGCGCAGGTCGCGCGCACGCCGGATGCGGTGGCGGCGGCCTGCGAAGGCCGACAGCTGACCTATCGCGAACTGGACGCGTCGTCGACCCGCCTCGCTCACGCGCTGCGCGCGCGCGGCGCCGGTACCGGCGCGGTCGTCGGCCTGCTCGACGCGCGCGGCCTGGACCTGCTGACGGCGATCCTCGCCACGCACAAGGCCGGCGCCGCTTACCTGCCGCTGGATCCGACCCATCCGGCGCAGCGCTGGCTGGAGATACTGGAGGACGCCGGCCCGCAGCTGCTGTGGGTGGGCGATGCCTATGCCACCGAACGGCGCTGGCTCAAGCGCAAGTGGAAGGGCGGGCCGGTGGTGGACGCCGCGGAACTCTTGGCCGGCACCGACGTCGACGCGACCGCCGTGCTGCCGTGGCCGGCGCTGGACGACCTGGCCTACGTGCTGTTCACCTCCGGCTCCACCGGCAAGCCCAAGGGCGTGATGATCGAACACCGCGGGATGGTCAACAACATGCTGGCGAAGTTCGAGCCGCTGTCGCTGACCGCCGACGATGTGATCGCACAGACCGCCTCGCAGTGCTTCGATATTTCGGTGTGGCAGTTCCTCACCGCGCCGCTGCTGGGGGCGCGGGTGGAGATCGTGCCGGACGCCACCGTGCGCGATCCCGAGGCGCTGCTGGCGTGCTTGGAGGCTGCCGGCGTGACCGTATGGGAGCCGGTGCCCTCGGTGATGCAGGTGATCCTGCCGTACCGGCGCGCGCTGCCCGCGCTGCGCTGGGTGATGCCGACCGGCGAGGCGCTGTCGCGCGAGCTGGTGCTGCGCTGGTTCGCGCAATACCCGGGCGTGCCGCTGATGAACGCCTACGGCCCGGCCGAGTGTTCCGACGACGTGTCCTTCCAGCCGATGCACGGCCCGGTGGAGCGCGTGCTGATCGGCCTCCCGGTCGCCAACGCGCGCCTGCACCTGGTCGATGCCGAACTGATGCTGGTGCCGACCGGCGCGATCGGCGAGATCGCGGTGTCCGGCCCGGTGGTCGGCCGGGGTTACCACAATCGACCCGACGAGACCCGCGCGGCGTTCCGCGAAAACCCGCATGCGCGCGGCGCGGACGATGGCCGGCTGTATCTCACCGGCGACCTCGGCCGCCGTCATCGCGATGGCGGCATCGAATACGTCGGGCGCAAGGATTTCCAGGTGAAGGTGCGCGGGTTCCGCATCGAGCTGGGCGAGATCGAGGGCTGCCTGGAAGACCACCCGGCGGTGCGCGAGGCCGTGGTCGTGGCGCGCGCGATCGGCGATGGCGGCGACAAGCAACTGGTTGCCTACGTCGCCGGGCCGGAGGCGCCGGCGCTGACGGTGCAGGCGCTGCGCGATCACCTGTCGCAGCGGTTGCCCGAATACATGGTGCCGGCCGCGTTCGTGATGCTGGCGGCGCTGCCGCTCAACGCCAACGGCAAGATCGACCGCGGGCAATTGCCCGAGCCCGGTGCGTCGGCCACCGCGCAGGCGCCGTACGCGCCGCCGCAGCCCGGCACCGAGGCCACGCTCGCGCAGGTCTGGCAGGATCTGCTGGGCGTGCCGCAGGTGGGGCGCGACGACAGCTTCTTCGACCTGGGCGGCGATTCGATCCTGCTGATCCGGATGCTGGGCCGGGTGCGCGAGCGCAACATCGCGCTGGGCGTGGCCGACGTCTACCGCCTGCGCACGGTGCAGGCCATCGCGGCGTTCGTCGGCGGTGCGCCGGCGTCGCTGGACGCGGTGTTGGCCGAGATCGCCGCGCGGGGCCGCCGGCCCATGCGCGTCGCGCTCGAGGGCGGCGACGCGCTGCTGCTGGCGCCGCCGGTCGCGGCCACGGACGATGCGTCGCTGCGCGCGCTGCTGGCCGTGGGCGAAGGCGAGGGCGCCGGCATCGCGTTCGTCCGCCACTGCGCGGCTCCCGAGGCGCACGCCGAAGTCGTCCGCGCGCAGGGCGCCGTCGCGCTCGATGCCGGCGATGCGCGCGTTGCGCAGGCGGTGCCGGCCGACGGTGTCGCCGCGGCGCTGGCCGCGCCGCTGCAGGACTGGTGCGCGCGGATCGCCGCCGCGCCGGTCGTGGAGACGTATCCCTTCGGCGCGATGCAGCGCAACCTGCTGGGCTGGGACGCGCGCGACGGCGTGGAATGCATCGAGGTGCGCGGCTGGCACGACGCCGACGCGCTGCGCGATGCGTTCGCGCAGGTCGCCTGCGAGCAGGATCCGCTGCGCTCCGAACCCGCGCCGGACGGTGCCGGCTGGCGCCTGCTGGACGCCGATACCGTGCGCACCGCGCGCATCCCGGCCATCCGCCTGGATGCGGCCGCCGCACGCGCGCCGGAGGCTGCCATCGCGCAGGCGGTGCGTGCGCTGCAGGCGATCCGCCCGGAGGCCGGCGTGGCGTATGCGGCGGCCTGGGTGTCGCTGTCGGACACACGTCATCGGTTGGTGCTGTCGGTGGACCACCTGATCTGGGACGGCATGTCCACCGACGCGCTGCACCGCCGGTTGGGCGCAGCGCTGCGCGGCGACGCCGGCCCGACGCCGTGCGCCTACCGCAGGTTCGTCGCGGACGTGGAGAGCCGCGGCGACCGCGCCTGCGACGCGCTGTTCAATGGGCGCTTCGATCGCGACGCAGTGGTCGCGGCGATGGCCGCGACCGCCGATGCGCTCGCGCGCCGCGCGTCGCAACCGCTGCGGATCGTGCATGCCTCCCTGCCGCTGGAACGCGGATCGGCTGCGGCCGAGCAGGCGTTCGAGGCGTTCAAACGCGTGGTCGCGCACCTGACCGGGCTGGACCGCTTCGGGTTGGTGATCAACCACCACGGACGCCAGCGCGGAGACCGGGAGTTCTTCGACCACGTCGGCCTGTTCCTGGACAAGATCCCGTGCGCGGTGTCGCTGGACACCCCCCTGCAGGCAGCGTCCGACAAGGCCGCCGAACTGCAGCGCGCGGGCCTGGGTTACCTCGCCATGGAAGCGCGCGCGCGCGCCGAGGGCCTGGCGCCCACGCTGCCGGGGCTCGCCGATGAAGTGCTGTTCAATTTCCAGACCGATGTTCCCGACGCCGATGCCGCCGCGCCCACGCGCGACGGCGCCGGCCTGCTGCACAAACTCCGCGGCTACCGCGGCATCCTGTTCGAAGCCTGCGCACAGGATCACCACCTCGTCCTCACCTGCGCGTTCCGCGGCGACGACGACGACCTTGGAAGTCTGATGACCACCATGCCCGACAGTGTCCTGATCGACGATCTCACCGAAACCTTGGCTCCGCCGCAGGGGGAGGTACCGCCCGCGGATGCCGCCGCCAACGAAGGAAGCGCCATGCCGCATATCGTCGCTGCCCCGGCCGATCCCCATGCCGACGCCGAATACGCCCTGGTCGTGGAGGACGCCCGCAAACACTACGGCGCGTTCGAAGCGGTGAAAGGCGTCAGCTTCCAGGTGCGCCGCGGCACCTGCTTCGGCATCCTCGGTCCCAACGGCGCGGGCAAGACCTCGCTGCTGGCGATGATCGAGGGACTGGTGCCGATCACCGGCGGCAGCATCCGCATCCTCGGCATGGATGTCGCCACCGAGATGACGAAAATCCAGCCGCACCTGGGCGTGCAGCTGCAGCAGAACAACTACTTCCAGTTCCTCACCGTCGCCCAGCTGATCCGCTTCTACCAGGAGCTGCGCGCGGCGGTCGGCGGCAAGCGCGGCGGCGTGTCGGCCGATGCGCTGCTGGAACGGCTGGGGCTGAAGGACAAGCTGAAGTCCAAGGTGGACGAGCTGTCCGGCGGCCAGAAGCAGCGGCTGTCCATCGCCATCGCGCTGCTGGAGGATCCGGACGTGATCTTCCTGGACGAGCCCACGTCGGCGCTGGACCCGCAGAGCCGGCTCTACACCTGGGAATTCATCGAGCAGCTCAAGCGCGACGGCAGCAAGACCATCATCCTCACCACGCACTACATGGAGGAAGCCGAGCGGCTGTGCGATGAGATCATGATCATGAACGGCGGCAGGATCATCGCCCAGGGCGAGCCGGCCGCGCTGGTGGCCTCGCTCACCTCGCAGCAGACCCTGCGCGTGGAGTTCCCCAACGACCGCTTCCAGGACAGCCACGCCGCGCGCGTGGGCGCCATCCCTGGCGTCACTTCCCATGTCTGGGATGCGCGCACCGGCACGCTTTCCATCCAGACCACAGATGTCGCCGGCACGCTCGGCGAAGTGCTCGCCCTGGGCCGCGAGCACGGTATTCCGATTCTCAATCTCGACATCGAACGTCCCAGCCTTGAGGACGTGTTCCTGTCGCACACGGGCAAGGACCTGCGCGAATGAAAAAGACATGGGTGTTCTTCAAGCTGCGCATGCTGCAGCTCAAATCCGACAAGACCTCGCTGTTCTTCAGCTACGTCCTGCCCGTGCTGTTGCTGCTGGGGATCGGTTTCCCGCTGCAGGTGCGCGACGGGGCCGTGCTGGACGTGGCCTACAGCGACGCGGTGGCCAGCGCGCAGAGCCGCGCGCTGGTGGAATCGTTGCGCAAGCGCGACTACGTCAAGCTCACGGAGTACCCGGGCGACCTCGCCGCGGCGCAGGCAGCGCTGCGCGAGAACGAACTCAAGCATTACCTGCGCATCGAACCGGCTCCCGCCGACGCTGCCGCTGCAGGTGGGCCGGTGGCCTACCGGGTCTTCTCCAACTCCCTGTCCGAGAACCAGGTCGAGAGCGCCGCGCTGCGCGGCCTGGTCGACCAGCATCTGGACGGACGCACGGCCGCCGCGCTGCAGCCCACCGAGGTCAAGACCGGCAAGTACACCTCCTATCTGGTGACGCTGCTGCCGGGCCTGATCGGCATGACCCTGCTGATCATCGGTCTCAACGGCTTCGGCGCGGTGCTGATCGAGGAGGAGCACCACGGGCTGTACAAGAACATCAAGACCATCGACGTGTCGCCGGTACCGTTCCTGGCCGGGCTGTTCGCCTCGCGCATGCTGGTGGCCTACAGCGTGGCCGCGGCGCTGTTCGCGATCGGCGTGTTCGTGTTCGACATCCCGTACCGGATCGATTACCTGCTGCTGTTCCTGGTCATCACCCTGGGGTGCATTTCGTTCCACGGCCTGGGCCTGGCGATATCGGCGCTCAGCCCATCGGTGACGGCCTTCCACGGCATCGTCAACTTCGTGCAGATCCCGCTGATCGTGCTGGGCGGGGTGTTCTTCTCCACCACGGCATTCCCCGGCTGGCTGCAGGCCATCTCCATGGCGCTGCCGCTGACCCAGATGAACTCGGCGGTGCAGGCGCTGCTGTTCGACGGGGTGACCCTGGGCAACGCCGGCGTGCTGATGCCGCAGATCGCGGTGCTGGCCGCATGGTCGGCGCTGTCGCTGGTGCTGGCGCGGTTCAAGTTCCGCTGGTGACGGCGCGCGCGGCGCGCCCGGACCCGGGTCCGGGACGCGTCGCCGGGGATGTAACACCGCAGATGCCGCGCCGAATACGCGACACCGAATACGCAACACGGAATTTCCAACGGGGCGGGCCGTATCCACGGCGCCCCACGACCACCACGGACCACATGGAAGAGACACCGTCATGAACGCACCATTGTCGACCTTCGAGCAGCACGAATCCTCGGCCCGCTCCTACTGCCGCGATTTCCCGGTCGTGTTCGACCGCGCGCGCGACAGCCACCTCCACGACGAACAGGGTCGCCGCTACATCGACTTCCTGTGCGGCGCCGGCGCGATGAACTACGGCCACAACAACGAGCACGCCAAGCGCGCGGTGCTGGAGTACATGGCCGCCGACAGCATCATGATGAGCCTGGATCTGCACTCGGCCTCCAAGCGCGCCTTCATCGAGGCCTTCCAGGAAATCGTGCTGGCGCCGCGCGGCTACCAGTACCGCCTGCAGTTCACCAGCCCCACCGGCACCAGCGTGGTCGAGTCCTCGGTCAAACTGGCACGCAAGATCACCGGGCGCCAGAACGTGGTGGCCTTCACCAACGCCTATCACGGCATGAGCGGCGTGTCGCTCAGCCTCACCGGCAGCCGCCACCACCGCCAGGCCGTCGCGCACGGCGCGGTGACGCGCATGCCCTACGACGGCTACGTGCCCGGCTTGGACAGCGTCGACCTGCTGCGCCGCTATCTGGACGACGCCAGTTCCGGCGTGGATCTGCCCGCAGCGGTGGTGCTGGAATCCGTGCAGGGCGAGGGCGGCCTCAATGTCGCCTCGGTGGAATGGCTGCGCGCGCTGCGCGAGCTCACCCGCGAGCGCGGCATCGCGATGATCGTGGACGAGGTGCAGGCCGGCTGCGGCCGCACCGGACGTTTCTTCGGCTTCGAGCGCGCCGGCATCCAGCCGGACATGGTCTGCCTGTCCAAGTCCATCGGCGGCCTGGGCCTGCCGATGGCCGTGCTGCTGATCCATCCGGAGCTGGACAAGTGGCGGCCCGGCGAGGACAACGGCACCTTCCGCGGCAACAACCTGGCCTTCGTGGCCGCGACCGAGGTGCTGCAGCGCTACTGGCGCGACGGCGAGTTCGAGCAGGCGCTGCGCGAGAAGGAACAACTGGTGCGCACGTCGCTGGCGGCCATCGCGCAGGCCCATCCGCAGCGGATCGTCGGCATCCGCGGCATCGGCCTGATGCAGGGCCTGGAGTTCCGCGACGGCGAAGACGTCTCCACGCTGATCGGCGAGTGCTTCCGTCACCAACTGGTGGTGGAATGCTGCGGCGCGCGCGGTCAGGTGCTGAAGTTGATGCCGGCGCTGACCATCGAGCCGGCGGTGCTGCGCCAGGGATTGGAGATCATCGCGGACGCGTGCCAGCGGCTGTTCGGCCACGCCGCGCACGCCCCGACCGACGCCGACGCCGACGCCGACGCCGAACTCGCCGTGGCGCCGTGACGGCGCCGCACGGGACAGGGACATCAGAAATGGACAAGGGCGACATGAACGCGATCGAAGTGCTGGATGCCATCTCAGCAGACGAATTCTGCGGCCGCTACGTGCGGCCCAACAAGCCGGTGGTCGTGCGCGACCTGCCGTTCGAGCCGGATTGCTGGACGCCGGCCTATTTCCGCGCGCACCTGGGCGAGCTGCCCGCGCAGGTCTACGACACGCTGTTCGACCTGCAGGAGGTGTCCACGCTGGCGCAGTACCTGGACCGCCATTTCGGCGTGGACGGACCGCTGCGGACCGGCGTGCCTTACGTGCGCTGGTACAACCAGCTCAAGGATGTCGATCACGCCTGGGGCGACGAGGCCTTCCGCCGGCTGTCGCCGCACTGGCAGGCGCCGTCGTTCCTGCCGCGCGCAGGCATGCTGGTGCCCGACGCGCCGGCCCCGGACCCGGTGTTCGACCTGTTCCCGTATCGGGGGGTGCTGGTCTCCGCACGCGGCGCGCGCACCCGGCTGCACCGGGACCCCTTCTGCAGCGATGCGGTGGTGTGCCAGTTCCACGGCGTCAAGGAACTGGCGATGTACCACCCCTCGCGCACCGAGGAATTGACCGCCGCACGCCAGGGCACGTCCTTCGGCGGCTTCATCGACGTGCGCGGCGAAGCGCCGGATCGTCTGAGCGTGGTGCCGGACATCCACGGCATGCTGCGCCCGGGCGAGGTGCTGTACGTCCCGCACGGCTGGCTGCACGACGTGATCGTGGTGGAGGATTCGATCTCGGTCACCTGGAACTTCGTGCACGAACAGGGCTCGGTCGAGTTCATCGACTACCTGATGAGCGGCGCGCTGGGCGACAGCGAGTTCGAGGTGCTCAAGTACCTCTACCGCCGCTACGGCAGCGAGTTCTCCACGCCGCAGGACATCGTGCGGCGTTTCGACGCGCGCTTTTCCGAAATCCTCGACGCCTGCGACGAAACCGATGCCCTGCGCTGACCGGCGCGGCCGCGGCGCACCGCGGTCGCCGCCTCGCTGCGTGTCCCTGAAATCGAACTATTCCCCGATGTGGTGTTTATGAAGAAGACAATGATGTATGGCGTTGCGGTGTGCTCGGTGCTGGTGCTCGGCATCACCATCGGACGAGGACTGGCCCCGGAAGCCGGGGCCGGGGCCGGCGGTGTCGGCGAGGCCGGTGCGGGGCAGACCTTCCTCACCGTGAGCGTGGTCGCGGCGCAGCAGCGCGCGATCCCGGACCGGATCGACGTGGTCGGCGTGCTGGTGCCGCGAGAGAACGTGCTGGCCATGCCCGAACTCTCCGGCCGCCGGATCCTCTCGGTGCACGCCGACGTGGGCGACTACGTCCAGCGCGGGCAACTGCTGGCGACGCTGGACGGGCAGGATCTGCACATCGACATCCGCGGCCTCAACTCGGAATACGAACGCACCCGCGACGAGCACGCCCGCGCGCGCACGCTGCAGTCCAGCCAACTGGTCAGCCGCGAGTTCCTCAAGCAGAAGCAGGCCTCGCTGGACCAGGCGCGCGCGCAGCTGGACGACGCGCGCCTGCGCGCCGGCCGTACCCGCGTGCTCGCCCCTGCGTCGGGACTGATCTATCAGCGCAGCGCCGCCATCGGCGGGCTCACCGCGGAGGACACGCCGCTGTTCAGCATCGTCGAGCAGGGGAAGATCGAGATGCAGGCCTCGGTGCCGGAGGCGATGGCCTACCGGCTGGCCCAGGGCATGTCGGTCGAGGTGAACCTCGGCGGCCGTCCCACGCCGCTGGAAGGTCGCATCCGCCTGATCGCGCCGCAGGTCGGCGGCGCCAGCCGCGCCACCGAAGTGCGCATCGCGCTGCCGGACGGCACCCATGCCTCGGTTGGCACATTCGCCGAGGCCCGCATCGCCATCGGCGAAGTCGGCGGCTGGGTCGTGCCGGCGCTGGCGCTGCAGCAGGACACACAGGGCCCGTACCTGTGGCAGGTCGACGCCAAGGACCTGGTCCGTCGGGTGCCGGTGACGGTGCTGATGCAGACGCCGGAAGACGTGGTGGTGCGCGAGACACTGCGCGGCCTGCGCATCGTCGGCAAGGCCGGCGCACTGCTGCAGGACCAGGACACCGTCTCGGTCGCCGCTGCGGGAAAAGCGTCTTGAACGCGGCGAACCCGCCGCGTGATCGCGCGGCGAAGACCAGGATGATGAGGACGATTGCGATGACGACGACGGATGCAGCCACGCCGCGCACCGTGCTCCACGGGAGCGCACGGCCATGAAGTTCAGCGTCTCCACCTGGGCGATCCATAACCCGATTCCGCCGATCCTGCTGTTCATCCTGCTGACCCTCGCCGGCACCATCGCGTTCATCGAGATGCCGGTCACCAACATGCCCAACGTGGTCGTGCCCGTGGTCACGGTGCAACTGGACCAGCCCGGCGCCACCCCATCGGAACTGGAGACCCAGGTCACCCGCCGGGTCGAGGACACCCTGGCCGCCGTGCCCGGCGTGCGCAAGATCGCGTCGACCATCACCGAGGGCACGTCGCTCACGACCCTGGAATTCACGCTGGAAACCGACGTCGACCGGGCCGTCAACGACACCCGCAACGCGGTCGCGCGGGTGCGCCAGTTCCTGCCGGCCACGGTCCGCGAACCGCTGGTGCAGCGCGCCGACGACGATGGCGCGTCGATCCTGACCTACGCGGTGGAATGGCCCGGGCACACGCCCGAGGCGCTGAGCTGGTTCGTCGACGACACCCTGAGCCGCGAACTGCTGGCGATCAGCGGCGTGTCGCGCGTGGTCCGCAGCGGCGGCGCCGACGAAGAGTTGACCGTGACCCTCGACCCGGCGGTGCTGTCCTCGCTCGGCATCGCCGCGGCGGACGTCGGCCGCCAGCTGGCGCAGACCCACGTCGAGGTGCCCGGCGGCCACCTGACCCTGCAGGGCGTGGAGTACTCGCTGCGCACGCTGGGCAAGGCCACCACCCTCGAGCAGCTGGCCGCGACCCGGATCCAGCTGCCCAACGGCGGCGATGTGACGCTCGGGGACTTGGGCCGCGTCGGCCGCGGTCCGTCCGAGGCGCGCACCATCTCGCGCCTGGACGGACAGCCGGCGGTGACCTTCGCGATCTTCAAGGCCAACAGCGCCAGCGAGCTCAGCGTCGCCAAGGCCATCGAGGAGAAACTCGGCACCGTGGCCAAGGCCCACGACGGCATGGGTTTCCAAGTCGTGTTTTCCAGCGTGGTGCTGACCGAGCGCGGCTACCGCTCGACCATCTTCACCTTCCTCGAAGGCGCGCTGCTGACCATCCTGGTGGTCTTCCTGTTCCTGCGCGATGCCCGCGCGACCATCATCGCCGCGCTGGCGATCCCGCTGTCGATCATCCCGACCTTCCTGTGCATGGAATGGCTGGGTTTCACGCTCAACTTCGTCAGCACCGTGGCCATCTCGCTGGTGACCGGCGTGCTGGTGGACGATGCGATCGTGGAGATCGAGAACATCCACCGGCACATGAAGGCGGGCAAGTCGCCGTTCCAGGCGGCGATCGTGGCGTCCGAGGAGATCGGCCTGTCGGTGATCGCGACCACGCTGGTGATCTGCGCGGTGTTCGTGCCGGTGAGCTTCATGGGCGGGGTGATCGGGCAGTACTTCATCCAGTTCGGCCTCACGGTGGCGATCGCGGCGTTCTTCTCGCTGCTGGTCGCGCGGCTGCTCACGCCGATGCTGGCCTCGCGCCTGCTGCGCCGTCCGCGCCACGTGCACGACGAACCGCAGGACGGCCCGCTGATGCGCCGTTACCTGCACGTGGTGAGCTGGACGCTGGAGCATCGGCTCAAGACTCTGCTCATCGCGGTGGGGACGATCGTGCTGTCGATCGCGCTGGTGCCGCTGCTGCCCGCCGGGTTCATGCCCTACCAGGATCTGGCGCAGTCCAGCGTCAGCCTGGAGATGCCGCGCGGCAGCACCCTGGAGCAGACCGACGCCGCCGCGCAGCGCGTGGCCAAGCTGCTGAGCGCCCGCCCGGAGGTCGCTTCGGTGCTGACCATCGCCGGCGAGGAGGTCGGCGGCATCAACCGCGCCAAGGTGCTGATCCAGCTGACGCCCGAGGACGAGCGCGCGTTGAGCGAACGCGATTTCGCCGCCGCGATGCAGCCCCGGCTTACCGCACTGGCGGACATGCGGGTGGTGTTCGACAACGCCGTGGGCGAGAAGGATCTGTCCATCGCGCTGGTGAGCGACGACACCGCCGCGCTGGCACGCACCGCCGAGGCGGTGGAGCGGGGCATGCGCACAATCCCCGGTCTGGTCGGCATCGGCAGCAGCAACCGCCAGCAGCAGCGCGAGATCCAGGTGGTGATGGATCCGGTGAAGGCCGCGCAGTTGGGCATCACCGCCCAGCAGGTGGGCGAGGCGATCAACATCTCGACCATCGGCGACGACGTGACCCGCCTGCCGAAGTTCAACGAGAAGAACCGCGAGATCCCGATCCGGGTGCGGCTGCCGCGCGACTTCGGCGACGACCTGTCGGTGCTCAACAACCTCAAGCTGATCGCGCCCGACGGCAGCAGCGTGCCGCTGTCGGCGGTCGCGACGCTGCGCTACGGCGTGGGCCCGGCCACCATCGAACGCTACGACCGCAAGCGCCAGATCAACGTGGAGGCCAACCTCGGCGACATCGCCCTGGGCACCGCGCTGGAGCGGATCGAGGCGCTGCCGGCGATGAAGAACCGGCCCGCGTCGGTGGAAGTGCTGAACACCGGCGACGCCGAATTCATGGCGCAGCTGATGATCAGCTTCCTCAAGGCGATGGCCGCCGGCCTGCTGCTGGTCTATTCGATCCAGGTGCTGCTCTACAAGGACTGGCTGCAGCCGCTGGCGCGCATGGCGGCGCTGCCGCTGTCGCTGGGCGGCGCGTTCCTGCTGCTGTTCCTCACCCGCACCGAGTTGGGCATGCCGGCGATGATCGGCGTGATGATGCTGATGGGCATCGCCGACAAGAACTCGATCCTGCTGGTCGACCACATGCTGGAGAAGGTGCGCGAAGGCATGGACCGGCGCGAGGCGATCCTGTCGGCATGCCGGGTGCGCGCGCGGCCCATCATCATGACTTCGGTTGCGATGACCGCCGGCATGCTGCCGACCGCGCTGGGCATCGGCCTGGACACCGCGTTCCGCGAACCGATGGCGGTGGCGGTGATCGGCGGCTTGATCTCGTCCACGGCGCTGAGCCTGCTGTTCATGCCGGTGATCTTCAGCTACACCCGCGGGCTGGAGGAACGGGTGATGGCGCGGATGCGCCGCCGCGCGGAGCGCGACGGGCACCACGACCCGTTGCCCGGGCGGATCTGACCGCCGCGGCGGCGCCCGTCCAGCAATGGAAGACGGGGGGCTTGGAGCGGGTGTGATTCGATGGTCATCACCCGCTCCAGATTCCATCCCGAAGCGCGCGATGCGCCAGGTCGAAAGTGCTGAATCGAAAGCCGGTCTGAAGACCGATTCCCGATGCCGCCTCCCGGGAGGCGGCGTTCCGGGCATCCGTTTTCGCGGCGAGCGCTTTTTTCTTGCCCCGGCCGCCCCTGCCCCGGTGTCCGCCGTGCATCGCGCTGCGTTCGACCGGGCGCTCGCAGGCAGCCGGTCGTCGGCTGCACCTGCCATGCGCAGCGGTATTCGCGCACACTCCGGGCATCCGGACACGGGGCGTCCGGCGATCCAGGCGGCAGGGCTGTCTGGCGCGCGGCGGGGAACCGCGGCGCCGGCCGGTGCGACGCTGTGCGTGCATCGGCTCGACCTCACCATTACTGACAAGGAGAAGTTCGTTGAACAGTTCTTTCCGATCCATTCTCGCGGCCGGCGCATGCGCATCGTTGTTGATGCTGGGCGCGTGGCAGAGCCGCGATGTCGCGGCGGCGTCCCGCGCCACCGATCCGGCCTATGCCCCGGAAGTGCCGGCCGAACCCGGCCAGTTGCGCATGCGGCTCACTGCGGCCAAGGCGGCGGGCGGTGACGATATCGCCGGCGACATGCGCACGCCGTCCGGGGCGCTCTCGTTCCAGACCACCAGTCTGTCCGCCGGCAAGGTCGCGGCGGCCGGCATCGCGCCCGAACGCGTCCGCGTGCGCCTGGAGGTCAACGGCGCTTTGATCGATCACGAGATCGATTACGCGGCCGGCACGATGACCGTACGTACGGTCGAACGCGTGGTCATCGACGAGGCCGACCGCGCCGTGCTGCGCAGCTTCCAGAACGAGCTGGGCCGCGCGCTCAGCGACCAGGGCGACATGCAGCGCATGCCGAAGTCGAAGGATTTCCTGTGGCGCCTGGCGGAGATGTATTCCGAAGTGCCGCTGGGTCGCGAGTTCGCGCCGGAATGGATCGTGCGTCGCGACGTCGCCACGAGGATCGAGCCTTCGGCGCCGATGCTGTCCGAGCCGCGCCTGCCGTTCGCGCGCGACACCGGCAAAGGATTGGAGGTCGTAGCGGCCGCCGCCTGCAACGAAAGGGCAGGCGGCAGCTTCATCAATCTGCGCAGCATCGCCAATGTCTGCGACGACGACGTGGCGTTCACGCGTTCGTCCTCGCACGATTACTGCCCGGCGCACGGCTATGCCGCCAAGAGCGTTCGCTACGGTTGCAGCGCCAGTTCGTGTGCGGGCCGCTGCGGCGCAGGCTGCGGCGTGGCCGACGGCGTCGGCGCGTGGTACCAGGATTGCCTGGACCACGACGTCTGCAACCGCGACCACAACTCGCAGCTCGGCGCGTGCGGCGACGAATTCAACGAAGCCGCCGACGACTACGCGTTCGGCACCATCTCCTGCTACACCACCTGCGGCTGATCGCCGCTGCCCTGCGGGCGACCGCAGGGCGTGCGTGCGGGACGCGCATCCTGCGAAACGGCGGCCTCCATCGGGGCCGCCGTTTCGTTTGCGGGGCTCGGGCGCGCCGTGCGTCCCAGCCGCATCCCGCGGGTAACATACGCTGCCCTGCGTTGCTTCGAGCGGGACTCGTCGTCATCCCGCGGCAGGCTGTCGCCGCCGTCCGCCTGCGCCCGGAGCGCTGCATGAAGCTCGCCATCCTGTCCCGCAACAGCAAGCTGTACTCGACCCGCCGTCTGGTGGAAGCCGCGCGCGAACACGGGCACAGCGCGCGGGTGCTCGATCCGCTGCGCTGCTACATGCGCATCGCCTCCGACGGTTTCGACATGCATTACAAGGGCCGCGCGTTGACCGGCTACGAAGCCGTGCTGCCGCGGATCGGCGCGTCCATCACCCGCTACGGCACCGCGGTGCTGCACCAGTTCGAGCTGATGGGCAGCTACACCCCCAACCGTGCCGACGCCATCGCCCGCGCCCGCGACAAGCTCCGCGCCCATCAGTTGCTGGCGGCGCAGGGCATCGGCATGCCGGCGACGGTGTTCGGCGACAACCCGGACGACACCGTCGACCTGCTGTCGATGCTCGGCGCGCCGCCGCATGTGATCAAACTCAACGAGAGCTCGCAGGGTGCCGGCGTGATCCTGACCGAGAAGCCGTCGGCCTCGCGCAGCGTGGTCGAAACCCTGCGCGGGCTGTACGCCAATTTCCTGGTGCAGGAGTTCATCGCCGAAGCCGAGGGCGCCGACCTGCGCTGTTTCGTGGTCGGCGACGACGTGGTCGCGGCGATGCGTCGCCAGGCGCCGAAGGGCGACTTCCGTTCGAACCTGCATCGCGGCGGCACCGCGGAAGCGGTGCTGGCCAGCGACGACGAATGCGAAGTCGCGATCCGCGCCGCCCGGGTGCTGGGCCTGGGCGTGGCCGGGGTGGACCTGATCCGCTCCCACCGCGGCCCACTGGTACTGGAGGTCAACGCCTCGCCCGGCCTGGAGGGTATCGAGGCCGCCACGGGCGTGGATATCGCCGGAAAAATCATCGAACTTCTGGCAAAAGGCGCGAAAAATACAAGAAGTCGCGCGAACAGAAAAGCGTGATTGCGGTCGCGATCGCGACTGTCATGCCACTTTAACGGTGCTTTAATCGATCCCGGCGTAGCGTGGCCGGACCGAATCTGACACCACCTATCCTCGTCAGGGGGCGATGCAGAACCGGTAATCGGGGTTACACCCATTTCGGCCCGGGCGGCGACAGTCGTCCGGGCTCTTTTTTCGTGCGCTGGGTCGGGCGTTCCGCAAGCCGCATTGCAGGACGCATCGCGCGGCCGGCGGCGCCGCCCCGGAACGGTGTCGTGGGCGGCGCGTATGCCAGAATTGCCCACGCGCGGCCCCGCCCGCGCCGGCCCCTGCCGGGAACCGAACGCATGTCGGCCGGTCACAGCAGCACCTCTGAGGATTCATCGCCCATGCGCATACTCGTGATCGAAGACAACCAGGACATCGCCGCCAATCTGGGCGATTACCTCGAAGACCGCGGCCACACCGTCGATTTCGCCGCCGATGGCATCACCGGCCTGCATCTGGCCATCGTCCACGAATTCGACGCGATCGTGCTCGACCTCAACCTGCCCGGCATGGATGGCCTGGAAGTCTGCCGCAAGCTGCGCACCGAAGCCCGCAAGCAGACCCCGGTGCTGATGCTCACCGCCCGCGACACCCTGGACAACAAGGTCGCAGGCTTCGATTCCGGCGCCGACGACTACCTGGTCAAACCCTTCGCGCTGCAGGAAGTCGAAGTCCGGCTCAACGCCCTGTCGCGACGCGGCAAGGGCAAGCAGACCCGGGTGCTGGAAGTGGGCGATCTGGAATACAACCTCGATACCCTCGAAGTGCGTCGCCAGGGCAAGCTGCTGCAGCTCAACCCGACCGCGCTGAAGATCCTGCAGTCGCTGATGGAAGCCTCGCCCGCGGTGGTCACCCGCCAGGAACTGGAAACCCGGGTGTGGGGCGAAGAGCTGCCGGATTCCGACAGCCTGCGCGTGCACATCCACGGCCTGCGCGCGATGGTCGACAAACCGTTCGGCGTGCCGCTGATCCAGACCCGCCACGGCATCGGCTACCGCATCGCCGTACCCGATGCCGGCGCCTGAGAAGGACGCGCCGCGGCGCCGCAAACCGGCCTACCGTCGGCGGCTGCGCAGCCGCATCATCCTGTCGTTCCTGCTGCTGGGCTTCGGGCTGACGTCGCTGATCGCGGCGAGCACGGTGTATCTGCGCAACCGGGTCGAGAACACCGTCATCGCGGCCGCGCTGACCAAGAACAACAACACGTTCGCGGACGGCTTCTACAGTAATCCCGATGTCATCGGCATTCCGTTCGAGAAGATCCAGGGACGCCAGTTCAGCACCCGCAAGATCGATCGCGTGCCGCAGGAATGGCGCAATCTGCCCAATGGCGTGCATGAGCTGACGAATGTCGACCCGATCACCGGTGCCACGCGCGTCTACAAGATCGCGGTGCGCAAGGATCCGGAATACTGGTTCTTCCTGACCTACGACATCGCGGAAGAACGCGAGAGCCAGGCGCGGTTGAACCAGGCCCTGATGCTGAGCGTCGGTGTCTTCACGCTGCTGTCGCTGCTGGTCGGGATGTGGGCCGCATCGCGGGTGATGAGTCCGGTGCTGGAATTGGCGCGTCGCCTGCGCCGCTCCGGCCGCAGCGCCGAACCGGAAGCGCTGGCCTCGCATTTCGCCGAGGACGAAGTCGGCGAGCTGGCGAAAACCCTGGACGACTACGCCGCGCGACTCACGGATGTGGTCAAGCGCGACCGCGAGTTCAACGCCGACGTGAGCCATGAACTGCGCACGCCGCTGGCGGTGATCCGCGGTGCGTCGGAACTGCTGCTGGCCAAGCCCGATCTGGACGACAAGACCCGCGCCCGCCTGCAGCGCGTGCAGCGCGCAGAGCAACAATGCACCGATCTGATCAGCGCGCTGCTGTTGCTGTCGCGCAACGAGCGCGGCCACGGCGCCGCGGATGTCGGCAAGCTGGCCGAGCAACTGCTCGACGCGCACCGCACCCAGCTCGGCGGCAAACCGCTGACGCTGCGCGTGGAGGGCGCTGTCGGCCAGGTCGTGGTGGATGCGCCGGAGTCCGCGGTCACCGTGGCGCTCAGCAACCTCATCGGCAATGCGGTGAAATACACGCAGCAGGGCGAGATCATCGTGCGTCTGGGCGACAACGCTGTCGAGGTGATCGACAGCGGTCCGGGGCTCAGCGCCGAAGACGCAGCGCGTCTGTTCGAACGCGGGTATCGCGGCAGTCACGCCGAGCATACGCAAGGCGGCGGCATCGGGTTGTCGATCGTGCGTCGGTTGTGCGTGTTGTATGGGTGGCGGGTGCGGGTGGTGCCGGGCGCTGAGCGTGGGGTCGTCGCGACGTTGACGTTTTCTGCGAACCACACGCCCTGACGGCGAAACGCGGTGGTGTGACGCCACGCGAACTCATGTCTTCCCAACGGCGATACGGATTCAGGGAGTCGTTACGCAGCCCCTGCTGTTGCACGCCCGCTTGGAGGTGAGCGCCCGGTTGCCCCGCTTCGGGAAGAGATGCGTATCGGCGCCGGTTTGGGCGATCGCACGCGCTTGCCGCGTCGATGCCGGACCGACGATACGCGCGAGCGCCCGACGAAGAAAAGGCCACGGGCGCGACGATACGCCCGTGGCCGCTGTTGCATCAGTACGGTATGCAGTTGCCGAAGTCGTCGCAGTAATACTGCAGCAGGAACGTCCATTGGCCGTTGTTGCACTGCCACAGGTAATAGCCAGACCAGATGGGTGTGGTGGTCTGCTGACCCTGGTTGGCCGCAGTGCACGGGATGCTGGGTTCATAGGCTGCCGCCGTTCCGCCGATGGTCATCAGGGCCGCGAACAGCGCGATCGAGGCGCCGCGAACGATCATTCCTTTCATACGTTACTCCAGTGCGTGAGAGCCGCCGGCGTGGCTGTGCGACGGGCGCGCATGCAGTGCTGCACGCGCCGTCGCGGCGTATCGCGAACGCATCGGCAGTTGGCGGCATCCTGCCGGGTGCACCCGGACCATACCGTGTGCATGCGGCGCAGCCTGTGATGGAGGTCATGTGTCTGGCCGCGTGACCGGACCCGGTTTGCCAGCGGCGACCCGGCGGCTGAACGGGTCGGGGTGATCTCGGCGGCGGTGCCGCACATGGACAATGTGCGGTCCCGGAGATCAATTGGGGTTTCGGTGTCGGCTTGGGGTACGGCGCTGCCGTTTTTGGTGCGTCGTGGTTTACCCGCGCACCATGACGTATCGACATGGTGCGCGCTGCGATATGTCCGACGAAGGCGTATGACCAGTTCCGAAAATCAAACGGCACTCACACCCTTTCCAGCCACCCATACTTGTCCGCAGTCTTGCCATTGAACAACCCGAAGAACAATTCCTGCAGACGCCGCGTCACCGAACCCGGTTTGCCGGCGCCGACCTGGCGGCCGTCGACCGAACGGATCGGGGTGATCTCCGCGGCGGTGCCGCACATGAAGAGTTCGTCGCACAGATAGAGGTACTCGCGCGGCAGGTCGCGCTCGAACACTTCGATGCCGGCATCGCGGGCGAGGGTGATGATGGTGTTGCGGGTCAGGCCGTTGAGCAGCGCGGCGCTGACCGGGGTGGTGTGCAGCGCGCCGTCGAATACGAGGAACAGGTTCTCGCCGGCGCCTTCGCTGAGCAGGCCGGTCGAGGCCAGCGCGATGCCTTCGCCGAAGCCGAGGCGGCGCGCTTCGCGTGCGACCAGTTGGCCGGAGAGATAGTTGCCGCCGGCCTTGGCGCCCGCGGGCAGCGTGTTGGGCGCAAAGCGCTGCCAGCTGGAGACGCAGGCGTCGATGCCTTCTTCCAGCACGGTCGCGCCGAGGTATTGGCCCATCTTCCAGGTGGCGACCGCCATGTCGGTGGGCGTGTCGGCCGACAGACCGAAGCCGCCGAGGCCGCGATAGGCGACCGGGCGCAGGTAATCGGTGGTGAAATCATTGGCTTTCAGCACGTCACGGCAGGCGGCGTTGATGTCGTCGAGGCCGTAGGGCATCGGCATGTCGTAGATCTTCGCCGAGGCGTACAGGCGTTTGTTGTGATCGGTGAGGCGGAAGATCGCCGGGCCGCTGGGGGTGTCGTAGCAGCGGATGCCTTCGAATACCGACGATCCGTAGTGGACCACGTGGGACATCACGTGGGTGGTGGCCTCGGCCCAGGGCTTGATCTTGCCGTTGTGCCAGATCCATTCGGGGTAACGCTGGGTCATGTCGAGGTCCGCGCAGTGGAGAGTTGCCGCATTTTAGGCGATGCGGTCGCGACGCCGACAGTGCGCAGCCGCGCCGTCGGGAAAGGTCGCAAAACAGGACGGGACCATGCGGTCCCGTCCGGTATGGCGTCGTCGATGCCGCGGATCAGCGGAATGCGGCGACGGTGGCCTTGGTGTTGTTCAACACGCGCTGGTTGTGCGCGCGCGTGGTATTGCCCATGGGTTGGCCGCCGTAGGTCTTGGCGGGATTCGACCAGTAATTGATGCGCGGGCAACTGCCGGAGGTGCAGGCATAGGCCATGATCGTGCGCCAGGCATTGGTCGGCGAGCGATAGCCGTGGCCGTAGGCGTACGGGGTCAGGCTGCCGTCGGTGGCGATGTCGTGGCGTGCCGACTGCAGATGGCCGATCTCATGGCCGAACGAGTAATAGCCGGTGGCGCAGCCGTAATGGGTGACCGCGAACGCGGTGGCGGCGGTGGAGCCGATCCCCGACGCCAGGCCGCAGGACGAGCTGTTGTTGATCAGCAGCATCATCACATCGGCCTTGACCGTGTTGCGGGTGGCGTGGAAGTTGTCCATGTAACCGTCGGTGGTGCCGCGGAAACGCGACAGATCGGTGCTGAAACTGCCGGACTGGGTGTAGGTGGTCGTGTACTGGCCGGCCAGTTGCAGGGTGATTTCGACGCCGCTGTTCGCGTAGCCCTGATTGGTTTCGGCGACGGCCAGATTGACCAGGCCGGCGATATCGCCGCTGGCGTTCACCGCCGACTGCGTGGACACCACCATGATGCGGATGACGCTGATCGCCTTGGTACCCACGTCGGTGGCCCGCTCCGCGCGCGCGGGCCCGGGCATGTCGATGTGCGGGATGAAGTTGTAGGCGGCCGGATGATCGGCCGGCATCTTCGCTTCGTTGATGCGGGCGATGGCGTGGCCACCGGAACGCAGCGGGCGCAGCGAATACAGCTCGCCTTCGACGCGGATGGTGCCGGTGAGCTTGTCGCCGTTGCGGACGATCATCACCGAATTGTTCGGGTCGTCGGCGATCTCGCCGCTGGCCTTGCCCATCAGCCGGTCGATCAGGCCGACATCCTTGCCGAGATTGCCGTACCACACCTGGGTGCCGTCGGGATTGCGCTTGCTGTAGCGCATGTGCGCGGTGCCGGTGTCGCCCAGGCCGAGTTGCAGCGTGTCGCTGTCGGCGCTGATCTGCGAGGCATCTGCCTGCACCAGTTGCAGCGATTCGGTGGCGCGACTTTCGGCCAGCGCGCGATAGCTGGCGTCGCCGCCGATGCCGGCCGGCGTCGCCTTCATGGCGGAAAACAGCGGTTGCCTGGCGGCTTGCGTGGCGAACGCGGCGAAACCCACCGCGGCCACCGTGCCGATGGCGATGAACATCATGGAACGCTTCATACGATTACCTCTCCCTGGTCGTGTCCTTCCATTGCGGCGTCCGAGCCGAGTGTGCAATGTCCGGATGATGTGTGGTGATCGAGAATGGCGCGGACACCTTGCCCGTCGATATGGTCCGCACGCGGCGGGATGCTGCGCAAGTTGCGTTGCAGCATCCATCCGCCGTATCGCGGATGCCGTCTCAGAATCGTCGGTGTGGATACCGGCTTACCGCGTGGGCTTACAGCGTGACCCACCAGCAATCGAGGTGTTTGCGCAGACCCAGCGTGGTCTGCGACGGCGTGTGGCTTTTGCCGAGCGTCTGCTGCAGGCGCAGGCCGACGAGTGCGCGGCGCAGGGCCGGACGCGCGACCGGCGTCTGGTCGCTGATCGTTTCCGCGTTCTGTGCGAGGGCGGGTGCAACCCGAGCGGCAGGCGCGATTGCAGCGGCTGCGGCCGGTGTTTCAATGGCCGCTTCGATGGGCGTGTCGGTGGCGACCGGCGCGTTCGCGCGCAGCGCCACGATATCGACCAGCGGCCGATCGACAACCGTTTGCAGGCGGTCGAGGATGCGGTCGCCGCTTGCGGCATTCAGACCGACCCAGTGATACACCGCACCGAGGCGATTGACGTCCCGGGTGTCGATCGCGGTGGTGATCTCGTAGATCAGTTCCTGCACGGTGCGCGCGCAACCGCCGCGACGCTGGCGATAGGAAAGGCTTGCGGTGCCGCGCGGCAGGCGGTCGCTGGCGCCGATGCTGGCGCAGGCGCGGTCGGTATAGATGGTATTGCCGGCCGGGCCGGTGCAGCGGTTCGGTGGTTGTTGCGCCTGTGCGTCGATCGGCCACAGCCAGCACGCCGAGAACAGCGACAGCAAAAGAATCGGGGCGCGACCGGAGACAGACATCGCCGGCAGGCTAGCACCGGGCGGATGAACGACGCTGCGCGGTCATCAGGCGTCAGCCCGGCGCGAGCCAGGTGAACGGCCACCACGGCAGATTGCGTGCGATCCAATAGGCCGGCAGCAGCACCAGCCACAGTTTCGGGGTCATCGCGACCGACATGAATGGCTTCAGACGCGTCGGCGTGAGGCCGCGGGCATCCAGCACCATCAGCGGTATCAGCGGCAGCACCAGCATCGCCAGCGGATTCATGGCGAAGGCGCCGACGATGTCGCCGTGGACCAGCGCGTGCAGTGCGCGGGTCAGCCCGCAGCCGATGCAGTGGAAGCCGGTGAAGGCCTTGAACATGCACGGTGGGAAGAGGTTGTTGGGCAGGTTCGGGTCATGGTTGCGCAGCAACCAGAAGCCCACCCCGGTCGCAGCCAGTGCGGCGGCGCCCGCCAGAGCGGATGCCGGGCGCAGCGACATGGCGGGCCGGTCAGCCACCCGCGAGGCTTCCCAGCACGGCCAGCCCGCCGAACAGCATGAACCACAGGACGATCAGCACCGGCACCAGCGCGGCGGAGAGGATCGCCCAGAAACGCGCCTTGTCCGCCGCCGCGCGCGCGCCGACGATGTTGCCAGCGGCGCGCAGGCCGTCGACCTGCGTGGCGTAGACGATCGAGACGATCCCCAGCGGCAGGCAGCAGAACAGCGTGGCGAGGATCGCCCAGACCAGATTGTTCGGGACGAATTCGTTGCTGGAGTGCGGGCCGTTCGGCGAAGAGGACATGGGTCGGTATCGGATCGATGGGAGCGGATCGGGGTGCGAGGGGTGGAGCGGCGCGCCCGGGCATCACGCCGGGTCGGCCGCGGACGGCCGAACCGGCGAGGGACAGCGACCCGGGTGCGGGCCGCTGCGGACGGTCGATCAGCGGCCCTGCAACTGCTGCATCTGTTCCATGTACTGCGTGTAGCTTTCCATGCCGCCGGACGCCAGGAACACCGCGTTGATCAACACGCCGATGATGGCCAGCGCTGTCGCGACCCAGCACCAGGTCTTGGCGCTGTCGGAGGCGCGGCGGGCGCCGTCGAAATCGCCCTGGTTGATGAGGGTGTTGACCTTGTTGGACTGGACGATGGCGACGATGCCGAGCAGGCCGAGCGGGCAGCACAGGCAGGTCGCGAGTACGGTCGCGATGATCGCCCACGCCAGATGATTGGGGATATTGCCGGGTGCGGCGGTGGTGTTCATGCGGAGTCTCCGGAAGATGTCAGCGAAAGAAGCGGAAAGGGCAGCGGGAACGACGCGGGCGTATCGCCCGCCGGTGGGAACCGCTACGGCATTGCCGTCATTGTGCCCATTCCGTCGCCCGGCGCAATCGCGCACCGCCATCGGGACTGCGGCGACCGGACCGCTGCGACCGGCGGGATCTGCCGTAATCCGCTGCCTGCCGTCGTCAGGCGTCGTCGCCGCGCAGCGCGCGGACCTTGGTTTCCAACGATGCGGCGGTGGCTTCGCGGCCGTCCACCGGCTCTCCGGCCAGCACTTCGACATGCGCGCGGAACCGGCGTGGCACCCGCATCTGGCGCAGGCGGCCATCGCGCTTGCTCCACATGCTGGTCCACATGTGCTTCAGCGCCATCGGTACTACCGGGACCGGCCGCCGTTCCAGCACCCGTTCCATGCCCGCCTTGAACGGCGCGATCTCGCCGTCGCGGGTCAGTGCGCCTTCGGGAAAGATGCCGACCAGCTGCCCGTCGGCCAGCGCCGCGTCGATCTCCTCGAACGCACGCTGCATCACCTCCGGGTCTTCCTTGGCACCGGCGATGGGAATGGCCTTGCCGGTACGGAAGATCCAGCGCATCACCGGCACATTGAAGATCTTGTAGTACATGACGAAGCGCACCGGTCGCGGAATGCTGGCCGAGAGGATCAGCGCATCCATGTAACTGACGTGGTTGCAGACGATCAACGCCGGGCCTTCGTCGGGCACATGCTTCTCGATGCCGTGCAGCCGCAGCCGGTACAGCGAACGCACCAGCAGCCAGCTGAGGAAGCGCATCAGGAATTCCGGCACGATCGTGAAGATCCACAGCGCCACCAGTGTGTTGGCGATGGCCAGGCACAGGAACAGCTGCGGGATGCTCAGGCCGGGCATCGGCACGACGGTGTCGCCGATCGTGAACTGCTCCATCTGCAGCGCGATGCCCAGCACCGCCGCCATCACGATGAAGAAGGCATTCTGGATATTGACCGCCGAGATCACCCGCGACAGTTCGCTGCGCGGCGTGCGGCTCTGGATCAGCGCGAACAGCGGCACCAGGAAGAAGCCGGTGAACAGGCCGACCGCGGCCAGATCGAGCGTCACCCGCCAGCCGCCCGGCTGCGCCAGGAAGCCGGCGACATCCAACCCGGTCGCCGTTGCCGCGCCGCTGCGCGCGAAATACAGATCGAACAGGAACACGCTCATGCCGAACGCGCCCAGCGGCACCAGGCCGATTTCCACGGTGCGCGCCGACAGCTTCTCGCACAGCAGCGATCCGATGCCGGTGCCGACGGAGAACACGCCCAGGGCGACCAGATACAGGGTTTCGTCGCCGCCGAGATTGAGTTTCGCGTAGCTCGGCAACTGCGCGGTCAGCATGGTGCCGACGAACCAGAACCACGACACGCCCAGCATCGCGTTGCGCACCGCCAGCTGCTTGCGCGCGAGTTTCAATACCCGGCGCGATTCGGGGATCGGATTGACGTGGACCTTGAGGTCCGGCGCGCCGGCATCCACCGTGGGGATGAGGCGGCTCACCGCGTTGCCCAGCATCGCCAGCAGGATGATGGCCGCGGCGGCGGTCTGCGGGCCGTAGTCGCCGGCGAGCTTGAAGATCATGCCGCCGGCGATCATGCCGACCAGGATCGAAATCGAGGTGCCCATCTCGACCAGGCCATTGCCGCCGGTCAGTTCCTCCGGCTTCAGCACCGAGGGCAGGATCGAATATTTCACCGGCCCGAACAGCGCCGACTGCACGCCGGTGCCGAACAGCGCCACCAGCAGCAGCGGCATGTTCTGCAACATGAAACCGACCGCCGCCACCGACATGATCGCGATTTCCATCGCGGTGGTGATGCGGATCAGCCGCGACTTCTCCAGTTTCTCGGCGATCTGTCCTGCGGTGGCCGAGAACAGGAAGAACGGCAGGATGAAAAGGGCCGGCGCGAGATTGGTGTAGAGCGTGCGTTGCTGATCGTCCACGCCCAGCCAGAACAGCAGGCCGATGATCGCCTGACGATAGACATTGTCGTTGAACGCCCCCAGCGACTGCACCACGAAGAAAGGCAGGAAGCGGCGTTGCCGCAACAGGTCGAACTGGTTGTAGGCCATGCGCGCTCCGCGGAATCGGCGACCGCCGCCGACCGCCGGCGGATGTCCGGCGGAGACTAGCAGAGATGGGTTGCTTCGCGCGCAGGAGGGGCTTCAGCCCCGGGCTTCGCTTGCATGGAAAGGGCTTCAGCCCGGAGTTCGCTTGTGTAGGAGGGGCTTCAGCCCCGAGCGCTTTCATGAAAGCCTTGTGACAACAACATCGGGCCTGAAGGCCCGCCAGCGGATGCAGGGTTTCCTCGGTCAAACGATGATGTCGTCGCTGGATGTGGGCGCCACCGCGTCGGCCAGCTCCGACAACAGTGCGGACAGCCTGCCTTCGCTGCGTTTCCACGACCAGAACAGCGGCGCGGCCAGTGTCGCCCGACACCAGATACGGCCCTGCCGCTGGGACGCAGGCAGTGCGTTCGCCCGCCGCAGCCAGCGCGCGAGCTGGCGTTCCGCCGAATCCGGCGGACGCGGCCGCGTGGGACAGAACGGCTGGAAGTTCACCAGGTACACGCGATCCGCCGTGCGGATCACCGCTTCCGGCCAGACCCGGGTCGCGAAGCCCTGCGCGAGCCAGGCTTCGCGACCGATCGGGCCGTGGCGCTTCGGATCGATCAGGCCGTGGCTTTCGATCTCCGGGTCGGACTCCGCGCACCCCAGGAATGCGCGCCACAGGCCACTGTCGTTGATGCTGCAGCCATCGTGCGTGTAGACGGATTTGCGTACCGGCAGCGCGTGCCGCATCCGCAGCACCCGATGGGACAGGTCGCTCAGGCGTTCCGCAAGCGGCAGGCCTTCGACACAGGCCAGCGGCAGCGCGATGTCGAACGCCGCAGCGCGCGCCTGCAGTGCGACCACAATCAGATCGTCGATGGCGGGGTCATCGATGGCAGCCCTGCCGACGACATCGTGGCGGTCGCGCGCGCGTCTGACCGCATGCGCGCCGTGGGCGCACAGCCCTGCGCGCAGCAGTAGCGCATAAGCGGCATGGCACTGCGGATGTTCGATCACCGACAGTACGTCGATCAGGTTCTGTGGTGCGCGCCGGTGCGTCGCCCGCTCGCGGTTCTCGTTGCGGACATCGGCGAAATCCGGCTCCGGCCACAGCGGTGCCGCCCCCGCGGCGACAACGGCGAGTGGATCGATGCCGTCGCGATGCGTCCGCAGCGTCACGACCACGCAGATCCGGGCGTCGGCCAGCGTCGATCTCGCCGGCAGACGGTCCACGATCGCGCGCACGTCGTCGCCGCACGCACGATCGCCGCCGATCGCGATGGTGTCGGGCGCGAAGCCGTTGACGATCAGGAATCGTCGCGCGGCGGGCAGCAGCGACGGTGTATCGCACAGCACCAGCATCCGCGGTCGACGCGCAGCGTCGAGCGATGCGAAGCCGGGTTCCCGTCGGCGCAATGCGTCGATGCCTGCCCGCAGCAGCGCAGGGTGGCTGCGGGACAGTCGCGGTCGCAGCCCGCAATGCCGTGGCCGCTTGAACCGCAGCGAAGGCAGCCGTGTCGTTGCGGTCGCTTCGAGCATCGGCAGTTTTGCCGCACCGCGCCGGATCATGCGTTCCTGCGGGGCATCGACGATCGCGTCGGCGTGGTCTCCGCCCAGCATCAGTTCGACCCGCAACCGTGCGCCGGATTGCGAGGCTCCGGCGCCAAGGGCGTGCGGGCCGCAGGTCGCGATCAGCGACAGGACCGGGCCCTCGGTCGCTCCGTTCGCGGCTTCGACGATCCGCAAAGCGCCGCGCTCCGGCGCGGCATCGTCGTGCGGCGATTGCATTCGCAGCCAATCCCGGAACGGTCCACGCAGCGCGGGCGGCAGGAACAGTCGCGCATGGCGCAGCAGGCTGCTGGCATCGGCGCAATGTTCGTCCGCATGTCGTCCGTCAGCACGCCCGAATATCGCCTGCAGCAATCGCTGGCGGATGCCCGGCGTCGCGGCGATCAGTTGCAGCCTTGCGCCAGCGGCCGAGCCTTCGTCATCGGCAGAGGCCACGGCATTGGCCCACCACCAGACCAGCAGCGCCTGCAGGACCCAGCGGGCGCCACCGCCCGGCGCCAGCCGCAGGCGGTAACGGCTGTCGCGGGCCCACGGCGCATTCACCGTGGGCTGCGGACCGCAGGCGCATAGGTGCAGTTGGACGGGGTCGTCCGAGCGCAGGAGTTCGTGCGCGATGATCGTGTGCAGGATCGACTCGCGCTGCGCGAAGTGGAAATTGTCGACCCTCGCCCTGCAGGTGTCGGTCGAGAACCACCAGCGCAGCAGGCGGTCGCTGGCCGGCGTCAACTGTGCGGCCAACGGGCTGCCTGCATGGCTGCTTCCATTGCCGAATGCGTCCAGTGCTGCGAGCAGTCGTCGCGTGCAGTAATCCAGTGCCGCATGCAGCGGCGGCCCCGGGGGATCGACGCGGACGGATGGCCGGGCGGTGGCCGACATCCCTGCGGGTGACGCGCCATCGGTCACGCCGCCGGCATCGCCGTCGGGCTCTCGCTTCGCGGCTGCGGGCATCTCCGCAGTGGACATCGCTGATGTGGACATCGCCGCCCTCCCTGGTTCAGTGAGCATGCACGCTAACAAAAAGTTTGATAACATACAAATCATAACTTTCCAACGCCGGCGTGCACCGGCCTAACGTCAGGTGATGAGCAATGAACATATTGCGTTCAGCGAACGGCTGCGCGCGGCCTTGCAACGGGCGGGCGTCGGCGAGAGTCCCGTCGAACTGGTGCGCCTGCTCGCCAGGTTCGGCGGCGAGCCCGTTTCCCAGCAAGCCGTTTCCGGCTGGCTGAAGGGGCGCGCCATGCCAAGGCAGGCCAATCTGAGAGCGCTGGCGAAGATGCTGTCGGTGGAACCGCAGCAATTGCAGTACGGCGACGACACCCGGCGCGTGAAGGAGACGCGCGGCGAGTGGCATCTGGACCCGCGCGATCAGCTGGCGATCGAGGCGTTCCTGCGTCTGCCGACCGCGCAGCGAAAGCTGCTCCGGCATCTCATCGAGGAGTTCTTCCGATCGGGGGCGGGCGGCAAGCGGGGCTGATCGTTTGCATCGCCGATGCCGGCGCGATGCGGGACAGGCATCGCGGACTGCGCGGTACGGCAACGTAAACTGAGTATCGAAGACAACTCAAGTTTTCAAATCGGAGCCGGCGCCGCCCTAAGGTCGGCGCATGAAAACTGAACAAGATGCCTTCAGCGAGCGCCTCCGCGCCGCATTGCGCCAGGCCGGCATGAGCGAGAGTCCGGCCGAACTGGTACGACTTCTGGCCCGCTTCGGCGGCGAGCCCGTCTCACAACAGGCGATCTCCGGCTGGTTGAACGGACGCGCCATGCCGCGTCAGGCCAATCTGCGCGCCCTCGCCAAGATGCTGTCGCTCGAACCGCAGCAACTGCAGTTCGGCGACGACAAGCGGGTGCGCGAAAACCGCAGCGAATGGCGGATGAATCCGCACGACCAGCTTGCCATCGAAACCTTCCTCAAGCTGCCGGCGGCACAGCGTAAGCTGGTGCGCAGCGTGATCGAAGAGCTGGCCAAACATCACGTGCCCGCCAAGCCGGCCAAGCGCGGACGTTGATCGTCGGCGCTCAGGTCTCGCGCGCGATCGCGCGCCAGCCGATATCGTGGCGGTGGAATTCGCCGTCCCAGCCGATATTCGCCATTGCCGCATAAGCGGCGTGTTGCGCCGCCGCCACGGTGACGCCCAGCGCGCACACGCACAGCACGCGCCCGCCGCTGGTCACCACATTGCCGTCGTCGTCGAGCCGCGTGCCGGCGTGGAAGACCTTGGTGCCGATCGCCTGCGGGACATGCAGTCCGTGGATGACGTCGCCGGTCTTCGGCATTTCTGGATAGTGCGCCGCGGCCATCACCACGCCCAGCGAGGGCTTCGGGTTCCAGCGCGCTTCGACCGCGTGCAGGCGCTGGTCGATGGCGGCTTCGACCAGATCCAGCAGATCCGAATCCAGCCGCAGCATCACCGGCTGGGTTTCCGGGTCGCCGAAACGCACGTTGAATTCGATCACTTTCGGCGCGCCGTCGGCATCGATCATCAGTCCGGCGTACAGAAAACCGGTGAAGGGCACGCCGTCGGCGGCCATGCCGCGCACGGTCGGCTCCACCACTTCGCGCATCACCCGCGCATGCACCTCGGGCGTGACCACCGGCGCGGGCGAGTACGCGCCCATGCCGCCGGTGTTGGGGCCGGTGTCGCCGTCGCCCACGCGCTTGTGGTCCTGCGACGTGGCCATCGGCAGTGCGGTGACGCCATCGACCATCGAAATGAAGCTCGCTTCCTCGCCGTCGAGGAATTCCTCGATCACGACCCGCGAACCCGCGGCGCCGAAGGCGTTGCCCGAGAGCATGTCGCGCACCGCGTCTTCGGCTTGCTGCAGCGTCATCGCCACGATCACGCCCTTGCCCGCGGCGAGGCCGTCGGCCTTCACCACGATGGGCGCGCCTTTGTCGCGGATGTAGGCGAGGGCGGCGTCGACTTCGGTATGCACCGCGTAATACGCGGTCGGAATGCCGTGACGGGCGAGGAAATCCTTCGCGAACGCTTTGCTGCCTTCGAGCTGCGCCGCTGCGGCGGTCGGCCCGAAGATGCGCAGCCCTTCGCTGCGGAAACGGTCGACCACGCCCGCGACCAGCGGCGCCTCGGGCCCGACCACGGTCACCGCGACGCCTTCCGCGCGCACCAGCGCGGCCAGACCGTCGATGTCGGTCGCCTTCACGTCGACATTGCGGCACTTCGCTTCGGTCGCGGTGCCGGCGTTGCCCGGTGCGACCAGCACTTCGGTGATGCGCCTGGACTGCGCGAGCTTCCAGGCGAGGGCGTGTTCGCGGCCGCCGGCGCCGATGACGAGGATTTTCATGAGGGGGTGTACTCCGTGATGTCCCTGATTTGCAGCGAAACCAGCTTGCTGCCGCCGGCGACGCGCTGTCGGCCGACCTCGGCGAAGCCGAAGCGGTCATGGAAGGCTTTCGATGCGGGGTTGGGCGGTTCGAGGTTGTATTCGCAGGCGACGACGCCGATGTCGAGCCGGTGCGTGCGATCGAAGAGATCGTCGTACAGCCGCCGCCCGATGCCTGTGCCTGCCGCTGCGGCATCGACGACGATGCGGTCGACATACGCGAATGACCGGTATCGCGCGGAAAACCATGCGAAGTTGTCGTTGTCGTAAGCGGCGCCGTCGCGCATCGCCAGCAGGAACCCGGCGACCTCGCCATCGATGACCGCGACCCGGTGATGGAAGGCGAGCGCATGCAGCCGGGACAGCTTCTCGCCGTCCATCGCGCTGGTTTCGGCCACGAACATCGCGTTGAGCGCGAGGATGCGCTCGAAATCCGCGGCGGTGGCATCCCTCACGGCGGGAGTGGTCATGCGCGCGAGTCCGCGAGACGTGCCGAAGGTGTTGGCGTGCGGACGTCGTGGACTGTCATCGGTCGTCGTTCGCGGTCGAAACGGCATGGCGTCGCGCCTTGAGATTGCGCCAGGCCACGATGGCCAGGGTCAGCACGGTCAGCGGCATGACCACGGCCTGCATGGCCAGGCGGAAATCTTCCAGTGCGGCGTGATTGGCGGCGGCCAGTAGCAGATAGGCGGTATAGGCGACGTAGTAACCGAGGAACAGCGCGCCTTCCCAGCGCGCGATGCGGTGGCCGCTGAAGAAGATCGGCAGACAGGCCACGGCGACCGCGGTCATGATCGGCAGATCGAAGCGGATCGCCGAAGGGCTGACCGGTACGCCGTCGCTGGCGACCATCGCGGTGGCGCCCAGCACCAGCAGCAGGTTGAAGATGTTGCTGCCGACGATGTTGCCGACCGCGAGATCGCGCTGCCCGCGCAGCACGGACAGGATCGACGTGGCGATTTCCGGCAAGGACGTGCCGATCGCGACCACGGTCAGGCCGATCACGAAATCGCTGAGCCCGAAGGCGCTTGCGGTCTGCGTCGCGGCATCCACCAGCAGGCGGGCGCCGACGATCAGCATCGCCAGACCCGCCGCCATCGACAGACATTGACGGGCCACACCCACTTTCGGCGCTGGTTCGCCCAACGCCGGTTCGGCCAATTCCGGATCGGTCGGCACCTGTTCCGGATGCCGCCGCGCCATGCGGATCAGGAACGCGATGTAGGCGATGGCGCAGGCGACAAGCACGCCACCCTCCCAGCGCGCGATGCGACCGTCCAGGGCCATGCCGAAGCACAGCAGCGATGCGGCGATCATCAGCGGCACGTCCAGCCACACCAGTTGACGATGCACGACCAGCGGCGCGATCAGGGCGACCAGGCCAAGGATCAGCAGTACGTTGGCGATATTGCTGCCGACGACATTGCCCAGCGCCAGATCCGGCGTGCCCGACAGCGCGCCGCCGATGCTGATCGCCAGTTCCGGCGCGCTGGTGCCGATCGAGACCACGGTCAAGCCGACGATGATCGGCGCCAGTCCCAAGGCCAGCGCCAGCCGCGAGGCGCCGCGCACCAGCAGTTCGGCGCCCAGCAAAAGCAGAACGAGGCCGGCGAGGAACAGCAGCAAGAGGGTCATGGCATCGATTCGTGTCGGGAATGGTCGGCGTGCGGTGTTTTCACGCGAGCGCGGGAGGCGACGTCAATGCCTGAAATGCCGGACGCCCGTGAACACCATCGCGATGCCGTGCTCGTCCGCTGCGGCGATGACTTCGGCGTCGCGCATCGAGCCGCCGGGCTGGATCACGGCCTTGATCCCGGCTTCGGCGGCGGCGTCGATGCCGTCGCGGAACGGGAAGAAAGCGTCGCTGGCCATCACCGAGCCGGGCACCACCAGGTCGGCGTCGCCGGCCTTGATGCCGGCGATCCGCGCGGAGTACACGCGGCTCATCTGCCCGGCGCCGACGCCGACGGTGCGCTTGTCCTTCGCGTAGACGATCGCGTTCGACTTCACGTATTTCGCCACGCGCCACGCGAACAGCAGGTCGCCCAGCTGTTCGGCGGTCGGCGCGAGCTTCGTCACCACGTTCAGTTCGTCGGCGCCGACTTCGCGGATGTCGGCGGTCTGCATCAGCAGGCCGGAACCGACGCGCTTCACGTCGATATTGTTGCGGCCGTCGCCGTGCGGGATGCGCAGGACGCGGACGTTGGCTTTCTTCCTGGCGTAATCGAGCGCGCCGTCGTCGTAGTCCGGTGCGATCAGCACTTCGACGAACTGGCGGTCGAGGATGAGCTTGGCGGTGGCGGCGTCCAGCCGGGTATTGAACGCGATGATGCCGCCGAACGCCGAGGTGGGGTCGGTGGCGTAGGCGAGTTCGTAGGCCTGCGCGCAGTCGCCGCTTTCGGCCACGCCGCAGGGATTGGCGTGTTTGACGATGACGCAGGCCGGCGCTTCGAACTGACGCACGCATTCCCACGCGGCGTCGGCGTCGGCGAGGTTGTTGTAGCTGAGTGCCTTGCCCTGCAGTTGCGCGAACGTGGCCAGCGTGCCCGGCACCGGCCACAGATCGCGGTAGAACGCGCCCTGCTGGTGCGGATTCTCGCCGTAGCGCAGATCCATCACCTTGACGAAGTTGCTGTTGCTCTGCGCCGGGAACAGCGTGCGGGTGCCATCGTCCTGGATCGACGACAGATAATTGCTGATGAACGCGTCGTACTGCGCGACCCGGTTGAATGCGGCCACCGACAGCGCGAACCGGGTGTTCGCCGACAGCGCGCCGTCGTTCGCAGCCAGTTCGTCGAGAATGCCCGGGTACTGCGCCGGATCGGTGGCGACGGCAACGCGCGCGTAATTCTTCGCGGCGGAACGCAGCATCGCCGGGCCGCCGATGTCGATGTTCTCGATGATCTCGTCCATCGTGCTGTCGGGATTCGCCGACACCGATTCGAACGGATACAGATTCAGCACCAGCAGATCGATCGCGCCGATGCCGTGTTCGGCCATCACCGCGTCGTCGATGCCGGCGCGACCGAGCAGACCGCCGTGCACCAGCGGGTGCAGGGTCTTCACGCGCCCGTCCATCATTTCCGGAAACCCGGTGACGTCGCTGACATCGCGCACCGGCAGGCCGGCATCGCGGATCGCTTTCGCGGTGCCGCCGGTGGACAGCAGTTCGACATTGCGGGCCGCGAGCACGCGGGCGAGATCGAGCAGGCCGGTCTTGTCGGACACGGACAGCAGCGCGCGGCGGATCGTCACCGGGGCGCTGGGCGGGAGCTGGGTCATGGGGGGCGATGCGGAGGCGGGAAATGCCAATTATACGGCCCGCCGATCACACGGCCCGCCAACGATACGGTCCGTGCCATCGCGCTCGGCGGAAACGGCGCGGCTGTTCCCATACGCAGGCGTCGGGCGGGATGCCCGCGAATATCCGCGGCGGGTCAACCCAGCCCGTAATCCTTCAACTTCTTGCGCAGGGTGGCCCGGTGAATGCCGAGCATCGCCGCGGCGCGGCTCTGGTTGCCGTCGCAGTGCAGCAACACTTCGGCGAACAATGGGATCTCGAGCTCGCGCAGCGCGATTTCGTACAGATTGGAGGCGTCCGATCCGTTCAGATCGCCGATGTAGCGGCGCACGGAATTGGCGACATGTTCGCGCAGTGGCGTTCGCGCAGCCTGGCGGGTGCTGGGGTCATGGCGTTCGGCGTTCAAGCAGGGTCTCTCTGGATAGCGCGTCGTCGCATCGGCCCCATCCCTGGCCGTTGCCGTGTCGCAGGGCGACAAGGGGGAAGGGAGTCTAGCGTGGGCCGCCGCCGCTCGCCATGAGGAATCGCGGAAAAAGCGGGCGCTTGATGATGTTGTCCGATGAATGGCGATGCGGCGGCGTTTCGATGTCGGCAAGTGCTTGATCGCGCGTCGCGCTTGTCGATCCGCGCATGTCCTGGCCGGATATGCGGCGCTTTTGCGTTGAACGCGCGCGGACTGCGGCGTGCGGATTTCCGACTTCCGCGTTCAGCGGAAACTGAAGTCGTAACCCACGATCTGCGCCGCGGGTTCCAGGATGTCCATCGCCACGGTCGCACTTTCGCCGCTGGCGAGTTCGGGCTGACTGGCCGGTCCGCCCAGATAGTCTTCGGCGCGGAAATCGCGCTCGCCGGCCGGTCGTCCGTTGGCGTCGGACAACGTCAACCGCAAACGGGGCCAGGGTTGCGACCAGCGCGCATCGTTGCGGAACGTCGCCGATACGCGCAGCGCGCCGGGGATGCTCGGATGTTGCCGCACGTCGCGCTGCAGCAGGGTGAACGCGGTGGGTTCGCGCCACGGCGGCAGTTCGCAGAAGAAGACGGTGCACAGCGCATGCAGTGTCGGTCGCCAGCGCGCATCGCCGGCCAGTCGCGCGCGATCCGCGAGCAGCAGTTGCAGGATCAGCAAGACTGCGAGCGCAGCGACGGCCGCCGGTACCCAGCGTTCGCGCGGGACATGGGCCGCGGCGCTGGCGACGCGCGCGAAACTCGGCATCGCGCGCGTGCCGCGTTTGCCGGGCGCGGGAGGCGCCGGCGCCACGGCTGCGGGCGCGATTGCGGTGTTGGCATCGATGATGGTGTCGTCGAGCGGTTCCGCAGTGGATGCGCTCACGCTGTCGTCGCGCACGGGCGCCTGGGCGTGGTCGAACGGCGCTTCCGCGTCCGCGACGACAGCCGCTGTCGTGTCTGTCTTCGTGTCGATTCCGGTCGGTGGCGTGTTCATCAGCGCGACCAGATCCAGCGGCGCGCCGTCGCCTTCCGTGTCCGCCGCGTCTTCCACCGTCTCGTCGCGACGCAGCAGGCTCATGCACTGCGGGCAGTGGGTCGGCGGCAGGTCGGTGACCGGATCGGTCGCGACCAGCGTGCGGCAGTAGGGGCAGTTGATGAACATCGGACTATTGAATCACGGCCGAATGACACAAGCCGTGCGTCCGTTCGCGAACGGACGCACGGGCAATGGTCCCATCCGAAGGCCGCATCACCGGCGGCGACCGTCGATCCGCACCCAATCGTCCTCGCGGGCGACGCGCAGATCGTCGAACCAAGCGCCGTAGCGCAGCAGCAGTTCGTCTTCCTGGCCCTTGAGAATGCCCGACAGCGCAATCCGGCCGCCGGGCGCGACCCGTGCGGCGAGGGTGTCGGCCAACGCGTCGAGTGCTGTGGCGAGGATATTGGCGACGACCAGCGGATACCTCGCCGCTGCGGGTTCGTCCGCCGGCAGATGCACCGCGATGCGGTCGCCCACGCCGTTGCGTTCGGCATTGTCGCGGGTGGCGAGGATCGCCTGGGGGTCGTTGTCCACGCCCACCGCGCGGCCGGCGCCCAGCTTCAGTGCGGCCAGCGCAAGAATCCCGCTGCCGCAGCCGAAATCGAGCACGGCCTGCCCCTGCAGTTCGCCGCGCACCGCCAGATCGTCCAGCCATTGCAGGCAGAGCGAGGTGGTGGGATGAGTGCCGGAGCCGAACGCCAGTCCCGGGTCGAGCCGGATCACCGCAGCATCCACGGCGTCGGCGCCTTCCGGCAGGTCGTGGTTCCACGGCACGATCCAGGTGCGGGCGCCGAAGTGCAGCGGCACGTACTGGTCCATCCATGCCCGTTCCCAATCCTGGTCCTCGACCATGCGGAAGCCGGCCCGCGACCAGTCCAGACCGGGGTCGAAGGCGTCCAGCGCTGCCAGCAGCAGCAGCGGGTCGGCGTCTTCGGCGAACAGCGCCGACAGCGCCACCTCGCCCCAGATCGGCATTTCGCCGACGCCGGGTTCCAGAATCGCGCGCTCGTTCGGCGTCTCGGCATCGGCATCCAGCAGGGTCACCGCCAGCGCGCCCACGTCCTCCAGCGCGTGTTCGTAGCGCGGCTGCTCGGATTCGCGGCAATGCAGGGAGAGTTCGAGGTAGGGCATGGCGGCGGCAGGCGGGCAGGGGTCGGACAGCTTACCGTGCCGACCGTACCGGAATCGGGCATCGGTCCGGGCTTGGCGCGGAAGGCGGTGCTACGATCCCGGCGACCCCATCCCTTTCGATACCTACCGGAGCGACCCCATGCGCATTCTCCACGCATGCGTTTTGACCGTTCTGGCGCTGGCCTGCGGCATGCAGGCCGATGCCGCCCGACGCATGGACGGCACGACCGGCAAGGCGGCCACGACACGGACCATGACCGGCCGGCTGGAACTGGTCTGGGGCGACCCCGGCGCGGGCGCCAAAGCCGGTGGTATCCAGGGCGAACGATTCCTCGTCACCCTGGTCGACGATGCCGGCGGGCGCCACGCGCTCGACCCCGACCAGGCGCTGCGCGCGGCCGACGATCTGTATGCGCTCTATGGCCGGCGGATCGCGGTATCCACCACGACGGCCGCAGCGAAGACCGATGGTCGTGCGCTGCGGGTCATCGATGCGATCGTGCCGATCGACGATCTCGTCCCGGCGTCGCTGTCCTCGCGCACGCGAGCCGCCATCGGTGCCCGTTCGCCTGCGCAGGGTGGCCAGAAGATCACCGGCGTGACCAGCTGGGTGACGCTGATGTGCAAATTCAGCGACATCGCCACCGAGCAGAAAACCCTCAGCTTCTTCCAGTCGCAGTACGGCACCGCCATCGGCCAGCTCGACCACTACTGGCAGGAAGTGTCGTACGGGCAGATCAACCTCGCCGGCAGCATGGCCTACGGCTGGGCCAGCCTGCCGCAGCCGCGCAGCGTGTACGTGACCAAGGACGACGCCGGCAAGGACAAGGCCGATCTCGGCAAGCTGTTCACCGATTGCGTCGCCGCGCACGACGCGAACGTCAATTTCGCGCTCAACGGCGGCGTGCAGGGCGTCAACATGATGTTCAATGGCGACCTCGACGGCTTCGCCTGGGGCGGCAGCCGCTGCGCCACGCTCGACGGCATCAACAAATGCTGGAGCACCACCTGGAATCCGCCGTGGTCGTTCGGCAACCTCGCGCCGCTCTCGCACGAAATGGGCCACGCCTACGGCCTGCCGCACGCCAACAATTCCGATGCGGACACCGATCCCTACGACAATCCGTGGGACGTGATGAGCGACGCATGGAACAACGCGGTCGGCAACGCCACCTACGGCTCGCTGCCGAAACATCTCAATGTGTATTCGCGCAACCGGTTGGGCTGGGTCGCGACCGCGCGCAAGCGGACCATCGTCGCCCGGACAGGTGCGACATCGGTGACCATGGACCGCATCAGCCTGCCGGGGTCGACCAACACCCAGATGCTGATTCTCAGCTACCCCGAACAGTCGAGCCGGTATTACACCGTCGAAGTGCGCAAGCGCACCGGCAACTACGAAAACCGGCTCGCCGGCGATGCGGTGATCATCCACGAGGTGCTGACCTCGCGGAAGGAACCGGCCTGGAGCATGGATGCCGACACGCCGCCGGCCAACCGCGCCAACAACGAAGGCAGCATGTTCAAGGTCGGCGAAACCTGGATCTCGCCCGATTACGCATTCCGGGTGAAAGTGGAATCGCAGACCAGCGAAGGTTTCGTCGTGACCGTGCGCCCGACGCCGCGCAGCGGCGGCCCGGGCCAGAGTGTACAAGCGCCCGGTACTGCCAAGCCGGTTTCGGCGGATGCGGTCGCTGCCCCGGATCGCAGCCCGCCCCGCGGCGGCGATCCGCGCGATACCGGCCGGCTCGGCGAGCGCCGCTAAGCCGCCAAGCGGCAGGCATGACGGGCGTACTGCGGCGAGGATGCGTCCCCGAGACGCGCCGGGGCGAAGTTTTCGGGGCTTCCTGATAAATTGCGCGTTCCCCCGGCTTCCGCGAGACCGCTGTCGTGATACTGATGTTGGACAACTACGACAGCTTCACCTACAACCTGGTGCAGTACCTGCAGACGCTGGGTGCGGACGTGAAGGTGGTGCGCAACGACGAGCTGACCGTCGCCGGGATTGATGCGCTCGCCCCGTCCGGCATCGTGATTTCGCCCGGCCCCTGCACGCCGAACGAGGCCGGCGTGTCGGTGGACGCGATCCGCGAACTCGGTCATCGCATTCCGATTTTCGGCGTGTGTCTCGGCCATCAGAGCATCGGCCAGGCCTACGGCGGCGATGTCGTCCGCGCCGGCCGGATCATGCACGGCAAGACCTCGCGCATCCGCCATGAAGGCAAAGGGGTGTTCGCCGGTCTGCCCGATGGCTACGAAGCCACCCGCTACCACTCGCTGGTCGTGGCCCAGGGCAGTCTGCCCCAGACCCTCGAAGTCACCGCCTGGACCGAGAACGACGACGGCACGGTGGAAGAAATCATGGGCCTGCGCCATCGCGAGCACCCGGTGGAAGGCGTGCAGTTCCATCCGGAATCGATCCTCACCGAACACGGCCACGCGCTGCTGAAGAATTTCCTCGCCCGCGCGGCCTGACGCATCGCGCCGCTTTGCAAGCACTCCATTCCCCAATCCACGGCCACCCATGTCGATCACGCCCCAACAAGCCCTGCAGCGGACGATCGAGCATCGCGAGATATTCCACGACGAAATGGTCGATCTGATGCGCCAGATCATGCGTGGAGAAGTGTCGCCGGCGATGACTTCGGCGATCCTCACCGGCCTGCGCGTGAAGAAGGAAACCGTCGGTGAGATCGCCGCCGCCGCGTCGGTGCTGCGCGAGTTCTCGAACAAGGTCGAGATCGCCGACCGCCGCAATCTGGTGGACATCGTCGGCACCGGCGGCGACGGCGCGCACACCTTCAATATTTCCACCGCGACGATTTTCGTGGTCGCCGCCGCGGGCGCGAAAGTCGCCAAACACGGCAACCGCAGCGTGTCGTCGAAATCCGGCAGCGCCGACGTGCTCGAAGCGCTGGGCGCGAACATCGAACTGCGGCCGGAACAGGTGGCGGCCTGTATCGACCAGACCGGTATCGGCTTCATGTACGCGCCGCTGCACCACCCGGCGATGAAGGCGGTGGCGCCGGTGCGTCGCGAGATGGGCGTGCGCACGATCTTCAACATCCTCGGCCCGCTGACCAATCCCGCCGGTGCGCCGAACATTCTGATGGGTGTGTTCCATCCCGATCTGGTCGGCATCCAGGCGCGCGTGCTGCAGGAACTCGGCGCGCAGCGCGCGCTGGTGGTCTGGGGCCGCGACGGCATGGACGAGCTTTCGCTCGGCGCGGCTTCGCTGGTCGGCGAGTTGCGCGATGGCAAGGTCCGCGAATACGAGATCCACCCCGAGGATTTCGGCATCGGCATGGCCGCCAGCCGCAACCTGCGCGTCGAAGATGCGCAGGAATCGAAAGTCATGCTGATCGAGGCGCTGGAGAACAAGCCCGGCCTGCCGCGCGACATCGTCTGCCTCAACGCGGGCGCGGCGCTGTACGTCGCCGGCAGCGCCGACAGCATCGCCCAGGGCATCGACGCCGCGCGCAGCGCCATCGCCAGCGGCGATGCCCGCGCCAAGCTCGAACATTTCATCGCGACCACGCAGACACTCGGCGCGTCATGAGCGATCCGCGCTTCAATGAGGCATGCTTCAACGATGCACGCTTCGCCGACACGCCCGCGCCGCCGTACTACGCGGTGATGTTCACCTCGCTGCGCAATGGCGAGGACGCCGACGGTTACGCCGAAGCCGCCGAGCGGATGATGGCGCTGGCCGCGCAGCAGCCCGGCTATCTCGGCGCGGAATCGGTGCGCGACGCCGACGGCGTCGGCATCACCGTGAGTTACTGGCGCAGCGAGACCGACATCCTCGGCTGGAAGCACCAGGTCGAACACGCCGCCACCCGTGCGCGCGGTCGCAGCGACTGGTACACCCGCTACATCACCCGCGTCGCCAAAGTCGAACGCGCCTACGACTGGATCGTCAAGACCGCATCATGAATCACGAACACCACAGCGCCGCACGCGCGGATATCCTGCAACGCATCCTCGACCGCAAAGCCGAAGAAATCGCCGAACGCAGCGCACGCGTGCCGCTGGACGCGCTGCGCGCACGGCTGGTCGATGCGCCGCCGACGCGCGGTTTCGTCGCCGCGATCGAAGCCAAACGCGCCGCCGGAAAACCCGCGGTGATCGCCGAGGTCAAGAAAGCCAGTCCATCGAAAGGCGTGATCCGCGCGGACTTCGATCCCGCCGCCATCGCCCGCAGCTACGAAGCCGGCGACGCGGCCTGTCTGTCGGTGCTGACCGATGTCGATTTCTTCCAGGGCGCCGATGCCTACCTGCAGCAGGCGCGCGCCGCCTGCTCGCTGCCGGTGCTGCGCAAGGATTTCACCGTCGATGCGTATCAGATCGTCGAGGCGCGCGTGCTCGGTGCCGACTGCATCCTGCTGATCGTCGCCGCGCTGGACGATGCGCAGCTGTCGTCGCTGTATCGCGAGGCGATGGATATCGGCATCGACGTGCTGGTGGAAGTCCACGATGCCGACGAACTGGGTCGCGCCTTGGAACTGCCTGCCATCGACGGTCGTCTACCGCTGATCGGCGTCAACAATCGCAATCTGCGCACCTTCGAAGTCTCGCTTGCGACCTCTTTGTCGTTGAAATCCGCGTTGCCTCCCGATCGCCTCCTGGTCACCGAAAGCGGAATCGCGACCGTCGACGATGTCGCAACGATGCGCGCCGCCGGCATCGACGCCTTCCTGGTCGGCGAATCCTTCATGCGCGATCCGGATCCGGGCGCGGCGCTGCAGCGACTGTTCTTCGCGACATGAGCATGCATCGTTATCCCGTGCCGGCCGCCGACGCGCCGCTGGTGGTGTTCGATTTCGACCACACGCTGTACGACGGCGATTCCGGCAGTCATCTGTTCAAGTGGCTGATCGAGCGCGATCTCTGGCGAAAAGTCCTCGCGCTTCTGATCGTGCCGGTGTTCGGTCCGATGATCGCGTGGATGCCGACCCGCCGCCGCGGCATTTCCGCGTTCGTGTGGGTCGGTACGCTCGGCATGCGTACCGTCGCCGATTTCGATGCCGCGACCGATCGTTACGTCGCCGCGCATACCGATGCCATCAAGCAGCGGCTCCTGCCGGTCGCGCTCGACGTGCTGCGCGCGCATCGCGAGGCCGGCGATCGTGTTGTCATCGCGACCGGTGCGCCGCCGGAATTGGCGCGCGCGATCCTCGCTTTCGTCGCGCATGAGGATCTGCCGGTGATCGGCACCCAGGTCGGCCCGAAATACGGCGCCATCGGTGCGCTGCGTCACTGCCATTACCGGATGAAGATGACGATGATCCGCGACGCCGGCTTCAGCGTGCCGGTCGAGACCGCGTATTCCGACAGCAGCGCCGACCTGCCGCTGCTGCAGGCTGCGCAGCATCCGGTCGTCGTGAATCCGAAAGCGAAGCGGGTCGCGATGTTCCGTCGCGTATTGCCCGCCGGCACGCCGATCCTCAACTGGGGCTGCCCGGGGCGGGGCGGGGACGCGGTTTAACCACGAAGCCCCGGCTAGGCTACGCGTCGTCCGCGCGCTGCATCCGGCAACAACGGCAGGCTGAGTACGAACTCGCTTCCAAGGCCCACCCCGGCGCTGTAGACGCTGACCGTGCCCCCGTGGCTTTCCACCAGTTCCTTGACGACGGCCAGGCCAATGCCGAGCCCTTGACCGTTGAAACCGGTGGCGTGGGCATCCTGGGCGAACAGTTCGAAGACGCTGCCGAGCGCTTGCGGGCTGATCCCGATGCCGTTATCGGCGACCCGGATCACGACTTTCTCGTCTTCGAGACAGGCCGCGAGGCTGATCTCGCCCCCGTCCGGGGTGTACTTCGATGCATTGTCGAGAAGATTGCACAGGATCTGCACCAGCCGGATCGGGTCGACCTCCAGGGTGATCGGTTGCGATGGAAGTTGTATCCGGAAATGTTGCAGACGCGTGTCCATGGTCGGTCGGCATGCGCTCACGACATCGTCGACGATGCCGGACAATGGCATCTTGCGGAAATGCAGTCGCAGCTTGCCGGTGCTGGAGCGCGAAAGGTCCAGCAGGTCGCCGACCAGTCGCGCCATATGGGTCACCTGCTGCTCGATGATCTGTTGCATGCGCGTCAGATCCTTCGCATCGGAACCATGCAGCATCGACGCGGCGATGCCCAAGGGCGTCAATGGATTGCGGAGCTCGTGCGCGACCAGCGCCAGCACCTCTTTCTGACGGGCTTGCGACCGTTCCGCGGCGGCCTGAAGCTCCTGGGCGCTCAATGCGGCCATCACCAATTGTTCATTGGCTTCGCGCAGTTCGCCGATCCGGCGCTCATGTTCGGCGACCGCGACGTCGTACTGGATGACCACCGGATTCTGAACTGCGGCAGAGGCTGTATAAGCGTGGTCGACATCGCTGTCGGCGAGTTCGGTGTGGAAGGCAAAACAGTCATCCTGGGATCGTTTCGCCCGGTACATGGCGGCGTCGGCGCGATCGATCAGCAGGCCCGGGGTGTCGCCGTCTTCCGGATACACGCAGATGCCGATGCTCGCGGTCATCCGGATCACGTGATCTCCGATACGGAACGGTATGCCCAGGGTCGTCGCCACTTTTTCGGCGACCGGCACGGCGTCGGAGGCATGCGAGATATCGGTCAGGAGGATCAGGAATTCATCGCCGCCGTGTCGGCTGGCGGTGTCGATTCCGCGGAGGGCCGAGGTCATGCAGCACGCCGCCTGCTTGAGAACACGGTCGCCGATGGAGTGTCCCAGGGTGTCGTTGACCGTCTTGAAATTGTTCATGTCGACGAAGAGCAGCGCCAACCGGCCGCCATGACGCTTGGCGTTCGCGATCGCCTGCGTGAACCGGTCCAGAAACAACTCGCGGTTCGGCAACTCGGTCAGCACGTCGAATCCGGCGGATCGGGAGACCTCCTCCAACGTCCTGGCGCAGACATCCGCATCGGCCTGGACGCGCAGGGTCGTCAAGACCAGTTTCTCATTGGCTTCGAGCAGGCAATCGGGATCGATGCTCTCCAGGCGATGCTCTGCCGCTTCGACCTCTTTGTTCAGCGATTCCAGATCCGTGCGCGCCTCGCACAGGTCGGCTCTGGCCTTGGCCGCCCTGGGCTTTGAGCGCCGCAAGCTCGAGCGCTGCCTGGGCCGTCTGTTCCATGACCGATGAAGGGTGCGGTTGGGTCGTCATGTCCGGGATTCCGGAATCGGCGATCGCTCTTTCCTGTCCTCCGGGGCGCCGCGACGATGCTCTTTCCCTGTCGGCCGACCGCCCAGCAGACCCTCCTGCCCATCCAGTCGATCGCCGATCAGCAGTCCGGCGTCATCGATGGTGAACAGGCGAAGCTCGTTGGAATGCGCGCTGGCGCGGACCTTGACCACCGCCATCACCCGCAACAGTCGACTGTCCAGCTCGATATAGCGCTGAACGATGATCGCATCGGTCATGAAGGCCGTGCCGTAGGGACTGAAACGCAGATCGGTATAGCGATCTTCCAGTTCCGACGTCATCAATACCGTCACGCCGACGGCGGCCAGTGCGGCGACCATGCGCGAGAGGTTCTCGCGGAAATCCTCCCGGAACGTCGGCGCCAGCGCCAGTTCGAAGCCGGACAGCGAATCGATGACGACGCGGGTGGCGCCGAGCCTGCGGATTTCGCTGAGCAGGAGCCGCAGGGTTTCATCGAGGGAGAGATCCGGCGCACGGGTATCCACCAGGCCCACCTGGCCGCTTTCGATCAGCCTTGCGACCGCCGGTGAGCGCGACTGCTTCGGGTGTTGCTCGAACGCGGCGATGACGCCGGTTTCGCCCAGGCGAGCGCCTTCGACCAGAAAGGCGGCGGCGAGGATGCTCTTGCCTGCACCCGATGGACCGGCCACGAGCAGGGAATAGCCTCGCGGCAGTCCTCCGCCAAGCATGTCGTCCAGCCTCGGCACACCCATCCGCAGGCGTGCTTCGCCCGCGCCTTTCTGCGGAGCCAGGGGAACGATATCGAGCGCCGGTGCGAACACTTCGATGCCGGCGGTGCTGATCCGGAAGGTGTGCAGCCCGGGCAGCGTCGGCTGCCCCCGCATCTTCATGATCTCGATCTTGCGGACCATCGAATTGCGGACCACGCTCTGCCGCAGCCAGATCAACCCGTCCGAAACGGTGAATACCGGGTTCGCATCGGTTTCGGCGAAATATTCCCCGATCAGGAATGTGGTGGCCTGCCAACTGGTCATGGCCATGCCCAGCGCCTGAACGAACTGCTGAAGGGTGTTGTGGGCGCTTTCGTTGGATCTGTTGGCCAGCACGACGGAGCGGAACGAATCGACGAAGACGAAGGCAGGATTGAAGGCTTCGACTTCTTCGAGGATGCGTTTGAGCACCTGATCCAGGTCGCCCGCCAGGGTGTCCTCGGAGAGATTGACGAAGCGGACTATCGGGCCGATCGCTTCGTTTTCGAAGAAATCGAATTGCTGCTGATACCTCAACATCTTCAGCGGAGGCTCGCCGAGCACCGTGAAATACAGCGCCCGCCGCTGCGGATCGGCCATCGAGAACATCATCTGATGCGCCAGTGTGGTCTTGCCGCAGCCCGGAGGGCCGGCGATCAGATTGAACGAGAACTCGGGCAAGCCGCCGCCCAGGACTTCGTCCAGCCCGGGAACGCCGGTCGACAATCGATGGATGACAACTCTGTCTTTCATGGGGGCGGTTCCGATGCGGGCGGGTCGCTCAACGGGCGGTCCCACAGAGAACGCAACAATCGCTCCGTGAGCGAAGGTCCTACCAAGCTGCTGATCAACTCGTAGAACGCGATGAGAAGCGCGCCGCCGACGTGAGCCGCCTCGGCATCGCTCAGCGGGGTCAAGGCCGCCTCCAGGGACGAAAGATCCATCGCGGCCTGCACGTTTTCCTGCAGGCCGAGCAACGCGGGGTGCGTTCGGCCGGCGAGAAAAAGGCTGCGCTTGTAGAGAGCGGCCACGCCGCGCGGACCGATGATGGGCGTGAGCGCCGCGCCGATCTCCGCGCAAAGCGCGACGACACAGGGCGCAGTTCCGCCTTCGCCTGTTCCGTTGCGAGTCCGGGCTGCCAACGTAGCTAGAATCCGACTGGACGTTTGGCTTTCCATGGAAGTGGATGTTGTCGGAACACAGACACTACACCCATTTGCCGCGACTTGTTCGACTCATGAGCCCTTGCAGGCGAATGCGGTGCCGTTGCGAAGGCAACACAGTCCCCGGTCCGGGCATCGTTGCTCGCGTGTCGTCTGCCGATCGGCGTGGTTCGGCGTGCGTTTCGCGGGTGTCGCCCGTATGGCGCCGGGCTATTTGCACGGCGGCGAGTCCTCCGGAAACCAAATGTTTTCTTCCGGGACACGCAAATGATCCAGGTTGGAGTCTGCCTGCTGCGCGCCCGGACCGTCGTCGGGGATGGATTTCGACCTGGCGTTTCGGTCTGAATGCGCCGGGAGATTTCCAGTTCAGCGACTTCGATATGCAGGCGGGTCGACTGCGTGCGGTACGCCTGTCGGCGGGCACGAAGCCTGTGCCATCGAAGCGGGCAGGGGGTGTCCATCCCTGTCGCGACCGGCGATAATCCGCGCATGGACACCTGACCCTGTCGCGCCTTCGTGGTGCGATGACGCCACCACCGGAAGCATCGAATGGCCGAGACCATCCGCCACGACAAGACCGCGCGTCAGCTGCGTCTGCTTTCCGACGCGCTCGACAGCGGTCGCCTGGGCCCCGTGCGGCGGCTGGTCAACACGCTGTCGCCGGCCGAGATCGGCAATCTGCTCGAATCCCTGCCACCCGGCAAACGCGGCGTGGTCTGGGGGCTGGTCGATCCCGAAGACGACGGCGAGGTGCTGGTCCACGTCGGCGAGGACGTGCGCGAAAGCCTGATCGCGGACATGGACCAGGACGAACTGGTCGCGGCGGTCGAGGATCTCGACATCGACGATCTGGCGGATCTGGTCGAGGATCTGCCGGATACGGTGATCGACGAAGTCCTGAAGTCGATGGACCGCGAGAACCGCGAGCGCCTGGAACAGGTGCTGTCCTACGACGAGGACACCGCCGGCCGCCTGATGAATCCGGACGTGGTCACGGTGCGCGCCGACACCACCGTGGACGTGGTGCTGCGCTACCTGCGCCTGCGCGGCGAGCTGCCGGAGCACACCGATCACCTGTACGTGGTCAGCCGCCGTCATCAATATCTCGGGCGGATCGCGCTGCAGTCGCTGCTCACCTGCGATGCCAGCACGCCGGTCAACCAGCTGGTCGACGACGAACAGCCCGCGATCGGCGTGGAGGAATCCGCCGACGAAGTGGCGCGGATGTTCTCCGACTACGACTGGATCAGCGCGCCGATCGTCGACGACAACAACGTGCTGCTCGGCCGCATCACCATCGACGACGTGGTCGACATCATCCGCTACCAGGCCGAGCACCAGGCGCTCGGCGCCGCCGGTCTGGACGAGGACGAAGATCTGTTCAGTCCGGTGCCGCGTGCGGCCAAGCGCCGTGCGATCTGGCTGGGCATCAATCTCGCGACCGCGTTCCTGGCGTCGTGGGTGATCGGCCGCTTCGAGGCCACGCTGGCGCAGATCGTCGCGCTGGCGGTGTTGATGCCCATCGTCGCCAGCATGGGCGGCGTTGCCGGCACGCAGACGCTGACGCTGATGGTGCGTGGCCTCGCGCTGGGCCAGGTGGCGCACGGCAATCTGCGCGCGCTGCTGACCAAGGAAGTGTTGGTGGGTCTGCTCAACGGCGTGGTCTGGGCGATCGTGGTCGGCGTGGTCGCCGCACTGTGGTTCCAGGACTACAAACTCGGACTCGTCATCGGCGGCGCGATGGCCATCAACCTCGTCGCCGCCGCGCTGGCCGGCGTGCTGGTGCCGCTGGCCTTGAAGCGGATGGACGTCGATCCCGCGCTGGCCGGCGGCGTGGTCTTGACCACTGTGACGGATGTCGTCGGCTTCCTGAGCTTCCTCGGCCTGGCGACGCTGGTGCTGTTGAAGTAAGCGGTCGGTGGCCGCGAAAAAAATCCCGGCATCCAGAACACCCGGCCATCAATGAAGTGTCATCCCGAGCGGTCGCGAAGCAAAAAATGTCATCCCGAACGACCGCGAAGCGGGCGGAGGGATCTGTTTTTCAAGACCCGCCTGTGAACAGCAGATCCCTCACATGCGTTCGGGATGACACTCTGTAGGTTCGGAATGACCGCCCATGAAAAACGCCGCTTTCGCGGCGTTTTTTTGTCGATGCTGTAGCGGCCCCGCTCAGAGCTTCACCAGTTCCACCCGGCGGTTCTTCGCGCGGCCGGCTTCATCGACATTATCGGCCAAGGGCTTGTCCGGGCCGAAGCCCTTTGCGCTCAGCCGCGCAGGCGCGATGCCCAGACCGACCAGCGCGTCCAGTACGCTGCGCGCGCGTTCGCTGGACAACTGGCGATTGCGATCCGCGCTGCCGGTGTTGTCGGTATGGCCTTCGATCGACACTTTCAGCCCGGCATTCGAATCGAGCAGCGTCCTGATTTCGGCGATCGCGGCCTGGCTGTCGGGCCGCAGCGTCGACTGATCGGTATCGAAATTGATGTAGAGCGCGACGCGGCCATCGGCGTCCAGTGCGCTCTTCATCGCGGCGGCATCCAGAAAGCCGAGCGATTGGGTCATCGCTTTTTTCTCGAGAACGACGATGTGTCCGGTCTTGCCTGCGGCCGATGTGCCGACATGGATCCAGTATTCCTTGTCGGGGCTGCGGATCAGATAGCTGTAGTGCTCGTATCCGCTGCTCGGCGGCGCGCTGCGCCAGGATTTGTTGACTTCGCGCAGGCCGCCGACGGCATCGACGATCGGGCGAGTGAACTGCGTTTCGCTGATCTTCGCGCCGCCCAGGGCCAGAATCGCGTTCTCGTAATTGCGATGGAATTCCAGGGCCGTATATTCGCGACTCTTGTCCTGGGCGATCAGCTTCATGTTGTTGTGATAAAGCCGGCCTTCGACCGGAATCATCTTCTTTCCGGCAAGGAAGAAATGACGGCCGAAGTCGAGAGTGTTGCTGCCGTCCTTGACCTTTCCGACAAGACCTTCGGGGATGTCGAAGAACGGGAACGGCGGCAACGGCGCTGTCGAGATCGCCACCTTCTCCACGCTGAAACCGGCGTCCGCAACGGCGGCCGGTGCGTCGGCAATGTCTGCGGCAGGGGGTGTCGTGGGCTGGGCCGGCGCAGTGGTTGCTGCAGGCTCACCGACCGGTGCGTCGACCGCTGTCGCCGGTTCCTTTTGACACGCGGCCAACAAAATGGCCAGTGATGCGCTGACGATCAGCAGAAGGCTCTGACGCATGGTGCTTTCCTCGATGCGGCGGGAGAGTCGGCAAGCATACCGGACCATGTCCGGGGTCGCGGTGCCGGCGCAGCATCGACGATGGATTCTGCGGTATGCGCCGCAGCCCTGCATCGCATCGAGCGTGGCCGGCTGTGCTGCCGTTTCCCGTTGCGTGCAATCGTTTTCCGGTTGACCCTCCGCCCCTGCAGGCGTACATCCGATGAACGACTCTGGAGCCTGCCATGCGCCTGCCCGCTCTGTTCGCGATGGCCTTCGGCCTCGCTGTCCTCGCTTCCGTCATTCCCACCTTTGCCGCACAGGCCCGGAACCCGATGACGCTTCCTGTCGACGAACGCTATCAACCGAAACCCTACATCACCCTGAAGCATCCGCAATGGTCGAAGGATGCGGTGCTGTATCAGATCAATACCCGGCAGTTCACGCCCGAAGGTACGTTCCGCGCCGCCGAACGCGAACTGCCGCGATTGAAGGCGCTTGGCGTCGACATCCTGTGGCTGATGCCGGTGCATCCGATCGGTGAGAAGAACCGCAAGGGCACGCTCGGCAGCCCGTATTCGGTGCGCGACTATTACGGCGTGAACCCCGAATTCGGCACGCTCGACGACCTCAAGCGTTTCGTCGATGCCGCGCACGCGCAGGGCATGTACGTGATTCTCGACTGGGTCGCGAATCACACCGCCTGGGACAATCCTCTGGTCGCGCAGCATCCGGAGTGGTATCAGCGCGACTGGAAGGGCGAGTTCCGGCCGACGCCGTGGTGGGACTGGTCGGACATCATCAATCTCGATTACGACCAGCCCGCCCTGCGCAGATACATGACCGAAGCGATGGCCTACTGGGTGCGCGAGGTCGGCATCGACGGCTATCGTTGCGACGTCGCGGGATTCGTTCCGGTGGATTTCTGGAACAACCTGCGCAAGGAGCTCGACGCGATCAAACCAGTATTCCTGTTGGCCGAATGGGAATCGCGCGACCTTCACGCCGAAGCCTTCGACGCGACCTATGCGTGGAGCTGGAACAGCGCGATGCACGAGATCGCGATGGGCCGGGGCGACGTCAACAAGCTTTACGTCTACTACTCGTGGAACGAGGCGTTCTTCCCGCGCGGCGGCATGCGCATGACCTTCGTCAGCAATCACGACAAGAACGCATGGGAAGGCACCGAGTTCGAGCAGTTCGGCGACGCGCTGCCCGCGGCGATGGTGCTGTCGTTCGTCGGTGAGGGCATGCCGTTGATCTACAACGGCCAGGAAGCGGGCAATCCGCGCCGGCTGCAGTTCTTCGAGAAGGATCCGATCGCGTGGCGCGAGCATCCGAACGGTGCGCTGTACGCCGACCTCATCCGGCTGCGGAAGAAGACCACCGCGCTGCGGAACGGCGAGTGGGGCGCGATGATGGTGCACGTGCCGAACGACAAGCTGGCGCAGGTGTTGAGTTTTGTGCGCCAGGACGCCAACGGCAAGGTGTTCGCTGTCTTCAATCTCTCCCCCGAGCCGCAGATCGTGCGCTTCCAGCAGAGCCTGTTCCACGGACGTTACATCGAGCATTTCAGCGGGAAATCCGAGACACTCGACGCATCGACCGTGCTGGAGTTGAAGCCATGGGATTATCGGGTGTTCGTGCGCTGATCCGCGCCGTTGCGTTTGCGGGCATCTTTGCGATGAGTACAACACTGGCCGGGTGTTCGACGATGTCGAATGAATCCACATCCGGCGCATTCGTCGAACGCAGCGTGACAGTCGACGGCGTCGCGTATCGCTATCAGGTGTTCGTGCCGGCGCGCAGCGTGCGCAGTGGGAAGTCACCGACCATCCTTTTCCTCCACGGCACCGGCGAACGCGGCAGCGACGGCGACAAGCCGACGCAGGTGGGGCTGGGGCCGTACATCCGTGCGCATGCCGACACATTCCCGGCCATCGCGGTGTTCCCGCAGGCGCCCGATGGCCGCGACTGGAATGGTCTGGCGGCGGAGATCGCGTTCACCGCGCTCGACGCCGCGACCGAAGAATTCGGCGGCGACCGCGAGCGCAGCTATCTCACCGGGCTGTCGATGGGCGGTTACGGGACCTGGGAGCTTGCACTGATGCAGCCGCAGCGTTTTGCGGCGCTGGCGGCGGTGTGCGGCGGACTGACCGCGCCGCGCGCGGAACGGAATCTGGTCGTCACCCCGCTGCTGGGCGAAGCCGATCCGCCGGTCGCGCTGGCGCAGCGGCTGAAACATCTGCCGGTGTGGATCTTCCACGGCGCGAAGGACGACGTAGTGCCGCCGAGAGAATCGCGTCAGGTCGCCGCTGCGCTGAAAGCGATCGGCGCCGACGTGCGTTACACCGAATTCCCGGACGCGAACCACAACAGCTGGGATCCGGCCTATTCGCAGACGCCCGAGCTGTGGCCGTGGCTGTTCGCGCAGCGGCGGAAGTGACGCTCAGTTTTCGGCGGCAGCGTTGCTCTTCGGCGATAGTCCCGCGGGCGATTTCAATGCCATGACCCGCGCGCCGGAAATGATCATCGTCACCATCGTGCTGAGCTGATCGATCAGCTCGCGGTCGCGCTCCGGCGGCAGATCCATCGCCATCGCGCCCATCGCGAACACCAGGCGGGTGATGGCCTTCGACACCAGCGCGGGTTCGTGCATGACCGCGCCTTCGGCCGCCGCCAGCCGTACCAGGTCGGTGCGCAATTCGTCTTCGAAGAACGTCAGCTCGCGGTCGACCGCCTGCTTGAACGCGTCCGACCCCACGGTGCCTTCGCGCAGCAGCACGTGCAGCAGTTTGTCGTCGGCGCGGACCTGCTGCATGAAGGTCTCGACCGAACCGCGGACGATCCCGCGCTGGGTTTCGGCGCGATGGCGCGCGGCGCCGACGATCTTGCGCAGCGAGCGCCCGGCTAGGTCGATCAGCGCCACCGCCAGTTCGTCCATGTCGCGGAACTGGCGATAGAAGCTGTTGGGGGCGATGCCGGCCTCGCGCGCCACTTCGCGCAGGCTCAGGCTGGACACGCTGCGGTGCGGCCCGATCAGGCGCAGCGCCGCCGCAAGCAGGTCGTCCCGCGAGATCGAGGTCTTGCGCCCGGTGTGGAGGTCGGCGCTGTCTTCGGAAAGCTGTTCGGTCACGGGCGCGGGAGGGTAGGGCTGGAGTGACCGGCATCATAGCCTCGTCATAAAATATACACTTGTATAGACAAATGTATTCTCGTCTGTATAGTGGCGGTCATGAACGCTGCCGCCACTCCCGTCCCCGATCCGACCAGCGCGCCTGCCAGCCCGCGAGTCCGACCGCGCCCCCTGCTGCAGCGCCTCGCGCGGACCCTGCTCGCGCCGGATGCCTTCGATTTCTGGGCGTCCCGGCTACGGCCGGACTGGTCCTGGGACCGCCCGCTGGCGCGGATCGTGTCCCGCCAGGCGGAATCGGAGGATTCTTTCACCCTGTTGTTGCAGCCGAACCGTCACTGGCGCGGCTTCCAGCCCGGCCAGCATCTGAACATCGGCGCGGAGATCGAGGGCATCCGCATCACCCGCAGTTACAGCCTCAGCGACGCACCGCGCGCCGACGGCCGCATCGCGATCACGGTCAAGGCGATGCCCGGCGGCAAGCTCAGCCAGCACCTGTGCCACGCGGCGAAGGTCGGCGAGGTGCTCACGCTGGACGCGGCGTTCGGCGAGATGACCCTGCCGCAGACCCCGGAAGGCGCCTGGCTGTTCCTCGCTGCCGGCAGCGGCATCACCCCGCTGATGGCGATGGTCCGCGCGCAGGCCGCGCTGGGCATGCCGGTGCCGCTGGCCCTGATCTACTGGGCGCGGACCCGCGCCGAGCTGTGCTTCGTCGAAGAACTGCGCGCACTGGCCGCGCGGCAGGCGAACTTCAGCGTCGACTTCGTGTTGACGCGGGATGCGGAAGCGGGCGATGGAGACGCGGGCGATCTCCATTACGGCCGCATCGATGCGCAGTCGCTGTCGATGCTCGCGCCCGATCTGCACCAGCGCCGCGTGTTCGCCTGCGGCCCGGACGGTTTCGTGGCCGCGGCGCGCGCTTTGGCCGCCGATCGCGCGGTCGCGTTCCGGTCCGAAGCCTTCACGCCGCCGCCGCACGCGGTGTTCGATGACGAAGGCGACGCACCGCGGCAGGTACGGATCACGCTGGCGAACAGCGGACGCACGCTCGACGTGCCGCGCGGCATGTCCTTGCTCGCCGCGCTGGAAGAAGCCGGCCTGAAACCGGCCTCCGGCTGCCGCATGGGCATCTGCAATACCTGCGCCTGCGGCAAACGCGCCGGCAGCACACGACATCTGCACACCGGCGATATCGAACATGAACCGGTATCCGCCCTGCGCCTGTGCGTGAACAGCGCCGGCAGCGATCTCATCCTGGACCTGTGACCCGACCATGACCGCACACGCCGCCAATCGCGCGCTGACGTCCGAAGAACTCGAACGCTTCGGCCATGAACTCGACGCCGTGCGTGCGCGCACCGCCGCCACGCTGGGCCAGCGCGATGCCGATTACATCCGTGCGGTGGTCGCCGGCGTGCGCTGGACCGGCTTCGCGGGGCGCCTGCTGCTGTGGGGCGGCGCGGTCGGCGGCGGCTTTCTGGGCGACTTTAGCCATTTCGCGCCGCTGTCGGCACTGATCGTCGGCACGTTGTTGCTGGGCTTGTCGAAGATCCTCGAAAACATGGAGCTGGGCCATAACGTCATGCACGGTCAGTACGACTGGATGCGCGACCCGCACCTCGACGGCAAGACCTACGAGTGGGACATCGCCGGTACCGGCGACAACTGGCGCAAGACCCACAACTATCGTCATCACACGTGGACCAACGTCCGCGGCATGGACGACGACATCGGCTACGGCCTGTTGCGTATTTTCCCCGAACAGCGCTGGAAGCCGTTCTACCTCGCGCAGCCGCTGGTCGCGGTGATCTTCGCGGTGCTGTTCGAGTGGGGCGTGGCGATCCAGGACCTGCGCCTGGGCCGCTGGTTCGCCGGCAAGATGAGCACCGCGAAACTGCGCGAAGCCTTCCGTCCGGTCGGCCGCAAGATGGGTCGCCAGATCCTCAGGGATTACGTGCTGTATCCGCTGCTGGCCGGCCCGTTCTTCCTGCCGGTGCTGCTGGGCAACGTCGTCGCCAACATCATCCGCAATGTGTGGACCTACACCATCATCTTCTGCGGGCACTTCACCGCGGACGTGGAAACGTTCTCGAAGGAATCGGTGGTCGGCGAATCGCGCGGCCACTGGTACCTGCGCCAGCTGCGCGGCTCGTCCAATCTCACCGGCGGCAAGCTGATGAATCTGCTGTCGGGCAATCTCAGCCACCAGATCGAACATCATTTCTATCCCGACCTGCCCGCCAACCGTTATGCGGCGATGGCGGTGGACGTGCGCGAGATCTGCGCGCGCTACGGCCAGCACTACAACACCGGCTCGCTGCCGAAACAGTTCGGGCAGGTGATCTGGCGGATTCTGCGGCATTCGTTGCCGAGCAGATCGAAAGTGCGTCGAGCGCCCGCGTCCGACGCATGCAGCGTTCAATTCGAGGGCGGCGCGGCCGAAGTCTGAGCATCGCCCGACGGGCCGGCGATGCTTCGCAGCCCTGCGAGCCTGGATTTTTCGATCTTCGCGGCGAGGCCTACGTTGCGCCCGGCCAGATTCGCGACCACGTACTCGACCGAGCTGCCGAGCACCTGCGCGCTTTCCGAAAGCGTCAGGCCGTAATCCTGCTCCAGCCATTGCGTCAGTCCCGCAGTCGCCATGCGCAGCGCGTCGTCCAGCGAGCCGGCTTGGCCGAGCACCATGATGTGCGTCGGCGATTCGATGCGCGGCATGGCGATCGATCTGCCGCGCAGGACGTCGACGGAAAACTCCACGTCCATCGAGATTTCCAGTGCGAACTGCGAAGTCTCGCCATCACCCTGCAACGCATGCGCGTCGCCGAGATACAGTAACGCGCCGGGCTGCGATACCGGCAGATAGACGATGCTGCCTTCGATGATTTCGTTGAAATCCATATTTCCGCCGAAGCGGCCGGTATCGCCCGTCGATGGCGGGGCGAAACCGAATCCCGGCGCCACCGCCAGGCCGCCCAGCATCGGGCGCAGCGGCACCTTGAAATCCTTCAGTCGCCCGCTGGACGGTTCGGGACTTGCGAATCCCGCTTCCAGGTCGATCTTCCAGCGCACCGGCTTGCCGAGTTCGCCGGCTCTTGCGGCAAGGCCCGTGCTGCGCGCGCGGCCGACGATGTCGTCCAGGCTGTCGGCGTAGTTCCTGTTGGGACGCAGGCGTTCGATCCTGACGACCAGCGTGTCGCCCGGAGACGCCGTCGCAATGTAGAACGGGCCGGTCTGCGGGTTGCCGTAGAGTGCGCGGGTGACGCCATGCGCATCGACGCCGCCGGAGTCGATGGTGGTCGTCTGCACGCTGTCGCCGGGCCAGATCGTCAGCACCGGTTTGCGGTGCTGCGAAAATTCGTTGGAATAATCGGTCGGTTCGAAGACGTGGCGCTTCGGCCCGCCCGCAGGTCTGGCGGGGATCAGGTTGGCGACGAAGGCATGCGCGACCCGACGTTCCGGGTCGTTGCTGTCGGGGAAATCGGCCGTGCCTTCGATGGTGGTGCCGACGCGTTCGCCGACGTAGGAAAACATCGTCCTGTCCGGGTCCGTGACCACGAAGCGGAGCGTATTTCCATCGATATCGCCTTCGAGCGCGTCGCCGTCCAGCGTGCCGCCGAGTCGATCTCCGTTCCGGGTCAGGTCGAGCTCCGAATACATCGGATTGCCCCAGCGGTCGGTCGTGACCACCCAGCTTTCGCGTACGCGCTCATTGGCAAGCAGCACCGGCGAGGCCAGACACATCAACAGCACGAACACATTCAGCGTGACGGACTTCAGCATGGCGGCACCCGATGATCGAATCTCTTATGGATGCGCCGCCGGGGAAAAGCGTTGCATGGATCGAGGTTCGGCATACAAACGCCGCGCAACGCCGACACCGATCCGGCTTACGCCAACAACGCTTCCAGCACCGCCATCCGCACCGCCACGCCGTTCGCGACCTGCCGGAGAATCAGCGACCGCGGGCCGTCGGCGACCGCGTCGTCGATTTCCACGCCGCGGTTCATCGGGCCGGGGTGCATCACCACTGCATCGGGTGCGGCGCGTTTGAGGCGCGCTGCGGTCAGGCCGTAATCGTGGTGATAATCCTCCAGCGAGGACACCAGGCCTTCCTCCATCCGTTCGCGCTGCAGGCGCAGCATCATCAGCACGTCGGCGCCGACCAGCGCTTCGTCGAAGTCGCGGGTAACATGGCAACCGTGCAGGGTTTCGTCGTCGGGCAGCAGCGATTCGGGCGCGCAGACGCGGATTTCCGCCGCGCCCAGCGTTCGCAGCGCGTGCAGGTCCGAGCGCGCGACCCGCGAGTGTCTGATGTCGCCGATGATCGCGACCTTCAGCGTCGAGAAATCGCGGCCCTTGGCCTGACGCAGGGTCAGCATGTCCAGCAGGCCCTGGGTGGGATGCGCGCTACGGCCGTCGCCGGCGTTGATCAGCGCGGTCGCGGGTTCCGCCGCGGCGGCGAGCGCGGCCACCGCGCCGTCCTGCTTGTGGCGGATCACGAAGCCGCGTACGCCCATCGCTTCGATGTTCTTCAGTGTGTCGCGCGCGGTTTCGCCCTTGGTGGTGGACGAGGTGGCGGCGTCGAAGCTCAGCACGTCGGCGCCGAGCCGCTGCGCCGCGCGCTGGAAACTCAGGCGGGTGCGCGTGGACGGCTCGAAAAACAGCGTGCAGATCGCGCTGCCGGCCAGCGCGTCGCGGGCATCGTGTCCGTCCGCGAAATGCTGCGCGCGGTCGAGCAGGGCGACCATTGCGTCGCGCGGCAGGCCATCGAGCGTGAGCAGATGGCGGAGGCGGCCGTCCGCGCCGAATTGGGAAGATGTCGACATCGGATTCACTCGGAGAGGCGATCGTCGGGGCGATCGTCGAGACTTTCGTTGATCACGACCGCATCCTGCGGTGCAGCCAGCCAGCGTTCGAGGATCACCGCCGCGGCCACCGCATCCAGCAGTTCCGCATCGCGGCGTTTGCGCTTGCCGTCGGCGCGGTCCGCGGCGAAGCGCTGCGCCGCTTCCTGCGAACTGTTGCGCTCGTCGATCATCGCCACCGGCAGCGCGAACTTCGCGCGCAGGGCGTGCGCGAACGCGCGGGCGCGGACCCGGATCGGCTGGTCGCCGCCGTCGAGCGTCATCGGATCGCCGACGATGAAGCCGATCGGGCGCCATTCGCGCTGCAGTTTCTCGATGGCTTTCCAGTCGATCTGCTCGTCGTGCACGTCGACCACGGCCAGCGCGCGGGCGCCGAGGCCGAAGCCGCTGTCGACCGCGACCCCGATCCTGCGCGCGCCAACGTCGAACCCCAGCACGATGCCGCCGGTGCGGAGGGTGTCGCTCATGCGTGACCGCTGTAGTCCGTCACCCGCGCGAGGTCCACGCCGATGCGGCCTGCGGCGGCCTGCCAGCGGGCCTCCAGCGGCAGCGAGAACAGCAGATCCGGGTCGCTGTCGGCGGTGATCCAGGTGGTTTCGGACAGTTCCTGTTCGAGTTGGCCGGCGCCCCAGCCGGCGCAGCCCAGCACGACGGTGGAGCGCGAGGGGCCATCCCCCGCAGCCAAGGCCTCGAGCACGTCGCGCGAGGTGGTCACGTACAGGCCGTCGACGATTTCGAGGGTCGAATCCCAGCGCCGTTCGCCGTCGTGCAGCACGAAGCCGCGCTCGGGGTGCACCGGGCCGCCGGCCAGCACCCGGCGTTCGCACAGGGCGACGTCTTCGCTGCGGATGCCCATCTGTTCGAGCACTTCGCCGAGCGTGTATTCGGAGGGACGGTTGATGACCAGACCCATCGCCCCCTCGCTGTCGTGCTGACAGATCAGGGCGACGGCGCGGGAGAAGTTGGGATCGGCCAACGACGGCAGCGCGATCAGCAACTGGTTGGCGAGGGGCGTGGCATCGGGCAGCATGGCCGCATTGTAAGGGATGGTCGTATCGGGCGATGATCGCGCGGTGCGGCGCGAGCAGAAGCGTCTCTTGCTCCCGGCCGGATGCCGCGCCTCCGGTGGCTCGTCACACTGTCAGGGAAGAAACCCCATGTCTGTCTCCTTCATGCCATTCCACGCCATGCCTGTCCAAGACGCCGTCCGGCGGCACGCCATGTCTGCCGCACTGGTCGCCCCCTTGCTCGTTGCCGCGCTGTTCCTGCCCGTTGCGACGGCTGCAGCTCCGATCCGCACCATGCCCGTGGCCGCCGTCGGGAACGGCCCTGCCACGCCTGCCGAACGCGGTGCGCTGATCCGGCGTTTCGTACTGAAGTGGGGTGGTTACGCCGAGCGCGTGTATGGCGTGGACGTCGGCGTCTGGAGCGGTCGCATGGTGCCGACCTTCGCCCGCGGCGATGCCGACAATCTCCGCGAGGCGCTGCGCCGCGACACGTTCGAGGGTGCGTTGGCGGCGTTGGGCGGCGTCGGGCACCGCGTCGGCGACGATCGCATCATCGACGGGCTGGCTGCGACCGCGCCGGGGACGCCTGTGCGGCAGATTCCGGCGCTCGGCAAGGCGCTCGGCGCATTGGGCGAAGATCTGGTCTATACGCCGATCCAGCCCTGCAGGATCGTGGACACCCGCAATGCCGGAGGCGCGATCGGCGCCGGCCAGACCCGCAGTTTCAAGGCGGCGGGCACCAGCAGTTACGCGGGCCAGGGCGGCAGCACCGGCAACTGCGGCATGCAGGGCGAGATTCCTTCGGCCGTCGCGCTGAACGTCACCGCCGTGGTGCCGGTCCAGGCCGGCTACGCCACCGTCTTCCCGCATGCGGCCGTCCGTCCGGACACCGCGAGCGTGAACTACGCCGCCGGCGCCATCGTCAACAGCGCGATCATCGCCAAGATTCCGAATCCGGCGCTGAATCTCGATTTTTCGATCTTTTCCTTCGCCCAGTCCGACTTCGTGGTCGACATCGTCGGTTATTTCGCGCCGCCGCGCGCCACCGCGCTGTCGTGCGTCGACAGTGGCCTGGCAACCGTGACGATCGGCGTGGGCGCGACCGGGCAGGTCACCGCGCCGGCCTGCGCGGCAGGCTATACCGCGACCCAGCTCGACTGCGAATCCGGCTCGTGGTTCATGCCGATCGTGTTCTCCAGCCTGCGCGGCGGCGGCATCTGCGGTGCACGCAACAACGGCAGCACCAGTGCGGTCCTCACCGCGGCGCGGCGCTGCTGCCGCGTGCCGGGACGCTGAGTTCGCGGAACCCGTGCGGATAAACGGGCCGGCCGGCCTCAAGGCCTAATGCCAGTCAGTGAACGCTGACCGGCTTTTTTGCATTCGCGGGGCTCTGTTTTTGTAGAGCGGCCTTCAGGCCGCCGATCGCTCGCGGCAAAAGCTTCAGCGGCCTGAAGGCCGCTCTACGAACGGCAGATTGAGCGTCGTGGAACGGATCAACCCAGCAGCGGCACCCCGGTCTTCTCGCGCAGTTCGTCGTGGCTTACGCCCGGGGCGGCTTCGATCAATGTCAGGCCGTCGGCGGTCACGTCCATCACCGCGAGGTCGGTGATGATGCGGTCGACCACGCCCACGCCGGTCAGTGGCAGGGTGCATTCGGGCAGGATCTTGTGCTCGCCGTTCTTGGCGGTGTGCTCCATCACCACCACCACCCGGCGCACACCGGCGACCAGATCCATCGCGCCGCCCATGCCCTTGACCATCTTGCCGGGCACCATCCAGTTGGCGAGGTCGCCCTTGTGGGTGACCTGCATCGCGCCGAGGATCGCAAGGTCGATGTGGCCGCCGCGGATCATCGCGAACGAGTCGTGGCTGCCGAAGTAGCTGGCGCCGGAACGCGCGGTCACGGTCTGCTTGCCGGCGTTGATGAGGTCGGCGTCCACTTCGTCGTCGGTCGGGAATGGGCCGATGCCGAGCAGGCCGTTCTCGCTCTGCAGCCACACGTCCATGCCTTCGGGAATGAAGTTGGCGACCAGGGTGGGGAGGCCGATGCCCAGATTCACGTAGGCGCCGTCGCTGAGTTCCTGTGCGGCGCGCTGCGCCATTTCGTCGCGGGTCCAGGCCATTACTTGTCTCCCACGCGCACGGTGCGCTGTTCGATGCGTTTCTCGGGCGTGGGATTGACCACGATGCGGTCGACATAGATGCCGGGCAGATGGACGTGATCGGGGTCGATCTCGCCGATCTCCACCAGTTGCTCGACTTCCGCCACGCACACCTTGCCGGCCATCGCACAGGCCGGGTTGAAGTTGCGCGCGGTCTTGCGGAACACCAGATTGCCGGCTTTGTCGGCTTTCCACGCCTTGATCAGCGACACATCGGCCTTCAGCGCGGTTTCCATCACGTACCAGTGGCCGTCGGGGAACTGGCGGGTTTCCTTGCCTTCGGCCACCACCGTGCCGTAGCCGGTGCGCACGAAGAACGCAGGGATGCCGGCGCCACCGGCGCGCAGGCGCTCGGCCAGCGTGCCCTGCGGGTTGAATTCGAGTTCGAGTTCGCCGGACAGATACTGGCGCTCGAATTCCTTGTTTTCGCCGACGTAGGACGAAATCATCTTCTTGATCTGCCGGGTGCCCAGCAGCATGCCCAGGCCGAAGCCGTCGACACCGGCGTTGTTGGAGATCGCGGTCAGGCCTTTGACGCCGGAATCGCGCAGCGCGGCGATCAGCGCTTCGGGAATGCCGCAGAGGCCGAAGCCGCCGACCGCGAGGGTCTGATCGTCCGCGACGAGGCCGCGCAGCGCTTCGGCCGCGTTCGGAAAGATTTTGTGACTGCTCATGCCGACACCGTGCGTTGCATGCGGAAACTCCTGGCAGAACGTGGGGGTCCGTACGGTCGAAAGGCTCGAAGCCGTGCGGGAGGGGTCCGTGGAGCGGGCAAGTTTACCGGCTGCATCGGGTCGCGGCACACCGTACTTTGGGGCATGTCGGTTGGCCCGCGTCCGGCTAGACTCGACGGCATGACCCGGATCGCATTCGTCACCGCCATCGCGTCCGCCGCACTCGACGACGACATGCCGCCGTTGCTCGCGGCTTGCGCGCGCGCCGGGCTGATCGCGGAAGTCCGCGCCTGGGACGATTTCACCGTCTCCTGGGCGCGTTACGACGCGGTGGTGCTGCGCTCGCCTTGGGATTACCACACCCGGCTGCCGGAATTCCTGCGCTGGTGCGGGCGCGTCGATCGCGCCGCGACCCTGCTCAATCCGCTGCCGGCGCTGCGCTGGAACATCGACAAGCATTACCTGGTCGATCTGGCCGCGGACGGCGTACCGGTGGTGCCGACCCGCTTCGTCGAACCCGACGCCGAGCCGCTGCCGGCGCTGCAGGCGTTCCTGGCCGAATTCGCCGATGCCCCGGAATTCGTGGTCAAGCCGGCCGTGAGCGTCGGCTCGGCCGATACCCAGCGATATGCCCGTGCGCAGGAATTCGCCGCCGCCAATCACGTCGGCCGCCTGCTCGATGCCGGCCGCAGCGCGATGCTGCAGCCGTATCTGGACGCGGTCGATGTCCACGGCGAAACCGCGCTGCTGTATTTCGATGGCGTTTTCAGCCACGCCATCCGCAAGGTCGCGCTGCTGAAGTTGAACGAGGCCGGTCTGGACCACTCCCGGGTGCCCGGGTCCATCGCCGCGCGCGCACCGGATGCCGATGAGTTGCGGCTGGGCGAAGCGGTGCTGGCGGCATCGCGTCAGCATATCGAAGCCATGCCGCCGTACGCGCGCGTCGACCTGATCCGCGATGCCGCGGGCCGGCCTTGCCTGCTGGAGCTGGAGCTGGCAGAACCCTCGCTGTTCTTCGATCAGGCGCCGGGCGCGGCGGACCGGTTCGTCGCGGCGCTGCTGTCTGCATTGGCGCGTCGGGCGCCGGGCTGAGCGACGCGATCGGTTAATATGCCGGCCTTGCATTCCGCCGTCCGCCGGTGCCCATCCCCGCCATGAACACCGCTATCGGCCCGCTGCTGTCGCCGACATTCCGGCGCCGCCCGTGAACGCCGCTCTACAGCGCCACGATCACACCGCGCGCGCCGATTTCGTGGTCGAACTGGCCAGTCGCCTGCATGCGTACGGCACCACCGCGCACCGGCTCGAAGGCTCGGTCACCGCGGTGGCGGCCAAGCTCGGGCTCGAATGCGGCGCCTGGTCCAATCCGACCGGCATGATCCTGTCGTTCGGCGAAACCGGTGGCCGTCGCGACACCGTGCGGGTGGTGCGTCTGTTGCCCGGCGAAACCGACCTCTACAAGCTTTGCGAAGTGGATCGTGTGGCGGAGGACGTGACGTCCGGTACGCTGGATCTCGAAGCAGGCCACGCCGCGCTGCGCGCGCTCGATCGTCCGGGCAGTTGGCGCGGGCAGGCCATTTCGATCTTCGCTTTCGGCCTGTGCGCGGCCGCCGTGGCGGGCCTGTGGCGACTGCCGTGGCTGGATATCGCCACCGCAGGGTTCACCGGGCTGTTGTTGGGCCTGCTGGACTGGGCCACGAAGAACAGGCCGCGGTTGAAGGAAGCCAGCGATGCGATCGCGGCGATGTTCGCCGGTGTGATCGCAGTGCTGGTCGCCAGCCTCATCGGTCCGTTGAACCTCAATACGGTCATCATCTCGTCGCTGATCGTGCTCATGCCCGGCATGGCGCTGACCAACGCGGTGAACGAGCTCACCAATCAGAACCTCGTTTCCGGCACCGCGCGCTTCGCCGGCGCGATGAGCACCATCCTCAAGCTCGCCATCGGCATGATGGTGGCGCTCACCGCCGCCGAGATGGTGGGGATCCAGCCGCAGATCCGCGCGCTTCGTCCGCAGCCGGACTGGGTCGAGGGCGTGGCGCTGCTGCTCGGTGCGTATGCGTTCGCAGTGCTGTTCCGCAGCGGGCGTCGCGATTATCCACTGGTGATGCTGTCGGCCGCGACCGGTTATCTGATTTCGCGTTTCGTCGGCGGTGAATGGGGCAGTACGGTCGGCATTTTCGTCGCCGCGTTGGCGATGACCGCGCTGGGCAACGGTTACGCGCGCTGGTTCAATCGTCCGGGCGCGCTGGTGCGTCTCCCCGGCATCATCATGCTGGTGCCCGGCAGCGCGAGCCTGCGTGGCCTGCTTGCGCTGGTGCAGCAGCAGAACATGGAAGCGGGGCAGGCGGCGATGGTCGCCGCGCTGAACGTGCTGCTGGCGCTGGTCGCGGGCCTGCTGTTCGGCAATATCCTGATTCCCACGCGCCGGAATCTCTGAGCGGCGCGTTTTGCAGGGCGGTCTGCAGGCCAGCCCAGGCAGCGGATGAACAGCGACCAGAACGGGCCGTGCCCACGGCCGGTGGAAATCAAATGCAGAGGAGTGCATGCCTGACGGCGACGCACCATCGAAAACGCCGGCACGAGGCCGGCGTCGTCGTTTCAGGAAGGCCTGCGCTTACTTCTTGATCAGGAAGTCTTCGGCCTTCTTGCCTTTCTTCACCTGTTCGGCCATCCAGCGCGGCTGTTTGCCGCGACCGCTCCAGGTTTCCTTGGTATTGGCCGGATTGCGGTACTTCGCCGGTACTTTCTTGCCGACTTTCCGCACGGCTGCCTTTTTCGCTGCTTTCTTGGCCGGAGCGGCCTTTTTCGCAGCGGCCTTGATGCCGAACAGTTCGATCAGCGTATAACCCTCGGCTTTGGCCATGTCGACGATTTTCTTGCGTACGCCGGCGACGGGCTTGCGCTTCTTGAGTGCGGTCTGCTGCTTCCTGGCCTGGGTGATCAAGCTATCGAGTTCCTTCTTTGTAAGACCTTTCAGATCGAGTGCCATGTGGGCTCCGAATTGCGGGGGTAAGGCTCTGTGCAAATGCGCAGAACCCCGAATGATAATCGAATCCGTCTTTCGGGGAAAATCAAGGCCGCCGCAAAGAAAATCGCCGCGGACGGACCGCGGCGATTTTCTTCGGCATCGATACCCATGATTAATGCGGCATTTATCCGCGCCGAGGCGCCAAACGCCGCATCAGCGCATCGCGATCCAGCGACTCGGCTTCGCTTGCGCGGCGCGCGCGATATTCGAACGTGCCGGCGGCGAGGCCGCGTTCCGAGACCACGACGCGATGCGGAATGCCGATCAGTTCGATGTCGGCGAACATCGCGCCCGGACGCAGGCCGCGGTCGTCGAGTACCGCTTCCACGCCCGCGGTGCCGAGTTCGTCGTACAGCGCCAGCGCGGCGGCGTCGACGTTCGCGTCGTTCTTCGGATTGATCACGCAGACCGCCACCTGCCACGGCGCCATCGCCTCGGGCCAGATGATGCCGGCGGCATCGTGGTTCTGCTCGATTGCCGCGGCGACGATGCGGCTCACGCCGATGCCGTAGCAGCCCATGGTCGGCGTCGCGGCCTTGCCGTTGGCGTCGAGGACGCTGCACTTCATCGCTTCGGAATATTTGCGGCCCAGCGCGAAGACGTGGCCGACTTCGATGCCGCGCGCGATGCCCAGCGTCCCCGTGCCGCAGGGCGAGGGATCGCCGGCCAGCACGTTGCGGATATCGGCGACGAGATCGGGTTCCGGCAGATCGCGGCCCCAGTTCACACCGGCGAGGTGATGGCCGGATTCGTTCGCGCCGACCACGAAATCGTGCATCGCGGCGACGCTGCGGTCGGCGACGATGCGGATCCGCTTCGCGGGTTTCACCGGGCCGAGGAAGCCCGGCTCGCAGCCGATGTGCTCGATGATCTCGGCTTCGGTCGCGAGACGGTATTCGGCCAGGCCCGGCAGCTTCGAAAGCTTGATCTCGTTGACGGTGTGGTCGCCGCGCACCAGCGCCAGCACGAACTGCGGCGGGGTGTCCGCGTCTCCGGTCATGATCGCGACCGACTTCACCGTGCGCCCGAGCGCAATGCCCAGCAGCGCGGCAACGTCCTCGCAGGTCTTCTGCGTGGGCGTTTCGACCTTGCGCATCGTTTCGCTGGCCGTCGCGCGCGTGCCCGGCGACACGGCTTCGGCCAGTTCGACGTTCGCCGCGTAATCCGAGCCGTCGGAGAAGGCGATGGCGTCTTCGCCGGAATCGGCCAGCACGTGGAATTCGTGCGAGGCGCTGCCGCCGATCGCGCCGGTATCGGCGAACACCGCGCGGAACTTCAAGCCCAGGCGGGTGAAGATCCGCGAATAGGTGTCGTACATATTCCGGTATTCGCGCGCCAGATCTTCATCGCTGATGTGGAACGAATACGCGTCCTTCATCAGGAACTCGCGCGCGCGCATCACGCCGAAACGCGGGCGGATCTCGTCGCGGAACTTGGTCTGGATGTTGTAGAAGTTCACCGGCAGCTGTTTGTGGCTGTTGATCTCCTGACGCGCGAAATCGGTGATCACTTCCTCGGCGGTGGGGCCGTAGCAGTACTCGGCCTCCTTGCGGTCCTTGATCTTCAGCAACTGGCCGCCGAATTTCTCCCAGCGCCCGGTTTCTTCCCACAGCTCGCGCGGCTGGATCGTCGGCATCTGCAGTTCGATCGCGCCGGCGCGGTTCATTTCCTCGCGTACGGCGGCCTCCACCTTGCGCAGCACGCGCAGGCCCAGCGGGCTCCAGGTGTAGAGGCCTGCGGCGAGTTTGCGCAGCATCCCGGCGCGGAGCATCAGCTGATGGCTGACGATCTCGGCGTCTGCGGGGGTTTCCTTGACGGTGCGGAGGTGGAACTGCGACAGGCGCATGAGGCGGAACTCGGGCAGGGAGGGGGTCGAACCCCACATTTTGCCCGATGTCGGCTGGATCTGGTTCGAAACCGCCCTCGAACTGCCCGGAAAGCGAGGCGTCGGCGGTGAATGCGCGCCGCGGCGGCGCCGGGACCGGAGGTCAGGGAGCCTTGGCGGTGGTCGGGCTGCAGTTCACCCGGGCCACCGTCTGCGCGATACGCAGTTGTTCGGCGCGGGCGCTGTCGTCGAGGTCTTTGTCCGGTTTGCCGTCGCCGTCGCTGTCCAACTGCAGCTTGGCGCCGCTCTGCAGCAGCTCGATGTTGCCGCGCGCGGTGATGCACTGCCGGGATTCGGTGGGGGCGGCCTCGGCGGGCTGGCCTTCGACGGCCTGTTCGCGGTGGTAGATCGACCGCGCCGCGAATTTGCCCTGCTGCGGCGGCGTCTGCGAGTAATGGGTGACGCCGTTGGCGTCCTTCCACTGGTAGACCTCGCCGGCGAAGACCGTCGGAGCGGCAACCACCGCGAGCGTGGCGACCAGGGCGGTGAGCGGGGCGATGAGGCGTGCACGATTCATGGCGATACCTGCGGAAAACGGCGGGCGGGGGCTGCCGCGACCGGGGGATTGCAGCACCCTCGCGCGGCAGGCGCAAGCGCCCGGCCGCCGGGAGGTCGGTTGGGCGTCATCGCCGGTGCCCGCGAAAGGGCCAGAGGGACGGTCGGAGATGTGACCCGCCGCACGTTATGCCCGATGCGACACTCCCGTTACACTGCCGGCATGAACACACCTGAACCGCCCATCGCGCCCCGGCGCAACCGTGGCATCTACCTGCTGCCGAACCTGTTCACCACAGCGGCACTGTTTTCCGGATTCTTCGCGATCATCGCCGCCTCGCAGGGGCGCTTCGAGGCGGCCTGCGTGGCGATCTTCATCGCCGCGGTGCTGGACGGCCTCGACGGCCGGGTTGCGCGGATGACCAACACCCAGAGCGAGTTCGGGGTGCAGTACGACTCGCTGTCGGACCTGATCAGCTTCGGCATGGCGCCGTCGCTGGTGATGTACCACTGGGCGCTGGCGTCGATGAAGATGGACAGCGTCACCCTCGGCAGGATCGGCTGGCTGGGGGCGTTCCTCTACGCCGCCTGCGCCGCGCTGCGGCTGGCGCGCTTCAACAGCCAGGTCGGCCAGGTCGACAAACGCTGGTTCATCGGCCTGCCCAGCCCGTCGGCGGCCGGCCTGATGGCCAGCTTCGTCTGGACCATGCACGATCTGGGGCTGACCGGCGAAGACCTTCGCTACCCGGCGCTGGCGGTCACGGTGATCGCCGGTCTGCTGATGGTCAGCGGCTTCCGCTACTCCAGTTTCAAGGGCGGCAAGCCGGGACCGAACAGCGATCGCATCCGGTTCTTCACACTGTTCGCGATCGTCATCGCGATCATCGGTCTGGTGATCGATCCGCCGAAGGTGCTGCTGTTCGTGTTCGCGACCTTCGCCGTGTTCGGGCCGCTGATCTCGCGAAGGATGGCGCGCAAATCGACGGCGGAGGACGCTTGAACCCGGCCTGGAATCCGCAGCAGCGCGAGGCGCTGGAGGCGATGGGGCTGCCGGTCTACCGTCTGGCCGCGGCGACGACGCAGGCCGGCGCCTCGGCGACACGGTCCGCCGACCCCGGCGAGGCGGCCTCCACGCTCGATCCGCTGACGCTGGCGCTGTTGCGGGCTGCCGGACTCGGTCGCGATGCTGCGGCGCTGGCCCGCGATTGGCCGGCATCGCAGGCGCTGCGCCGCGACCCGCAGGCCAAGCGTGCGTTGTGGCCACGCCTGCGCGCACTGCGCCGGCCGTCGAGCTGAGCCGCGGAGGAGTACGACCCCATGAGCGCGCGCCCGTGAGCACGACGTCGCTGCCGTCCGTCGAACCCTCGGCGCCGGCGTCGACGACCCTGCGTGCGATGCGCGAGAGCGATCTCGACGCAGTGATGGCGATCGAACTCAGCGCCTATCCCTTTCCCTGGTCCGTCGGCATCTTCCGCGATTGCCTCACCGCCGGTTATCCATCGTGGCTGCTGATCCAGGACGACAGCGTCATCGGTTACGGCATCATCAGCATCGCCGCGCGAGAGGCGCACATCCTCAATATCTGCATCTCGCCGGCTGCGCAGACGCAGGGCCACGGTCGTCGCCTGCTGCGCGCGCTGGTGCGCATCGCCCGGGTGCAGAACGCCGAGCGCATCTTCCTGGAAGTGCGGCCCTCGAACCCGCGCGCGATCGCGCTGTACTTCGACGAGGGTTTCAACGAGATCGGTCGCCGGCCGCGCTATTACCCGGCCAACATGGGCCGCGAGGACGCGATCGTGATGGCGATGGAGTTGTTGTCGGACGCGTGATGCGACCTGTTCGTAGAGCGGCCTTCAGGCCGCTGCTGTGGTGGTGTACTCCGCGAAACAGCGGCCTGAAGGCGGCTCTACAGGGCCGCCAGGTCAGGCGAGCCGCGCGCGCTGCTCCTGCAGCGCCGCGAGCTTCGCGGTCCAGTCGGCCAGACGCAGGCGTTCCTGTTCGACCACCGCGGGCGGCACGCTGCCGCCGAACTTCGCGAGCTTGGCTTCGCTCTTGTCCTTCTCGATCGCGACCTTGGCGATTTCCTTGTCGAGGCGCACGCGCTCGGCGTCGAGATCGACCAGGCCTTCCAGCGGCACCAGCAGGGTGAGGTCGCCGATCACCGCGGACGCGGCCGGCGGCGGCTCGTCGCCGTCGGGCGAGGTGTCGATGGATTCGAGTTTCAGCAGGAATTTCAGCGGCGCGGCGAATTTTTCCATGCGCGCGGCATCTTCGGCGTTGCGGTTCTTCAGCAGCAATCGCACCGGTTTCGACGGCGAAATGCCCAGCGTGCTGCGGATGCTGCGCAGCGACGAGACGACCTGTTTGAACCATTCGATATCGGTTTCCGCGGCGCTGTAATCCTGGTCGCCGAAGTCGCCGGCCTGCGGGTAGGCGCGCGTCGAGATGCTGGCCGCGTCGATGCCGAGTTTCGGCGCGACGCCACGCCACAGTTCCTCAGTCACGAACGGCGTCAGCGGATGCAGCAGGCGCAGCAGCGATTCGAACACGTACAGGAGCGTGTGGCGGGTGCTCTCGGCGGCCGGCCTGTCGTCGCCGTTCAACGCCGGCTTGGCAAGTTCCACGAACCAGTCGCAGAACTCGTTCCATGCGAACTCGTACAGCGCCTGCGCGAGCAGGTCGAAGCGATACGCAGCGAAATGTTCGCCGGCTTCTGTGGAGACCTTGGCGAGGCGCGAGAGGATCCACTTCTCGGCGTCGGTGATCGGTGTAGGAGGGGCTTCAGCCCCGATCTTTGCCGACGATGTTTGTATTTCACCAGAGCTCGGGGCTGAAGCCCCTCCTACGGCCCCTCCTACAGTGAAACCCTCGGTGTTCATCAACACGAACCGCGTGGCATTCCACAGCTTGTTGCAGAAATTCTTGTAGCCCTCGCAGCGCGCCATGTCGAACTTGATGTCGCGGCCGGGGCCGGCCAGCGCGGCCATGGTGAAGCGCAGCGCGTCGGCGCCGTGCGGCGCGATGCCGTCGGGGAATTCCTTGCGGGTGTTCTTCTCGATCTTCGGCGCGTCCTTCGGCTTCATCAGGCCGGTGGTGCGCTTGGCGACCAGTGCGTCGACGGTGATGCCGTCGATGATGTCGAGCGGGTCGAGGATATTGCCCTTCGATTTCGACATCTTCTGGCCGTCCTTGTCGCGGACCAGGCCGGTGATGTACACGTCCTTGAACGGCACGCGTTCGGTATCGGGCGTGTCCTTCGGCATGAAATGGTCGGTCATCATGATCATCCGGGCGACCCAGAAG